>DAIMXP010000047.1:0-52037 GCA_036734945.1 Chloroflexota bacterium
CGCGCCCGCCCTGACGCCCTCAATTGTAAAAGTTATTCCGTGACGGCTCCTAAGTTCGTTGATCGTGGGCAGGAAAATCTGAGATCCGCCTCCCCTCCCAATGTCGATCTTGAGTTCCACTTCGCCGTGTGTTTCGTTGAGCACGAGGCGTCGCCGTCCGGACGTTCCGGCTGGCTCCGTCGTCGCAAGCGGAGCCACGGTAAGTGGCCAGTCGCCATAGCGCTGGCGAAGGTTGCTGATGGCATTGCGGATATCCCGAACGGGCACGCGACGGTCGATCAACTCATGCACAATCATCGCTTCAGCGATGTCCTGGAAGCTGTACACGCGGGGCGCACTGGCGCTACGTGAGGAACGAATGTAGCCGTGGCGCGCCCACTGCCCGATGCGCTCGCTAGACACTCCGGCGAGTTGCCCTACCTCGTCGGGCAGGTACCAGCCGCGAGGGTCCGTAGCCTCGGCGTTCATTCATCCTCCTTGCACCACTGGTCAGTGGCGGACGAGTCCATTGTAGTGCTAGCCTGTCCTGGAAGCAAACAGCGAGGCAGCACCGCGACTGGTGGCGCGAACGCGCGACGCCACCTACGACGAGACGGTCGGGCGGGGCCACAATGCCGTCAGTGGTATGCTTTCCACGGGAATGATGCGTGCTGGTAGGCTGTCGAATCGTTTCCTCGCCATGCACCTGGTGCAGGTGAGGGGTTCGCGCCGCGTCGGGTCCACCACTCCCAGCGGAACGATCTGAACGGAGTAGCCGATGCGCTGGTTCTATCGAATGCTGCACTTCTTTTACCTGGGCCGGGCAATCAGCCGGGGTCCCCGTTACTTTGCAGGGTACGAGGTTCGCCGCCAGACGCGCAAAGCCGTCTATCGCGCCACCCGGAGCCGCCGCCGCTTTTAGGGGTTCGCTGTCGGCTACGCCCCATCGTTCAGCGCAGGCGTTGCTGCTGCGCCGGCAGGAGGTCTTCAATCCGCCGCATGATCTCCGCAATGCTCTCACTTCGCGACAGGCCCGGTGGCAAGGTGAACGGACGCCCCATCCGTATCCGGAGCGTTTTACGATGAAGGAGCAGTGCCAGGAAACCTGCCTCGGTACCGGCGATCGCCATGGGGACCAAAGGCGTGCCTGCCCTGCGGGCAACCAGCACGGTGCCTTCCTTGCCCTCTTGCAAGCGTCCCGTGTCGCTGCGATGGCCCTCTGGGAAGATCCAGACTTTCTCCTGTCTGGCGAAGCTAATGATCTCCTCTATCGCCCGGCGATCAGCGCTACCGCGGTGGACTTCCACGGCCTGTATGCCGCGCAGGACGGCGCCAATGAGCGGAATCTGGAACAACTCCGTCTTCGCCAGCCCGTGGACGTGTTCACCGAAGGCGATGGCGTAGCGACCAGCCAGGGGGATATCGAGGTAGTGCAGATGGTTGGAGACGATGATGCAGGGCGCTGTCGGGCGATCCCCCGCGACGTCGGTCCGCATCAAGCGGGTGAGCAGCCAGGCCGTCGCCCAGATGACCTGTTGCACCCAACGGCGATAGGCGGTCGGGGGCGCAATAATGCGGTTGACGCGGCGCGGTATGCGATCAGAAGGTTGTTTCATGTGGAAAGACGATACCACGGGGGCGTCCGCACGACAGTACGCCGGTTATGGGGCGACCGGCTACAATCGTCTGCGGAGGAACACCAATGGCCCAACTACATGCAGAGGCGCAGCAACAGATCGACCGACCGGTCGACGACCTCTATGCGATCATCACGGACTACGCAGGGCGGCGCCGACGTATCATGCCGCCCGCCTATCATGACTTCGCCGTCGAGGCTGGCGCTGGCGGGGCAGCCACCGTTGTACGCTGGGTCCTGCACGTCGGCAGACACCGGCGGCCCTACGAGATGCAGGTAACGGAGACTCCTGCGGATCACCGATTGGTAGAGCACGACCGTGGCTCGTCGTTCAGCACGGAATGGCACGTCACCGCCGTCGACGGTGCGAGCCGTGTGGCGATTGCAAGCAGTTGGCAGCAACGCAGCCGTGGCTTCCCGGCGCTGTTCGAGCGGCTGTTCGCGCCGCGTTCTCTGGCGTGATTGCACGCCGAAACGTTGCGCATGCTGGCGGTCGAGGCCGCCGCTCCGCCGGCATAGGCCCGGCGCGCCGGGCCTACCCGCTATACTCACCTGCACAGACCGCGCGGTATCGCCACACGCCCAAGACACGGCGTGGCAAGCTCCAAAGAAAGGACACGAGGACGTGAGCGGACACTCCAAATGGTCGCAGATCAAGCGCCAGAAGGGCGTCAACGACGCGCGGCGCGGCCAGCTCTTCACCAAGCTGGGCCGCGAGATTAGCGTCGCTGCCCGCGAAGGCGGCGCCGATACCGATGGCAACTTTCGGTTGCGTCTGGCGGTGCAGCACGCGCGAGCGAGCAACATGCCCATCGATAACATCGACCGTGCCATCAAGCGCGGCGCCGGCGGCGCCGAGGGCGGCGCCAACTACGAGGAAATTACCTACGAGGGCTACGGTCCCGGCGGCACCGCGCTTATGGTTCGGGCGCTGACCGATAATCGCAACCGAACCGCTTCGGACATCCGCAGCGTCTTCACGCGCGGTGGCGGCAACCTGGGTGAAAGCGGCTGTGTGGCCTGGATCTTCGACGCCAAAGGGCAGATCACCGTGCCCCTCGACTCGAAGGACCCCGACGAAGCACAACTGGAGGCTATCGACGCCGGCGCCGACGACGTGGTGCAGGATGACGATGTGCTGGTCGTCTATACGGAACCGAACAGCCTCGAGGCGGTGCGGCGCGGCCTGGAAGCGAAGGGCATCTCCGTCGCTGACGCCGAACAGACGCTGGTGCCCAAGACCCAGGTCGAGCTCGATGATCGCACTGCGGAGCAGGTCCTGCGCCTCGTTGACCGGCTGGAAGAGCTGGACGACGTGCAGGCTGTCTACTCCAACTCGATCATTCCCGATGCGGTGGCCGAAAAGATGGCCGGGTGACTGGTGGACCTGTGCGCGTGCTTGGCATTGATCCCGGCTCGGCTCGCATGGGCTACGGCGTGGTCGACGTGGTCGGCAACGACCTGACGACGGTGACATTTGGCTGCATCGAGACATCGCCCGATTGGAGCGCAGCCGAACGCTTGCATCTCCTGCATCAGGACCTGACCGTGCTGCTGGAGCGATTTGCCCCGCAGGAAGTCGCCATTGAGGAGCTCTTCTTTGCCAAGAACGCTCGCACGGCCATCAGCGTGGCGCAGGCGCGCGGCGTGGCGCTGCTGGCCGCCGCCCAGTTCGGTTGCCGCATTGCCGAGTACACGCCGCTGCAGGTAAAGGTCGGGGTGGTCGGTTACGGCAGGGCCGAAAAGTCGCAGGTGCAGCGTATGGTGACGTTGTTGCTCCACCTCTCTGAGCCACCCAAACCGGACGACACTGCCGACGCCTTGGCCGTGGCGATTTGCCACTGCTACCGGCGGCAGCCGCCGGCTGCGGGGACCCCATCATGATCGTCGGCCTGCGCGGCACGGTTCGCCGAGTTGGTCTGGACCATGCGGTGGTCGGCGTCGGCGGCTTCGATCTGAAGGTCGCTATGCCTTTGACTGTCGTGCGGGCGATGCCGGCGCAAGGCGCTGAGGTACACCTGCTCACGTTCCTCTACATCCACGAGGACGTGATGGCGCTGTACGGCTTCAACAAGGACGATGAACTGTTCATGTTTGAGGCACTGCTGACGGTGCAGGGTGTTGGACCCAAGGTGGCCCTGGCGCTGCTGTCGGCAATCCCAGCATCCGACCTGCGCTCGAAGTTGGCCGCCGGTGACGAGAATGCCTTGATTCGCGTGCCCGGCATCGGCAAGCGAACCGCTGCCCGGCTGATCCTGGAGTTGAAGGATCGAATGGGTACGCCAGGTGCAGGCCAGCCGGCGGGCGTCTCGATGGACGACGAACTGGTGGAGGCCCTGATTGGCTGGGGCTACCGCCGTCCCGATGCCGAACGGGTGTTGGGTCTGCCGGAGATCGCCGCCGTGCCCGATCCCGGTAGTCGCCTGGCGGCGGCCGCAGCCCGGTTGATGAAGCGCGAGTGAGACCCGCTCGGAGTGATGGAGGGACATATGCTGAAGCGAACGACGAATTGCGGCGCCTTGCGGCTGGATGACGCCGAGCGGACGGTGGTCCTCAACGGTTGGATTCACCGGAGACGCGACCACGGCGGCCTGATCTTCATTGATCTGCGCGACCGCGAGGGGATGACCCAGATCGTTTTCAACCCGGCTGATTCTCCGGAAGCGCACAGCGTCGCTACCCAGGCCCGCCCCGAATCGGTGCTGGCCGTGCGCGGGGCAGTGCGTGTCCGGCCGGAGGGCACGCGCAATCCCAACCTGGCCACGGGCGACATCGAGCTGGTCGCCGAGGCGGCCGAGCTGCTCAATGTGGCGCTTACCCCGCCGTTTTCCACCAGTGAGGACACTGACCCGGAGGAGGCGGTACGTCTCAAGTATCGCTATCTCGACTTGCGCCGCCCCCGCATGCAACGCAACCTGATCCTGCGCCATCGGCTCATCAAGCGCATCCGCGACTACCTTGACGCTCTGGGTTTCCTGGAAATCGAGACGCCGATGCTCATCAAGAGCACGCCGGAGGGGGCGCGCGATTACCTCGTACCCAGCCGCTCGCGTCCCGGCCAGTTCTATGCCCTACCGCAGTCGCCGCAACAGCTCAAGCAATTGTTGATGGTGGCGGGACTGGACAAATACTTCCAGATTGCCCGCTGCTTCCGGGACGAAGACTTGCGCGCCGACCGCCAACCGGAGTTCACCCAGCTCGATCTAGAAATGTCTTTCGTCGATGAAGACGACATCATGAAGCTCATTGAGGACCTGCTGATCGTACTGGTGAGCGAGCTTTCGGACCTGCGTATCCGTAAGGCGCCGTTTCCGCGCCTCAGCTATGCCGACAGCATGAACCGCTACGGCAACGACCGTCCCGACTTGCGCTTCGGCATGCAGTTGGCCGACCTCTCCGAGCTGGCAGCGCGCAGCGAGTTCGCTGTGTTCCGGGACTCCGTTGTCGCGGGCGGCATGCTCAAAGCCATTTGTGTGCCCGGCTGCGCCGGCTACACGCGCCGGGAACTGGACGAACTGACTGCTCGTGCGCGCAGCTATGGGGCGAAGGGTCTTGTCACGATGGCCTTCACGCCGGATGGCTTGCGCTCGCCGGCGGCGAAGTTTCTGCGCGAGGCAGAGGTCGTCGAGATTGCGGAGCAGACCGGTGCGCGGACCGGTGACCTGGTCCTGCTCGTCGCCGATAGCGCAGAGATGGTCGCTCGTGTGCTCGGCCGTTTACGCAACGATCTAGGCGAACGCCTGGGCCTGGCAGATCCCAACGAGGTAGCTTTCTGTTGGGTGCGCGAGTTCCCGATGTTTGAGTGGGTTGCCGAGGAAGGGCGCTACCAGGCGATGCACAACCCCTTCTCGTCGCCGCGCGATACCGATTTTGGGTTGCTCGCCACCGATCCGACGAAAGCGCTGGCCAAACAGTACGACGTAATCTGGAACGGGACCGAGGTCGGCGGTGGCAGCGTGCGCATCAACCGGCGGGCGGTGCAAGAGCAGGTGTTTCGCGCCATCGGCCTCTCCGACGACCAGATGCAAACACAATTCGGCCACATGCTGGAAGCCTTTGACTATGGCGCACCGCCACACGGCGGCATCGCCCTCGGCCTCGACCGCCTCATCATGCTGCTTGCCAAAGAAACCAGCATCCGCGAGGTCATCGCCTTCCCCAAGAACCAGAGCGCCGTCGACCCACTGATGGACGCGCCATCACCAGTGGACGCCCAACAACTGGCCGACCTGCACCTGCGGGTGGTGGAACCAACCCACACCCCGTAGACCGGGGCGGTCCTTGTGGCCGCCCCGGTCCGGTTGCACTCAACGATCGGTTGTCGCAAGCAATCAGGGCTTGCGGCCGCGCTCTCCGCCCTTTTTGCCGATGCGGGAATAGAACTCCGGTCCGTGGCGTTCCATCGTCGCCTCGCCGCCCTTGCGGCCGATCATGGCGTAGAACTCGGGGCCGCGGCCCAGCTTGACGGCTTCGCCGCCCTTCTTGCCGATCTCCGAGTAGAACTTCGGTCCGTACTTCTCCTTGACCGCCTGGCCGCCGTGGCGAGCCTGTGGCGTCCCTGGCTGCGGTCCTCGCTTCTCGTCTGCCATGTCCTGACTCCTTCGCTACACTAGACTTCGCCCCACCGGATCACCCGGCACGGCGGCCATCCTGGCAACCGGCGATGTCTTCCTTAGTATAACAGCACTGCCTGCCAGGTTCCACACGACACCAGCCGCTGGTATGGTGCTTGCTGCTAGCAAGCGCAATTGGCGTGCCAACTGGGCGGCATCTGGGGGCCAGTCAGGGAGGGTTTCCAAATTCGCCTCCTGCTGTCCCTGATGCTACGATCAACCCAGGCTGTCCAGGCGAGCCACCCGAGCGCTTGCTATAGAGAGGACGAGTTGATACAGCAAACGTTACGCGATCTGGAGACGCAGGGTGAGATGACGCTGCCCTGGAAAGTCGCCCGCGGGGGCGCATACCAATTGGAGAGGCCATGACCTGGAACGTGTCGTCGTTGCCGTCGAGGCTCTCAACACGCCGCTGACAGAAATGCGCTGAAAGGAACAACCATGCTCCCAGTGACACCACCGCAACTGGCCGAAGTCTTCACACCCCAGCGGCTCCTGCTTGGCCCTGGCCCGGCCAACGTTTCGCCGCGCGTGCTGGCGGCGGCGCTGGCGCCGCTCCTGGGCCACCTGGACCCTGTGTATCTCGGCTTGATGAACGATGTCCAGGCCGGCTTGCGGTACGCCTTCCAGACGGCAAATCGTACAACGCTGGCCGTTGCCGGCACGGGCAGCGCCGGTATGGAGGCCGCGGTCTGCAGCCTGATCGAACCCGGCGACGTTGCCGTCATCGGCGTTTGCGGGTACTTCGGCAACCGGCTGGTCGAGGTGGCGGAACGCTGCGGCGCAACCGTCGTCCGGGTTGAGGGCGAGTGGGGCCGTCCGCTGGACGCGGAGGCGCTGCGCAAGGCCTGTGCGCAGCACAAACCCAAAGTCCTGATCGCCGTGCATGCGGAAACGTCCACCGGCGTATTGCAGCCGGTGGCGCCGCTGGCTGCCGCCGCGCACGACAACGGCGCGCTGCTGTTGCTGGACACCGTCACATCCCTTGGTGGCTGCGCAGTTTGCCTGGACGAGTGGGGCGTGGACGCCGCCTACAGCGGCTCCCAGAAGTGTCTTGGCGCCCTGCCCGGCCTCTCGCCGGTCAGTTTCTCCGAGCGTGCCGTCGCGGCGGTCAACGCACGCCAACGACCGGTACAGAGCTTCTACCTCGATGTCCCGCTGGTAGAGCGTTACTGGTCGGCCGAGCGCCTGTACCACCACACCGCGCCAATCACGCTGACCTACGCGCTGCGCGAGGCCCTGCGTGTGGTTATTGAGGAGGGACTGGAGGCGCGCTGGGCACGTCACCGCCGTGTCTCCGATGGCTTCCGTGCGGGCATCCTGGCGATGGGACTGAAGTTGCTCGTGCCGGAGGAACTTCACCTGCCACAATTGACAACGGTGCTGATCCCAGAGGGCATCGACGACGCGGCGGTCCGCAAGGCGCTGCTTGGCGACTGGAACATCGAGATTGGCGGCGGCCTCGGCCCCTACCGCGGCAAACTGTGGCGGGTCGGCTTGATGGGGGCCTCCTGCACCCCTGCAAACGCACTCACGCTGCTCGACGCGCTCGGTCAGATCCTCGGGCGCCTGGGCGCACGCGCCGATACCGGCGCCGGCCAGGTGGCCGCGCTGGAAGTTCTTGGTCGAGCGTCCTGAGGCGGCGCGTCAGGAGCGCTGGTCGAGGACGCGCCGTATCCCGCTGACGCCGGTGGCAACGGCGGCGCAGGTCGCGTCTACGGCGTTTCGTTCTCAGCGATCTGCATCGCCGAACAGGGGAACACTGCCACTCGCGCGTGGTGGCCGTGCTTGGCCCGCAGCGTGGCGATGACTTTGGGCCATTCGTTGCAGAACGTCACATCCTCCCGCGCCGCCGGCGACAGGTCCCGCTCGTTGATGCCGGGCGAGAAGATGATCATGTCGCGCGGCGCGACTGCCCGCCGCGGGCTGCTCGTATCGAAGTTCTGGCCGAGGAACATACCGGGACCCATAAGGGAATGGAAGCCGGCGCCCTCTGATGCGGCAGTGCAGACGACAACCGTGCCGCGCTCGTGAGCGATCGGCGTCGCTGCGGTGTTCCACACGTTGAAGGCCAGATTGAGTTGGGCATACTCCGTGTCTTTGGGAAAGGCAGTCAGGACGCAGACATCGACGCCGCTGGGCACGGGTGTGCCGTAGGTGCGGCGCGCCACCTCCACTCCGGCGCGGTGAGCGGCGACGACATCACCGACGACTAGATGGGCGATGCCGCGCCGGCTGGTCAGGACAGCGTTGACGATAGCGTCGATGCCGGCCAAACGAGCGCACTCCTCCACCTCCAGCCGGAACTCGGTAACGGTCTGGGCCACGCCTCCGCGCGGCCCGCCTGGTCCGTGCAGTGCCCGAGCCGTGGCGATGCCGGCCACACCGGGCGCCAGCAACTTCGCGCCACCGGCGAAGCCTGGCGAGCCGTGCGGGGTGATTCCGCCGACCAGCACCTTGAACTCCGCAGCCATGACGAGGCGATTGATGTGGACCGGTGTGCCGCGTTTCGTCTGACCGATATCGACGCAATCGTCCCAGGAAAAGTGGTTGCGCACCAACATCGTGTCAACGATCTCCTGGCCGACCTTCCAGGCCATCTCTTCCCGCGTCAACTGGCGATGGTTGGCCACGCCAATAATGATGACCACACGCTCGCGGCTGATACCGGCCTGCGCCAACTCGTCCAACAACGGCGGCAGCAGGCGGTGGGCGGGGGTCGGGCGAGAGAGGTCGTCGACGACGATAGCGGCGCTCTTCTTGCCCCTGGCCAGCTCTCGAAGGCGTGGAACGCCAATCGGCTGCGCAAAGGCTGCCCGGATCCCGTCCTCGCCAATGTCGGCGCCATCGCGCGAGGCACACCGTTCAACCGCCCACTCCGCAGGGAACGTCAAAGGAAACTCACGATCCTCGAACCAGGAGGCCCAGGGAATGCTGATCGTCTGCTCTGCGACTACCGTAACCATCGGGGACCTTTCTCTCCAACGAGTGGCGTTGCTGCCTGCCATCTGTCGGCCGAACAATAGCAGTCGGGTACTCCGCTGTCAAAGGCGCTGCGTCCCTGCCGGAGTCAGTTCCTGACGCGAGGACCACGTCGCGCCAGCGCCGCCGCTGCTGCCAGCAGACAGCCGAAGCCACCAACTCCCAGTGCTATCTGATATGCCTGTAGTGTCGGCGCTGCCGTGCCTGGTGGCGGCGGTGTCAGTCTCTCCGGAGCAGACGTAGGTGCGTTCGTCGCGGACGAAGGCGTGGTGATGTTGGTTACGGACGCAGAGGTGGTGACATTCGTTACGGGCGCGGGCGTAGCGACGCTTGCCTTGGCCGCGGCCTGTTGCGCGCGCGCGGCCGCAACAGCGGGCTGTGGCGCCGGCGCCGCGCCTGCCGCCGCAAGAGGCGGTGTGCGCGACGTGGTCGCGGCGGCCGACGTGGTCGCCGCGGCAAAGCCTTGCACCGGCGCCGGCGCGCCGCCCGAGGGCCCGGACTGAGCGACGACTGAGCTGGACGTGGCGACGCCGGATGCCGACCGGCCCAGGGCGAGGGAGAGGCCCAGGGTGAGCAAGAGCACGGCGGCAGCGGAGAGAAAGCTGAGCGGCAGCAGGGGACGCGGCGGGAGACGGCGTGGCGCGGTGGTCGGCGGCAGCAGGAAGGATCGCGGTAGCTCGGGCGCCGGGAGGTTGCCCAGCAAGGTCGCTGTCGTTTGCAGTGATTGCAAGCGATCGCGACAACGCGCACAGCCGGTCAAGTGTCGCTCCACCTGGCGACGTTGGTCCGGGCCCAGACCATCCACCGTGAGATCGGCGAGGAGGGCGTCGGGATGCTCGTCCGGCAACTGACTCACTCCCGCCCCTTTGTGTCGCTATACAGAGAACGTAGGCCCGAGGGCAAGAGTTCCGGACGCTCCGCCAGCCAGTCGCGCAGCCTGCCCCTCCCCCTGCTGAGCCGCGACTTGACAGTGCCGACGTTGGTGTGTTCCACCTCAGCCGCCTCGGCGTAGCTATAGCCTTGCACGTCACACAGAATGACGATGGCGCGCTGGTCCGGCGGCAGCGCGCTGAGCCCGGCGCTGAGGTGACGTCCCAGCTCGCCACTGACCGCCAGTTGCTCCGGGTCGGGGGCCTCACCTGCCAGTCGCTCCGTCTCGGGCTGTTCGGCCAGGATGGCGTCGTAGGAGCGCTCCGGGCGGCGGCGGCGCGTGCGCAGCACGTCATAGCAGCGGTTCACCAGGATGCGCGTCAGCCAGGCGCGAAAGCTGCCGCCGTGGTAAGAACCGAGATGCTGCCAGGCTGCCAGCAGGCTCTCCTGCGTCACGTCAGCAGCCGACGGGTCATCGCCGAGCATGCGGACTGCGATGGTATACAGGGTGCGCTGGTGCGGCTCGATCAGGCGATTGAAGGCGGCCAGATCGCCGGACCTGGCGCGCGCCAACAGGCGCTCTTCCGCCGCGCCGTCAGACGGCTGCACCGGGCGGAACCTTTCTGCTGCAGCGGTCGTTCCAGAGCATATACACCGTCGGTATCGTACCGCCGGCCTCAGCATCCAGAAAGGTGGCTCGCCATGCGTCCTGCCCCAATGCACCCCTCGCACCCATTGCCTTCATCTTGCCGATTCGCCTCGATCTTCGCTGTTCTCCTCCTCCTAGCGCTCGCTCTCGGCGGCTGCGGGCTCGGCACACGTGCCTCGCAGTCATCCGCTGCCAACGCCAAGGCGGTCCAGGCAATGCCGCCGACCAACTCGGCGGCGCAGGGCCAGGCAGTCGCGCCGGCACTGCGTGCTGTTGGTGCGCCGGTGGCCGGCGCTGCGGCCGCTAGCGGCGCGGCAGTGGTCAACCAGGTCATCCCTTTACCCAGCCTGGCCTCGGGTCAGATGCTGATTCGGTCCGGCCAGATCGAGCTGGAGGCCAAAGATCCGGCGGCGCTGGTGGATCAGGTGCGTCAGATCGCGACGGCTGCCAGCGCCGGCGCCGATGCAGGGTACGTTGCCGACGAGCGGTTGCAGTCGAGCAATGGCGTCTACACTGCCACGATCACCATCAATGTGCCGGCGCCTGCCTTCGCAACCGTGATGCAAGCGCTGCGTGGCCTGGGCAGCCGCGTCCTCAACGAGACGAGCAGCAGCCAGGACGTCACCGAACAATTCGTCGATGTGGACGCCCAGTTGCAGGCCCTGCGCGCCACCCAGGCGCAGTTGCTGCAACTGCTCGGCAAGACGCAGCAGGTATCGGACACGCTGGCCGTACAGCGGGAGCTGTCGAACGTGGACACCCAGATCAACCAACTGGAAGGCCGGGAAAACTACCTGAAGGCCCATAGCGCGTTCTCGACCATCGTGGTGACGATCCATCCCCCGGTTACCGCCGCGCCAACGCCAACGACAGCGTGGAGTCCCCTGCATGCGCTGCTGAGCGCCATCGCCGCGCTCGGCGTTGTGGGGCAAGGTGCACTGGACGCAGCAATCTGGCTCCTGGTCTTTGGCGTGCCGTTGGCCGCTCTGGCGCTCATTGGCCTGGCAATGCAACGCGGGATTGCGCGAACGCTACGCGGTCGGCGGGGTACACCGACGCCGTAGTTCACTACCGCGCTACCCAGTTGCTGGTGGCGAGTATAATCCGATGCCTACTCGAGACGCGGAAACGCGTTGCCTGTCGGTAGAGGAGGTTCAATGAAGGAATACCCGCCAGCCCAGATTCGCAATGTTGCGCTCATCTCCCACGGTGGCGCCGGGAAGACCACGCTGACCGAGGCCCTGCTCTTTGCGGCCGGCGCGATCAGCCGGCGTGGCAGCGTAGAGGAGGGTAACACGGTCTCCGACCACGACCCGGAGGAGCAGCGACGGCAGATTTCCCTCGGCCTGAGCGTGTGCCCGTTGGCGTGGCGTGATTGCAAGGTCAACCTGCTGGATACGCCCGGCTATTCGGACTTCGTGGGCGAAGTCAAGCAGGCCATCCGGATCGCCGATGCGGCCATCTTGCAAGTCTGCGCCGTCAACGGCGTGGAAGTGGGTACCGAACTGGTCAACCAATACGCCGGCGAGCGGCAGTTGCCCATGCTTGCCGTGATCGGACGCATGGATCGCGAGCACGCCGACTTCGTGCGTGCCGTCGAGGGCATCAAGAGCCTGCTCGGTAGCCGGGCGGTCGTGCTGCAACTGCCGATCGGTCAAGAGCGCAGCCTGCGCGGTTACGTCGACCTGGTGTCGCAACGGGCCTACCTCAGCGCCGATGGCTCTGTGCTGGAAGCAGAGGCGCCATCGGAGTTGGCCGACCAGGTTGCTGAGGCGCGGGAGGCGCTGATCGACGCCATCGCGGAACTGGACGACGACCTGCTGGCAAAATACCTGGATGGCCAGGAGATCACGGCGGACGAGTTGTGGCCGGTTATCAAGCAAGGCGCAAGGAATGGCACGATTGTTCCTGTGGTCTGTACCGCGGCGTCATTAGGCATCGGCGTCAGTGCGCTGCTCGATGCCATCGTCGATTGCCTCCCGTCGCCCCAGGAAGCCGGCAGCGCCGACCTGAAAGGGCCGCTGGCAGCGCTCATCTTCAAGACCACCAGCGACCCCTTTGTCGGCAAGGTCAGCTATTTGCGCGTGTTTTCTGGAACGTTTCGCGCCGATGCGCACGTCTGGAACAGCAGCCGCCAGCACGAGGAACGCGTGGCCCAGGTAGCGACGGTGCGCGGCCACAATCAGGAAGTTGCAGGTGACGTGGTGGCCGGGGATATCGGAGCCATCAATAAGCTCGGCAGTACCGCTACCGGCGACACGCTCTGCCACCGCGACCACCCGGTCGTGTTGGACGGCATTGCCTACCCCGAACCGGCCTTCCATGTGTCCGTTGAGCCCCGGACCAAGGCTGACCTGGACAAGCTCGGCCCGGCGCTGAGTCGGCTGATGGAGGAAGACCACACCATCACGGTCCACAAGGATGGCGACACCGGCCAGACGATCCTGTCGGGCATGGGTGAGATGCACCTGGAAGTCGCCATGGAGCGCCTGCGGAACAAGTACAAGCTGGAACTCGTGCTGGACGTGCCGCGTGTGCCGTACCGCGAGACGATACGCGGCAGCGGGAAGGCGCAGGGTAAGCACAAGAAGCAAACCGGTGGACATGGCCAGTTTGGGGACGTCTGGATCGCCTTGGAACCGGCGGAGACCGGCGCCGGCTATCAGTTCGTCGACCGTGTGGTCGGAGGCTCGGTGCCGCGCAACTTCATCCCGGCGGTCGACAAGGGTATCCAGGAGACGCTGGCAGAAGGCCTGGTCAGCGGCAACCGGGTTGTCGACATTCGCGCCATCCTCTACGATGGCTCGTACCATCAAGTCGATTCCTCGGAAATGGCGTTCAAGTTGGCGGCCGGCATCGCCGTCCGCAAGGCAGCCGAACAGGCGCGTCCGGTGATTCTGGAGCCTATTCTCAACGTCACGATCACCGTCCCCGAAGGCAGCATGGGCGACGTGATGAGTGACCTCAACACCAAACGAGCGCGCATTGAAGGGATGGAACCGACCGGGACCGGTTTGCAGCGCATCAAGGCGCAAGCGCCGCAAGCCGAGATGCTGCGTTACGCCATCGACTTGCGCTCCATCACCCAGGGCCGCGGCGCCTTCAGCACGAGCTTCTCCCACTACGAAGAAGTACCGGCGCACACTGCAGAGCAGGTCAAGGAAGCGGCAGCGCATCGGCGGGACCACGAGCCCGCGCACGTGTGAGCGACCTGCAAGACTCGGAACGAGCGCCGGTGCTGGCCGTGGCAGGCGGCGCCGGCGCGATGGGTTCGCTCTTCGCGGAGTTGTTGCTGCCACACGTCAACGTGTGTTTGCTGGTCGATCGGTTTGCTACCAGTAGCGGCGGCGCCACCGGCGTTGCGCTGGCGCCCCTGGCGGAACGACTCGGTGCAGTAATGGTCCGCCAAGGCTTCGATGTTCGGCTGGTTGCCGGTGGTCGGCAGCCTGAAGGAAAACCGCCCCTGACTGGGCGGGAAGTCCGCGCCGCGCCGGCCTGGCTGCTGGCCCGGCTGCCGAGTGCAGGAACACCCTGGCCCACAGGCGGCGACCTTGACGGCGACGTCGCTGCCGTGGTGCAGCGCCTGCAGCGGTTCCACGACATCAGCAAACTGGTGGGCCTCCTGACACCGGAGGACGCCGCGTCCGCGTCGTCCCTCACGGACCTGTTGTTCGTTGCTACTCACTACGGTGACGATCAACAGTTCGCCAGTATCCTGGCGCCCTACGTTGCAGGGATTCGCCCCGGAAGCCTGGTGGCGGACCTCCTGTCCATCAAAGAAGCGCCTGTCCGCGCGCTCTGTCACCTCTTTCGCCCGGACGTTGGCGTGCTGGGCACGCACCCGCTCTTCGGTAGGATGCCCGTTGATGTCACCGGCCTCGTCGTTGCCACGGTGGAGGCGTCCGACGGCCGTCCTCAGGTACCCTGGCAGCAGTGGCTGCTTTCCCGGCTGGCCAACCTTGGCATGCTTATCACACCAACCGGCGGCGGCGAGCACGACGCCGCCATGAGTTACGTTCAGGCCCTCACCCATTTCACGTTGCTCTGCTTCGCCTACACCTTCGTGCGCGCCAATCAGGATCCCACGCTGCTCCTGCCCTATCGCACACCTGTCTTCGAGCCCCTGTTGTACCTCGCCGCCCGCGTCGCTTCCCTCGCCCAACATTCGCCGGAGGTCTACCGCTCCATTCAGGCCGAATGCACCCGCCCCGAAGTCCGCCGCCTCTTCGTCGCGACAGCACAGGAGCTGTTAGCGGCGATCGAGGCGGACGGGGACGCGGGGAAGGGGGGACGAGGGGATGAGGAAAGTCCGGCTTCTGGTCCAGCAGCCCCCTCCCTTGTTCCCCTCATCCCTTCATCTCCTCATCCCCTCGTCCCCCCTTCCTCTCACCTCACCAACATCTTCCAAACCATCGGCGCTCCTTGGACCCCCTCCTACCATCGGGACGCGGAACCGTTTGAGCAAATGGTGGCGATGAGCAGCGTGTTGACAGAGCCCATCAACGGGCTTCGCCACACGCTGTTGCGCAGCGCCGGACAGGTGAAGGGTATCCGCAACGTGCGGACGGGTGCCGTGACGCTGGGGGCGGTCTACGTTGATCCCCTGCACCACGACCGGGTGGACCTGGCCTCACGGTTGCGCTACCAGCGCTTCAACCCCACGTCCGGCACGCTGGAGGGAACCGGCGGGAACACGCTACGTGGGGTACCAGCGGCCGACCGGCGGCGCATCGAGGCGACGCTCGGTTCCCTACCCCTGGCTCAGGTTCAACTGCTCTCCGACGCCGACATGTTGGCGTGGCTTGATGCCAATAGTGGCCCACGGTCGGGACCCGACGATTATCGCGGCGTGCCTGACCCGGCCGCGGGCGCTGCGCGGCCACAGCGCTGGCGCTACGTCGGCAAAGCCCATTTCGATCTGTCGTTGGCAGTGCCTGACTGGTTTGACAACGACTGTCTGACGCGGCTCCTGGTCGGGCGACGGCGCGGTTCCGGCATCGTTACCGTCGCCAACCTTACTGCTCAGGACGCCTCCGGGTTGGCCATAGATCCCGGCCTCCGTGCGGCCACCGTGCGCTTGGCCACCGTATTGCCCCCGCAAGATGTGCTGGTGTTACGGGCCGATGTTGAGCAGCCGTCACCCGGCAGTTCAGCGCAGCGCTCAACCAACATTCGGCGCGAGGAAGACCGGCGTTTTGCCACGGCAATAGCCCAGCGCCAGGGCGAACTGCGCCAAATGGCGCATGATTGGCTGCTCGCACACGGCTGCGCTGCGTTGCACCGGCGACAGTGACGGGGCTGTGCGACGTCATTCCCGGCTACGAGTGCGATCGCCCGCAAGCGAGCACCCGCCTTCGACTGCTCTATTAGTCCGCGCAGGCGGACTTCGCTTGGTGTAGCCGCGACTTCAGTCGCCGGGGCACGTCGCCGTGGTCGGTACGCTCGCTACGGCAAGGTCAGCAAACGCGGCCCATCTTCCGTGATGGCAACCGTGTGCTCAAACTGAGCGGAGAGGCTACCGTCGCTCGTGATCACGGTCCACTTGTCGTCCAGCAGGCGGGTGTCAGGCTTGCCGGCGTTGACCATCGGTTCGATCGTCAGCACCATCCCACGCCGCAACACCGGCCCCTTATCGGACGAGCCATAATGGAACACCTGCGGGTCTTCGTGGAGATGGCGCCCCACGCCGTGACCGCAATACTGCCGCACGACGGAGAAACCCTGCCCTTCGACGTAGGGCTGGATGGCCGCGCCGATATCGCTGAGGTGTCGTCCGCTCCTGGCCTGCTCAATGCCAATCCGCAAGGCGGCCTGGCAGACATCCAGCAGGCGCTGGGCCTCCGCCGAGATTTTCCCCACGGGATAGGACATGGCGGCGTCACCGTGCAGTCCGCGATAGTTGGCCCCGATGTCGATGGTGATAATGTCACCCTCTTGCAGGCGCTGCGATCCGGGTATGCCGTGGACGACCTGATCGTTGACCGCGACACAGATACTGGCCGGGAAGGCGTTGTACCCTTTGAACGAGGGCTTGGCATTGTGCCGGCGTATGAAGGCATCGGCTTTGGCGTCGAGGTCCGCCGTCGTCACGCCCGGCTTGATCAGGTCTCGCATCATGATCAGCGTGTTGGCGACGATGCGGCCGGCTTCGCGCATGGTCGCCATCTCCGAGGGAGTCTTTAAAATGATCGCCATAGTGAGAAATTATGCCTTCAATCCAGCGGCCAGAAACGCCCCGATGGCGCCAAGCGTCAGGACCACCGCCAGATAGGCGAAGCCGGGGCTGGCCGTCGGGCCGAACACAAACTGCGCAACGGCGGCGGCAAGGAGCAGGACGACAGCGAAGGCGAGCGGCAAAGACTCAGCCCCAGGGTGAGGTAAGGTGCTCAGACGCCGATTATGCTCGGGGGGACGCACATTGACTGATGAAGTTTCCATTACGAACATAGTACCCCATGTCGCCGGTTGTCCAATCCAGGCTGGGCGAAAGGGGCGTCAGGTATACCCGGCGTGCGCGGCGGGTTGCTTCAGGTCGCCGCGTTCGGTTGTCATGCATCGGTCGTTACACCGTACACTGGCGACACTGGCCCGCGCTTTGGCGAAACGGCAAAGGAACATAGGTGATGGCAGCAATAGCGAGCAAGCGTTACACTATCGACGACATATCCCAGTTCCCCGACGACGGTCGGCTCCGCGAACTGGTCGACGGGCAGATCGTGGAGTGGGATGTGGCGGACCTCCGGCATGGACTCGTGATAAACGCTCTGGCTTACGTCCTGAACATGTTCGTGCGTCCGCGTCGCCTTGGCTCTGTCGCCCTTGCGGATGCCCTGGTGCGCATTCTCGGGAGCCGCTTCGATGCCCGCGGCGGCGACATCGCCTTTTTTGCCCGTGGCCGCTTGCCAAAGGATCAACACGCCCCGGCAACCGATGTTGTGCCCGACCTGGTTATCGAAGTCCTTTCCCCTTCTGATCGTGCCGGCGAGGTGCAGGAGAAGGTTCGGGATTGGCTACGCGCCGGCGTAAGGTTGCTCTGGTATGTCGATCCAGACAGCGGCGTAACCACCGTCTACCGCGGCAACACAGGGATGATCGTGGGACCGGATGAGTCGCTCAGCGGCGACGACATTCTGCCAGGCTTCACGCTGCGCATGCGCGACATCCTCGACGACCTGCACAGTGAGGAGGCGCCCCTCTGACGCCAAGCCGTGCTGCGGTACCACAACTGTGCCTCTGGCAAAGGCCAATGCAGTCGCGTCCGACTGGCTGGCGTGCCCCCCTGCGTCGCGGTCTGCAGCTCCGGCACCGCGTCGGCGATCGGTACCCCATCCATCACGGCTGTCACACCTACTCCTCCCGCGATTTGCGTCCTGCCAACGCGTAGAATAGGACATTTGTTCGATTATTACAAGGTCCGGCGAACGGCGAAGGAGCGCGTTGCTATCGCCACCGCCTACGGCGTCTCGCCTCCCATGTCGCCCACCTGTACGCCCGTCGGCGATAACAACCGCTCCACACCAAGGCCAGGCCCCGTCGGCAGCACGAGCTTACCACCCTCCACTGTTACCCCTTGATACGGATCATCACTCACCAGCAGGTTGCCATCGAGGTCGGCGTATTCGACCAGCGGCGTCAGATGGGCGGCGGCGGTAATGCCGACAGAACTCTCGATCATGCAGCCGATCATCACCTGCATGCCGTGCAAGTGGGCAGCCTGAATCTGCAGCAGCGCTGCACGCAGTCCGCCGCACTTGGCGAGCTTAACGACGATGCCGTCGACAGCGCCGCTGAGGCGGTGGACATCGGCGGCAGTGACGCAACTCTCGTCGGCGAAGATCGGTAGCGGCGAGTGCTGGCGTAACCAGCGGAGATCGTCCGGGTCGCCCGGGGGCATGGGTTGCTCGACGAATTCTAGGTCAAACGCGGCCAGGCGCTCAATGGCCGCGGCCGCTGTGCGTGGCGTCGACCAGCCGGCATTAGCATCTACTCGAATGCGCGCTTCCGGGCGCACCGACCGGATGGCGCGCAGCCGCGCCACATCGTCGGCGGCGCCGACCTTCACCTTGAGGATGGGGTAGTTTGCCGCTGCCAGGGCCTTGCGCGCCATCTCTTCGGGGTCGGCGATGCCGATGGTGAACGATGTCTGTGGCGTGCGGGTCGCATCCAGACCGAATAACTGGTAGACCGGGATGCCCAGGCGCTGGCCGATCAGGTCGTGTAGCGCACACTCCACGGCGGCTTTTGCCGCAGGGTTGAGACGGATACGACTCTCCAGCGCCTCGGTGATGGTCTGCACTGCCAGGGGATCGTCGCCTAACAGGTCGCCGAATAGTTTGAGGCAGGCACGAACGGTGTCGCCGGTCTCGCCGTAAAAGCTCGAGGGAGCGGCTTCGCCGACACCATCGAGCTCTCCGTCGGAGAGGTGCGCCAGCACCGGCCGGGCCACCGTCTGCACGCCGCGGCTGATGCGGAACGGCTCGCGCAAGTGCAGTTCGAGCGTCTCCTGTGTGAGCTGCAATGGCGTCATTCCTTGCTGGCCCCCTTCGGTGTTACCGCGCCGGCAACGGCGTCCAGAATTCCCGCCGGTCCGAAGCGCACCGGGTCGTCGGCAGTCAGGCCCGTCGAATCTTCGGCGTCGGCCAGCGCGCGGCGCGCCGCAGCTTCATCGAGGCCAAAGGTGTTGAGGACGATGGCGCAAACGGCTGCCGGCCGTACCCAGGCGGCCGCCGTTTCATAGACTCGAACGAGTTCCGCCAACGGCGGCACCGGAAGGTCGTAACCACGCACGAGCAGCCGGTCCGGCTTGTGGACCAGGATCATGGCATCAGGACGCGAGCCGTGGACCAGCGCCAGGGTGACTGGGGAATAGCCGGGATGGAGCAGCGACCCCTGACCCTCCACCCAGACCCAGTCATGCCCCGCTGTCGCGGCCAGCACCTGGCGCTCCACCGCGCCGGGCATGAAGTCACCAATGACGCGGTCCAACGGCACGCCATCGCCGGCGATGATGATGCCGGTCTGCCCGGTCGCTACGAACCTGGACGACCAGCCGCGGGCGCGGGCCGCCCGGTCCAGCTCCAGCGCCGCCGTCATCTTGCCGACGCTGCAGTCGCTGCCCACGAACAGGATGATGTGACTGCCGGCGCGATGCGGCATCCAGGTGGCCACTGCCTCGTCTGGTGAGGGTACGCGGACGTCCCAGAGATCGGCGTCGTGTTGGCGGGCCAGGTCCACGAGTTCCAGATCATCACGCAGGAGGACATGCAGCCCGTTGATAATCGCGAGGCCGTGCGTAATGGCTGACCGTAACTGCCAGCGCCACTCCTCCGGCATCCGTCCACCGCGCGGTGCGATGCCGATCAACAAGGCATCCGGCCGGAACGCCAGCGCAGCAGTGATGTCGCACACGACCGGAATGCCCCGGCCTGCTCCGATGATGTCCGCTACGTCCTGCCCGGCGTGCTCGCTATCGATGACCGCGACCACCTGACGCTGACCGTAACGGATCACGCCGGTGCCGGTCTTGGCGGTGTCTGGGTCGAAGGCGCCTTCCGCGAGAATGCAAAGGCGCCGGGCCTGCCGGGCGAATTGCACGCTAGCTCCTGATCACACCGAGCAGTTCGTCGCGTTTCTGCTCCATGAGGCTACAGGAGTTCGCCTCGACGTTCAGGCGCAGCAACGGCTCGGTGTTGGAGGCGCGCACGTTGAACCACCACTGTTCGTACTGCACGGTGATGCCGTCCAGGTGGTCGATTGCGCCGTCGACGTAGCGCTGTTGCAGTTCCGCCAGCTTGGCCGGGATGTCCTTGACGTGCGAGTTGAGTTCGCCGCTGCGGCAACGGCGGTCCAGGGCTGCAGCGACCTCGGAGAGCGCCTTGTTCTCCACAGAGAGGATTTCCAGGCAGACAAGCAGGCTGATCACGCCCGAATCCGCAAAATAGAAGTCGCGGTAGTAGAAGTGGCCGGAGTGTTCACCGCCGAAGATGGCGTTCTCGGCGCGCATCTGGGCCTTGATGAAGGAGTGGCCCACGCGCGTGCGCACGGCGCGGCCGCCTTCCCGTTCGATCAACTCCGGCACGCTGCGCGAGCAGATCAGGTTGTACAGGATAGTCGCGCCGGGGTTCTTGCGCAGCAGGCTGCGGGCGACAAGCAGCACGACGATGCTGCCGTCCATCAGGTTGCCCTTTTCGTCCACCAGGAACATGCGGTCGGCGTCACCATCGAAGGCAGCGCCGAGGTCGGCCTCGTGTTCCAGCACGGCGCGCTGCAGGTCAACCATGTTCTGTGGCTCGATCGGGCTCGCCGGGTGGTGGGGAAAGTGGCCGTCCAGTTCGAAGTAGAGGGGAATGATCTCGACAGGCAGCCCCTTGAACACTGCCGGGATGATCATGCCGGCCATGCCGTTGCCGGCATCCACGACCACGCGCAGCGGCTTCAGGTCGCCCTTCTGGACGAAGGTATGCATGCGCTCGATATAGCCGGCAAAGGGATCGACCTTCGTGACCTTGCCTTTGGTCCGACCGTCCGGGATCGTGTTGCCGATCACCATGTCGCGCACCTGGTTCAGCCCTGTCTGGCTGCTGACCGGCACTGCATCCTTCAGGCAGAACTTCAGGCCGTTGTAATTGCCGGGATTGTGGGAGGCGGTGATCATCACGCCGGACTGGTAGCCGTAGTGACCCACGGCAAAGTACAGTTCGTCCGAACTGGTCATGCCCAGATCGACAGCCTCGGCGCCCTGGTCAACAACGCCGCGAATCACTGCTGCCGCGATGGAGGGTGACGAGAGCCGCATGTCGCGGCCGACCGCGACCTGGGTCACAGCCAACTGGGCGACGAAGGCGCGCGCCACTGCATAGGCCCCGTCGTCGTTCAGTTGGTCAGGATAGGTTCCGCGGACATCGTACTCCTTAAAGATCGCCGGACTGCTTGCCATGTGCCAAACCCTCCCATTCGTTGCTCGATTCTAGCAGTTTGCGCGCCGCGGCGGTTGCCAGCGGCAATGAGCAGGCGTACACTTGGTCATCGGCGATTATTTGGCAAGTCCGCGCCGGGACGCAACGCAGAGAGGCCGCCGGCGTGGTAGCACCGTTAGACATTGGACTGATTGGGGCGGGCGCGATCGCCCGCGGCATGTACGTCGGCGCAGCGCGCGGGCTGGCGCCCGAAGGAGTGCGCCTCGTCGCCATTGCCGACGCCGTGCCGGAGAAGGCCCAGGAATTAGCTGCCGTCACCGGCGCCGTGGCCTACGCCGACCATCGCGCGCTACTGGATCATCCCGGACTGAGCGCGGTGATCGTCGCCACCACGATAGGCACACACGCCGAGCTGGGACTGGCGGCCCTTCGTGCGGGCAAACATGTACTGTTGCAGAAGCCGATGGCGACCAATCTGGCCGAGGCCGACCTGCTCATCGCCGAGGCGGAGCGACGCCACGTCATCCTACAGTGCGAGCCGCCG
Organism: Chloroflexota bacterium; assembly: GCA_036734945.1. Taxonomy (GTDB): domain Bacteria; phylum Chloroflexota; class UBA4733; order UBA4733; family UBA4733; genus UBA4733. The sequence goes on from DAIMXP010000047.1 coordinate 22,190, forward strand.
CACGTGATGCACCCGTATGCCGCGCAGGTACGGCGGGACATCGCCGACGGTCGCATTGGCCAGCCCTGCCTCATCGTCTCGCGGTCATCCCATGCCGGTCCACCCGACCGACCCTGGTTCTATTTCCGGGAGCACGGTGGCAGCGTCATCTTCGACATGGGGGTCCACGCGCTGACCTGGGTGCTGGGAGTTGCGGGGCCGGCGGCGCGCGTCACCGCCATCTATACCCGCAGCGTGGAGGAACGCCTGATCAACAACGCGCTGCTGCGTCCAGACATCGTCGACAACGCCTTGTTGACCTTGCAAATGCGTAACGGGGCGCTAGCGAGCGTCATCACCAACTATTGCACAGTGGCGCAGCAGTCGCCTTCGTTGGAGGTCTACGGCTCTCAGGGGACCATCCTGGTCAACTCGCCGCAAGCCGGCTATATGCGCTTCGCCGCTGGCGGCGTTCTGGAGCGCCCCGGCGCACGGGAGGCTGGGATGCAGTGGGAGATACCGACGCACCTCTCCGGCCACCAGGCCCTCCTCGGCTCGACAAGTGGTGGTCCGGAGTTCCGTGATTCCCGGCTGACCAGTCTGGGCCACTTCGTGGACTGCATCCGCAACAATCGCCAGCCGATCCCGAGCGGCACGCTCGCGCGCCATAGCCTGGAGATCATGGTGAAGGCCGCCGAGGCTGCCGACAGCGGCCAGACCCAGACGCTGGAGACAACGTTTTAGTGCGCCGGGCGTGCGCTACGAACTGACCGAGACGTGTCGGATGCAGCAACTAGCGACTGACGGGAATTCCGCTGGCGCCAGGCAGTATTTCGCCAGGCTCTACTGCAACCTCGCGTGTTGGAGCCGCCAGCACGGCGCCGACCTCCAGCGTGCGCAGCGCCAGGGTCACAGCGAAGGGAATTTCCGAGGGCGGCAAGGAGGCGTCGCCCAGAGCGATGGCGGACGCCAGCGCCGCCTGCGCCTGGGCGGTGCGGTCGCTCCGGTGGAGCAGGAGGGCAGTTTCCTCCAGCCGGCGGCGGTATCCCTGGCGCTGCTCGCTGGTGAAGTAGTGGTCGGCAGCACGCGCGCCGATCTGGTACTCCCGGCTCACCTCTGCCGCTTCGCTGAGGATGATTGGTGAATTGCGGGCAAGGACGAGCTCGTCGGAGTAACTGGACACAGCATCAATCGGCAGGGACCAGGGCGCAAGCTCTATCTCGTCAAGCAGCGATGCGGCCTGCCCTGAACTGACAACCGGCGGCGTTTCCGCGTCAACACCAACCTCGGCATAGATAAACGCCGGGGAAACGTCGGCCGGGTGCCTACCCGCGAACTCAAGCCAGGCTGTGTAGTCTTCGGAAAGAGGGTTGCCGACGTACGCAGTCAGTTGTGCTGCTTCGGCCAGAAGCCACTGCGCATAGTCAAACGGGATCTCTTGCGCCAACGTGTCCGGGCGCTCGCCCAGAAAGATCTGCCACTCCTTGTCGAGCTGGCGGTGCGTCTGCGGTGATACCTGGAAGAAGGGCATACCGAGCGTCTCACTCAATACGGCAATGGCCGAGGCCGCGCCGGTGGGGAGGCGCTTCTGGCCCACTAGGAGCGAACGGCTACCCTCGCCGTCGATCGGGCTGATGAGGGCGCCGCTCCAGGCCACGCCGTCTGTGGACAGCGGTTGGAAGACTGCACTGTCCGGGTCGAGACGCGGCGCCTCAACACTGAGTCCGACGCTGGCAAGGGCGTGGAGCGCCCGCCGAGCCGCTTTTCCGACCTCCTTGCTGGACGGTACAGCCGCCACCTGCTCGAGCAATCGCACAGCCACCTCGTCCCGAACGTGTCCGAGCGCCTCGACCGCCGGCAAGGCAAAGGCAGGCAAGTCCAGGAGGGCCTCCAGCGCGGCAATGGCAGGGTCATCCCCCACGCGACCCAGTTCACGCGCTGCCGCCGGAACCGCCGCGACGTGCTCGCCGATGGCTGCCACCAGGTCGTCCGAGTCGGCGCTGGCCGGCAGGTCACACAGTCGCCCTACCAACTCCGCAATCGTCGCAGCGGGAATTTCGGGTTGCCGTATCGCCCGTGGAACTACCCTCTTGGCGTTCTTCGGCACAAACCGTCTCCATTCACTTGCTGTGGGTACCCCTATAAGGCGCGGCGAACTCCAGCGCAGAATACCCTACAGTGAGTGGAGTGGAAAGTAGGATGTAGCAAGCGAGCATCGCGGTACCCCGAAGTACAGGGCCGCGACTGCGGGCCCAGAGGGCACCCCCGGCCAAGTTACCGGGGCGACTGCGGTCGCGTGTGGCATCAAGCATCACGGCGCAGGCGACCGCAGTCGCCCCTGTCGCTTGGCCGCAGACCGCAGTCGCGGCCCTGTAGGGTACCCCCCTTCCAAGCCACCTTTGACGGACGCTTGTCCGATTGCTACACTGGGCAGCGGAAGCCGGCGAGGAAGAGCAGACCGAGGAGCGTATGCCCGGCGTCGTCATCGAGAACCCCATCATCAACTCGCCGTTCGACGAGCCGACCCGCCACTTTCGCTTTTCGGACGAAGGTATCACCAACGAGATCGTGGACGGTCGCCGGACCAGCTCGTACTTCGTCCCCATCGCCAAGCCGAAGAAAAAGGGATCGTCGCAACTCTCCTTCGACACCGAGTGGACGCTGGACCGCATCGAGGAAAACAAGCTCGTCAACGACATTCGCCGCCGTGTCGCCATGTGGCGCACAGGCGGCTACCTTGGCGTGACACCGACGACCGCGCGCCTGCTGGCCTACTGGACCGCTGCCGACCGCGAGAAGAAGCTCTTTTTCTGCCAAAACGAGGCCCTGGAAACCGTGATCTACATGACCGAGGCGGCCAGGAAATATGGCGATGCCTGGATCGAGAATGCGATCCGCGAGGCGAACGACACCGCAAACCCCGGCCTGCCGCGCACGGCGTTCAAGATGGCAACCGGCTCCGGCAAGACCGTCGTCATGGCCATGCTCATCGCCTGGCACACGCTCAACAAAAGCGCCAACCCGCAGGATGCCCGCTTCTCGGACACTTTCCTGATCGTGACGCCGGGCATCACCATCCGCGACCGGCTGCGGGTGCTGCTGCCCAACGACCCCGAGAACTACTACCGCCAGCGCGACGTCGTTCCGGCCCAGTTGCAGGAAGAACTCGGCCAGGCCAGGATCGTCATCACCAACTACCATGCTTTCCAACTTCGCGAGAAAGTAGCAGCCGGCAAGCTCACCAAGTCGATCCTCGCCGATGGGCAGCCCAGCCCGTTCACGGAGACCCCCGACCAGATGGTGCGCCGGGTCTGCCGCGAGCTGGGCACAAAAAAGGGCATCATCGTGCTCAACGACGAGGCCCACCACTGCTACCGTCGTCGCCCCGACGCTGAGGACGACCGGCTGACCGGCGACGAGCGGCTGGAGGCCAAGAGCCGCGAGGAAGAGGCGCGCATCTGGATCTCCGGCGTCGAGGCAGTAAAAGCCAAGATCGGCGTGAAGGCGTTCTACGACCTCTCGGCGACGCCGTTCTTCCTGCGTGGTTCCGGCTACCCGGAAGGCACGCTCTTCCCGTGGGTAGCTTCTGACTTCTCGCTCATCGACGCCATCGAAGCCGGCATCGTCAAAGTGCCGCGCGTGCCGGTCGCCGACGACTCGATGACCGGCGAGCAGCCGACCTACCGCGACCTCTGGCTGCGCATCCGCGAGGACCTGCCCAGAAAAGGGCGCAAGACCGATGCGGTAGACGGCGAACCAAAGCTCCCCGTGGAGCTGCAAGGGGCACTGCTCAGCCTGTACGGCAATTACGAGCAGTACTTCCGCCTCTGGGAGCAGAACGCGGAGGCGCTCGCCCGCGGCATCACGCCGCCCGTCTTCATCGTCGTCTGCAACAACACCAACGTCTCCAAGCTCGTCTTCGACTTCATCGCCGGCTGGGAAAAGCAGATCGGCGAGCACACCATCGTCCAGGCAGGGCAACTACCGATTTTTCGCAATGACGATGGCAACGGCGGCTGGCTCCATCGCCCCAACACCATCCTGGTCGATAGCCAGCAACTTGAATCCGGTGGCTCGATGCGCGACGACTTCAAGCAGATCGCCGCGCGAGAGATTGACGAGTTCAAGGCCGACTACCGCGCCCGCTTTCCGGGCCGCGACGCCGAGGACCTCACCGATGAAGACCTGCTACGCGAGGTGATGAACACGGTTGGTAAAGCCGGCAAGCTCGGCGAACACGTCAAGTGCGTGGTCAGCGTCTCCATGCTCACTGAAGGCTGGGACGCCAACACCGTCACCCACGTCCTGGGCGTGCGGGCCTTCGGCACGCAACTGCTCTGCGAGCAGGTCGTCGGCCGCGCCCTGCGGCGGATGAGCTACGCCGCCAACGCGACGGGGCACTTCGACCCGGAATATGCCGAGGTCTACGGCGTGCCCTTCTCCTTCATCCCCTGTAGTGGCGCTACCAAAACCCCCAAACCCGGACCGCTGCCGACCCGCGTCCGCGCCCTCGAAGGCCGCCTCGCCTGCGAGATCGTATTCCCCCGCCTTCTGGGCTACCGCTACGACGTGGCCGGCGAGCGGCTGAGCGCCACGTTCACTGCCGAATCGCACCTGTCGCTCTCCACGGCCGACATCCCGACCAGGACCGAGAATGCACCGATCGTCGGGGAAGCGAGCATCCACACCCTCGACGACCTCAAGCGTCGCCGTCCCAACGAGGTCGCCTTCCTGCTGGCCAGGCTCACGCTGGAGAAATACTTCCGCGACGACGACGGCAACGACAAGCCCTGGCTCTTCCCCCAACTGCTCGGCATTGCCAAACGCTGGCTCAGCGAATGTGTCACCCTGAAGGACAACACCTTCCCCCAACTGCTGCTGCTGATCGAGTTCGCCCACGACGCTGCTGACCGCATCTACAAAGCCATCGTCGCTGCCACCGACGGTACGGCGGCGCTCAAGCCCATCCTGCGCCCTTATGACACCGTCGGTTCCACCCAATACGTGGACTTCGACACCACCCGGCCCGTCTTCGCCACCCGCGCCGACAGGTGCCACGTCTCCCACGTGGTGGCCGACACCGGCTCCTGGGAGCAGAAGCTGGCCGAGACGCTGGAAGCCATGCCGGAGGTCATCCGCTACGTGAAGAACCAGAATCTCGGCTTTATGATCCCCTACACGCTGAACGGGGAGGAGAGGAACTACATCCCCGACTTCATCGCCTGCATCGACGACGGCCGCGGCCGGGACGACCTCCTGAACCTCATTGTCGAAGTGACCGGTGAGCAGAAGAAGGACAAGGCCGCCAAAGTCGCCACGGCGTATACGCTCTGGGCGCCGGCCGTCAACAATCACGGCAGCTTTGGTCGCTGGGCGTTTCTCGAAGTCGCCGATCCCTGGAACGCGCAAAGCCTGATCCGGGGCTTCCTGAGCATGGCCCAGGCGCACACAGCAAAGGAACTGGCGCATGCCTAAGAAGCCCCCGGCCCCGTTAGACGTGGACTCCATCCACCACAAGGACAAGCGCGCCAACATCCCGACCGAGGAGTTGCGCGACTTCGTGGCCGACGACGAGATCGCCCCAACAAGCATGCGCTACCCGCGCGACCCCTCGCTTGATCCGCAACTGGTATGGAAGGGTAAGGACGAGCAAGACGGCGCCGACCTCACCGTCCCCGTCGTGCCGATCTACATCCAGGAAAAGGTCCACCCGCAAGCGATTATCGACGCGCTGCCCCGAACCGAGCAGCCGAGCAACGACCAGCCAAGCCTTTTCGCCGACTTCGACGGCGGCCCCGAGGAATTCGACCAGAAGGTCGACTTCTACCACCACGAGCAGAACTGGACCAACCGCCTGATCCTGGGCGACTCGCTGCTGGTGATGACCTCGCTAGCCGAGAAGGAAGGTCTCAAGGGGAAGGTGCAGACCATCTACCTCGACCCGCCCTACGGCATCAAGTTCGGCTCCAACTGGCAGGTGAGCACCCGCAAGCACGACGTGCGAGACGGCAGGGCCGAGGACGCTACCCGCCAGCCCGAACAGGTGCGCGCCTTCCGCGACACCTGGAAGCTCGGCATCCACTCCTACCTATCGTATCTGCGTGACCGTCTGGTCGTAGCTCGCGATCTGCTCACCGAGACGGGGAGCGTGTTTGTGCAGATTGGCGATGAGAATGTGCATCTGGTGCGAAGCGTCATGGACGAAGTATTCGGTGCTGACAACTTCTGTGCACTGCTCATCGTTCGTAAGTCTGGAGGAACAACCGCAGATCTCCTTGCTGCGTCAGTTGACTACATCTTGTGGTACGCGAAAAATCGGCAGGTCGTGAAGTATCGTCAGTTATACCTAGAAAAGTCTGGCGGCAGCGAAGGGGCGGGCGTCTACAGCCGAGTCATGGGGGCGGATGGATCCATCAGAAAGATGACAGCGGCCGAGATGGCTGGTCCGGAGACAGTGCCCACCGGATGGCGTGTTCTGAGGTTCGACGTGATCACGTCGCAAGGATTCCGAACGAACACGACGGTGCCTTTTGAGTTCAACGGCAAGTCGTACCACCCAGGGCCAAGCTCAAACTGGAAGGCGACCATGTCTGGGATGCAGCGTCTCGCCACAGCTGATCGTATTGCCGTGTCGGGATCGAGCCTGGCCTATGTCCGATTCGTAGATGACTTTCCGGTTTATCCGCTTGACTCTGTTTGGGCGGACACTGGCACTGGCAGTTTCACCGACCCAAAGGTGTATGTCGTACAAACGGGTTCGAAGACGATCACTCGCTGCCTCCTGATGACCACCGACCCCGGCGATCTCGTGCTGGACCCGACCTGCGGCAGCGGCACGACAGCCTACGTTGCCGAGCAGTGGGGCCGGCGCTGGATCACCTGTGACACCAGCCGCGTCGCCCTGGCCCTTGCCCGTACCCGCCTGATGGCCGCGAGGTATCCCTACTACCTGCTGGCCGACTCCCCCGAGGGTATCAAGAAGGAAGCCGAACTCACCGGCAAGATGCCCCCGGACTACAAGACGCAAGACGACATCCGCAAGGGCTTCGTCTACAAGCACGTGCCGCACGTCACGCTCAAGTCCATCGCCAACAACCCGGACATCACGGAAGGGATGACGCGCCAGGAGCTCGACGCCGCCATCGCCCGCCACGCTGAGTCCGAAACGCTCTACGACCAGCCTTACGAAGACAACAAGCGTGTGCGCGTGTGTGGCCCCTTCTCGGTGGAAAGTCTCTCGCCGCATCGCATGCTGTCCACCGCCGACGACTACCAGGACGGCCCGGTGACGGAGCAGGAAGCCCAAAAGGAGCAGGACTTCGCCACCATGATCCTGGACAACCTCAAAAAGGCAGGCGTGCAGAACACCCGCAAAGACGAGCGCCTCACCTTCGACCGGCTCGACCCCTATGCCGGGGCGTGGCTGAACGCGACGGGCGAATACACCGACGCCGATAGAAAGACCCGGCGCGTCGCCGTCTCCATCGGCCCGGAGCACGGCACGGTCGGCCCGCAGCAGGTGAAGGAAGCCGCCAAGGAAGCAGTGCAGGGCATAGGCTTCGATGTGCTCATCGTCTGCGGCTTTGCCTTCGATCCCCACGTCACCGAGGAGGCAAAACGCTACGGCAAGCTGACCGTCCTGCCCGCCAAGATGAACCCCGACCTGGCGATGGGCGACGAGCTACTCAAGAAGACCGGCGCCGGCAACCTGTTCATGGTCTTCGGCGAACCGGACGTGGACATCAGGAAGCAGCAGAACGGGCAGATTATCATCGAGATCAAGGGCGTGGACGTGTACGACCCGACCACCGGGCAGCTTCGCAGCGCCTCGACCGACGACATTGCCTGCTGGTTCATTGATACGGACTACAACGGCGAGAGCTTCTTCGTTCGCCACGCCTACTTCACCGGAGCAGACGAACCCTACGACAAGCTGAAGCGCGCGCTACGCGCGGACATCGACGAAGCAGCCTGGGCAAGTCTGTATAGCACGGTGAGCCGCCCCTTCGACAGGCCAGAAACGGGTAATATCGCCGTGAAGGTCATCAACCACTACGGCGACGAGGTGCTGAAGGTCTACCCGATCTGAGCGTCGCTGCCTATGACGCAGAAGGGATACTGAGCATTGCTTACAAACAGGCATCTGCACAAAAAGCTTCGAGGTTGCACAAAAATGAATTATGGCGTGGCGGACGCGGGCAAGGCGCCCGCCGCTTTGCCGCGGCGAGGCGCCCGGGGACCAATAACTGGTAGGTATCGTACTCCTCCCTGCAAGTAACGGCGTGATATTTCCTCAACGCCAAACCTACAGGATGGCACTGCTGTCAAGCGGGGCGCATCGGGGCTTTGCGGCCTCGACTCAACAACGAGCCCGTACTATGCTTGGTCGGCTCCCGGCTCCGATAGCCCACCTGCCACCAACTCTTGCATAAACCCATCTACGTGGTTCCATATACTCAACGCTTTTCCCTCGTCGTAAGGAATGTGTTCGTGCATTATATGATTCCGCCACGCATCTTTCAGATAACGGAAATGAAGCGCTACCTCGGAATACACCTTTTGCTGTTGTTTCCAGTTCGGCCCGAAAGAAGAATCGATCTTCCTGACTTTTGCCTCAATCTGGTCAATGACGTTTTGCCAGTTAGTATTCCCAAATGGCACGCCAAACTTTTGAGCGAGAGAGTTCAATGCTATCTGAAGAACCTGCATGAGGTGGAATACAGCCCCATCGTATTGCTCAACAGCGAAACACGTACCGGAATTTCGTATATCACCGGCGCATGAGGGGAATTCTTGAGCTACTTCTGGTCCAAATAGGTTATCTCTTTCAAAATAACGCTCCTTATCTGATGGAATATGAAAGAACAGCTCTCTTCTCAGCTCGCTACTAAAGGAATCCTCCAGCGTTTCGATATCATTCCTGATCGACCCCCATGTGTACCCGTTGTTGACCAAGGTAAAGACCGGCCTAGGCTCGACTAGACATCTTGATTCAAACGTCGCGGCCAGTTTCGCGGAATGATAAAAGCCATTCTTCAGGCACTCTTCTCGCGCTTCCCCAAAAATCTTGCGGATTCGCTCCATGTCCCACTTACCGGGCTCACCGGCGTATGTCTTCAAAAGGTCAGCGTGAGACCGCACCCAACCCAGGTTGGAGACGACCTCATAGAAGCTGAAGGTGTACCGTTCGAGCATTGCCAATAAACTCACGAGCCGGAGGCCCGGAAACTCCCCGGGCCTGTGCGATAGAACCGCATCGGGCAGCCGTTCGACCTCAACCTCTATTATGTCCCACCTCCCCTGAGTGAGTCAAGTACATTGATGCCCTCGGCAGGGCCATTTCATCACTGCAGGGTTGGCCACGGGCGAGGACTAGGTGAACTTCTCACCTTCTATCGCGTCGTCAAAGCCGACCCGCCAACGATCATCGATGTCACGCCACAGGCACAGCTAGGTCGGCGCCTGGCCGATCCGACGCCGGAGAAGCTACGCCTGTGCAGTGGGTTATCAGTATTCGCCACCGAGGCGCAAGCGCACCGGCAAGCCCGCAGTCTACCAATGCTGGGCGAATTCGTCACCGAACTCCATATCCCCGCGGTGACGCCCGAAGAACAACCGCAGAACCTGGTTTACGAACGCACACTCCGCACACCCGGCCACCACACCCTATGGGCAGCACCGGCCTTGCTCCTGGCATGTGTGACGCGAGTTGCCCCCGTGCGCCGATCGCCGTAGACTGCCCATGTGAGTATCTTTGCCTTATGGGACGCCGACGCCGGCGCATTGACCGGCGAGTATCCAACCGAAGCGGACGCGCTGGCGGCTGTCTACCGCACGGTGCAGGAAGACGGACCCGACGCCCTGGCCGGCTACGCCCTGATGCATGACGACGGTGAGCATGACCCGGTACTGATCGCCGCCGACACTGCGCTGGCGGACCTCGCCTTGCGCCAGCACGCGCCGACCCTGACGCGCTAGGCCCGTTCGCGTCCTACGGGATTGGCAACGCGGCTATCGCTGGCAGTGCCGACGCCCCCAGGGCTGGGGCTACGCAGTACAAACGCTTGATAAGGCTAGGGCCAGGTTCGCAATCGCTCGAATTCTTTCCGCCGCTGGTCAAGCGTCCGATCCCAATTGTCTACATGCTGCGGTACAGGTGAGATGCCGAATTCCTCTATCGCGAGCCGCACCACGTCTTCGAGCGCGATCCGCTCGGTCCGTATGTGCGCCTTATGGAGAAAGCCGTATGTACCTACAAGGATGGCATTGCCCATGTGTAGGTGGGGCCATGAAACCGTATTTCGCTGCCCCGGATGCCAGTGGAATGCCAGAATCTCCCTATCGTCCTTGTCAAGGACAGAGTACTCGTACTTGCCGATGCGGGTCGCCCATGGACCTCGAAATCCAGACTCTTTGACGATGCGATACTTGATGATCACTACGAGTTTGAATTGCCGACTCCCCCAAAAGGGCACCGGTAGTCCCCGGCCCAGGTCTGCCGTGAAGAGTTCCGTTGGGTACGCAGGCTGGCGGTACCCATCAACGTTGAGGCGAGCGTCTACAACGCAGCCGAGTGACCGCTGCAGCGAGTCTCGGAATGCGATTGCCGCCTGGCTTGGGGTCCTACCGGGCATCGGGGCGTAGCAAGGCTACGCGCATCGTCTTGGGCTCATCTGGGTCAGCATCGAACTCTCCCTCGTCCCACGCACGAGCGAACTCTTTGCCAGTCTTCCCCAGGTAGTACTGCGCCGCCTCGTCAAAGATCTGCCAGCGCTCCGTGGGCGACACTTCATGCACGGTGACACCGGGGCTGCGTTGAACCTCTATGGCCATGACGCACTCTCCAATGGGGATCTCTTGCGCCTCGAACCCCAAACCCTCGCCTTGCAAAAGCCCAGCATAGCATTATTCTTGTCCATTCTACGCTACTCTCCGTCTGGTACGCAACACATAATGGACAGGAGGACAGGAGTGGACCACCATATTGCACCGCATTGGACTAGGATTGGACTCTTTTGGACCAGAGAGCAGCCCGGAAGTGTCAAACTGGGGGGGCTGTTGCTGGCATTGATTGAAACAATTGTCGGCTCCGGCAAGACCCTTGCAGCCGTTACATAGCGCGGCGTGTCTATGCCTGGTGGGAATGCGCGAACCAGGGTAGAACGTAACGGCAACTTCCGGGCTAACGCGTGTTTCCCTCTGGTAGTGATCGCTGGGATGCTGCCATGGTGTCAGTGGACGCCGGCAATTCAGTTACGGCGACCGCTCAATGCAAGGTGAAGACGTATAGCATAATGCCAGACAGGAAAGATGCGCAGCGACGGCAACGACCGTAGGGTGATCGTCTCATAGACGTGCATGGTGGCGTCCGGTTCAATTATATGTGGCGCAGACATAATGAACGTCGACGGACACCACGGGCCGGAGCGGCTGACTTACCAGGGCCTACCGCTCCTACCCGTGCCGCGCGCCCATCGCTAGAAAGGCAACGCTGAGTGAACTCTACCGCCCGTCCTCGCCCGCCACAATCCCCCAGCCCGCATGCTGAAAATGGTACTACTCAACGAATTGTTGCGCCCAGCCCCGTCCTGACAGTGACCGAACTGGGGGAGGTGTTTCACGTCCAGCGCGACCGAGCGCACGCCATGGTTGCGGCTGGGTTCGTGCTACACATCCGCATCGGGCGGCGCATCTTCATTATTGCGCCGATCGACACGGACGGCACGGGGGGCATATGCCGGCACATAGCGCCGCATCCGCTCCTGGAGCATGTCTGCATTGCGGCTGGCAACCTCTGCAAGCTGGCCAGCTACGCCCCACTGGAAACACGCGACCGGCTGGCGGCCCGTGTGGCGCTGCTGTGGCCGACAAAGACAGTAGACGACTTCCTGGTGATCATGCCGGTTGGGGAGCCTGACTGCCTCGAAATGGAAGCCAGCCACACAGGGGGGCGCATGACGGCATCGGGCGGACGGTTCCTGACCCGTCCGGGCAGGATGTACCCGTCATGATGCGCACCTATTACCGCGTCGTCAAGACTGACCCCCCGACGGTCCATGCGTTCCTATCCGGCGTGGAAACCGGCCGCATGCCTGTCGATGCTCCTCCGGCGATGGTCCGCTTGCTAGAAGGCATCTCCGTTTTTGCCACGCTCGCCCAGGCCTGTCGCAAGACACGCGGCGTGGACTACCGCATGGGCGAGTACGTCGCCGAACTCCAGATCCCAGAAGCCGCCGCCATTCGGGTGGAGAAGACGGGTGGCCCCGGCCATCACACCCTGTGGGGCGATGCTGCTGTACTGTTGTCCGCCGTGGTGCGTGTCGTGTCTGCCCGGCCGACCGTGTAGACTATGGACATGCTATACGAACTCTGGGACACTGTAACCGCCAACCTCACCGGTGAGTATCCAACGGAAGAGGACGCACTGGCGGCGCTCTACCGCACCGTGGAGAAGGCTGGCCCGGATGCGCTCGCCGGTTACGCCCTGATGCGTGACGATGGCGTGCATGACCCGGTGCTGATCGCCGCCGACACTGCGCTAGCGGACCTCGCCTTGCGCCAGCACGCGCCGGCCCTGACGCGCTAAGCATGTGACCATAACTTTGGCATGGGACGCTCCAGAGGGGATCGGCGGCAAAAGTATGCCTTTGTTCTGGCTACGTGCTTAGAGCGCCGATGCACTAATCGCTGCTGCCGGTTCGCCCGGCGCTGAAGCGCCGGGTGAACCGGCCCGACACCCGTCAAACACTCCGGCGATGGCCGCAATGAAGAGCTGAGACTGATCGCTCTCGCAAGGTCGGGTTCAGTGGACCGGCACTCTAGCCTGGGGAGCCCCGATCACTTTGGTACAAGCAACCCTGGGTCATGCGTCTATTAGCACGATGGGAAAGTACACTCATGCGAAACCATCGGAGGGCAGCGGCGATATCTGGCGGTATGATGTCCCCCTCACCGAGAGAGAAAGCGCCGATAGCGACATTTCAGTCGGGGATCGTCAGGGTGTTGTGCTACCCATAGGGGCAGTCATAACCTGACGTCACCCTTTCCCCTTCTTTTCATTATTCATCGATCCCGTGGTTGCACAGCCTGATGGTGTATGCTTAACTCTCGGACCGTAGAGACCGGACGGTGCGAGTGAGGCGGCGCAGATGCCTTAGGGATCGAAGGCGAAAGGGTAGGGACGCACGGAGACATGCCGAGAGCATCTGAATTCAAGGTCGGGGCAGTTCAGGCCGTTATGTTTACGCCAGACGTCGGGGCGTTTGCGCCAGCCAGGGCGCTAGCCAGTGTGTTAGGCGAATATGCGCTACGTTACAACGGTTCGGCGGCGTCATTTCCGTTGCCTGATGACACACCGCCAATGATTCCGCGTGTAGTGCTGCAAAGTCTAGACAATGTGTGGAGAATTAATGCGGCCCCAGCACGGATGGATTCCTTTTGGGGACCGAACGCGGGGCTGGTACAAGAGGGACAGCTACACGAAATTGTGACCCAGTGTTCTCAAGTACTCGAACACTATGTTCAGCAAAACGGGGTGCGCGTCGGGCGGCTCGCATTAGTGATGCTGCGTGGTTGTGAAGCGCCCGAGCCGGCGCGGTACCTGGTCGAAAAGTTCTGCAATGAAGCAGCAAGAGAGGGTTCATTTCGGCATTCTCGGAGTTTCGAAATTCATAACCATAAGCAGTACATCGCTCGTTTTCAGCCCCAGAGTATCAACAGTTGGGTACGCCTCAGAACTGCCCAGATAGGGGCAAACCCAGCCATCGCTGTTGAGCAGGATATTAATACTCTCGAGGAGGGGCTTGAACAAAACCAGTTCGATCCAACACAAATGCGGCGGTTCTTCACGGATGCGCTCGAAGAAATGGGCACAATCTTGCGCGTCTACTTCCCGGAGGAGATCGAGTCGTGAGTTACGCTCTAATACCAACCGAGACGAGTGTAGGCTACCAGGACCTGGCGATGATGCCCAGGTGGTTGCCTGGGTCACCGAATACTGCCGCCTCCATCCGTGCGACTGAAGCCAGTGGGACATCGCCTGCTGGCGACGACGCATATAGTGCCGCCAAGCGGGCTAGGCAGACTCTTGTCGTCGCTATGTTGGAACGAGCAATGGAACCGACCCAACCATATAGCGCGAAGTTCGCGGTGCTGCCGAAACACCCAGCTTTCAGTACGCAAGCGGGCCCCACCGTTGATGTTCCCCTGGACGATCACTTTGATACCAATGTGTCGCGCCTCGTGAAATTACTTCGCGAAGACGATGCTGAGGATAGGCCGACGCCGTACGCCTTTGAGCAGGCGCTACACCTCCTCATGGACATTCGACATGCTGTGAACGGCCCATTTCCGCGAGCGTCCGTTGCCACGGCGGCGGATCAGGGCATTCACGTCTATTGGAAGCGGCCCGATCGCTACATCAAATTGTCGATACCTGCCCGTAGCCATGAAACGGGTTATATCTATCACGAGCAGGGGCAAGAGTTTGGCGTTGAAGGATTGTCACCCCAAACGCTCGCCAAATGGACGCGCTGGTTGACCAATGTATGAGCGAACCTTTGGACACCACCGGGACAAGTTCGACACAGTTGCCATGCAGCACCATTGTATACCGGGTACTGCGGTCCCAATGGATTGACGCTGACAACGGCGAAGTACAGGATAGGGCGTTCGAACGGCGTATGAGCAAGAATGGCCTCTCCGTTTCATGCTCACTAGAACATGCCCTTGGCGCACTGAAGAAGCCGAAAGCGGTTGTTACGCTTCACGTCGGTCGAATCCGCGACCTTGGACTGAAGGTTGAACCAAAGGCCGAGGACCCATTGGGAGCTGAAATCACCGGTGTTCCCCTCGAATCGGAGGATCGGGAGAAGGCATCCCGCCTTCAAAGGTTGTTGGTAGGGCAAACAAAAGGCCGTTTCGTCTGGCCACACCAGCCTGATCCGACATCTTAGCCGCCGTTCGGTATGCTCCAGGCAGCATTTGGCAGTGATGCTGACGGCAACGAACGGCTTGCAATAGTCAACAAATGTGAGAGATGGCGCAGCGTATTATCATGCCAAGGTTGTCGTTGCTTCCACAGACGGCTGGCTGGAGTGTTCGCCACGGAGGCGCAAGCGCACCGGCAAGCCCGCGGTCTACCAATGCTGGGCGGATTCGTCGCCGAGCTCCGCATCCCCACGCTGACGCCGGAAGGACAACCGCAGAACCTGGTTTACGAACGTACACTCCGCACACCCGGCCACCACACCCTGTGGGCATCACCGGCCTTGCTCCTGGCCTGTGTGGGGTGTCCCCCATAGTTTTGCGCCGTATGCTTGGGACCTCCCGGCGACTAAAGTCGCGGGCTACGGTAAGCAACCACCCACTGCGGTGGGTACCCGCCTTCGGCGGCTGGATTAGTCCGCGTAGGCGGACTTCGCTTCGAATAGCCCGCGACTTCAGTCGCCGGGCGCGGCAGCGACACCGTTAGCAAGCAGGCCGCGCAAATACTTGGGGGACACCCGCCTGTGTGACGCGAGTTGCCTCCGTGCGCCGATCGCCGTAGACTGCCCATGTGAGTACCTTTGCCCTATGGGACGCCGACGCCGGCGCATTGACCGACGAGTATCCGACCGAAGTGGACGCGCTGGCGGCTGTCTACCGCACCGTGCGGGAAGACGGACCCGACGCCCTGGCCGGCTACGCCCTGATGCGTGACGATGGCGAGCATGGCCCGGTACTGATCGCCGCCGACACTGCGCTGGCGGACCTCGCCTTGCGCCAGCACGCGCCAGCCCTGAAATACTAGTCCCGTCCCCATCCTACGGGACTTGATCTGTCATCTGGCCAACAACCGCATAGTTTGGAAGTCCCATCCAGAGCATGGCCAGGATCAGGCCAGGATGCCTCTAGACGCCGACGTAGACGAGCGGTGCGGGAATGGGCCGTCCGCTCGCCCGCCGCGCATCTATCCAACTTTCGATGGCGTCGCGGCCTTGCCGGACCGCTTCATCGTAGGTGGAGCCATGGGTACGGCAGCCCGGTAGTTCGGGGACCGTCACGATAAAGGCTTGATCCTCGTCGCTCCATTCGATGCGCATGGAAAAGTGGAGATGTTCGATGCTCATGGGGTGCGCTTCCTGTCTGACGCGGCTGCCACCTAGCTTGAGGCCCTACCAGGCATCGGGGCGTAGCAAGGCTACGCGCATCGTCTTGGGTTCATCCACGTCGGCGTCGAATTCTCCCGCGTCCCACGCGCGGGCGAACTCTTTACCAGTCTTCCCCAGGTAGTACCGCGCCGCCTCGTCAAAGATCTGCCAGCGCTCCGCTGGCGATACCTCATGCACGGTAACAGCAGGGCTGCGCTGAACCTCTAGAGCCATTATGCACTCCCCACATGTGGAGCTGTGGGGGCTCGAACCCCAAACCCCCGCCTTGCAAAGGCGATGCTCTCCCAATTGAGCTACAGCCCCGTGGCTGCCGCATGGTACCCCTGGTTCGCAAGGCGGGTCAAGCAATTGCTTCACGCCTCAGGCCGCGCGTCCCTGCTGACAGCATCAGGAACGCACCGGCAGGCGGCCGTTGGCTGGCGACTCGCCAAAAAGGACGGCGGCGGCGGCCGCTGCCGCTTCGGGACGGAACGAACAGGTGCAGAGGCAGGTCGGCAGTGGGTCAAGTCGCGGCAGGTCATATGGATCGCGCAGGGCCACGAGGATCAGGCGCGGTCCCACAGCAGCCTGGAGGCGCAGCAGCCGGGGAACCTGGGCGGTCGTGTCGAAATCCTCGCCCGGTAACGGGTAGTTCTCCGTCACGGCGACTACGACCCCGACTGTAGGCACATGGTCGCTGGGGGCGCCGTTGGGTTGGAACGCCTCCTCTGCACTCAAGACGAGCATGTTGGGGGTGCGCAGCCGGCAGGCCGCGACAAAGGCGTCGAACGCCGATACCGTCTGGTTGGGCCCAATCCCTCGGGTGCCGCTGAGGATGCTGTAGGCGCCGGCTGACGTGGTGTTCACTATCGTGAGCGGGACGTGCGGCGCAACCGGTAACAAGCGATTGTCGGCACCGAGCAGTGTTACTCCGGCAGTCGCGGCGGCTGAAGCGATCTGACGGTGCACCGCGGCGCCCACGATTCGACGCGCTTCAGCGGGACGCGGGGACGGCTGATTGAAGACGCCGTGGCTCAACTTGAGTTTGATGATGCGGGAAACGGCGTCGTCCAGCCGGGATAACGGCAGGCGGCCGCTTCGCGCTGCTTCCAGCAAACGCTCCACAATAGTGAGTTGGCGCTCCAGGTATGTCGTGTGGTCGTGGGCGTAGTGTTCCTCGGCCAGCATCAGCATGTCTACACCCGCCAGTATTGCCTGTACCTCCGCTTCTCCCGGCGGATAGACGCGGCTGATGGAAGCCATATTCATGCTATCGGAAATGATGAGACCCTGAAAGCCGAGCTCTTCACGAAGCAGTCCCTGAAGCACACGGCGCGAGAGCGTGGCGGGCTGCTCGGCATCAAAGGCGGGGTAGAGGATATGCGAGGTCATTACCATCCCCACGCCCGCCCCGATGGCAGCACGAAACGGCAGGAGATCAGTGGCCCGCACGGCTTCTGCCGTCCGATCGACGATTGCCAGGCCGCGGTGCGTGTCTGTCTGGGTGTCGCCGTGGCCGGGGAAATGCTTTGCCGCGGCGATAACGCCATTCGCTTGCGCTCCTTGCACGGCGGCAGCGGCATGCGCCGAAACGGCCACCGGGTCGTCACCGAACGACCGCATGCCAATGATGGCGTTGCGCGGGTTACTGTTGACATCCACGCAGGGCGCCAGCAGCGTGTTGTAGCCGACGCTGCGCAACTCCTGGGCAAGGACGGCGTACATTGCCTCCGTCCAGCGCGGATTGTGCGTCGCGCCGAGACCAAGGTTGCCGGGTCCCGTCGTAGTAGACGGGGCGACTACGCTCCAGGCTCCCTCGTGGTCGGCAGCGATCAGGAGGGGCACGGCAGACGGCGTGGTCCGCGCATAGCCCTGGAGCGTTGTGCTCAGCCGGGCCGCTTCTTCCGGCGTTGCCGCGTTGTCCTGGCTGACGTAGACGCCGCCCAGCCCATACCTCTCGATCAGTTGGCGCGGGCCCACGTCCGGCGGGCCGGCAAAGGCCAGCAGAAGAATTTGACCGATCTTCTCTTCCAGCGTGAGGCGAGCCACCAACGCCGCAGCTTGCTTGCCGAACTCCGTCACGGGTTGTGTTCCCTTCTTTGTGCCCATTTCCGCTGCTCACATCCACGCATGTGCTCGTCGCGGGTGGGCTTGGCTCGGCCCTACGAGGCCAGGCTGGCCAGAGCCTGCTCGTACACCTCAAATGCGTCGGAAGTGTAGAGCACGAAAATGACCTCCCGCAGTGTGCCGGGGTCCCGAGTCGCTGCGTCGGCGGCGGCAAGGGCGATCGGCGCCGCCTGCTGGATCGGGTAGCGATAGGCGCCAGTCGATATCGACGGAAAAGCGATGCTGGTCACCTGGTGTTCTTTGGCAAGGGCAAAGCTGTTGCGATAGGCCGAGGCGAGCAGGTCAGACTCTCCCTTCTCACCGCCGTGCCAGACTGGTCCAACCGTGTGGATGACGTAACGGGCAGGCAGCTTGCCGGCGGTCGTGATGCGCGCTTCCCCGGTTGGGCAGCGACCCACCAGCCGGCACGCTGCCAGGATCGCTGGCCCGCCTGCGCGGTGGATGGCGCCATCCACACCGCCGCCCCCTAGCAAGCTTGTGTTTGCGGCGTTGACGATGGCGTCGACAGCAACCCTGGTGATGTCGCCCCGCATCAGTTGAAACGTCACAGCGTTTCGGACCAATTCTCGCATATCGAGTCCTCAATCCTGAACACATCGTCACCGACAACTATTGTGCCGCACAGGCGAGACAACCTAGGCGCCGGTGCTCCCAGGCGATATGATAGGGTGCATTGAGCAACGAGGCGCCGCTATCTGCTGCCCGCTGCTGCCGTCAGCGTTCGATCCTGGGAGGTATTGTGCCCGTGGACGTAGGAGAGCAAGTCCCGACAGCGGAAGAGACGCAGCCGGGCGCGACGTGGACCGACCGGCTGCGCGCACTCGGCCACGAGCTGGATGCCGACGGCTTGCGCAACGTCCGCCTGCGGTACCGGCCCAATGCCGCCCTGGTCGTCGAGGGCGAGCGGCGGCGTGGAACGGGGGGCGTACCGATAGGGCGCCGCTACGCCGTCGACGAACTGGCGCAGATCTCACGAGAGGCGCGCGGACGCCGCGGTACGGGCCGCGCCAACGCCACCCCAGGGCGCTACGAGCTGGCGTTCCGCTTGATGGGGAGCTGGATCGACCGTCAAAAGTGTGTGGCCTTCGAGACCGGGGACGACCAGGATAGTGACGGCGTCATCGCCCGCTGTGTCTGTTCCGGCAGCCACGGCGGCGTGCGTCTGGCCGACATGGAGCAGGCACGATCAGCGTGGCTAGCGGCCACGCGAGCACGTCGACAAGACGAACGCGCCTGATCAGGCGGTGTGTGGCTGCGAACCATCATTGTCGGGGAGCTCCAGGAGGCTGCGTACCGTCGGGTCCAGAATCCGTCCGTAATAGCGGAGGCTCTGGCTGGTCAAGCGAAAGCCGTGCTTCTCGTAGAGTTGACGGGCGCGGAGGTTGCCGCGCTGGGTGGAGAGTCCGATCTCCCTGCCACCCAGTTCGGCGATGCGGGTGGTAGCCAGCCGCAGGAGCTCTTCCCCCAGGCCGTGGCCCTGCAAGCTGGTTTCGATGCCAAGGCGGTCAAGATGACCATGGTCGCCGGTGACCGTATGTGTCTCGTAACCGACCAGGACGCCGTCACGGTAGGCCAGGTGTGTTTCGACATCGGCCAGCATCCTGATCAAGTACCATTCATTCTCCCCATACCACCACAGCCAGGGAAAGACGCGCTGTTCCAGTTGCACCAGGTAAGGCGTGTCAGCGACGCGCAAGCGTCGCAGCACCAGGGGCGAAGGATGGCGCGACACGGCGCAATCCGGCTTACGGTAGTAGACAATGTCCTCAACGAGCTCGAACCCCAACGTCAGGAAAGGTTGCAGACTACGTTCAGCCTCCCTGTCGCCCACCAGCACCAGCCGGCAACCTCGCTGCTGCAGGCTGGTCAGGAGACCTTCGATCATGGCGGCCCGTCGCGCCGGCCACTGGGCATCGCGCAACGCCGACGGGAGTATCCCGCGAAAGCCACGGCCGGGGCCGCTCACCTCCATTATGGCGCCGATAGCGGCACGCGACTTCCAACGGTCCGCCACGACATACTCGTACTGATCGTTCGTCCAGGCGAGACCCGGGAAGTCACGCGCGTGCTCCTGCAGGGACACGCGATTGAACAGGCTGTCGAAGCGCAAGTGGAGATGTGGCACGTCCCCCGGTTCCATAGGGCGCGCGCCACTCACGGACTGCCGCCCCCCACCGTCCCGACCGGTGGGGCCGGATAGACGCCCGGGATGAGCTGGTAGAGCACCACCGGCACGGTTGTGGCATGAACAAAAGCCAGCCCATCGTGAACGGCAGCACTCGCCTGGACGTACGCCAGGATGTCGCGCGCCGAAGGTGGATGGCCGCGCAACTGACTGAAGTCACTGACGAAGGTCGTGGGGACCTGTTGCAACAAGGCGACTCGATCCAGCGCCACATACCACACCGGTCCGTCCCCATTCAGCAGCGCGGCCGCCGGGGCGCCATCCAGACGGTCGTCACCTACCAGTGGTGCGGTAACACCAGCGCCGCGCAGAGCCGTAGCCAACGTCGCCGCGCTGGGATAGTCGGCGTCAACAACGATCAGGTCGGGAGTCTCCTGGGCGACTGCGACGGCGATCCGGCCGGCAAGGCTGCCGCCGGCGAAGTCCACCACTTGCAGGGAGACCGTATAACCGGCCGCCCGAAAGGCCGGCATCAGCGCGCCTGCGCGCGCCTCTCCCGGTATCGTTTGGTCGCTGACGACCACGGCGGTGCTCCCACCGAGCCGGCGACGAACAAGCATGGCTTCATCCACGGCCATGCCGGGCGCCGTTGCCGCCAGGGATACCAGCGGCTTGCCGGGAGGGAGGATGGCGGCCACAGCGTGCTCGGCGCTGGACGTGGTGCAACAGACCATGGCGTCGATCGCCGGATCGGCGGCAGCGCCGCGGGCCTGGTCCTGCGCAGTTTGCGGCTGCGCCTGATCGTCCAGTGCGCTCACAACCGCGATGGTCCGGCCGGCATGGGCGTTGGCGCGTTGCAGGGCGAGGTCAACAGCGGCATAGAGGTCGTTGCCTCGCGCCTGCATCTGCCCGGAAAACGCGACGAGCAGCGCAATCTTGGTGAGCTGCATTGGCGCAGCCTGAGGCAGCGTTCGATACAGGAACGGCAGCGTGCCGAGGGCGACCAGCAATACTGCCGGTAACACTCGACCGGCGATCCCGAGCGACCGGTGCGACCGTCGGAAGCCCCAAACTTTCACGTCCATACTTTACGGCACGTGGTGCTCGACGCGCCTCCGGGGATACAGGATCGAGAGGGAATTCTCGCCGGACCAGGCGCGCCCAGGGGCCTTGTCGGCGGCCCGATGGCCCGAGATGGCTATGGCCTTCGCCACCGGCGCGCGTTGGCTGTAGCCTGTGCCTCAGGACGGTGAGGATGGGGAGACTATGGCTGCGCTACCTGATCGACCATCGGCGGCCGTGAGCGGCAGTGATGTACGGGCGTTTCTAGCGGTACAGGTACCTGCCGCCGCAGTGCTGCTGGAGGCACTGCGCGGCGATGCCGACCTGCAGATGTTGCCTGTTCGCTGGCAGATGCCGGAGGGGTTACATCTGACGCTTGCCTTTCTGGGAGAGTCATCGAGCCGGCAATTGGCGACAGCGTGGCCGACTGTCGCACGGAGCGTACACCAGCTCCGCCCTGCGACGCTCACGCTATTGCAACCTGAACTATTCCCCAATGCCCGCGTCCCGACGGTCATCGCTGCGCCGATTCAGGACAGCCGCGACCTGCTGCAGGCGTTGCAAGGGGTGGTGCTGCGCGCGCTGGCTGACGGCGGTTACGAACTGGAAGAGCGCACGTTCCGCCCGCACGTCAGTCTGGGACGGCTACGGCCGCCGCTTTTGCGCGGGCAGGCAGCCGCCATCGGCGCGGCCCTACGGGCGCGGCAATGGGCGAGTAGTGGCGCCTTCACTGCACAGAGCGTGTGCCTGATGCGCAGCGACCTTTTTCCCGACGGCGCTCGCTACTCGGTGCTGGCGGAGGCAACGCTGGGCGAGCCGCGGTGATGCGGACTGTTCGTCCAACCTACCGGCACGTCTTCGTCGTTATGGCCGTCATCGTGTCGCTCTACTTCGCCGTACGCACGTCGCATGCCGTGGTAGCGGATCGCGCCCTGGCCGCGCAGCTCCAGGACGCTCAACTCGCCGTGGATACGTTCAAGCAGCAGAATGGCGACCTCAGTACCCAGTTGGCCTATCAGCGAACGCCGGCCTACGCCGAGCAGGTGGCGCGCGAGCAACTCGGCCTGATGAAGCCAGGTGACCACGTCGTCCACGTGCAGGTAGCGGCGCCGGCGCAGGGGGTGCCAGCCGCACCGACTCCAACGCCGATCGCTGCGCCGCACGGCCGCCCTGCGGGCGTCGGCGCCGCCAGCTCGCCGAACTGGAAACGCTGGCTGCTGCTCTTCACGCGCCCGGCGGCGTTCGATGCCGCGCCATCGGGTCACCCAAAGGCGTGATAGGTCGGCGCGAACAGGTACACTGGAGAGGATGCGCGCGGCGCGCTGCACACAGGGCAAGGTGACACATGGGGCCATACCTGAACGTCATCCAGATATTCATCTGCATCCTCCTGGTGGCACTCGTGCTGCTGCAGGCGCGCGGCAGTGGCCTTGGCGCCGTCTTCGGCCAGGACAACGCGGTGTTCCGCACACGGCGCGGCGCCGAGCGGGTGATCTTTCAGATCACGATCGCCACGGCGATCATCTTCTGCGCCTTATCGATCTTCACCGTCCGCGTCGTCCACTAAGGCGTTCCGGCCCATTCGCCGTTGCGCTGCAGGTCTTGGCCTTCTCCACGCTCATCGGCGGCTGCACTCGCGCGGTACAGGCGACGCCAACCCGGACCGTACCTCCCGTTGCCACGGCCACCGCGACGCCCACCCCGGCGCCCCCCACGGCAACGGCGACACCGCGCCCCGTGCTTGATACCGTCACGGTGTCGCTGCCCGGCGTGCTTGATACGCTCAATCCACTGCTGAGCCGAAGTCCTGTCGTGCGCTCTATCGCCGCGCTCGTCTTTCCAGCCCTGGTCACAACGACAGCGGATGGGCAGTTCGCTCCGTCCCTCGCCACGAGTTGGAGCGCCGTCGGCCCGAGCTGGACTTTCCATCTTGATGCCACGCGGCGCTGGCAAGATGGCGTGACGGTAACGTCGGCTGACGTGGCCTATACCCTGAACCTGATTCAAGCGACCAATAGTCCGGTCGATCCCCAGCTTCACGCTGCATGGCAGGGGGTCCAGGTGGCAACACCGGACACCGAGACGGTGATCCTCACTGTGCCGGTGAGTATCGGCGCAAGTATCCTCGACCTGGCGACAACCCCGATTCTGCCGGCGCACCTGCTCGCCGCAACTCCTCTGCAGGCGTTGCAACTGGCGCCCTTTGCCAGCCATCCTGTCGGCAGCGGCGCCTATCGGCTGCTCTCTGCCAACAGTCTGACGGCAGTTCTTGAGTCAACCGGTCACGACGACCTGCAGCCACGACGGCTCATCATCGACACAGGGCAGGACGGGTCGATCCCAGCGGCGCTGCCACGGCTGGGCGTTGGGGGAGTGCGTCTGCTGAGCGATAGCAGCACGGCCTCAAGCGTACACACCACAAGAGTTCCCCTGTCCCGGCCGGTGTTCGTCTTCTTGAACACCCACGACCCGGTGCTGGGGAACGTGGCAGTTCGCCAGGCCCTGAATCTCGCCGTCAGCCGCACGCAACTAGTCGCCGGGCCTTTGCAGGGCAGGGGGGTCGCGCTACGCACGCCGCTGGCCCCGGGTCTCTGGGAGGCTGCGGGAACAGCCGCGCTGCCGACCCACGACAATGTCACGGCGGCGCACGACCTGGAGGCGTCGGGTTGGCGATTGGCAGCCGGGGCCACCCGCAGGCGTGACGGCCAGGCCCTGGCGGTCACGTTGCTGGTTGACAACGATCCAGCTCGCCTGGCCGTGGCGCAGGCCATTGCCCGCGACTGGCGAGCGATCGGTGTCCGGGTGTCGGTGGAAACGGTCGGCCTCGACGGCCTGTTGCGCGACTTTGTGCTTCCCGGTCACTACCAGGCTGCGCTCATCGGTACGCAGCAGCGTGGCGTCGAGCCGGACCTGGCCGACCTCTGGCACACGGGTGGATCCCTGAACATCACGGGCTGGTCCGATCCTGTCGCGGATGCGGCACTGGATGCCATACGCGCCGATGACCTGGACAGCCGGCGCGCGGGCTATCGCGCCTTCAGCCAACGCTTCATCGACGAGACGCCGGCCATTCCGCTCTATCTGCCGTCCGTACGTTTTGCCGTGCAAGGACTGCGCCTGCCAGCATCAATCCTCAACGACCCGGCCGACGTGCTCCGCAGCGCCGAGAGCTGGCGCCCCACGCCATGACCGCAGCCGGCTGGCGGTTACGAGTCGCTGGAGAGCGGCTCTTCCCAACTGATAATCCAGACGCAGGCGCCGGCCAGCAGAATGGTGGTAAACACGAGGAAGGCGAGTTGGCTAGGCAAGAGGTGAGCGTCGCTGCTGGTCCAGAGCAAGATGGCGACCATCCCAAAGGCGAGCAGAATCCAGGCAACCAGGAATGGATGCATCTGCAGAAACCGTCGAACCGCTACCATGTCCCCTCCCTCCCGTCTTCAGCGCTGCGTAGTGTAGCACGTCATACCGGCAGCCCCCGGGGGTACGCAGTGTTCTGTCAGCGAGGCGCCGACGCCGAAGGCGGCCGTGCGCGGGATGCTAGCATAATTGCGGTAGAAGGCTGGCGCCGGGCGCGGCCTGGACAGAAGGAGCGCTCGCCGATGACACGTTGCGTCGGTCATCGTGGCGCCGCCGGCCTGGCGCCCGAGAACTCGCTGGCCGCTTTCCGCGCCGGCATTGCCGCCGGCGCGGATGCTGTTGAGTGCGACGTACACCAGACGCGGGACGGTTACCTTGTGCTCATGCACGATGCCGATGTGAATCGGACGACGGACGGGACCGGCCAGATCGGCGCCATGTTGCTGGCAGACCTGCAACACCTCAACTGCGCCGCCAAATTCGGCGATGGGGTGTCGGCGCCCCAGCACGTTCCTCGGCTGGAGGATCTGCTTGACCTGGCCGCAGGGCAATGTGCCGTGCAAGTGGAAATCAAGGTTCCAAGGCCGCGCGCCTACGCTGGAATTGAGTTGCAGGTCGTCACGGCGCTGCGTGAGCACACAATGATCGATGGTGCGCAGGTGATCTGTTTCGATGCGCAGACCCTGGCGCGTGTGCATGCCATCGAGCCGAGGCTGGCACTCGGCTTCCTTGGATCAGCCTCCTCCCTGCCGGCGTTCTTGCGGTCTGATGCTGTCGCTCTCGTTGCCCACGCCGAGGGGTGCGGCGCCGGCTTCCTGGGCCTTGACCGGGAGTATGTGCGAGCAGAGCACCTCCGTGCGGCAAGGGCGCGGGGTCTCGCCCTCGGCGTCTGGACCGTCAATGACGCGCTGGAAATGGAATCTCTGATCGATTGGGGCGTTGATGCCGTCACGAGCGATCGACCGGACATCCTGCGTCGTGTCCTGGATGACAGCGCTCGGACGCACTGAACCGTCGGTGGCCAACTACGCCCCGACATGCAACGTGCCCACGTTAATGGCGTTTGTGCCGTCCGGCTCGGTCAGCCGGGTCGCGCCATTATACAATCCCACGTGGATAGCGTAATCGCCGGGTGGTACCGTCGTCGGCAACTCCAGTGCAAAGCGGTCGCTCACCCGTTGGCCCGGCTGCCAGGTCGTTGTCGGCGAGAATCCCAGGTCCGGTGGGCTATCGTGCTGCGCGACCGTCTTGTCCGGCGAGGCCTTGACGTGGACGAACACGGTGTAGGGGACGTCCAGCGGCCGGATGTCCCGCCAATCGAGTTCCATGGGAATCAGGCCCCCCGGCTTGACAGATAACGGGATACGGGAGGAGTCCAGCGCGAAGGCGCCGCCAAGAACCGCCCCGTTCGGACGGACGGGTGCGGTGCTACGGGCCAGGAAAAGCTGGACGACGCTGCCGTCGATCATGGACGGGGGCAGTCCGAAGGCGTGGGTGGCGAGCGCCCGCTGCGCCACATCCACCGATGGTGCGTTTTCCACGAGCCAGATGCGCGCAGCGGAACGCGCTAGGCCCGTCGCGGTGTCGTTCCCCTGTGCCAGGGAATCTGCCAGGTACGCTTGCCCGGCAGTGTGGATCACGGCGGCCGGCAGTACACCGCCATCAAGGAGGTAACGGCCGCGGCGGGCCCTGTCGTTGAAGAGTAGCGCGTCACCCGGTTCAGCGTGGGTGGCCACATAGGCGAGCGCCTGATCATGGGACCAGTCGATGGGCGGGCTGCTGACGAGGGTAACAAACCAGAACAACTGCATGGCAACGGCCACGCCGAGCCCCGCCGCGGCTCCGGCACGCCACCAGAAGCGGCAAGCCGTGAGCGCTCGGGCCTGCAATAGGGACGTGTAGGGGAGAAGGGGCAGCACATAGCGGCTCAATGAACCAATGTCGCTCCAGCGTAGCGTCGTGACGCCGACCTCGATCACGCCAAGGACCAGCGCCGCATTGAGTAAGCAGGTTGCATGCCGGACGGGCCGACCCGACGAGCGGCCTGTCGTTGACGCTGCCCCGCCTTTGATGACCTTCGCCGTGATCAGCGTGCCAAGCAGGAGTGCCAGGAGCCAGCCGACGTCGCCTGCGACGGCGCCGGTACTGACCGGCAGGCCGAAAAGGGCACGTGCCAGGCCATCAGCGAACTCGCGCCCGTTCGGCAGGTGGGGGGCGCCGCCAAAGGTCGTCGTTCCGTGCGCCAGTTTGCCGGTGACGTGCGGCCAGACGTAGCCGTACCACGGTAACGCTGCCAGGCAGCCGGCGGCCAGGGCGCCGTGCGCTGCTACGACACGCCGTCTGGCGTAAAGGAGTACCAGCGCTTCAACTGGCAATAGGAACAGGTGGAAGTACCAGGTAAGGAGCGCGGCAGCACTGAGCACGGCCAGGCCGGCCAACCGTAGCATCCTAGTACCCGTGGTGGGGCTTGGTTTCCCGGAGAGGTCCAGCGTCAAGACAACGGTGGCCAGGGAGAGGGTGAGACCCAGACTGAAATCGCGAACAGTCGGCGCAAGAAAGAGCGTGGCCGGTGCGACGGCCAGTATGATCACGGCGAAAACGGCAAACCAGTCAGGCAACACGCGCCGACCGAGTTGATAAAGCAGCGGTAGCGCCGGCAGGCTCGCCGCAATGGCCAGATACTTGGCTGTGAGGTAGTGCGCGCCGGCCAGCCAGAGCCAGCCCTTCAGCAGCACATAAAAGAGCGGCGGGTGGACGTCGTGCGCACTGAGGGCCAGCAGCTCGCCGAGAGGGCTGCGTGCCAGGTCAACGGAAAACGCGCCATCCAGTCCCAACTCAAGCCGGGGGAACGTATGCCAGTGTGCTCCCCAAGCGACAAGGATCAGCAACGCTAAGGCGGCCAACGGACGGCGGGTACGGGGTACAACAGGTGTTGGGCCGAGGTCGGGCTGCCGGCGTGGCGCGGCTGACGTTGTCACTGGTGTCGCAACCTGAACGCCCCGCCCCACTCCGCTGCTGATCACGCTCCAGTGTAGCGACCAGGAGCAGAGGCGGGTGCTTGGAGCAGAGGCCAGGCATCGCTACCGTCGCGACGTGCCTCGCTGTAATGACGCGGGTAAGGAGTATGTCCATAGCATGGTGGGGAGTATTGCTGGCCGGCCCCTGGCCGATGGACGGCCATTGGCACAGGGTCAGGCGATCCGCTATGTGAGGCGTCGATGCAAGTCTGGTGGCTCGGTGAATGGCTGGTGGGCCTTCAGCACGACATCACCCAAACGCTTGGCGACGCGGTCACCGCCGTGGTGAGCAACCAGTTGCTGTTTGCCGCCGGACTGTTGTTCTCGCTGGCATCAGCGTACTATAGCGTGCGCTTGAGCGTGCGCCTCCGCACCGGGACGCAGAAAACGGTGGAAGCGTTGGCGGACGCCGTTGACCTACGCGTATTCGGTGCGGCCGGACATTCTCGGCGTGTCGCTGCTCTTTCCATTGCGATTGCGCAGGCGATGGGGCTACGCCCGGCCGACGTTGCGCTCATCGGCCAGGCGGCGCGGGTCCACGACGTTGGGCAGATGGGGGTTGCCGACACCCTGTTCAACAAGGCTGGTCCGCTGCTGGCGGACGAGCAGCGGCTCATGCAGCGCCACCCTATCCTGGGCGCCGAGCTTTTGGCCGGTTTTGCCGACTATTCCCGCACAGGACCGTTGGTGCGCGGTCACCACGAGCGGCCCGATGGCCAGGGCTACCCAGATCGTCTGGTTGGGGAGCAGCTCCCACTGGGTTCGGCGATCATTGCTGTAGCAGAAGCGTTCGATGCGATGACCTCCCCGCGGCCATATCGTGGGGCACTCTCCATCATGGAAGCGGGCAATGAGCTACGACGTGGGCGCGGCGGCGCCTGGCATGCCGGGGCTGTGGATGCCCTGTTGACCCTGCGGGATCCCGGCGGGCGCAGCGGCGATGTGGCACGACGGTCCCCGGACGCGGCAGCCTGAGTAACGCGTCAGCTAAGCACGTAGCCAGAACAAAGGCATGCTTTTGAAGCCGATCCCCTCTGGAGCGACCCATGCCAAAGTTATGGCCACATGCTTAGCACCAGCGGCCCCAGCTCCAGCCGGCCCGCCTGGCCTCGCAGCACCGCCCGCTGCACGTGCAGCGCCAGCAAGCAGAGGGCGGTGCGATCCTCCGGGAAGCCGTCCGCCGCGCCCTGCTGAGCCATGGCCAGGCGCATCACCCAGCGCGCGGCCGCCGGCGAGATCACGAAGACCTCGCTGGCGCACACCGCAAGTCGCTCGACGGATGCGCCAGCGGCCGCGTCCCAGCGCGGCGCGTGCAGGATCGCCACCGGCCGATCGCCAGACGCCAGCGTCGCCTCGAACTCGATCACCTGGGGCAGCAGGGCGTAGGGCTGCAGGCACTGGGCAACGACCGTGCAAACCAGGCGGCTGTCACTGATGAGGAGCACGCGCATGCCATCCTCCGCGCCGGTACCGCCCGCCGCCCGCCCACCAGCGTGACGCCACCGCCCTTGCCCGCACTGCGTCAGCGGTACCATGGCGAGGGACCGCCACGCGGCGGATAGCCGGACGGCAGGCAACTGGGATAGCGCTACCGTAGCACATGACGTGCGCCAGCAGGAGGAATAACATGGCGACGGCAAACGAACCAGAGTTGGTCGAGGACCTACAGGTCTTCCTGGCCCACGGGCTGATCCTCGACCCCTACCTTGCAGGCCTCCTGGGCGAGCACTTCGAAGGGGACAGCCGACAACTCCTCGCCCAGGAGGCGGCCCAGCTCGCCGTCCGCCACTGGCGGGAACCGCTCGTCACGCAGACGCTGAGGGCGACCCCGGCGCCGACGCGGCTGGGGCGCACCGCTGCCCACGAAATCCTGCTGTCTTCCGCCGCTGCGCTGGCCCACGAGCGCCAGGGCCGTATCCACGTCACCCGCGACATTGCCGAGCAGGCTACCGCTCGCACGCAGCGGCTCATCGCCGCTCGCGGCTTCGGCACCCTGTGTGCTTTGAAGACGTAGATTGCAGGGGATTGCACCGTGGCCTTGCAGACGGAGG
>DAIMXP010000048.1:0-52025 GCA_036734945.1 Chloroflexota bacterium
CCATCGCACCCGCCCTGACGCCCTCAATTGTAAAAGTTATTCCGTGACGGCTCCTTACCTTCATGTGCGGGGAGCAGACGTTCGACGTGGAAGAGGGCGGATTTGTCTTCCTGCCGCGCGGAATCCCTCACGATTACCGGATACGGAGCGACGGCCCCGTCCGTTTGCTCGTCGTCACCGCTCCGCCGCGAGAACCCGGCGAGGGCTGGGGTGGCTTTGTCGGTGGGTTTGAGGCGGATGGTGATGTCGTGAGCCAACCCAACGACGCATAGGCGGCAAAGACGTTGCAACACTGGGACGCCGCCCTCAGCCCATCGTCCGGCCCACGATCTTCCAGAGGAAGGCGCTGGTGACGGCCCGGTGGATGCGCGCCTGGGTGGCCCGGTAGAGCCGCGTGCGCAGCGTGCCCGGGAGCGGCAGGGCCAGCAGCAGCGGGGCGTAGTTTTCGACCAGGACCTCGGCCTCCAGCAGCGCTCCCGGCTGCTCCCGCTCGCGCACAGCCAGGCGGAGGATAAGGCTGCCTTCCTGAATGCTCGGCACGGCGGCAAGACCGCCGATGATGGTGAGCCGGGCGACCACCCGCGTCGCCTGCTCCAGCGCGTTATCCTCCAGCCGCAAGCGCAGCAGCACCGGGCCGCGCCGCGTCAAGGAGAGCGTGAGACGTGTACCGTGTCGCGCGACGTGGATCAGGCGGTGCGTCCACTGTTGGACGAAGTCGGCGTACTGGTCGCTGAGGTCCGCCGCGTCCAGGTCTTGCAGCCGCGCCGTCAGTTCCGCTACCCGACCCGGCGGAATGGGCAGCAGCAGGACCTGGCTGACGCGGACGTGCTGCCCGTCGATGCGCAGGGAAACCGTCACCCTGGGCTCCTGACCGGCGATCACGCGTTGCCTTCCCCGCGCAGGATGGCGCGCACCGCCGGCGAACGCACCCCCTCGATCAGCGGGCGCGCCACGGAGATCGGCACGTTCGTGACCAGGCCGATCCAGTAGGACGAGAGTCGCGGCGTGAGCACAGGAACGGGCACGATCAGCCGCGACAGGCCGGCGGCCCGCAGGCGCCGTCGGCGGGACTGATGCGCAGTCACAGTTGCCCTCTTCCTGTTGCGGTCATCCGCAGACCAAATGCGCCAGACCGCGTGCCGGTCGCATTGCTGCCGTACTTGCATCTCACTGGGGGAAACAGTACCCTACCGTCGCGCTGAACGGATGTGCGCGGTCACGATATCGGCACGGATCGCCTCGGTGCGTGTCAGCGCCCGTATCACGTCGAAGTGGAGTATCTCCAGTAGTGTGCTCAATTCGGCGCGATGGGACTCGTAGCGCCCTGTGTCGAGGTAGTGGTTGTGCGCAACCACATTGCGCGCCATCTTCGCGGTATCGAGTAGGGCCCGCGCCTGTTGGGGCGAGGTAAAGCGGCCCGCTGCCGTCATGAGGATTCCCCGACCTTGCGTGCGACTGTGCAGGTAACGGACCATAGTCAGGAGCCATCCGAAGGTCACCGTCTCCAAGAACAGAGCCGCATCGGCTGGCCGTGTGATCTCCTTGCGCGGACGGCCTCGATCCGACCAGGGCACGTCTCGGCTCTCAACGCCCATTGACGCATGGAGACTCAGGAAATTCGCTGGGCTGTCTCTCGGTAGATACTGGTCCGGGAAGCGGTGCCAGGTCGCGCCCAGCGTTGCGCCGTAATGGAGGTCGAACTGCGAGCGTAAGCCGTTCTCCACCCAGTGCGTCAGCGTATAGAGGTGGCTGAGACGAGCCAGGTTGCCGTTGTACACGGCGATCGTGTAGGCCCACGGGTCTGCAATATCCTCCCGCTCCGCCTGTTTCGCCGTGAGTTGGGCGGCTCGAAGAACGCTTTGGTAGCCGTTGCAGGTAATGAATGTTCCGACCTGCCGCCGGAGGGCCATGTCGCCGGGAGCGAGTTTCAGCGTTGTGAAGACCGCTCGTACGCGGTCCGCGACGGTGCGCAGATTTACTCGGCTTGGGGTATTGACGTTCATAGTTCCATCCCGTAGGATATGGGCGTGGGGCCTCCGGGCCCTGCCAGGTACGGGGAGCGGGCCTCCGGGCACCATCCGCCGTTACCCACTAGGACTCCAGAGGCTCCGCGAGTCAACGCGGAGCCATCTGTAGAGTCGTCATACCTCATCATGTCGCGATTCCTTTGAACGGCGCAACTGCGCGCTCAGGTCCTCAGGGGCATCGGTGATTTGCTCCCCAGCCACACGCCGCGCGAAGGTCACCATCTCGTGCGCCGACACGATCACGTATAGGCAGCAGCAGCACCTGACTGACGCGCACGTGCTGCCCGTCGATGCGCAGGGAAACCGTCACCCTGGGCGTCTGACCGGAGATCACGCGTTGCCTTCCCCGCGCAAGATCGCGCGCACCGCCGCGGCATAGCGCTGGAGCTTACGGGGCAGGATGGTGCGGATACGCAGGTCGACGCACACCGCCGGCGAACGCACCCCCTCGATCAGCGGGCGCGCCACCGAGACCGGCACGTTCGTGACCAGGCCG
Source organism: Chloroflexota bacterium (assembly GCA_036734945.1). Taxonomy (GTDB): domain Bacteria; phylum Chloroflexota; class UBA4733; order UBA4733; family UBA4733; genus UBA4733. The sequence goes on from DAIMXP010000048.1 coordinate 2,524, forward strand.
ATCCAGTAGGAGGAAAGGCGCGGCGTGAGCACGGGGACGGGCATGATCAGCCGCGACAGGCCGGCGGCGCGGGCGTAGATCAGCAACATATCCTGGTAGCTCAGGATATCGGGGCCGCCGATGTCCAGGCGCTGGCCGGTGGTGCGCGGCTCGTCCAGGCAGCCGACCAGGTAGGCCAGGGCGTCGTCGATGGCGATCGGCTGGCAGCGGGTCCGCAGCCAGCTTGGGGCGACCATCACTGGCAGGTGATGGACGAGGTCGCGGATCATCCGGAAGCTGGCGCTGCCAGCCCCAACGATGACGGCGGAGCGCAACACGGTCGCCGGGACGGCGCCCGCCTCCAGGATGTTCGCCACTTCCAGACGGCTGGCCAGATGCTCGGAGAGGCCGCGCTGCGGCTCGCCCAGGCCGCCGAGGTAGATGATGCGTTGCACGCCCGCCTCGGCTGCCGCCTGGCTGAAGGTCTGCGCCCCCTGGCGATCCCGCGCCGCAAAGTCGCCGCGGCCGCCCATGGCGTGGACCAGGTAATAGGCGACATCGATGCCCGCCAGGCCCCGCCGCACGGCAGCGCCATCGGCAACATCGGCCACCACCGCGTCGGCCCCCAGCCCGCTCAACTCCTGCAGCGCCGACGGCCGCCGCCCGAGCACCCGCACCGGCACCCCAAGTGCCAGCAACTGCCGGCTGAGCCGCCCACCGACATAGCCACTGGCGCCAGCGATGGCGACCCGCTGCTGTGCAGTCAAACTTGTCCCCCGTACCATCGCCGTCGTATGCCGCCCACACCAAGCGGCTCGCAAGCAGTTCGTGTTGCTATTGGCCTTCCGCAAGAAGGTAGCCAACGGCACGGCCGCTGGTCGTCGACGAGTCCGTCCAGGGCAAGGGTGCGAAGGCGCAACTCGTTACAGCTCTCCGCAAGATGATCAATGCGAGCGAGCACGGTGACGAGTCCATCGTCAGGGCAATTGTGTTTCATCGCTCGTACCAGGACAACTTGCTTCAGGTGACCGATATGGCGGCAGGCGCAGTGGCGCGCGCTCACGAACGGGGCGGCGAACAGTATAGACGGTTGCTGGGAAGAAAGCTCCGCGTGACCCATTATCCTGGGATGCCGCCAAGTACCCCACCGCGCTAGCACGGGGATTCTTCAACAGGGTTTGGCCTGCGATCCGCTGACCTACCCCAAACCCGACATGCCCCTCCAGGGGACGATTCACGCGGTGGGCCACCTGACTGCAACAGGAAGTATACCGCGCCTGATGGTCGACAGATGTAGCCCGTGTGGTTAGGAATCTCCAGATAGCGTCTCGGTCGACACCAGCCCCCTGGGGCGCTCAGCGTAGCTACTATTCCTGAGTGGCACCAATCTCCCCGTGCTCCGGCGACTATACTACTACTCACGAGTTTGCATGCACATAAGCTGGCGCGAAGGGGGTACGTGGCGATGCTCAGTTCCGGCCCCCGCGTTGCGGAGTTCTTTGCAGGCATCGGACTGGTCCGAATGGCATTAGAGCGGGAGGGGTGTCGCGTTGTATTTGCCAACGACATTTCAGCCGCCAAACAGCAACTCTATGCGACCAACTTCGGATCTACCGAGTACCTCTTGGCTGACATCCGGTCGATTGATGGTCGCGACGTGCCCGATGTTGAGATTGCGACAGCCTCCTTTCCTTGCACTGACCTGTCGCTGGCCGGGGGGCGAGCTGGCTTGGGTGGAGAGCACTCAGGAATGTTTTGGGAGTTCGCCCGTGTGCTTGACGGCATGGGCCACCGACGACCGGAGATCGTGCTCTTGGAGAATGTGGCTGGACTATATAGTTCTGCCGGCGGGAGCGACTTGCGGGCCGTGATGTCAAAACTCAACGAATTTGGCTACTGGTGTGACGCCTTCATGCTTGACGCTCGCTGGTTCGTGCCGCAAAGTCGTCCCCGCTTATTCATCGTGGGCTCCCGCCAGCCGATCTCCTCGGCAGCTCCCTATGGTCTCGATCCGCGCTACATGGGGTTTCGGCCCAGCGATTTACGCACAGAGTGGTTCACGCTCTTTGCAGTCCGAAATCCTGATCTCCGATTGCAGGCGCTCCCTCTGCAACAACCGCCTACCACGATGGCAACATTGGCGGATGTCGTGGAACGCCTCGAGCCTGCGGATGAGCGATGGTGGACTTCCGATAGACAAAACGCCTTTCTGTCGTCGCTCTCAGATCTAAACGAGACGCGGGTTTCAGCGTTGCGCCAGTCGCCGCGGCTGACTTGGCGTGCCGCCTATCGGCGAACGCGGAATGGGGTTGCCGTCTGGGAAGTGCGTCCTGACCCGATAAGCGGCTGTCTCAGAACAGCGCGCGGCGGGTCCAGCAAGCAGGCTATTGTAGAGGCAGGTGAAGGACAACTGCGCGTTCGCTGGATGACGCCGACAGAGTACGCCAGACTACAAGGGGCGGGCGAGTACAAATTTGGGACCGCTACGCCGAGCCAGGTCCTGTTCGGGTTTGGTGACGCCGTGTGTGTGCCGGTGGTAGCGTGGATCGCCCGAGAATACCTCATGCCGCTATTGAGCGGCCAGATTCGCGAGAAGCAAACCCGGTATGCTGCGGGGTAATGTGCTGCTGAAGCGTCAAACTGGTTAGGCAGCGCAGTTGCTAACGCAAAGAGGGGAAGCTGGATGAGTGACGCCATGCCAGACCCCGACGTCAACGAACGCCTTGCCCAATTCTGCGAAACCAAGGTTCGAGGGAAAGGCAGTCTGTCCGTTGTCCTCCACATAACCAGATTGGCCCGTGAGCGCGGTCTGCCGTTCGATGTCACACAGTTGCGTACCAATCACCAGGGGCAGGTGGCGGGCTTGGGGCGCGATCGAGTGCAGCGAATACTCGCGGAGTATGGCATTGAGCGGGAGCTGGCTCGAGAGGGAGGCCGAACAAGTCGCGGATCCTTGGGGTTGGCCGAAGAATTTGCCGAATTGCTCAACCAACTGACGAGCCTCGGCACCTTGGGGAATACCGCGTCCGAGCGGCAGGCGTCGCTGGCGAGCATTGAGAATTGGCTGGTCCAGCGTGTCCGCGAGTACTTCAACGCGGAGCACCTGCGGATTAGCTCTGACCACAGCAACACGGTGTCTTTTCTGATAGCGGACGTCCTGGCTCAAGCACGCCAGCGCCAACAAGAGGTGCCGGGCTCGACCGTCGAGGGCGCGGTGCTCCAACACTTGATTGGCGCAAAATTGGCGGTGCGGCTTGGCGATGATGTCATAACGCATCAAGCGTACTCTACGGCGGACGTGCCGACTGCGCGGGGCGGCGACTTCGATATTCTGCCCAACGCCATTTCCATCCACGTCACCACATCACCAACCGAGCGGTTGATAGAGAAATGCAAAGCAAATATCGAAGCGGGTCGCCGCCCGATCATCATCGTCCCGGACCAGCGTATACCGGCAACAGAGACGCTTGCCGAAAATGCCGGCCTGAAGAATAGGATAGAGGTGCTGGGCGCCGAGCGTTTCATCAGTGGCAATATTACCGAGCTGTCAATCGCCAATGCCCGCTCGATAGCTGACCAGGTTCGAGAGGTCATCGACATGTATAATCGGATTGTGACTTCACGGGAAAGCGACCCATCACTACAAATCGACTACGCATAATCTGCGCGCCGAAGCGGAGAGCGATGCCCGATCCATTGACGCCGGAGCAGCGACGCAAGGCCATGCAGGCCGTAAAGAGCACGGGCACATCCCCAGAGCGCAAGCTGGAAGCGGCCCTTCACTCAATAGGGCTAGACCAATGGGAAGCACACTGCCCAACGCTACCCGGCAAGCCCGATTTCGCCTTCCATGAGGCCAGAGTTGCCGTTTTTGTGGATGGCGGCTTCTGGCATGGCCATCCAACCCGCTATTGGCAGGGCCGCAGCGGGGAGTATTGGGATAAGAAGATTGCGCGTAACCAGGAGCGCGATAGGCAGGTTGATACCGAACTCCGTTCGCTGGGCTGGACAGTGATCCGCCTCTGGGACTTCGAGATACAAAAGGGCTCGGAGGCTGCCGCACGCCGGGTGCAGGATGCCCTCTTTCCGAATGCCGTTCGCCGCGTGGCCGAGGTAGCCGGCCCAGGCTATGATGCCGATGACACCAACGCAAACGCGGCCGGTGGGACCGGCGATTTCTCGAACGTCGACAGTGTTCTGGAAAAGGTGGTGGACGACGAGCGATGAAGTCTCAACTGAGCGGGCCGCCGACCTACCCACTGGCGCCGGCGATGACGACACGCTGCTGTGCAGCCACATTGGCTCTCTTCCGAATAGCGACATCCGCTCGCCCATAGGCTGTGTCCGCGTCCAGCTCGCGTCACCACTGTCCCCCGCAAGAAGACAGCGAGGGCGGTGACGGCCGTGTGGACGGACGCATGACAGGTGACCATACGTGTTGAGCAACTCTTGACGCCACCTGCTACCCGCAACCTTGCATTAACACTCTCCGCGTTCTAAAATCTCTACGGCGCTCCAGGTTTGCGTCAAGGCACTGCTGGTTCTGATCGCCAAGGATGTCAGACAGGCCGAAATTGCCAGAGTCGTACTTTATTGTGCCCCTCGGAATGTAAGAAGGAGGCGGCAAGCGACAGCAAGCGGGGGCCGCGCATTGAACGGTTTTGAGCGCGCGGATCGAAACGAATGGTCATGTCGAAAGGAGAACGGAAATTGACGATGCGGGTAAAGGACGCGATTCTCGCCGTTATGACACAGCGCGACCTGAAAAGGGTAATCGATCAACTGGGAATCTCCGAGGGCGATGACGGCGATGCCGTTCAGATGATCCGTAAGCTCGGCAGCCATAGCGGGGCAACTGTACGCATGATGATTCCGTACCTTCGGGAACCAAGGATGGCGCAGGTATTCGGATATCTGGGTCTGGAGCAACCGGCGGACCATGACGACGCGCTTGATGCCCTCATTGCTCGCAGTCGAAGCGATCGAGATGATACAGTACCAGCTATTACTTCGAATCCGTCGGTTGAATTAAGTGAAGCGAACGGGAATGCGGTCCTGGCCGGTTCAAACGTCGTCCCCGGAGCGCTGGTGAGATGGTCCGACCAATATGGTGTAGTGCAGACGCTGCAGGGTAACAACGCGACGGTCCGATTTGACTCGGGCGAGTCAATGATCTTCAACCAAAGAGCTGGGGCAATAAAGCGTGTTCAGTTCGTGACCGGTACGCAAGTCATGCGCCGCTCAGATAGCGCGCTTGGAGTTATTGTCGCCGAACTGCCCGGAGGTGCTAACCCTACATGGACCGTTGTGTTCCCTGGGGCGATAGTGAATGTGGCCGAAATGGGCCTGCGCCCAGCCGTCATCAGCGATCCGATTGAGCGGTTGAAATCACATGCCTTAGGAAGTGCCGACGACTTTAATCTGCGGGCGGTCGCCGCTGACTATTGGACAAACCACCTGCACAACAATTTGGTGTCACTCGCATATGCTCGTGTTGATCTCAAGCCGCATCAGGTCTACGTCGTGCATCGTGTGATATCAAAGTACCCGCATAGATTCCTCCTTTGCGACGAGGTGGGCCTGGGTAAGACAATCGAGGCTGCCATGATCATCAAAGAGCTTCGGGCTCGTGGTCAGGCCAAGCGTGTACTTATTCTCGTTCCGGCGAGTCTGATGCGCCAATGGCAGTATGAGTTAAAGGTGAAGTTCAATGAGAGCTTCGCAATTTATACGTCTGCCACAGTGCAGTATTTACGTTCCCAGGGCGTCATGAGTCCTTGGACCCAGCATAATTCGATAATCGCATCCCATTCATGGGCATCTGATACGCCGGATCGCATACGAGAAATCACCGAGGTCGATTGGGATATGGTGATTGTCGATGAGGCGCATCACGCTCGCGTTCATCGAGTGGGAAACACGGAGACCCGCACACAGCTCTTCAGGTTAGTTGATGAACTGGTTGCACGCCCCGAGTTTACGCGGCGCGCTTGTCTCTTCCTCACTGCGACTCCCTTACAACTGGACCGCTACGAACTTTACTCGCTTGCTGAAATGCTAGATCCTATACTCTTCTCTTCGGCCGACGATTTCGTTCGTCATATCGACTCGCTGTCTGGGCTGAATCGAATGGCCGAGCGTCTGCAAACGAGGCAGCCGGCTAACGACGAATGGTTCGAGCTAATGCCGGATATCGCTCGGTTCCTAGGACTTGACCTAGCGCAAACGGCCAACCTGGTCCGTGAAGTCGGCGTCGCTGAGGTAGTGCACCTGCTCAGGGGGCGACATCGACTGAGTGAGATTATGATTCGAAATCGCAAGTCGGTTGTCCAGGGCTTTCAACCCCGAAGAGCCTTCCGATGGGAGGTCACTCCATCGTCTGATGAACGACGAATCTACGATCTGATGAGCGGGGTACTGCGACGAGGCTTTGAATATGCCGAGCAGACTCACCAGAATGCTGTCGGCTTCCTCATGGTGGTTTTTCAGAAGCTGCTCGCTAGCTCGTCGCGCGCGTTGTTGAGTTCGTTGAAGCGTCGCCGTGCGCGGCTTGAGGCCCAAGGGGGTAGGATAGCGCTGGTCCCGTTCTCGGAGGATGATCTTGACGCCGATGTCGAGTTGGAGTCGGTGATCGACAACATCGCTTCGCAGATAGATCGGGATATTCACGAATTCGACGAAATTATTCGCTTGCTGGAGGGCATAACCATTGACACCAAGGCGCAGGTGCTCTTGGATCAGTTGGGGGTCTTATTGGATGCCGAGAATAACGCGAAAGTATTGATTTTCACCGAATTCCGAGAAACGCAGGACATGCTATCTGGCCTACTTGGCAAAAAGTGGTCGGTACATAACTTTCACGGCAGCCAAACGGCGGAACAGAAGGACGCGGCAGTCGACGCCTTCCGGAACGGTACCGGGCCTCAGATTTTGGTCAGCACCGAGGCCGGTGGTGAAGGGCGCAACTTTCAGTTCTGCCATCATCTCGTGAACTACGACCTCCCTTGGAACCCGATGAAAGTGGAGCAACGTATTGGGCGAGTAGATCGTATCGGTCAAGAGCATCCGATAACCATTTTCAACTTTCATGTGGAAGGGACCATCGAGGGGCGGGTTCTAGATGTACTCGAGCGTCGAATACGTGTCTTCGAAGAGGCGGTTGGGGGGCTCGATCCGATCCTAGGTGAAGCGGAGGACGACATCCGCAAGGCTCTTCGGTTGGCACAGGCCGAGGGCGATGCGGCCATAGAGCGTTTAGGCAGAGATCTCGAACGAAGAGTCGCACAAGCGCGTGTAGCAGAGCAACAGCTACAGGATTTGATTCTCCAGGATAAGAGCTTCAGCGCGGAAATTGCTCAGATGGTCATGCAGACTGAAGCACCTGTCACCCACGAGGAATTTGAGCGCTTTCTCATAAAGTTACTGGCATCTGCGAACACGTTCATTGGTCCCCGATCTACAAAAGGAGAACGGCGCATCACCTTCCATGCTCCTTTTGCGATCGAGCGTGCGGACCTAATCGGCGGGCAGGACACGCGCCGTGTTTGCTTTGATCCCAGACTCAATACGGACTCGGAGCTTGTCGAGTACCTTGGGTTTGGTCACCCAATCGTTGATGCTTTGGTGAAGCGTGTGACCGAGGACCATTACGAAGGCGCGGCCGCAGTTCGACGAGTAACTGATCCAGCTTTGCTACCGGGATGGCAATTCAACTGGCGAATAAAGGTCGGCGGCGTTCGGACACGAGAGTTTTTAGTTCCAGTTTTCGTCGACGACCATGGAATCGTTGACGAGGAGATGGGAACAACGCTGCTACGAATGTCCCGCTCTTTTGGCTCCGAAGCGAGTGCTGCCTCCCCGGTTTTGGGGCTGCTGGATGTTGCGTTTCGTGCAGCACAACTGGTAGCCATCGCACGGCGGGACTCGGAGATCGCAACCATTAAGCTGGTGACCGAGGAGCGCGTGCTGGTAGAGGAAGCGCGCATCCGGTCGCTGATGGAGCACCGGACTCTGGCGGCGCGTGATCGCGTGGATTCGTGCTTGGGGACCTTGCGGCGTCTTCGGGAGTCCGGCGACGCAAGGGTACGTCAGGCCATACCGCTGTGGGAAGCGAATCTAGCGAGGGCGGAAGCGGAAATTCGTTCCATACAAGATGATCAGATTGCCGCACTCGCGGATCTCAATATGCGGAGAAATCCCTCAGCGGAGTTCTCTTTGTTGAATGTTGCGCGCATCGAGACGGTGCCGGCTGGATAGATGGTAAGGAACGAACGGTGAATAAGAGTGATCCAACCGGAGAACAAGCCGGGGGCAGCGTAGCCGGCGACTGGTTGCAGTTTGAAGGGCAGACGGTTCGGGAACGTCTCGTTCATGCACTTCGCTACGAGCTACTCGGTCCGGAACATGCCGACGAAGTGCTGATGCAGTCGCCGGCAACACGTTACCTGGCCGGCATGCTGGCGCCGCGGGGCGCTGAGATGGACCCGGTCGAGGACGACCAACTGGAGGCCGATGCCGGTGCGGAGGAGTCGCTGGAAACGGCCGTACCCGTGTCGCGAACGTTGGCCCCTTCCTCGATCGGCATATCGTTCGTCGTGGATGCAGATGAGAAGTGCAATGCTCTGCAGATCATCGCCTCTTGGGGTGAGTACGAAAAAGTGGAACAGCCCCTGACTGTGCCCCTTGAGGAGGCCAATGAAGTCGATCGGGATGAAGACCCAAACGTCACTATTGCCAAGAAGCGGCGACCCGTGTACGAGTGGCGCCGGATACCGCATTCGGTGCAGCTTGCGCTGCCTTCTCTTGCGGAGGGACGCTCCCCACCCGTTTCCGTCGGCAGCGATATACACGTTGAGTGGCTGGTTCGCACCGTAGCGAACAGGGCCGTCATCTCGGTCTTTTTGGTGAATGCCCGACTCGCTCCTGCGGGGCGACGGGCGCCGGATGAAATGTGGCTGTACCAACCCGAGCTCAGGGTTACTGGTGATAATGCGCCATTTATTGCTCGAACGCTCAAACAGTCTGAAGACTCGCTCCCTGATGTCGATCCGGATGTCGCTTCGGCTGATCTGGTCTATCGCAAGCAGTATGAATTTGCCACAGGGCACGGGGTTGCCGTTGATTGGGATGTCGATTCTGCACTGGCCGGACGTGCCACGGCCGTTTGGACAAATGTCCTGCCGATGCGTGAGGTTCCAATTGTCAAGCCCTGGGGTGCCGACGATTTGCCGCCACTGGACATGATGAAGTTGGGGCAAGCTACTGATGCCGATGCAGTGGCTGCCATGCTATCTCCTCTTTTGGATGCCTACGGTACCTGGATTGCGGCACGGCACGCCGAAACGGCGACGTTATCTGCCGGCCACAGCAGCGTTGCGCATGATCACGTCGCCCTGGCGGAACAGTGTCTGAGCAGAATGAAATCGGGCCTGGAACTGCTCCGGAGTGATCCAATTGCCTTCGATGCATTCTGCTTCGCGAACCGTGCTATGGCGCTGCAGCGCGAAGCGTCCGTTCGAGTGCTGAGAAGCCGGCGCGGTCTGGACGTCCCCTCTTTTATCGAAAAGAAGTGGCGTCCGTTCCAGATCGGGTTCATCCTTGCCTGTCTTAAGGGCATAGCCGATCCGCTTAGCGAGGATCGGGACATTGCCGACCTGCTTTGGTTCCCTACCGGCGGCGGCAAGACCGAAGCGTATCTTGGATTGACCGCTTTTACACTTGCGCATCGGCGCCTGCGTGGAGACATCGGTGATAGGGATTCGTCCGCCGGTACCGCGGTCCTGATGAGGTATACCCTCAGGCTCTTGACAATTCAGCAGTTTCAGCGCGCTACGGCACTCATCTGCGCCTGCGAACTCCTCAGGAACGAAGATCCGAACATCTGGGGAGAAGAGCCGTTCATGATCGGTCTCTGGGTTGGCGGCACCGTGACCCCCAACTCTTACACGGACTCGAAGGATGCCCTCGAACGGTTGAAGAGGGATGAGGCCGTGCGCGAGAAGTCACCGTATCAGGTGGTGTACTGCCCATGGTGTGGTGAGGACATGCCTGCGCACAATTACTCGTGTGATGATGACCTCGAACGGACACTCATCAAGTGCAGCAACAGGGAGTGTCCATTCTCGATGACAAAGAGCCAATTGGGATTGCCTGTGCTGCTCGTCGACGAAGAGATCTATCGCAATCCCCCGTCCATGCTGCTGGCAACGGTCGATAAGTTCGCCCAAATGGCCTGGAATGGTCGCATCCAGTCACTCTTTGGACGGGTCACGAAGCGTTGCCCTCGGCACGGCTTCATATCCGCTGGAGAGGCCCATCCCAATCGGCATGGTGAGACTCGTGGTTGGGGAAGGGCACGCGTGGAGCCGGTTCAGAAGATGCTGGCTCCGCCAGATCTCATTATCCAGGACGAATTGCATCTCATTTCCGGGCCCCTGGGCACTCTCGTCGGAATCTATGAATCGGCGGTCGACGGCTTGTCCAGTCGAACTGTCGGTACGAAACGCGTCCGTCCAAAAGTGATAGCATCTACAGCAACGATCCGGCGAGCATCCCAGCAGATGCGTGCTCTTTTCAATAGGGAAGTGGCCGTTTTTCCACCGCAGGGATTGGAAGCCGGTGATTCCTTCTTCGCTCGTCAGGATCCGGCGAGCCCCGGTCGTCTTTATCTCGGCGTGTTCGCACCAGGCAAGTCAATCAAGACAAGCCTCGTCCGAATCTATGCCGCCATGCTCTGCCGAGCTCTCGCCGAATATGAAGCAACGCCGACCACCGAGGCCGATGCCTACATGACACTCGTTGGGTACTTCAACTCGCTGCGCGAACTTGGCGGTGCACTGAGACTTGTCGATGACGACGTCCCTGCTCGTCTCCGGGTATTGCAGCGGCGCGGATTTGGTCCCCGTCGCCTTCTTTACGAGAAATCCGAGTTGACAAGCAGAGTTCGTAGTTCGGAGATTGCGAGTACACTGAAGCAACTTGAACGTACCTTTTCAACCAAGGAAAGGGGGCGTTATCCGATTGATGTTCTCCTTGCATCCAACATGCTGTCGGTCGGTGTTGATATTGACAGGCTAGGCCTGATGGTTGTGACCGCGCAACCGAAGACCAGTGCCGAATACATCCAGGCGACAAGCCGCGTCGGCCGTGTATTTCCAGGCTTGGTGATTGAATCGTACAACTGGTCGCGTCCCCGCGACACGTCACACTACGAACGATTCCGACATTACCACGACACATTCTATCGCCACGTCGAAGCCACGAGTGTGACCCCCTTCTCGGCGCGAGCCAGGGACCGAGCTTTACCTGGTGTGCTTGTCTCATATCTGAGGCTTGATGACCCGAACCTCTCCGCGGAACAATCGGCCAACGCCTTCGATCCGATGAACGCGGGCGTGTCTCGCGTTATCGAAGAACTTGTGGCGCGAGCATACGATGTCACTGAACGCGACGACGTGCGAACGGAGACAGAGCAACAGTTGAAGAATTTGACGGCGGAATGGAAGCAATGGACCTCACCCCCCGCCGTACAGCCGCTGGTTTACACGGGGCGCGGACTGACGGCGAAGGACCCACCGAAGACGGCGCTGTTGCAACCAATGGAATACAGGGGGGATCGCGGACTTTGGCAGGTTGCCGGTTCGTTGCGCGAGGTAGAGGGTGAGATTCCGCTCGTGCTCCTTGATCCGATAGAGGAACTGCAATGAGCGTTCGTGTCGGGGCACTGCGCCCCAGTCAAGCGGTAACTCAGTTCGGTCCTGGGGCACTTATTGACTCGCCCACCCTCTCTATGGTCGTGGCGGGTGTGGACGAGTGGAACCTCAATACTGCCAGACGTATTGATGAACCACGCTTGGCCAGGCTCTTGCGCGTCACGACGTTCAGACAACCACCCTATTATAAGGAAGGAGCCGGAGGAATTCCGGCAAGATTGTTCCCGAGATACTTGGTTTGCCCTAGATGTAACAGGCTCGCGTTACACACGTCGTTCGATTTCAATGCCGGCCGGGCGGAGCACCTCTGCAGGTCACCCCAGTGCGGCGGTAATGGCAAGGCAGTCGCGTACCCAGCGCGTTTTATGGTCGCGTGCCCGAGCGGTCACTTGGCCGACTTTCCTTGGCATGCCTATGTTCATCCTCCCGAGGTGCATTGCACGGCGGAGCTCGCGCTCGAAGACTCCGGGAGCACAGGCGCCATCACCGATCTATGGGTGAAGTGTAAGACACACGGGGTGTCGAAGAATCTCGGTCAGGCCTTCGGCATCGCCGGCCGCAAGCACCTTCCACTCTGCACGGGTGAGCGTCCCTGGCTCGGAGATCGCGACCCGGAAGGTTGTGGGGCGCAGCCCCATGTTCTCCTGCGCGGCGCCTCCAACGCCTACTTTCCACTGGTTGCGTCGGCCATCTCGATCCCACCGTGGTCAGATCCTATCCAGATCGCACTGGGTGCATACATTGAGCTACTGGCTAAAGTCGATTCGCTAGAAAAGTTGCGGAGTTGGATCGAGATCAATAATGCGCCGGAGTTGGAGGAGTTTCCACCGGAACGGTTGTGGGATGCCATTCAGCGCCGCAGGTCGGGTGCCGATGCAGATGAGTTGAGCCTGAAGGCGGAGGAATGGAGGGCGTTTCAGGCGCCCCAGACGAGAATCGATGCCAAAGCCGAGTTCCGATCCAGGGTGGTGGAAGTGCCGGTAGAGGGGAAGGAGTTCATCTCCCGGGTTGTCCAACTCGAACGGCTTCGCGAGGTCCGAGCGCTCCGAGCTTTCACGCGAATTGACCCGGTGCCGGACGTTGGGGACCTCGACGATGTGTCGGCGATTGACCTAGGCTACGCGCCCATTTATCGTCATAAACCAGATTGGCTGCCGGGCATCGATTTTCGTGGTGAGGGCTTGCTCATTCAGTTTGACGAACAACGCATCCGCCACTGGGAAGCCCGTTCAGAGGTGCTTGCACTGGAATCTCGCCAGCAACGGGCTGAGCAGAAATGGTATCAGACACGCGGGATGGAGTTACGCGAACCGCGGCCCGTTCGCTATGTTTTGCTGCATACTTTAGCACATCTCCTGATAAGGCAGCTTGCTCTCGACTGCGGCTATTCTTCCGCTTCGCTTCGCGAGAGAATCTACTGCTCAAAGGACCCTAGTGCACCCATGGCGGGCGTCCTCATTTACACCGCAAGTTCCGACTCGGAAGGATCACTGGGCGGTTTGGTTGAGATGGGCAGACCTGAGATCCTTGGGCCCTTGCTCGCGAGGTCCCTGAGTGATGCAGCTCTCTGTGCCAATGATCCGTTGTGTGCGGACCGAGATCCTGCAGCCACCGGTGCGCATCTGAACGGAGCCGCCTGTCATGCCTGTGTGTTGCTCAGCGAAACTGCCTGTGAAGCCGGCAATCATTATCTGGATCGTGGTGCCGTCGTACCAACCTTGCGCAACGTCGGCACAGCATTCATCACCGGCTGAGACGCCGGGAGAATTCGTTGCCGGCAATTCCACCGCTGCCGTTAGCGCCATCGCCGATGCTGTCGGTCACCGGCGTTTGAGCCGCTGCAAGAAACTGTTCGATAATGGCAGCGAGCCTTGTCTCGTTACGCGTCTCGCATTGCCACACAATGAGTATCCGCCACCCGAGCTTATCAAGCGCTTCCTGTGTACTTTTGTCCCGTCGGGCATTTGCATCAAGTTTCGCGTTCCAGAATTCCGTATTGGTGGCGGGCCGAGCGCCTCTTGGGCATCCTACATGCCCGTGCCAGAAGCAGCCGTGGACGAAGATGACCTTTCTATGGCGAGGCAGCACAATGTCGGGATGTCCCGGGAGGTTCGCACGATGCAGCCTGAAGCGATACCCAAGCCGGTGCAGCAAGCGGCGTACTACCAGTTTCGGAGCCGTATCGCGATTTTTCACCTTGGACATGATTCGGCTGCGATCGGTGGAGGAGAACACATCAGGCACGGCGCACGGCTTCCTATTGATCGGCGGTGGGAGCGGTATCGTCAACTACTGTCCCGTGGCTATCTACATCACCCGGGGCAGGTCGTCTGCGTAACCTAGGTATCTGGCCACGCTTACGGCGTGACGGCGTACAAATTCGGGAGGGAGGGCGTTGCCGATAAGGGCCGCGGCTGCGAACTTTCCTCGCTTCAGCGAAAACGTGTACTGTTTGGGAAATGACTGCAAAAGAGCGGCCTCACGGAGCGTAATGGCACGGTTTTGCACGGGATGGAGGAAGCGTCCCTTCGAAGGATTTACACAGCCACCGGTGATAGTTGGAGCAACGGAGTCCCAGGCCATTCGGCCGTACACGTCCTTAAAACCGTCACACTTTTGGTGACAAGCCAACTGCTCCGTCTTGCCAAATTCGGTTCGGCTTCCCCCGTCCTTCTTGATCTTTTGAATCAGGTCGCATATACGCTTACTACGGTTCTCTACGAGATCGTGTAGGGCATCGCCCGACCCTCCGGGTTGCGGTAGATCGCCGATGGCGTCGCGAACCTTACGGCGAATTGGATCCGGTGGAGCGAACGGGACGGGACCAGTCAGGCTCACCATCATCATCAGCCGCCTCCGTCGCTGCGGGACCCCAAAATCGGCAACATTGCAGATACGCACACTATGCTTGTCAATGTGGTATCCGAGCCTAGCCAGAGCGGTGATGAACTCATCCATCCTCCGGTCCAACTGCAAGCCCGGTACGTTCTCCATCATTACGGCTTTCGGCCGAAGACCCTCCACGAACCGAAAGAAATCCCGCACGAGGTCGTTCCTAGGATCCGTGACACTCCTGCTGCCATTCAAAGTACGCATAGATGAGAATCCCTGACAGGGCGGGCATCCCGCCAGGAGGTCGAGTTCTCCTTTCTTGAGGCCCAGATGCTGCATGACTTGTTCGACGCTTAAAGTCGTAATATCGGCATTCCAAACCTTGACGGCGGTGTGGTTGGCTTGGTATGTCTCAACGGCTAGAGGATCGATTTCCACTGCACCCTTCACGGCAAAGCCAGCCTGCTCGAGGCCTTCGGTCAGCCCGCCGCAACCGGAGAATAGGTCAATGGCAACGGGGTGCCGGATGTGTGCATGGTCATGTGGGAGCACTTCGCAGCCAGCCTTCCCAACGCACAACAACGATGCGATATTCTAGCCTAAAGGTGTGACCGGCAAAGCGAAATTGCCGGCAGCGGGCCCTCCAGTAATGATTACACCACGTGCTACCACCATTCGTTCGCCAGAAGTGTGAGTCGCTTGCTGCCCGCTAGTCATCGTGTCCACGACAGTGGCGTTTTTTGCCGCATCACTTCCTTTTCAAAAGGGGGCCGTCGGCATGCCAGGAAGAATCTGCATGTACCCCGATAATGAGTAGTGTCAAGTAACCATCGAAAACTCAAGCGTGGCAGCAAGATAAGTTCCCCTCTGCACGTCAGGTCGGCCGGTAGTCACTCTAAAAACGTGCGCCGCTATGCTGCGATCTCCTCCAACCACCGCCGCAGTACCTCATGGTTCGCCTTGCTGGCGGCGATCGGCGCCAGCCCACCCTCATCCTTGTTGTACCGCGTATGCGTCTCGATACACAGGTAGCCATTGTAGCCATCAACCTGGAGCGTCCGCAGTTGCCCTGGCAGGTCGATGTCGCCGCGGTCGAAGATGGCCCATTGGCCGGTGGCGCTGGCGTAGTTCTTCAGGTGGACGTAGCGCACCAGGTCGCGGACGTGGGCATATTCGTCGGGGAAGGCACGGTAGCCGGCGCGGGCGACGTTGCCGGGGTCCCAGTTGACGCGCAGGTCGGGGTGGTTCACTGCGCGCACGATGCGGCTGAGGGCTGCGCCGCTGTCGCAGTAGGTACCGGCTAACGGCTCAACGACGAGGGTCAGGCCGGAACCCTGGGCGGCTTCGGCGACCTTGTGCAGTTGCTCCACCACCCAGGCTTCGGGGACGCCGGCTGTCTGGCGGAAGCTGAAGATGATCATGATCTCGGCCCCGAGGTCGTGGGCCAGCTCCAGGCTGCGCGGCAGGCGATCGTTGAGGGCGTGGTCGGCGGCGGCGGCGTTGGCCTCGTCGCGGATGAAGAGGCCGGGCGAGAGGGCAACCCAGCGGATGTAGTAGCGCGTGGCCAGGTGCTGCAACTGCTCACGCTGTTTGGGCGTGATGTCCGGCGCGCGACGATCTTCCCACAGCGTCTTCAGCTCGAAGTTGCGGATACCCCAACTGACGGCGCCTTCGATGGCTGTCTCCGGGTCCAAGCTGATCTCACAGGTCGGCAACACGATGCAGCTATGGTCCATGCGTCCTCCTCACTGCGCCGGTATTGGGGCACTACGGCTACGTACATGTCCTTGGCATTGCTCCTCCGGCGGTCATGGGCTGCAACGGGAGCCTAGCGGACCTGGGACGCGCCTGGATGTGAGGTACTGCTCCGCGCAGCGCCTCGGGTTTCGTGAGGAACTCCTGCACGAGGTTGCCGGTTTCGAGATCCCAAAGGGCGTAGCACATAGTGACAGTCTACGGCGTCGTCAGCACCGGGACAACGCGAGGGACGCAGGTCGGGTCGCATGGCCGCTGGCTCATCTGGTATGGTTACCGAACTGGCCAAATGGGGGGACTTTTGGCCAGTTGGCGAACCAGAACGGGGGATCTTTGCCAATCAGGGCGCAACGCGGACCGCTCGTCCAGGCACTCACGCGCGCCAATCCGTGGTGGACGCAGCCACAATGGCAGGCCGCCGATCCGCAACTTACCGCCGCGCGGCGCGCGCCGTTCGACTGGACGCCGCGCGTGCTGGCCGATATCGCGCCGCCCAATCTCTACACGCTCCGCGGCCCGCGGCGGGTTGGCAAGAGTACGGCGCTCAAGCAGGCCGTCGCCCGCCTCTGCGCAGAAGGCGTCGACCCGCGCCGCATCTGCTACTTCGCCGCCGACGCGCTCTCGACTTTCACGGACCTGATCAACTTGTTTCAGGCGGCACGCATGCTCTTTCCTGACCTGGGCGACCTGCCACGCTACTTCCTGCTCGACGAGGTCACGGCGATTCCCGAGTGGCAGCGGGGCGTGAAGTGGGCGCGCGACAACACGCACACCGCCGGTGATTGCGTGGTGGCTACCGGCTCGTCGGCGCGTGATGTGGCCGCCGGCGCGACCTATCTCGCCGGTCGGCGTGGGCCGGCCGTGCGTCTGGACCGCCTGCTGCTGCCCTTGGCGTTCCCAGAGTTCGTGCGCTGCGCCGGCTTCGCCCTCCCGGCGCCGCCGTCGCTGCCGTTCCCCGCTTTCTTTACCGAGGAGGGGCGGCGCGTGTGTCAGGACGCGCTGGTCCACGTCGGCACGCTCGTGGAGGCGTTTGAGGCCTTCCTGCTCGTGGGTGGGTTTCCGCAGGCGGTCGCGGATTTTCGCCAGTCGGCTCACGTCTCGGATGGCTTTGCGCGTGACCTGTGGGACGTGCTCCAGGCCGATCTCCGGACGCTCGGCATGACGCGCCCCGAACACGGGCTGCGGCTCCTGGAGCGTGTGGCGACCAGCCTCACGGGACCGCTGGTGCTGCGGGCGCTTGGCGAGGAACTGGCAGTGTCCCACACGACCGCTGGGGCCTGGCTTGGCGCGCTGGCGGACGCCTACCTCGTGCTCTTCCTGTTCCAGGAGAGTGGCGGCGTCCCGGACATCCGTCGGCAGCGGAAGGTCTATCCCGTCGACCCCTTCCTCGCCCACCTGCCGGCGCGCCGGGCGCCCGGCGCCGCCGAACCCGAACCGAGCCGCCTGGCCGAGGCGGTCCTTGCCGCCGCGATCTTCCGCGCGGTCGAGGGCGACGCGGTGGACCGCTTCGGCGAGCCGGAGCGCCTGTTCTACTACCGGAGCCCGAGCGGCGCCGAGGTCGATTTTGTCGTGCCGACGTTCGATGGAGGATCGGGGCGCGAGCGTCGCGCCCACGTCGCCGAGTCCAAGTACGTCGACGCGGTCACCGTCAACGACTCCAAGGCGATGGCCGTCAACTTTGGCGGGGGCTTGCTACTGACCCGTGGCGCCATCGACCTGGAGCAGCAGGTCCCTGGGGTCACGACCTTGCCGGCCGCGCTCTTCACATGGCTGCTGGACCAACCCGGCTAGTACCACGTCTTGGAAGTCCTCTCCTGGTCGCAGCAAAGGAAGCGGTCGGCGCCGGTAATCTGCGCTCAGTCATAGCGCGTGGCCAGGTGCTGCAACTGCTCACGCTGTTTGGGCGTGATGTCCGGCGCGCGACGATCTTCCCACAGCGTCTTCAGCTCGAAGTTGCGGATGCCCCAACTGACGGCGCCTTCGATGGCCGTCTCCGGGTCCATGCTGATCTCGCAGGTCGGCAACACGATGCGGCGACGGTCCACCTTTGTCCTCCTTGGGCCGGTATTGTGGCACGTTGGCCACGAGCCTGTTGGTCACTCCGCTGGCTGTGGCTCCCCAATCAGTCACCGATACACCTCGTCGTGCGTGCCGATGTCGAGCAGGGCAACCTCCTGCTCGGCCATCCGTAGGTGAGTGAGGCGTCGCTCAAAGCCGGCTGTGACGACCAGCGTGTGCATCAGCCCTGCAGATCGTGCTCGGTGATCAGTTGCTGCGCTGTGACGTGGCGAACTCGCCCGGCATCGACGTCTTCCAGGGCTGCCCGCACCCGCGCCAGCGCCAATGCATCTTCTGCCTCGAGCAACTCCTGGTACTGCGCTTCGTCCAGAATGACGTAGCTGGGACGATCATCCTTGATAACGTGAACGGGACCCCGCGCCAGATCAGCGTCGACCACGCTGATGCCACGCCGCTTGATTTCCCGTGCCGGAATTGTCTGCACAGCGGTGCGTCCTTTCGTACCGTTGCGAGTACTGTACCCGGCGGCGTAGGAGGACGCAGTTCCTTTCGCAATCGGCATTCTCCAGGGACTGCGACGCACAACTGAGTTCGAGCGGCCAATCACTGCCCGGAAGGTCGCACAACTATCGGACTGGACGCTTTCGACGGCTCAGCTTTTCGCATTCTGCTGGAGCAGGGTATCCAGCTTGGCATTGCCGGCATCAATGGCCTCTTTGGCCGTCTTGGTTCCGGCGAAGACCGGCGCCAGCATGTCGTTGATGGCCGTCAGCACGTCCAGCCAGTTGGGGACGATCGGGAAGGGGTGCGCCACCGCCAGGTCATCGATGAACACCTTGCGGTGGTGCGGCGGGTTGGCCGACGAGGTGAACTCGGCGGAGTTGGCCAGCGCTATGAGCGGCGGGATCACCAGGCCGCTGGCGCCGTAGATCTTGCTGGCCTCTTCGCTCGCCAGGTACTTGAGCCACAGCCACGACTCTTGCTTGTGCTTCGTACCGGACCATGCTGAATGGCCGGAGGTGGCCGAGGAGGACACACGCTTGCCGGTCGTGTTCACCGGCATGTTCGCCACGTCGTAGGTCCAGGTGTTCTTGGTATTGCCGTTGATGGTGGAGATCAAGTAGTAGCCGCTGAAGGCGATGGCGGCGCGCCCGTGCTGGAAGTCGATAGTGTTGTCGGCCTTGAGTTCCGCCGGCGTGGGCGCACTATGGTCCTTATAGATAAAGTCAGCTTGATACTGGATCGCCTGCGTCACAGCGTCAGTGGCAAAGAGCGACTTGTAGTTCTGGGCGTCGATGATGTCGGAGCCGTCCTCCAGGGCGTGGCTGGTGTAGAGGAAGCTGCTGTTGACCGGCCCGCCGTAGCCGAAGGTCGTGCTGCCGCCAGCGGTGGTCGTGAGCTGCTTGGCGGTGGATTGCAGGTCACTCCAGGTCCAACTGGCGTCGGGGTACTTGACGCCGGCCTTGTCGAACAGGTCGGGGCGGTAGAACATGATGTCGGTGGCGATCTCGCGCGGTAACGCCGTGTGGTTGCCGTTGAAGGTGTAGTCCATGTACGACGCTGTGAAGTAGTCGGTCAGCTTGAGGGTCTTGTCCTGGTCGATGAAGGGGTTGAGCACCTCGGCCACGCCGTTCTTGGCGAGCGCCGCGCCGATGTAGGAGTGCGTCCAGTAGACATCCGGGCCGGCGTTGGCGGCCACCTGCGTCTGCAACTGCTCGAAGATGCCGGCGGCGCCGCCCTTCGGCGAGAAGCTGATCTGGACGGTGATGCCCGGTTGCTGCTTGTGGAAGTTGTCAGCGAACGTCTGGTAGATCTTCATCTCATCGGTGGAACCCTGGCCGAGGTACTGCAAGGTCACACCGTTGGCCTGGGCAGCCGTCACCGTCGCTGTGGCGGCGCTGGCCACCGTCGCCTTGGCAGCCTTGGTGACCGCGGCCGCCGTCGTGGTCGTCGCTGCCGCAGCGGCGCTGGTTGCCGCCACGGTAGCGGCTGCCGTGGCGGCGCTGGCCGTCGTCACAACCGTTGTCGCCGCACCGCCGCAGGCGGCCAGCAGGGAGGCGCCGCCGAGCAGACCGATACCTGCCAGGAACCGGCGGCGAGTTGCGAGCATGTCCATTCTGTCTCCTTCCATGGGGTTGATGAGGCAAGCGCCTATCACACGCGTGTTGGTTGCCATCATACTACCGCAGGGGGCAGCTGCGCAGCGTACAGGGCCGCGACTGCGGTCTGCGGCCAAGTTACCGGGGCGACTGCGGTCGCCTGCTGCCGCTGGCATTGCCGTACAACGCGACCGCAGTCGCCCCCTCGTCACTTGGCCGCAGACCGCAGTCGCGGCCCTGTGATCCGGGGTACACACGCCGTTTACCTACCACGCACGACGTTGCCTCACACCTCGTACTGCTTCAACTCAATCCCGTGACCATCGGGGTCGCGCAGATACACCGCGAAGCCCATGCCTTTGGCGCCCTGGCGGCGCACCGGTCCCTCGTACACCTCCACGCCCTGAGCGCGTAGATCAGCCGCCAGTTGCTCGGCATCGCAGGGGGCGATCTCCAGGGCGAGATGGTTCATCCCTGCCTGCTGCGCTGGGGGCGGGATATATCCTGGACGGGGCATGAGGTCGACAATGGCCGGGCCGGCCTGCACCGACACGAAGGTGATCTCCCCCGCCGCGTTGCGGTCGCAGCGGCAGAGCGGCAGGTTGAGCACCTCCGTGTAGAAGCGGATCGAGCGCTCGATGTCGCGGCACTGGAGGTTGACGTGGTCGTAGCCACGAGCGTCTATACGGGCCATGCGCAGCCGCCTTTCTCAAACGGGGACCGGGTTCCGCCGGCGCCAGACGATGCATCATACACGAGTCGCAACCAGACGTAGATTAAGTGATAGCACTATGCTATACTGGGAGCATCGGTTGCTCGTTGCAACCGCTAGCACACTCAGGGAGGAACACCGATGTCCCCGACTATCCCTAACACCATCACTGGCGCCATGCCGACGCCAGCGGTGCGAGAGCGGCCCGCGCGCAGTGTGGCCGGCATACCCGTGCTTGTCCTCGGTCTGCTGGGCCTGGTCGTCGTCAACTGGCTGCTGATCGGGTCCGGCGCCAACGTCGCCGCCGTGCCGGGTGGACAGGCGAATTCGACGGCTCACACTATCGGCATCCTGCTCGACCTGTTCTTGCTCCTGATCCTTGGCGGCTTGACAGCGGTGGTGCCGGGTGAGGCACGGGTTGTGCAACTGTTCGGCGGCTACACCGGCACGGTCCGCACCAGCGGTCTGCGCTGGGTCAACCCCTTCACCCGTCGACGCAAGGTCTCGACTCGGATCCGCAACGAGGAGACGGCGGTAGCGAAGGTCAACGACGCCGACGGCAACCCTATCGAGATGGCCGCTGTGGTCGTCTGGCAGGTGGAGGACACTGCCCAGGCGACCTATGCAGTGGACGACTTCGTCAAGTTCGTCGCCATCCAGACCGAGACGGCCGTGCGGCACATTGCGACGAGCTATCCTTACGACTCGGAGGTGGGCGGGCAGCCATCCTTGCGCCAGAACGCCGAGGAGATCACCGGCAAACTCTCGGCCGAGATCACTGTCCGCGTGGCCTCCGCCGGGGTGCGCGTCATCGAGTCCCGCATCACGCGCCTCTCCTACGCTCCGGAGATCGCCCAGGCGATGCTGCGCCGCCAGCAGGCTGGAGCCGTCATCGCCGCCCGCCAGCGCATCGTCGAGGGCGCTGTCGGCATGGTCCAGATGGCCCTCGCCCGGCTGGAGGAGCAGGATGTGGTGCAGTTGGACGAGGAGCGGAAGGCTGCCATGGTGTCCAACCTGCTGGTCGTTCTCTGTAGCGAGCAGTCCACCCAACCGATCGTCAATGCCGGCTCGCTGTACCACTGATGCCTGCTGCTGATCTCCATGACCGAACGTAAGAGTATCCTGCTGCGCCTGGACCCGGCTGTCTACGACGCGCTGGCGCGCTGGGCCGGCGACGAATTGCGCAGCGCCAACGCCCAGATCGAGTTCCTGTTGCGCCGGGCCCTCGCCGAGACAGGGCGGTTGCCAGCCGGCGCCGGCCGTATACCCCGGCGCGGCCGGCCGCCCAGAGCGGACACAGAGGGGGAGGACAGAATTCCCGCTGCGTCTCTCCGCCAATCGGACACGACAGCGTGAGGCTGCCGAGTCGCCGGCCCCGTTGCCACACTTCATCAGTCCATAACATCTGGCGCCGCTATTAATGAAAGCTATGCGCCAACCGGCACAGACGGGACACGATCACTTACGAGATGGTCGAACGTGCTCGGAGCGGGTAGCGGCTCGCCATCCCTGTGGGCACTCTCTACCAACATGCGCAGTACTTCCTGCCCATGGCGGAGTGCCTTTTCATACGTGTCACCATGCGTATGGCCTACCAGCCCATTCGCTTCCCACTCTGGAAAACTGACGATGTAGGCCTGATCCTCATCTGACCAGGATATCAGCAGAGAATAACGAAACTGGTCATTCACGGCCGCCTCCCTTTCGCTTTAACATACCGTAGAACAAAGGCAGCGCGGTAGCCGCGCGTTGAGGTGTCAATGGCCAGTTCGAAGTATCCACTGTTGGCCATGCAAAGGGGTGGCAGCGGGAGCAACCTTGCTCCCGCTGCCACCCCTTTGCCGGTGATTGACGATGCCTTACAGCAGAGCTGTGCTGGTGGGCCCTTGCGGCGCGGCCGGTCCCGGCGCCGAGGCGGTGACCGGCTCCTGGATGGTGGTACTGCAGTAGGGGCAGGCATTCCAGTCCTTCTGCAGTTCGGTGCCGCAGGTGGTGCAGCGGCGGCGAATCAGGTCGGGCGCCAGGAACTTGCGGTAGCCGCAGTGCGGGCAGGTCGCCCAGTTGCGGGAGACCGCCGTGTTGCAGGAGGGGCAGAAGATGCCCTGCTCGGCCGCGTCGGCCACCCCGCCGGGGCCACGCATGCCCAGGTTGATGGCGGGCATGCTGCCCTTGTTGTTGCTCAAGATGCGGTAGGCAGCATAGCCGCCAGCGCCGATGATGAGCAGCGGCAACAGGTGCATCATCATGAGCAGCAGAATGCCGAAGCCGGCGATGATCAGCAGAGGCGGTGGACCCGCGTGCCAGTGGTTGTTGTTCATCAGACCTCTACTCCAATTGCCATTCCGGTTGTTGGCGAGATAGAAGACTCCCACCACTATCGCGATCCCGAAGATCAGTCCCATCACATGCTCTCTTTCTCTCGAAGGGCCTCGTGCCCAGCCGCCTCCCGCCCAGGGGAGGGGTATTGCTCCCTACTGTCCCAGGCTACTCAGGCGGGCCTGGAGGGCCGCCAGACGGGCGTTCAGTTGCGCCTGTTGCGCTTGCAACTCGGCCTCCTGCCGCTGCAGTTGCGCCCGTGGCTGCTGTAGCGCTGCCGAGACTGTCGGATTGCTGACGGCGACCGTGCCGCCGTTGCCCATCATCATCGGCATCCCGCCCATCATCCCCGGCATTCCTTGCATCATCGACCCGGTACGGTGGGCGGCAAATTGCGCTTCCCGTGCGCTGCCTTCTGAGTGCGCCACCCAGGCGATGGTCGTTACCGCCAGCACTCCGGTCGCTAGCCAGCGCCAGAATGGTGACCAGGGCTGCATACGTTACCTCCTCTCCGGCGGTGGAGCGGCATCTCTTGCCGACACCGCACCTTGTTGCTGTGCCAGTCGTCGTTCGGCGGGGCATCCCGGCGGGCCGCGTTCGCTGCCTTCTGCTGCCATTGGCTCGTCCATCTCGGCGTCCTCTCCTAACTGCAACTAGCTTCCGCTGTGGCAGTGAAGGGAACGGCCGAAAAGCTGAAGCTTGGCTGAAGACGAAAGAGTTCGTGCGGAACGAGCGGAGATCGCCTACCGTCCCGGTCGGCGGTCACGGACGTTGCGGAACAGTCGCGCCACCGGCAAGGACAGTGTCGGGAACAATGGACTGGTCAGCGTGTCGCCCGAGCGGAGGACGGTTGCGGGGCCATACTGACCAGCCATATACGGTGCACCGATAACGGCGTACTGGGCAAGCGTCCGCATCGCATTGTCGACGATCCAATAATGGGGCACGCCGTGCAGCGCATAGGAGCGCCAGAGTTTGCCGCCGCGCGCGTGCTCGTCGCGCGTGCTGGGCGAGAGGATCTCCACGATCAGGTCGGGAACGCCTTCGATCGCCCGGTTGCCGATAATGTGTTCGCGCTCCTGGCGCACGAAGAACACGTCGGGATGACTGACGTGCTCAGACGCCTCACCGCGCGCCGGATAATCAAGCGCCACTGCCGTCGTGTCGCTGAAGACGTAGCCGTACCCCGCCTCGTGGGCCGAATAAAGGAAGCCGGTCAACTCCATGCGAGCCAGGGCGTGGTTAACGTCCGGGCTGTTGCGCACGACGAATTCTCCTCCAAGAATGTCATAGATTGGGCTGTCGTCGGGCAGTTCCACCAGATCGGTGAAAGTACGCGTGTGCTGGGTCGTGACCGTCGTGGCCATCAATGTCCTCGCTCCTGCAACCGTCGTCGCCGTGTTGAGTATCCTATGCCCTACTCATGTGTGTCGTCCAGCTTCGAAGGAGCCCCCTATGGTCGCCCAAGCCATCCAGTCCCCGCCGGTCGCCCTGTTGCCGCAGGCGGAGCCGGCGGCGCTCGGCTTGGACCCTGCTCGCCTCGCGCGCCTCTGCACGATCACCCCGCCCGCCACTCTTGGCCACGGCGGCGCCGGCAGTTCCTCTTCCTGGGGCGATCCAGAGTCCGGTCTCTCCTTCAGCTACCTCAGCAACGCCCGCCTGGCCGACCCCTGGCACAGCCGGCGGCTGGACCAGGTCAGCACGTTGGTACACGCCGCACTGATCGACGTCTGAGACGCACAGCGCCCCGTTATTGCCTGCTGGACTCCTGGAGCGCCGGTCCGCCAGTCGCGGGGCTGGCGCTGCCATGGACCGCGCTTCGTCCGGGCCAGCGCAGAGTCATCGCCGTCCGCTCGAACAGTAGGCCGGCGCGCTCAACGAGGCCGCTTTCTACGCGCCGCATGTAACACCCTCAGGCCCAGGCGCATATCTTGTAGCAGTGTCGACAACCAGCGGTCGACAACCAGCGGCAGTCGGGCGCGTGGAGAAACGGTGGTATCGAGAACGACGCGGCGCTGGCCACTCCTGGCCATCGGCATCGTCGCCCTTGCAGTCTGCATGGCGCTCGCCCTCGTCGCCGTGGTCCGTGGTCCCGGTACGGTGGCGACGCCGGCAATCGTGGCGTCGGTCGACCAGGGCGTGGCGCACGCTGGCGAACTCGGCGCAGACCAGAACGTACGCTACCGTCCCTTTATTGGCTGGTTCAGCCCTTCCAGGTAGAATATGCCATTGGTGGAGTCGGATTCCTCAGGAGCACGACACATGGCAGCAATCACGGAACGACTGTGACAGGCGGGTTCCCTCGCTCGACAACTGCCGCGAGAGGAACAGGATGCTGTAGCCGCGCTCATGCTGACCGAGATGGGATCGGATACAAGGTGGACACGTTTGCTCGATGATCCGCG
Source organism: Chloroflexota bacterium (assembly GCA_036734945.1). Taxonomy (GTDB): domain Bacteria; phylum Chloroflexota; class UBA4733; order UBA4733; family UBA4733; genus UBA4733. The sequence continues at coordinate 28,352 of DAIMXP010000048.1, forward strand.
CTTTGGCGCGCTGTTGGAACGAATGGCGACTGAGGCGTTGGCGGAGGACGATGCGCGTCTGACCCGAGCTCTTGATGAGTTGCTGTGACATCTTGAACAACAGCACAGTGACGAGCGTTGCTGGCGGCGAGCGAAGCACGCAGGACCAACTGTTGTCTTCCGCCCTCAGATGTGCGAAGATGATGAAAGGTGAGGTGATCGCACTTCGAGGTTCATCGCGGAGGAGGGACTCATGGCGGTATTGCCTCACGAGGAGACCCTCTGCGCCCGTGAAGTGTCACGTGAGGAGGGACACCGTATTCTCGACGTAGCTGCGCGACGCCGTCTCGGGATCAGCGGCGAAGAGTTCAAGCGGCGGTGGGACGCTGGCGAGTACGTGGGGAAAGCCGATCAACCGGACGTCTCACGGGTGGCCATGCTGCTGCCGTTTGGACGCTAGGACCCCTCACTCCGCAGTCGCCGAGTTTCAAGCCGACCTCTACCTTGCGTTTTCCTGCCTCACGCAGATAGTGCCGCAAGTCGAGTGGTACGGTCAGGGAGACGTGCTCACCGTCACGCTTGCCGGCGATGCGACGGTACCTGTGACAAGCACTGCCTCTCTGCGTTTCGGAATGAACCTTCAGTATCGGGTTGTCCGGGATCCTTCCAGTCGCGGGTGGGCGATTCGCCTGGCAGCGTACGAGTACACGGTGACCGATTCGGACGACCACGAGATTTTGGTTTACCACTGGCACCCTGAGTGGAAGGGCGAGATTGCCTTTGCTCACCTTCATCCCGAATGCCATCTGCTTGCTGCCAGATATCAGCGGGTGTTTTCTCACTGTCATCTGCCGACGGGCGGCATCGCGCTTGAAGACGTGGTGTGGACGCTCATTGAGGAACTTGGCGTGCAGCCCAGACGCGCAGACTGGCGCGTGAAGCTGGGGGAAACGCGGCTCCGTTCTGCACAGCGCCAGCCATGGACGAGTCACCCGATTTCCGCGATCATTGACTGAGGGCGCTGCCGATCTCGGCAGTTCGGCCAGCACGTCGGCCGCCAGGCGTGGGTTCGGCGTGGCGCGATCTTCTACGACTTTGCCGTCCTGGAAGCTGACGACGCGCTCGCAGAAGGCAGCCACGTCCGGCTCATGGGTGACGATCAGGATGGTGATCCCCGTCGCGTGCAATATGGCCCCAGCACTGCCGCCAGCTCCCCACGCTGCACGCTCAGGTCGACGCCGCGCAGCGCCTGGACGACGTTGGCGCCCATAGCGTAGTTCCTGGTGAGCGATTCGACGCGGACGAGGGGATGAGGGGACGGGGGCAGGTGTTCGTCGGTCGGTGAAGCCATAGCTCATATCCTTTCACGTGATTGGCAGTGCCGCGTCTGTGACTGCGGTGGGGCAGTGTTGCGACTGCGGAAGGGAACCGTGTCGGGACTGCCGTGAAAGTCCCCAACCAACCAAACTGCTATCCGACGACCAGGCGCTACTTTCATTGGTGGTCGTCCGTAGGACGGGGGTTACTGCGGTCTCCGGCCCAAAGACCGGACTGCGGTCCTGGAGAGAGCTTCGGCACCGCGGTCTGGGCATTGACGATGGCGCCCTGAGCGCCGGCCAGATCGGCGGTGTTCTGCTGCTGCACCGTCTGGACGTGCTGCTGTGCAGTCGTCAGCGTCTGCTGTGCAGCAGCGACCGCCGCCTGGGCCACGGCGTGCTGGAGATCGGCAGTGTCCTGTTGTGTCAGCACCTGGACCGCCGTCACGTGGTCGCCCGGCTGCACCAGCACCTTGCTGAGCTGGCCGTTCTGCGCGAAGGTGAGCGGCAGTGACGTGGTGGTGCTGACGGCGCCGGTGGCGTTGATGCCAACCACCAGATCGCCGCGCGTCACCGGCACCGTGGTATAGGTGGGGGCCGCGCTGGTCTGGCTGCGGACGCGGTAGATGCCGAAGCCGCCCAACAGCAGGGCGACCAGATGGAACTGATAAAGATTCGGTCAGATCATCGCCTTGCACACGTCGCCATGCTGGCGGCGCTAGATTGGAGGAACATTGGAGGGTCGTGCGTGCCGGCCGCGTTGTGCAATTCGCCTGCGCTCCTGGTCCCAGCCTATATTGACAGATAGGGGCCATTGGTCGCGAAGGCTGACACGGCGTCGGTACAGACGGCCGTCGCGTACACTGTGACAGTAGGAAATCATTGGAGACGGGCAATAGAGGAGGTTGGCAACCATGACGCCGTACGATGATCCCAACCATCCCAATATAACGCTTGACCCCAACATCATGCTTGGCAAGCCGACAATCTCCGGCACGCGACTTACCGTCGAACTGATTCTTGAGGAGATAGCCGGTGGCGCGACAACTGATGACTTACTCAATGACTATCCTCGACTGACACGTGCCGGAATTCAAGCCGCGCTCGAATATGCAGCCGACCTGTTGCGCGCCGAGTGCGGTTAAGCTCCTCGTTGCGCGCGAACTAGATGCGCGAGCGCGTGATCGAACTGGGGTATAGGCTGCACGCGCTCCGCTTGGCGTCACATCCCCGCGACCTCGGTCAGGCGGCGCTGCAAGAAGCGGCGTTCCGTCGCGTTCTGGCAGAGTTCCAGCGCGCGTACGTAGGCGGCTGCCGCTTCCTCGCGTTGGCCGACGCGCCGCAGGAGATCGGCCCGCGCTGCGTGGAAGTGCTGATACTCGGCGAGGGCCGTTGCCAGCGTCGGGCGGTTCAGTAACTCCAGGCCACGTTCCGGCCCGGCGATCATGGCCAGTGCGACCGCCCGGTTCAACTCGATCACCGGCGAGGGTGTCAGGCGCGCCAGCGTGGTGTAGAGCGCGGCGATCTGGGGCCAGTCCGTTTGCGCGCTCGTCAGCGCTTCGTCGTGGAGGGCGGCGATCGCCGCCTGGATCTGGTAGGGGCCGGCGCGCCGCATGGTGAGGGCCTGATCGAGCAGTGCGACCCCTTCGGCAATGGCGGCGCGATCCCAAAGGCTTCGATCCTGCTCTTCCAGCAGGACCGCGTCACCGTCCGAGTCCACTCGGGCCTGCCGCCGGGCGTGGTGCAGCAGCATGAGCGCCAGCAGGCCGAGCGCCTCCGGATCGTCGGGGATGGTCGGCTCGGCCCTCAAGAGATCGACGAGCACTCGTGTCAGCCGGATCGCTTCGTCGCAGAGTTCCTGGCGGATCAAGGCATCGCCAGCGGTGGCGGCGTAGCCCTCGTTGAAGATGAGGTAGAGGACGGCCAGCACGCCGTCGACGCGCTCCGCCAACTGCTGGAGCGGCGGCACGCGATAGGGGATGCCGGCGTCGCGGATCTTGCGCTGGGCTCGTACCAGGCGCTGGGCCATCGTCGGCACGGGCGTCAGGAAGGCCGCCGCGACCTCGGGCGTCGTGAGGCCACCGAGGGTGCGCAGCGTCAGCGCCACCCGCGCTTCCAGCGCGAGCGCCGGGTGACAACAGGTGAAAAGGAGCTTCAGACGCTCGTCGGGGAACTCCGACGCGTCAACCGGGCTGTCCGGTTCGCCCCCGTCGGCCTGCTCCAGCGCAGCGAGGGCCTGAAGTTGCTCCTGCTTGCGAGCCAGGGTGGCGTCGCGGCGCAAGCGGTCGATCGCTTTGCGTCGGGCGATGCCGCTCAGCCATGCCGCCGGGTTGTGCGGTAATCCAGCGGAGGGCCACTGCAGCAGTGCCGCGACGCAAGCGTCCTGCAACGCGTCCTCGGCCAGGGTAAAGTCGCGCGTGGCGACGATGAGACCGGCGAGGATCTTGCCGGATTCCTGGCGAAAAACGCGGTCAACGACGTGGGAGACGGCTTCCATTGCTCACCAATACTTCTGTACTTCTGGTGCGCGCTACGCCGCTCTGGTAGCTCGTCCGCCGGGCAACCAGAGCGGCAATGCCCACTCCTAATTGAACTCCATGACCGGACGCACTTCGATGGAGCCGCGCACGGCGTCGGGGATATGCGAGGCGATCTCGACGGCCTCGTCCAGATTGTCGCAGGTGACAAGGTAGAAACCATTGAGCTGCTCTTTGGTCTCGGCGAACGGCCCATCGGTCGTGAGCCTCTTGCCGTCGCGCACACGTACCATCGTCGCCATCGCCGCGCCGTGCAGCGCGTCTCCGCCGACGATCTTGTCCTTATACCGCTCGCCGAACGCCTGGTGCCCCGCCATCATGGCGTCCTGTTCCGCTTTGGTCATCTGATGGCCCAGTGCCTCCTCGAAGTGGATTAGCAACGCATACCGCATCTTGGTTCCTTCTCTTGACTATCAATCGGCGAGCACACCGCCCGTCATCTATACGTCGAACCAGGTAGCGCAAATCGACACCGCGCCGGGGCGAGTGGAAAATAAAGTTGGGGCGTTGCCTGGGGGCCCGGCATGGCGTTGGACAGGCGTCTACTCACAGCCGACAATGACGATACGGTAGCAGCGAGAGCAAAGTGACGGATAAGGGCTTGGCGCTAGCGCGAGGGCAACAAGAGCCGTGGAGAGAAAATGACCAAAGATCGTGTGATAAAGAGCATCAGGCTGCGAAACTTCCTCTCATTCCCGGATGATTCCGAGGCGGTCGAGCTCCATTCCCTAAACGTATTGATCGGAACAAACGGTTCAGGCAAGTCGAACCTTATCGCGGCAATCGGTCTGCTCCGGGGTGCGCCGCAAGCGCTCGCGACTTCTATCCGCGAAGGCGGTGGCGTCCGCGATTGGCTATGGAAAGGCACGTCGGCCAGCGCAACAGCGACGCTCGAAGTTGGGCTTGCCCGACCGGAACGGGCCGTTGCACTCCGGTATCGGCTGTCGTTCGCGCCTGTAGGTCAACGGTTCGAGGTAACGGACGAGCGCCTTGAAGACGAGCATCCTCAGGGCTCGCATACCAGGCCATACTTCTACTTCGGGTACGAGAATGGACGCCCGATGCTGAATGTAGCTGGCGATGCACGGTCACGTGCGCTGCGTCCGGAAGATATTGACCCGCAACAGTCGGTTCTTTCCCAGCGAAAAGACCCCGATCAGTACCCCGAGTTGACATATATTGGGACGCTTTTTTCGTCACTGCAGCTCTATCGAGATTGGAATCTGGGCCGCGATAACCTGGCGCGGCGCCCTCAACCAGCAGATATGCCGAACGATCACCTCACAGAGGACGGCAGTAACCTCGGTTTGGTACTGAACAGCCTACGAACAGACAGTCGGGTCAGGCGCAGCCTCCTCGAATATCTCCGTAAGTTCTACGCCGATGCTGAAGACGTTGACGTGAAGGTGGAAGCAGGCACCGTGCAGGTTTTCCTCCAGGAGAAGGATTTTTCTATTCCCGCCACTCGACTGTCGGACGGCACGCTGCATTGGCTGGCACTCCTGGCGGTGCTACTCAACCCTACCCCGCCGCCGCTCATTTGTTTGGAGGAGCCAGAGATCGGACTCCATCCAGACATTATGCCGACGTTGGCGGAGTTGCTACGTGAAGCGTCCGCTCGAACCCAGCTCATTGTGACGACGCACTCCGTTGCCTTAGTCGACGCGCTGACGGAGATCCCGGACGCGGTGCTGGTGTGCGAGAAAACCGACGCTGCCACAATCCTTAGGCGATTAGATCGGGACACCCTATCTATCTGGCTCGAAAAATATAGGCTCGGGCAGCTTTGGCAAAGCGGTGAAATTGGCGGGAACCGGTGGTGAACGTCCGGATATATGTCGAAGGTGGAGGCATCAACCATGCGACCAAAGCAAGCTGTCGTGAGGGCTTCTTGGGGATTGCATTGCACCCCCAAGCCAACGTTGAAGCGATCAGCAAGTCCGACCTTATGGAGAGACTGCTTTCGGCGACGAGGAACACAAGGACAAAGGGGGCCTACCATAAGACGAGACACGCCTTTGACCTGCTCGCTCGGATCAATCCCGACAAAGTGCGCAGGGCGTCGCCCCACGCAGAACGCCTCTGCTCGATTCTTCTTGACAACTCTTCGGCCTGAGCTGTTGTCTACGCCTAACAACCACGTTGTCCCGCCTCCCTGTGTGCAGGTCGCCGCCGTAGCAAGTATCCTCTCCGTAAGGAGAAACCATGAACATCGTCAATCCGCCTGAAGCCATTATCGCCCTGACCCGTCTCAGTACCCACGAGCGTTTCCCCGATGGCCGGCCGCGCGTGCCGGACGACATCGTGGCACGGATGGCGCTGGTGACCACCGAAGAGGCCTGGGGGGTGCTGCGCTGGCACGGCTACCAGGACCAGTTCGAGGGCGACTGGATCAACACGCACCCCGGCCGCATCCTGGTCGGTCGCGCCGTCACGGCGATGTTCGTGCCGAAGCGGCCTGACCTGCAGGAGTTGGTGGAAGAAATGGGCAAGGCCGAAGGTCGTATCGGCGGCCAGAATTCCTGGGTCATCGACACCTTGCAACCGGGCGACGTGATGGTCGTCGACATGTTCGGCAAGGTGCGCAACGGCACCTTCGTCGGCGACAACCTGGCGACGTCGCTGCAGCGACGCACCCAGGCCGGCGCAGTAATCCACGGCGGCATACGCGACTACCAGGGAGTGTCCCAGCTCCGCGACGTGGCCATCTTCACGCGCGGGTTGCACCCTTCGGCCATTGCCGATGTGACACTTGCCGGTATCAACATACCGATTCGCATCGGCGCCGCCACGGTGCTACCCGGCGATATCGTGCTCGGCACGCCGACTGGCGTCATCTTCATCCCCGCCCACCTGGCGCAGGCAGTCGTGGAACGCTCGGAGGACGTGCGCGTGCGCGACCAGTTCGGCAAGCTCCGCCTGCAAGAGGGCCGCTACACGCCAGGCGAGATCGACCGCACCTGGTCGGAGGCGATTGAGGCCGACTATAAGGAGTGGCGAGCAGCCAGTCAAAGCGCGACGCGCGCGTAACGGTTCAGGACTGACGACAACCTACGCGCCGAACCCAGCGTACCGGCACTTCAGACCTTGCCTGCCACGTCAAGGAGTTGAAGCTCAAGCTGCTCGATGGTCGGAGCAGCTGCTTTGAGCCGGGTGAGCACCTGCTGGTACCGCGCCTCCTGCCGTACCGACATTGCCCCGGAGCGGTGTTGTTCCTCAAGGTCGGGGAGATAGTCGGCCAGCACATGGTCCCACTCCAGCGTGAATGCCGCCCGCTCCCAAGATTCCCAGGTCGGCCACTCGGCCAACGCCCTGGGCAAATCATCAAGCTCAGCAAGTACCGCGCGCAAAAACTGGTCCGTCCGAGACGCTACTGCGGGCTGCACTGAGAAGTCAGACATTCATCAAAGCAGACTGCCTGCTAATCTCTAGCTAAGATCTGGAGCAACTGTGGCTTGAGCCTTCTCATGGTATCTAACGTCTCGCGCTGCATCGGGGATTTGCCAGCGTACTCCAGGTCTCGCCCATTAGCGGAAACGTTGAGGGTGACGTCATTGACGCGAAGGGAGTTCAGAAACTCCTTCGCCTCAGCGAGTTCCTGGTCCAGGGCACTCGCCCTCTCCGAGGTCGCGCGGTCAGCGCGTGCCGCCTCTGTCTTCCCAAGAAGATCATACACCTCGGCGCGCTTTGCCAGTAGTTACGCCCAGTTCGGGTACACGCGGTCGGCGCGGCTGTAATCGTCGACGGCCTTCTGGAACTGGCCGGCCGCCCGATAGATGTCGCCGCGCAAGGAATAGCCAAACTCGTCTGGAGAAATGGAGATTGCCTGGTTTGCGTCAGCGAGGGCTTGTTCGAAATCCCCGATCTGCATCAGTGCTTCGGCGCGGCCCATGTATCCCTGATGACGCGTCTCTCCGTTCTGGGTGAGGACGGTGTACTCCTTGAGCAGCTGTGCCGTGTCACCTTTTTGCTGATACGTGGAGGCCCGGAACATGGCGGCCTCCACCGGATCGAGACCGAGCTGCACGGCGCGACTCACGGCGGAGATGGCTTCCTCGTACCGGCCCTTGCCCGCAAGCGCAACACTGAGACAAACAGGTCCGTAGGGGTGCTGTGGATATCGGCGAGAGAACGCCGTTGCGAGCGTCAGTAGTTGATCAAACTGCTGGGAAGCCGCGGTAGATGCCATCTCATTGATTGCGTCGGTCATTCGGCGGTCACGGTTATTGCGCGCCAGGGCCCAGATTCCGTTGATTGACGCTCCGATAAGGCTTCCCGCGACGCCTGCCGCAGCAGGCTTCGTCCCGCCTAGCCGGACGATTTATCGTCCGGTCGCTTGCCCGGCGACGGCTGTCCAGGATTTGCCAACAGCTACCTGATCGGGCGATCTAACAGCACACCCCCTGCTAAAGCAGGTTGGGAAGCGCCGGGAGCGTAGTTCAGCCTGCTTCAGCAGGGTTCGTTTGGTTAGCCCTACGGTTCAGCGTAGGGAGGACCAGCGAAGCTTCCCCGAAGCGCAAACGCCGCCTGTGCCCACTGCCCCTCATGCTACGCTAGCACCTACCAGGAAGCGAGGCAGCATGCAGATCGAAACCGCTACCCTAGACTGGCTACCCGACCTCTTCGACAGTGAAGAACAGGACGAACCTTTGGCCGGGCAGGACCATGCCGACACCATCGACAGCCTCTCCTACCCGTTGCGCGGTCGCCTCTCCGGCCCCCAGTGCTTCATCGCTGCTGAGCTGCGGGTCCACCGCGACCCCGCCAACCTCCGCGATTACCGCGAGCCCGATATCCTGGTGGCCCTCGGCGTGCCGGACCGCGTCCGTCCGCGCTACGACCTCTGGGTCGAACGCAAAGCGCCGGACCTGGTGATTGAGGTGCTCTCCCAGTCTTCGCTGGAGAACAAGGACCTGACGGACAAGCGCGACTGGTACCGCCTTGAAGGTGTGCTCGAGTACGTGGTGCTGGATCCGAGTGGAGACTTTGCGCCGGAACCACGGTTGCAAGCCTGGCGGCTGGGCCGTCGCGCCGACAGCAGGGCTGACCGTCACCGCCTGGCAGAGGATGGAACGCTCTGGAGTGAACTGATCCCCTTCGGCTGGCGCGTGGTGGACAACCGGGTGCGGGTAGTAGACCGTGCGAACGGCGAGATCTTCCCCTGGATCACCGATGTGGAACCGCAGTTGCGGTGGGAGGTCGCCTTGCGCCAGGAGGCGCAGGAGCGTGCCCGCCGGGCCGAGGAACTCGCAGGGCTGGCGGAACAGCGCGAGCGTGCCGCAGAACAGCGGGCTGCGCAGTGGCAGGAACGGGCCGAGCAAGAGGCGGCGGCACGGCGGTTGCTGGAAGAAGAAGTGGCCCGCCTGCGTCGCGGTCAGTGATACGGATGCTGGGGCTGCTTTTGTTTCGGCGGAACAGGGGCGCGTTGCGCGGCAATCACCGGCGGCCAGGAGGAGGTACCTATGCGATTGTTACTGTTGGGTGAGTCGGCGGCAAGCGCGCGCTATCTGACCGGAACGTTTGCGCGCGCCGGTATCGACTATCGCCACGTTGAAGCGCGCCAGGCCCTGGCAACCCTCGATGACGCCTGGGATGTGGTGGTATTCAGCGACTACCCCGCGAAGCAGCTTGGGGCGGCCGCTGCCGACACTATCGCGCAGCACGTCCGCGGGGGGGCCGGGTTGGTGATGATCGGCGGCTGGACCTCGTTCAACGGCCAGGGGACTGGCTATCGGGGCAGCATCATCGCTGATCTTCTTCCGGTGGTCTGTGCCGAAGGTGACGACCGGCGCAACGTACACAGTGGGCTGTGGCTGGAATCGCTGCAGTCGGCGCACCCGGTGCTGGCGGGCCTCGATCTGGCCGCCCCACCCGTGCTCTGCGGCTACAACGCGGTCACCATCAAAGACGGCGCGACGCTGCTGGCGCAGGGCCGACTGGTGCAGTTCCAGAATGGCACGCCGCAGCCAGGCGCTACGGCGCCCTTGCTGGCGGTGCAGCAGGCCAACGCCGGCCGTTCTCTTGCCTATACCAGCGACCTGGTTCCCCATTGGTGCGGCGGGATGGTGGATTGGGGAACAGAGCGCGTGTCGCTGCCCGGCGGCGCCGAGGTCGGCGTCGGCTACTGCACCTTCCTCGTCAACATGCTGCGCTGGGTCAACGGGGAGACGGGGTAGCAGCGTAGCGCCCTTCACGGGGCTTGGTATTCGTAGCCCGCCCGTTTACGGGCGGCGGAGCTCGCGGGCGCGCGCGCCGGACGCCGAAGGCGGACCGTCGAAGCGGCCGTGGACCGGTGCCCTACTGGCCGGTCCGTGCTGCAATCGCACCGGCCGTGAGCGCGTGCCGGGGTAGCTCACCGTGCAGCACGCGGGCGAACTCGTCAGCCACGAGGTCGGCGGTGCGCCAGTTGGCGTCGCGCGTGCGGCCGGCGATATGCGGCGTGTGGACGACGTTTGGCCGTCCCCGCAGCGGATCGTCCGGCGGCAACGGTTCAACATCATACACGTCCAGCGCCGCCGCCAGCTCGTTGGCGACGAGTCGCTCGCGGAGCGCCGTCATGTCCACGGCATGCGCCCGTGTGGCGATCACGACCAGTGTCCCTCGCTGCAGGCGGGCGATACGGTCGCGACTGAGCAGGTGTCTGGCTGATGGCGTCGGCGGCGCCAGGACAAAGACGACCTCTGATTGGTCGACCAGCGTGTCCAGATCCACCAGACGGACGCCCCAACCCTTGGCGACAGTGACCGGCAAGAACGGGTCGTAGCCGAGCACCTGACCGCGCAAGTCCGGGCCAGTCGAAGCATCCTTGCCCAGCGCAACGCACCAGCGCGCGACCCGTCCGCCGATCTGACCAAGGCCGATGATACCGACGCGTTTGGTACCGAGTTCACCGCCCGTGAACGCACGGCTGTCGCAGAACTGTACAGCCTCGTACTGGAACGACGGCGCTCCGCTCGCCAACTCCTGATGCCACGTCGGCAGGCGGCGCAGGGAGGAGAGAGCGAGCGCCAGCGCCAGTTCGGCCACGCTCTGCCCCCAGGCGCGGGTAGTATCAATCACCGGGATGCCTGCTGCCCCGAGTTCCGCCATGGGCAAGCCGTGGCCGGTATTGTCCGTGTTGCAGCCGACGACTTTCAGGTGCGGTGTCGCCCGGAGTGTTGCTGCCGTGAAGCGTCCGCCGAACCAGGCGATCCCCGTGCAGCAGGAAAGGTCCGTTGCCTCCTCCAGCGCCGTGTCACGGCCTACCGACACGACGCCTACCTCCCCGGTCGTCGCCAGGCGCGTACACAGCCGCTCTTCCACGAAGGGCCAGACGCGCGCGAAGTCGACAGGCCGGGCGAAGAGCCAGGTTGGGCGAGGCATGGGACCTCCTATTAGCGTTAGCGATACCGTTGACATGACCACGCAAGTATCGCAGAATATCAAGCGATCTGAAGGGAGGTGTCTCGGTAATGACGCTGAGTGAGCTACTGGCCGGTTTGACCCGCGAACAACTCATCGCCCTTCTCATGCGTCTGGTGGATCGCCAGCCGGACCTGATCGAGACGATCAGGCTCGTGCATCCCGTCCACCCTGACCAGGCAGCCGAGGCGCCGACGCCCGACGTTCCGCCGCCCCTGCCCCAGCACCCGCCGATCGACCTGGCCGATTTCCGCCTGCGAGTTGGTGCTACCTTTGGCGGAGCCGGGCGGCGGTCCCACCGGGGTGGCTACGCGCAGGGGGGCGTCGGTGACGTGTGGGCGCTGCTGGCGGAGATCACTCCTGTTGTGGTGGCGGGCGACAGCCGGAGTGCGCTGCCGATGCTGGAGGAGTTGATCACGGGGTATCTGAACGTGGTCGAGTGGTTGGAAGAGTTCGGTGACGAAGGTGGTGATGGCTTCTTTGATGCCGGGCGTCTGGCCACCGAAGCTGTGTTGGGCGCCGACCTGACGATGGCGGAGCGCGCCGGTTGGGGCGAGAAGCTGGAAGCCTGGCAGGGCCAGTTGGCCGAGTACAGTCTGGAAGACACGCTTACGCCGGCCATCGCCGCGGCGGAGCAAGGTTGGGATCACCCGCCGCTGCAGCGGATCTTGCGCGGCGAGACAGGTCTCCAGGACGAGGCGGCGCCCGAGCAATCGGAGGAGTTGGTTGTCGCCCGGCTCAACGTTCTGGAGCGTCAGGGCCGTTATGAGGAGTTCCTCCGGCTGGCCGCCGTCACTCGCCAGGCGAAACGCTCTGCGATGATGCTGGCACGGCTGGGTCGCGCGGAAGAGGCGGTAGCCTACGCCCGTCAGCATGTGACGATTCCCTTAGAGTCGCTCGGTGTGGCCCAGGCGCTGCATGAACGTGGCTCTCTCGAGTGTGCCCTCACCGTCGCGGAGCTTGGGCTTGGCCTCGAGGGGAGTAAAGCCGAACTGGCCAAATGGTTGCGCGACCTGGCGACTGGGTTGGGACGGAGCGACCTGGCCCTGACTGCTGCGCTCGTCGCCTTCCGCGAGCAGCGGAGCCTGACGGACTACCTGCAGGTGCAGGGGTTAGCCGGCGCGGCCTGGCCCGAGCTTCGGGCCGAATTACTTGATCTGCTCCGTAGCGCCACCTCCTATTACCCGAGCGGTCAGGTCGATGTCTTCTTACATGAGGGACTGCTTGATGATGCTATCGCTGCCGTCGATAAGGGGGCCACGCACGAACTGGTCGAACGCGTGGTCGATGCAGCGCTTGCCACCAGACCGGATTGGGCCATCCAGGCGAGCCGTCGGCAGGCGGAGGGGATCATGAACGCTGCCAAGGCCCAGTACTACGTCGCTGCCGCCGACTGGTTGAAACGGATGCGCACGGCCTACCAGGCGACCGGCCGCGAGGCCGATTGGCAAGCGTATCTTCAGACGCTGCTGGAACAGCATCGCCGCAAGCGCAATCTCATGCCACTGCTCACAACGCTGCGCTGACAGGTGCAGCGACGACGCTATGGAAGGGAATGGCTATGTCGACACGCAGTTGCCGGCGCGACGCGAGCTGTTCGCCACAAGCGCCTACGGCCAGACGGTGCTGGAGGACCTGGCGACAGCGGCTTGAGGGCAGGCGCGCTGCCGGTCGCCTCAGCCGTCTGCTGGCAGCAAGATGAAGGCGCCGCCCTGGAGCGGCGTCACGGCGCGGAAATGCCGCGAGTTGAGCGTCGCCAGGCGTTGTGTCTGGTAGCGTTGGGCGAGCACGACGAGCGAACAATCTGCGAGACCCAACAGTAAAGCGCCATAGCGCCGAGCCAGCCCGAGCGCGACACCAAGCTCTTGCTGGTTCAAGCACGCGGAGGTAAATGTTCCTTCGGCAAGGTCCTGAAGAAATGCCAACTCCACCTCCCGTCCCAGGCGGGTCAGAATCAGGTAGTCAGCTTCGGCAACCGCGAGTTCACTCGTGATCAAAGGACCCGGCTCATTCCGCAGTGTACGCACGACCGCCTCGTGCTCCGGCGCCTTCCGGTCGGCCTGCGTGTAGAGCGCGCCGGCGTCAACGATCAGGGGCACTGTGCTGCTCAGTCCTGACCAAGTATCTTGCGTGCGAGACCTTCGGCGTCCCAGCGTCCGACCGGCTCCCCGCTGCTCTCGCCTCGCCCCATGCTGTGGAACGTCCGCTGTTGGTCCCGCGACAGGACGTGCAACACGCCGGTGCGGATAAGTTCCGCCTGCGACGTGCCGGTGGCGGCAGCCAGGCGACGGAGACCGGCCGCTTCCTCGTCACCTAAGTAGACAGTCGTTTTGCGCATCGTCCCTGCTCCTCATCGTGTACCATACGTATGGTACCATCTATGGTCATACGTTGCTCCAACAGCATCTGGGATGGCGCCGATCTGGACTCGCTCTGGTCCGTTACCTGTACTATCAGAAGTGCTACGGCATCGCCTGCACCCCGGACGCTCTAAAAGCGTTGATGCAGACCATAAGCGAGAAGGGCAGCTTCTAAGCATGGGAATGCACAAGAGCACTGCATTGCGATCTCTGCAGCCCTTAGAAGTAGCGGGTTATCTTCGAGCGAATGGGTGGCGTCGAGAGGCCGAACTGAATGGCAAAGGCAGCCTGTGGCTCCGGGAACATGATGAGGACCTGACGTTGCCCGAACGACGCGATCTTGGGGATCACGTCCTGCGTATGGAAGAGGTCGTCCATACTCTGGCCAACGTGGAGAGCCGGTCCGAAGACGACGTGCTCAGTGATCTGCAGACGGTGACGTCCGACCTGATTCGAGTGCGAGCTGCAGGCGGTACCACGCCGTTCGGCACGCTCCCCTTGGATGCTGCGGTGGCGCTGGCAGCGAGCAGCCGCGATCTCTTGCTCGCTGCTGCTTGTGCTGCGATCACCAGGCGACCAGTCTATGCAAACCGGAAGCCGAACCAGGCCTTGGACTATCTCCGCGGCGTTCAGATGGGACAGACGGAACGCGGCAGCTATGTACTGACTATCCTTTCACCGGTGCTTCCCGAACTGCGTCCAGTGCAGGAGCGGCTATTCCCTGGTGATTGGGACGAGCCTTTTGCGCGCAAGGTGACGCGAAGCCTGATGGAATCGTTACAGGCCCTGGATGGCGCCGCCCGCCAGGCGATGAGCCACGGGGACATGCAACCGTTCCAAGATGCTGTGCGTAGTGGCGTGTCTGCCAATCTCTGCGATGCCGTGGCTGACTTATCTGAAGCCGGTTCCGGCGAGGGTCTAGAGGTGCAAGTGGCCTGGTCGCCGACGCGAGCCATAACTTCCGGTACCCCCGGGCGGGTATCGCTGAGTCGCGATGCCATGCCGCCGATCCTGGAGGCAGCGCGCGCATTTCGAGACACGTCGCTCGTGGAGGATGTGGATGTGGAAGGTGTGGTCACGGTGCTCGATCGCGGAGTGACGGCAATAGAAGGAGAGGTGACGATCACCGGCAACGTCGAAGGCCAGGTGCGGCGGGTGCTGGTGCGGCTGGGCGAGCCGACGTACCGGCAAGCGGTGCAGGCCCACCAGGAACGCCAGGTAGTGACATGCGTCGGTGACCTGCGTCGCCTGCCCACTGGGCTCCGGTTGGAGAATCCGCGCCACTTCGCGATTCTCGCCGGAGAATGACGAGCCGCTTGGTACGACAGGCCCGCCCTACGCTAAAGCGTAGGTCTACGTTAACAAAGCACCCTGAAGGGCGCTACGGGGGCGATGTTCCCCAACATTGCGGGACAGTTCGGCAGCAATATCGCCGTTCCCAGGGCGCTTTAGCGTCCTTTGTTAACGTAGCCCTATGCTTTAGCGTAGGGTAGGCGCCATAGGAGGAACACATGCAACAACTCACCGCCGACGACCCCGAAACCAAATCCCTCGACCCCGTCGCTCAAAGCATCGAACGGCTCAAAGCCCTCTTTCCCGAAGCCTTCACCGAAGGCAAGATCGACTTTGCCGTGCTGAAGCAACTGCTCGGCGGCGCCGTGGACGACCGTGAAGAGAAATATGGCCTCAACTGGAACGGCAAGCGCCGGGCCCGCCAACTGGCCCTCACCCCCTCCACCGGCACGCTGCGTCCCTGCCCGGAGGATAGTGTGGACTGGGACACCACGCAGAACCTGATGATCGAAGGCGACAACCTGGAAGTGCTGAAGCTGCTCCAGAAATCCTACGCCGGCAAGGTGAAACTCATCTACATTGACCCGCCCTACAACACGGGCAACGACTTCGTCTACCCCGACAACTACCAGGACAGCATCCGCAACTACCTCGAACTCACCGGCCAGGTGGACGGGGCCGGTCGTAAGCTCTCCTCCAATACTGATGCATCGGGCCGATTCCATACGGACTGGCTCAACATGATGTATCCGAGGCTCAAGGTGGCGCGGGATCTGTTGCGGAACGATGGGGTGCTATTCGTCAGCATAGACGATAACGAAGTAGACAATCTCCGTGCTCTGTGTGACGCTATCTTCGGTGACGACGCGTTCGTCGCGCAGGTATGTGTGCAATCAAACAAGGGTGGACAGGATTATCTGGCAATCGCCAAAACACATGAGTACGTTGTCTGTTATCTTAATGATACAGAACTTGACGGTCTCTTTGAACTTCCCAAGGACATCACTACTCTACCGTTTCGGGACAGCAAGGGCCCGTATGAACCCAGAGAGCTACGCAATCGCAATCCGAAGTTTGACCGAGAAAATCGACCAAATCTCTATTTCCCTATTTGGGTGAATCCAGAGCTATGTGACGATAACGGATACTGTGCTGCATCTCTTACTGGGCTACCGGGTTACAGCATAGAGGTGCTTCCCCGCAATAGCGAAGGCAAAGATGGCTACTGGAGATGGGGCCGCGCCAAGGTGTCCGGGGCCATTGTTGCGAATAACCCCCAGGACAGCGACGTGGTGGCAAGGCGTACGCGGAACGGTGGGTGGAACGTCTATGAAAAGTCTCGCCGTTCAACACAGAAAGCGAAGACGATCTGGGACGAGACGGAAGTTCGAACCGAAGCGGGTACGAGAGAAGTGCGCGAGCTATTTGGCACGACTGTTTTCGACCACCCAAAACCGCTGTTCTTGATCGAGAAGATACTTCGGATTGGCAGTGAGGACGGAATTGTCCTTGACTTTTTCGCTGGTTCCGGGACGACGGGCCATGCGGTCATGACCCTGAACTCTGTCGATACTGGCAACCGTCGATACATACTGGTCCAACTCCCCGAACCACTGAATCCAGACAATACGAGCCAGAAGGCCGCCGCTGACCTGTGTGACCAGCTTGGCAAGCCCCGCACCATCGCCGAACTGACCAAAGAGCGCCTGCGCCGCGCCGGCCAGAAGATTCGCGACGAGAACCCAATGTTCCCCGGCGACACCGGCTTCCGCGTCTTCAAACTCGACTCCAGCAACATTCGCGCCTGGGACCCTAACCGCGACGATGTGGCGCGGTCGCTGCTGGACTCGGTGGAGCACCTCAAGTCTGGGCGCAGCGAACACGACATTCTCTTCGAGGTGCTGCTGAAGCTCGGCCTGGAACTGACGACGCCGATTGAGCAGCAGGTCATTGCCGGCAAGAACGTCTACAGCGTGAGCATCGGTACGCTGTTCGCCTGCCTTGCCGAACAGATCAGCCGTGAGGACGCGGAGCCGCTAGCCCTCGGCATCGCGCAATGGCGTGACGCGTTGCAGCCGGCAGGGGAGAGCACCGTCATTTTCCGCGACAGCGCCTTTGTCGATGATGTCGCCAAGACCAATGTTGCAGCCATCCTCCAGCAGCACGGGCTGGCGAACGTGCGCAGTCTGTAGGAGGGCCGAACGTGAAGCTGCACTTTGAACCGGACCTCGACTACCAGCACGCTGCCATCGAAGCGGTGTGCGACCTGTTCAGCGGCCAGGAAATCTGCCGCACCGAATTCACCGTCACCAAGCAGTTTGGGGCCGACCAACTGAGCCTTGCGGGCATGGAGAATGACCTCGGCATCGGCAACCGGCTCTTGCTGCTGGATGATGAACTGCGCGCGAACCTCAATGCCGTCCAGCTTCGCAACGGGTTGCGTCCTTCGGATTTGCTGGCCTCCCGCGACTTCACCGTCGAAATGGAAACCGGCACGGGCAAGACCTACGTCTACCTGCGCACGGTCTTCGAGTTGCAAAAGCGCTTCGGCTTCACCAAGTTTGTCATCGTCGTCCCCTCCGTAGCGATCAAGGAAGGTGTCTACAAAACGCTGCAGATCACCGAGGAACACTTTCGCGGCATCTACGCCAACGTGCCCTTTGAATACTTCCTCTACGACTCGGCCAAGCTCGGGCAGGTGCGCAACTTCGCTGTCAGCCCGCACATCCAGATCATAGTCGTGACGGTCGGCGCGATCAACAAGCGGGACGTCAACAACCTCTACAAAGACAGCGAGAAGACCGGTGGAGAGAAGCCGATCGACCTGATCCGGGCGACACAGCCGATCCTGATCGTGGATGAGCCGCAAAGCGTGGACGGCGGCCTGCAAGGGGCCGGCAAGACCGCCCTTGGAGAAATGCAGCCGCTCTGCACCCTGCGCTACTCGGCCACGCATGCGGATACACACCACATGGTCTATCGGCTGGACGCCGTGGACGCCTACGAGCGCCGGCTGGTCAAGCAGATCGAAGTGGCGTCGGCCACGGTCGAGGGCGGCCACAACAAGCCCTATGTTCGCCTCCTGTCCGTGCAGAACACGCGCGGCGGCATCTCGGCCAGGGTGGAACTGGACGTACAGGCGGCGTCCGGCGTGCAGCGGCGCGAGGCGACCGTGTACGACGGTGATGACTTGCAGCAGACGACGGGGCGTGCAGTCTACCGGGACTGTCGCATCGGTGAGATTCGGGTGGCGAAAGGCCGCGAGCTGCTCGAACTGCGCGTGCCCGGCGGCGAACAGTACCTGCGACCGGGCGAGGCCTGGGGCGACGTGGACCCGCTGGCCGTGCAGCGCCAGATGATCCGCCGCACGATCCAGGAGCACCTGGCGAAGGAGATGCGCCTCCGCCCGCAGGGGATCAAGGTGCTCTCACTCTTCTTCATCGACCAGGTGGAGCGCTACCGGCAGTACGCCGCCGACGGCTAGCCTGTCAAAGGGCCGTATGCTCTGATCTTCGAGGAAGAGTACCGCCGGCTGGCCGCGCACCCGGACTACCACACGCTCTTTCAAGACGCGGACTTCAGCCACTCGGTGGAGGAGGTTCACAACGGCTACTTTTCCATTGATCGCAAAGGCGGCTGGACGGATACCTCCGAAGGCAACCAGGGCAGCCGCGACAACGCCGAGCGCGCCTACAACCTGATCATGAAGGACAAGGAGCGGCTGCTCAGCTTCGAGACGCCACTCAAGTTCATCTTCTCCCACTCGGCGCTGAAGGAAGGCTGGGACAACCCGAACGTCTTCCAGATCTGCACGCTGCGCGACATGCAGACCGAGCAGGCGCGCCGTCAGACCATCGGCCGCGGTCTGCGCCTCTGCGTCAATCAGGAAGGCGAGCGCCTGCGCGGCTTTGCCATCAACACGCTGACGGTGATCGCTACAGAGAGTTACGAGCAGTTCGCCGCCCACTTGCAGCGCGAGATCGAAGCCGACACCGGCATCCGCTTCGGCGTCGTGGAGGCCCACCAGTTTGCGACAATCACCGTGGCGGGCACGGATGGGCAGGCGATGCAACTGGGGGTTGTCCAGTCGAAGGCGCTGTGGGAGCACCTGAAGGATCAGGGCTACCTGGATGCCCACGGCAAGGTGCAGGATGCCCTGAAGCAGGCGCTCCAGGAAGGAACGCTCGCCCTCCCCAGCCAGTTCGCCGCCCAGGCCGGCCAGATCGCGGAGATCCTGCGCAAGGTCTCCGGCCGGCTGGAGATCAAGAACGCCGACGAGCGCCAGCAGGTCCGCAGCCGCCAGGCGGTGCTGAACAGTCCAGAGTTTACGGCGCTATGGGAGCGGATCAAGAGCAAGACGACCTACCGGGTGCAGTTCGACAATGAGGACCTGGTGGCGCAATGCACCCGAGCGCTCCGCGATGCGCCGCCCGTCGGGAAGACCCGGCTGGAATGGCGCAAGGCTGGAATCGCCATCGGCAGGCCCGGCGTGGAGACGCACGAAACGGAAACAGCCGCCCCTACGACGCTGGCCGAGGAGAATGTCGAGCTTCCCGATGTGCTAACGGAATTGCAAGACCGCACGCAGCTCACCCGCCGTACCATCCAGCGCATCCTGGCCGGTAGCGGTCGCCTTGGCGACTTTACGCGCAACCCGCAGCAGTTCATCGACGTGGCCGCCGAAGCGATCAACCGCTGCAAGCGCCTGGCCGTTGTTGACGGCATTCGCTACCAACGCCTGGGGGATGACGAGTACTACGCCCAGGAGTTGTTTGCCAACGAGGAACTGACCGGCTACCTAAGGAACATGCTCGATTCGCAGAAGTCGGTGTACGAGCAGGTGGTCTACGACTCGCAGACCGAGGCTGCCTTCGCCAGTCAACTGGAGCTAAACACGGCGATCAAGGTCTACGCCAAGCTCCCCGGCTGGTTTACCGTGCCGACACCGCTCGGCGCCTACAACCCGGACTGGGCAGTCGTGGCGCAAACGGAGGCCGGGGACCGCCTCTACCTCGTCGTGGAAACAAAGAGCAGCCTCTTTGCCGACGACCTGCGCGACAGCGAAGGGGCGAAAATAGCCTGCGGCAAAGCCCATTTCCGTGCGTTGCATGTGAGCGAGGCAGCGGCGCAGTATGTTGTGGAGCGGTCGGTGGAGGAGTTGCTCGCCCAGGTCGGCGGCGACGCACCTCAGGCGCGTCAGGATTGACGTCCCTATTGCCCCCGCAAGCGCGCCAGTTCTTCTTCCAGGGCCCGCCGCGCTGCCGCCTCCCGGTCCGCTCGCTCCGACGCCTGGCGTGCCTCCGCTCGCGCCACGTGCGTTTCCGCCTGCGCCCGGCGTTCCCGCTCGGCGGCTCGTTCAGCATCGCTCCTGGCCTGGCGCACCTCCGCCTGAGCCTGCTGCTCCCGCTCATGCGCCAGGCGTGCCTGATGGATCGCCAGCCGTTCCCGGCTATCAGCCAGCAGCG
Organism: Chloroflexota bacterium; assembly: GCA_036734945.1. Taxonomy (GTDB): domain Bacteria; phylum Chloroflexota; class UBA4733; order UBA4733; family UBA4733; genus UBA4733. The sequence goes on from DAIMXP010000048.1 coordinate 48,703, forward strand.
CCTGCTCGTCAGCCAGTCGCGCCTGCTCCTCGGCCAGCAGGGCGCGCTCCTGCGCTCGCTGCGCTTCCTCCTGCGCCGCTTGCCGCAAGGCAACCTCCCGGCGCAACTGCGGCTCCACATCGGTGATCCAGGGAAACAGCTCGCCGTTCACTCGGTCTACCACTCGCACCCGGTTGTCCACCACCCGCCAGCCGAAGGGAATTAGCGCGCTCCAGAGCGTTCCGTTCTCAGCCAACTGGTAGACATCGGCGCTGCCGTCAGCGCGGCGGCCCAGGAGCCACGACTGTAACCGGGGTTCCGGCGCGAAATCGCCACTGGGGTCCAGCACCACGTACTCAAGTACTCCCTCACGGCGGTACCAGTCGCGCTTCTCCGTCAGGTCTTTGTTCTCTACCGACGATGGGGAGAGCACCTCGATCGCCAGATCGGGCGCCTTGCCCTCTTGCCAGAGGTCGTAGCGTGGTCGCACGCGGTCGGGCACGCGCAAGGCGACCAGCACGTCCGGCTCTTTGTAGTCGCGCAGGTTGGCGGGGTCGCGGTGGACCCGTAGTTCGGCGGCCACAAAGCACTCGGGGCCGGAAAGGCGTCCGCGCAAGGGGTAGGAAAGACTGTCGATGGTATCGACGTGGTCCTGCCCGGCCAAGGGTTCATCCTGTTCTTCACTGTCGAAGAGGTCGGGTAGCCAGTCTAGGGTAGCGGTTTCCGCATGCATGCTGCCTCGCTTCCTGGTGACTGCAAGCGTAGCATGGCGGGCGTGGCTCAGGCGTTGGCTTCGGCCATGCCTTGCTTCAGGATCGTGTCCATCTGGGTCTTGATTTGCTCCATGGCGGTGCGCGGCGGACTGCTGCTCTACACCGGCGTCTTCGACCCGGCCGTCACCGGCGTGCCAACGCCCGGCATCCTGAAGGCGCTGATCGCCGAGGGCGTCAATTGCCAGCCAGGGATTACGCCGTTCGGCTACGGCCGTATGCACCTCGAGCCGGCGTTTTCCGACTTTCCTTATACGGGGCTGGGCGGCCCCTGGGGCGCGCCGGGCGGGGATAGCCGCCGCATCTCCCCCGCCGACTCCCTGCCGGCGAGCGAATGGCTCGCGGCCAACGCCTTCTGGATGACCACCCCGGTCGATCCGGCTCCAGAGTTGATTGAGCAGGTGAGCGCGGCCTTCCATAAGGTGCTGCACAACGCCGACCGCCTGCGTGCCGCGACCTGAGTCGGCGCGGTTGCCGCAGTTCCCCGCCTTATCGGGCGACGAGCTGTTTGCCGGCCACCATGCATCAGCCCCCGGAAGAGGTTCAGGCAGCGACAGCGGGCGGCCTCCGTCGCGGGTGGTTCAGCGGCGGGTCGCCAGCAAGCCGGCCAGGTTGCTGCCCAGAATGCGCCGCTTCTCAGCTTCGGTGATGGGCGCGAGCAGGACGCGGCCAATCTGGTGCGTCGGGCACATCCAGGGGAAATCGGAGCCGTAATGTAGCTTTGCTGCGCCCACACGCTGCACCACTTCGGCAAACGCGCCGAAGGAGCCGACCGAGCTGGCGAGATCCAGGTAGACGTTGGGCTCCTCCACAGCGACGCGCAGCAGAGCGTCGCTGCCCCCGCCGCCGGCGCCCGCGTGCGCCACAATGAGATGAGCGCCAGGGTAGGCGCGGGCGGTGCGGCGCAGGGTATCGGGGGTCCCGACGCCGTGGCTGATCAGCGGTAGCCGGTGGGCGTCGGCGAAGGCGAGGGCCAGCGCATAGGCGGGCCCGTCAAAGGGATAGCGATGCAATTGCGTGTGGAACTTGATTCCTCTCGCCCCCGCGTCGAAGCAGCGCTGGAGCTCGTCTGGCAACTCGTCCACACGGTTGGGATCGGGCGCCATGTAGGCCAGAATTCGATCAGGGAAAGCGCGCGCCGCCGCCAACGAGAGATCATTGCCCCCCCGCATATCACTCGTGACGGCGAGCGTCGAGAAGACGCACGCCTGGTCAACGCCCAGGCGATCCAGCGTCCGCACAAAGGAAGCCGCGTCGTTGCCGGGCTGGAAGAAGCCGGCGTGCGGCCCAATATGGCAGTGACCATCAATGACCAGCACGTCGTTCAAGGCACGCCCGGCCAGGGCGGCATCGCGCAGTGACGGAGCCGTTGATTCGGCGGTCATAGCAGGCATCCCTCCAGCAGATGACCAAGCGTACCGCCCCCGACAGCGGCCAGCGCCTCCGGCTCGAGCCCGGCATAGGTGAGACCGGTGATCGCCATAGATGGGTCCCATGCCGGCAAACCCGTGCCGAAGACGAGTCGCTCGGCTCCCCATCGCTCGACAATAAGGCGGATGGTCTCATGCCCCTGCAAGTACGAGGTCTCGACGACGAGGTTTGGGCACCGGTCAAGCAGCGGAAAGAGGGTGCGAAGATTCGCCTGCGGCTCGCGCAAGAGCACCAGCGGCAGTGCAGAAAAGGTCCGACAGGCCCGCTCAATAAAGGTCCACGGTCGGGCTTCGCTCCAGTGGCGATTGTCCATATCCAGCAGCACCGGCACCTGTCGTTCAGCCAGGCTGGGCAGCCAGGGCGTACATCCCTTGCCGGCCGCTGGGGCGGGCGACGTTGCCCAGCTCGATAGGCGGGCCGGGGGCCCAGCCGCCTGCGCGCAGGGCGCTGGCGCAAGTCTCAGGGGTTAGCCGATTGCCCGCATCTTCTCCAGGTCGTGGTTGCCACTCGATAATGAGCAACCGGCCGGCAGGCCTGGCGATGCGCCGCAACTCCCGGCAAAACTGCTCGAGGTCGGTCGTCGCGTGACCGGGCTCGCGGAAGAAGTGCAGCACCAGCGAGCAGAGCACGACGCCAGCCGCGCCGTCGTCGAGCGGCAGCCGCACGCCAGCGACCAGCAGCGGCCGCACGATCGTGTCCAGCCCGGTCTCGACCGCGCGCTGCTCCACCAACTGCACCATCTCCGGCGCCGCATCCAGTGCCCAGACGACGCCGGCGGAGACAACGCGGCGAGCGGCCGGCAACGTCAGAAAGCCGGGACCGCAGCCGACATCGGCCACCCGATCGCCGGGAGCCACCGCTACCATATCGAGCACCTGCTCGGGCGGCGAGGCGGCGGCGCGTTGGGGACCCAGCATCGCCTCGATCCATTCAGCATCAAAACGCGGCATCGTTCCCTCCGTGTCCCATTTGGGAAGTGGTCTCCCCGCTCGATATCTTAGCCCAAACGCAGGCTAGCGTAGCGCATCGACCGGGTTCAGGCGCGCCGTGTAAAGCTCACTAATAGCGGATACGCCATCTGCTACACGACTGGCACTTGGAAACATTGCGCCTGGCAGGCGCGGAGGACGAACCCCTTCCGGC
>DAIMXP010000049.1:0-51689 GCA_036734945.1 Chloroflexota bacterium
TGAGACGCTCCTCATTCTCCTAGGCACTCGTCACGCCCGCGAACCGCCGCACTGCTCGCGGCAATTCACCACAGACGCTTCCCTCTTTCAGACGACTGCCAGCCCAAGACGCCAGCCGACCCCCGCCAACCTTCCCAGGTCAACCCACGCCGGCCAGCGCCTTCTCCCCATGTCTTCATCATCTTCACTTGCTAAGGTGCTGCCCGTGTGGCGGTCGCCATTTGGCGTCCCTCCACTCAGGGCTTGTCAGCATAACGGCTGGCGGGCGCGATGTCAAGTTTTTTGAACTGAAGATGGAACGCAGGGTGCGATCGCACTGGGTCAACCGAGCGCATTGGCCTGATGCATGCGCGTGACCGGTCGGGCTGGAGCGATTCGAACGCTCGACCCCTTAAACCCCATTCAAGTGCGCTAAGAAACTGCGCCACAGTCCGAATTCTTGACTCGTCGGTTCCGGGTGACGGACGCCGCTTGGCGATCGTTCGCCGCATCCCCCGCCGGCAGCGTAGCAGTGGCTAGACGATCCGCGACGCCTAGCGCGGCGATGGCGGCTTGCTCCGGTGTCATCGCTCGACCAGCCGCCCATGCCGCGGCGAACGCCTCCACCGTTAGTACCGCGCCAACACGCGCCAGCAGGCGCTCATACCGGGTCCGGTCGCGCGGCGGTGAACCCGACCCTTCGCGCAGCACAGCGGCCGACGCCAGAAGCCATGCCGCCTGTTCGGCGGACCCGTGCGCGAGCACCGCAGCGGCCCACCCCTCCAGCCACCGGGCCATATAGACAGTATTTCCCATCTTCCGCTCGAGGGCCAGGGCCTCGAGTCCGACCGCGGCCGCTCGTTCGTGGTCACCTCGCTTGTAGGTAGCCAGGCAGAGGTTGTAGAGCGTGAATGAAATTTGCGACGGCTCACCGAGTTGCCGCTTGAGGGCCAGCCCTTCCTCGTATAGTCCCAGTGCCCGCTCCGAGTCTCCCTGCTCGAGGGCCAGCGTCCCCAGGTAATCGAAGGAACAGGCGAGACCCAGAACGTCCCCCCGCTGGCGCTTGATTGGGACGGCCTCCTCGTACCGGGCCAGGGCCCGGCAGAGGTCACCCTGGTCGTGCGCGACACCGGCCAGACCATCCAACGACATCGCGATGCCAATGAGGTCGCCTTCCTCTTGCCAGCGGACCAGCGCCTCCTCGTACAAGGCCAGGGCCCGTGCGTGGTTGCCTTGCTCGTGCGCCACGACGCCGAGCCCGTGCAGCATCCAGCCGATCCCACCAGCATCACCGACGTCGCGCCAGATGGCGAGTGACTCCTCGTACAGCGGCGTCGCCCGCTCATAGTCGCCGTGGCGACGGAAGACACTGCCGAGATCGTCGAGCGACCAGGCCAGGCTCCGCTCGTCGCCCAGATGCCGCCACAGCACGACCACCTCTTCCAACAGCCGGACCGAATCGTCGTAGTCACCCACGTTGGCTGCCAGCAGCGCGGCGGCCTGCATGGCTTTCGCCCGAGCCGCCGTAGGCTGGCCAGAGTTGCCGGCAAGGGCCCGACGCAGCCACTCCTGCCCCTCGCGCCAATGCCCGCGAACCTCCCAGAACCGATACAGCGATCCAGCCAATCGGAGTTCAGCCTCTTTCGCTCCGGTTTCCTCGGCGCAGCGGAGGGCCGCGCGCATGTTGTCGTGCTCAAGTTCCAACCGCTCCAGCCACGCGACTTGCCGCGGCCCGCGCCACTCCGACTCCGCCCGCTCCGCCAGCGCCAGGCACCAGTCGCAGTGGCGCCGCTGCAGATCCGCCGCCTCTCCTGCTTCTTCCAGTTGCTCGCTTGCATAGGCGCGGGTCGTCTCCAGGAGCCAGTACCGCGGCATCCCTGCCAACTCCGCCTGGACGAGTGAGTGGTCGATCAGCCGCGCCAGCAGATCAAGGACTTGGCGCGCCGCGATCCCGCCTCCCGCACACACCTGCTCGGCCGCCTCCAGGTCACAACCGCCGGCGAACACCGCGAGCCGCCGGAATAACGCCCGCTCCTCAGCATCCAGGAGCTCGCAGCTCCAGGCCAGGGTGCGGCGCAGCGTCTGCTGCCGCTCCGGGAGGTCCCGCGCCCCGCCCACGAGGACGTCAAGCCGGCGCTCCAGGCGCGCCAGCAGCGCCGACAGCGGCAGGACCTTGACCCGTGCCGCCGCCAGTTCGATGGCCAGGGGCAGCCCGTCCAGGCGCCGGACGATCTCTGCCACCGACGGCGCGTCCGCTGCCGTCAGCGCAAAGTCGGGCCGGACGGCCTGCGCGCGCCGGACGAAGAGGTCCACGGCGGGGTTGCGGGCGAGCGCGTCCACGGGCCACCAGTAGGCCGGGTGGGGCAGCGGCAGCGGCAGTACCGGGAACTCGCGCTCACCGCGCAGCCGCAGTGCCGTCCGGCTCGTCACCAGCATCCGGAGTGCGGGACAGGTTGCCAACACCTCCGCTAGCCACGGCGCGGCCGCCACTACCTGTTCGAAGTTGTCCAGGAGGAGGAGCAACCGCTTCTCAGCCAGGTAGGCCAGCACGCCCTGGCCAACCCCCTGGCCCTGGCTCTCCCGGATGCCCAGGACCTCCGCCACGGCACCGGGTACCAGGGCGGAATCGCGGAGGGCGGCGAGATTGACAAAGGCAACCCCATCGATGAACCGCTCACCGAATTGTATCGCGACCTCCAGGGCGAGGCGCGTCTTGCCGACCCCGCCGGGACCGGTTAGCGTGACCAGCGGCATGGACGCTTGCGCCAACCAGCCACTGAGCGCGTTAACCTCCGCATGGCGTCCGACCAGCGCAGTGGGCGGCGTGGGCAAGGGCGGGTGGGACGGCGGAGGAGGCGCCGCTGGATCGTTTGCGCCCACGCTGTGTGGGGCGCGGTACGCCGCTGCTTCGAAGGACGCCCGCTGCCGGCCCACCAGGGCCAGGGCATCGGCGAGTTGCTGCACAGTGTGCGGGTGAGGACGCTGCCGGTGCCCGCGCTCCAACAGGCCGATGGCCTGGGCGGTCAGCCCGCTGCGTTCCGCCAGTTCCTCTTGCGTGAGGCCTGCCGCCCCCCGGTAGCGCCGCAACAGGGTCCCGAACGTGAGGGGCTCGCTCTGTTCCATCTGGGCCTCCCTGCGCATGCCGGAATGACCCGCCCGGCACCGGTGTACTGTGCTGGCGCCTTGTTGATATGAACGATTGTTTGGAATTGTTTGGAATTGTCGCTGGCGGCGGGCGACCTGCTGCCCCATATTAACAGGCATGGGAGCAGCGGCGCCATTCGGTGATGACGCAGGCGGGAACGAGGTGAGGAGCGACGTGGCAATGGGCGGCATGTCACCGATCACCCATATCCTGGCGGGGGGAGGCTGCAGGCTGCAAGTCGGGACGGACCTGATGACGCTGAAGCTGAGCGGAGTAGACACCCTAGGCGCCTTCGCACTCGCGGAGGTGGCGATACCGCCGCAGGGCGGACCACCGGGACTGCACACCCATCCGTCGGCGGAGACGTGCCTCGTCCTCGACGGCGAGCTGGAGTTTGCCACCGTGGTCGACGGGCAGGTCTGCATGCTGGCCGGCACGGCGGGAACCGTCGTCCACATCCCTGGCTTCGCCCCGCATACCTTCAGGAACGTCGGTACCACCCCTGCCCGCATGCTCATGCTGGTGACGCCCGCAGACTTGGAGCAGTTCTACCTCGAAGCTGGCGTCCCAGTGTCCGACCCCGCCCAGCCACCGCCGCCGGGTGTCCCATCGGACGAGGAGTGGATGATGTCTCTCTACCGCAAGCACCGGATTGTGTTCCTGGATCCGCCGCTGCACCGCTGAGCGAGCACCGGGCGGCTGACCCGCTATGGACAGGTTTCGGTGCTCAGGATGATCTTGCCAACGCCCAGAAGAAAGGTCATGACATGGATGCGATGAACGACCCTGAGACGATCGGTGTGGGCGAAGGCCGCAAGCATCGACCGAAGATCAAAACGCTCGCGGCGCTGGCCGCCGGGGTGGCCCTACTCCTGGCCGGCTGCGGCGGCGGCGCGACAACGACGACCAACTCGGCAGCCGCGTCGGACACCGGGACGACCGCCACGGCGCCGGTGTCGGAGGTGGTGACGACGGCCGCCCGGGCCGAGGGCACATCCGTCGTGACGAGCCCCACGGCGACCGAAGCAACGAGCGCCGCGGCGACGGAGACGGCAACGACCGCGACGACGGCGATCCCCAGCGCCACGACCGTGACCACGAGCGCCCGAGCGACTTCGGCGCGGCAGGCGGCGACCGCGTCAACCACGGCACTGGCTGGCGGAGGGAGCGCGGATCTCGGCGGGGACTACGAGCAGATGGCGCAGAAGGTGGCACAGGCCCAGCTCGCCGCCAAGAGCTGGCGCCAAACGATGGTGATCACTACCAAGGCAGGACAGCACCAGGAAGTAACCTACGAGTTCGTACGACCGGACCGGTTGCACGTGAAGAGTAACCGGGGTGGCGGCGGGAGTAGCGAGCAGATTTACATCGGCGCGGACACCTACACGAACCGGGGCGCCGGCTGGGAAAAGTCAACTGGTGGCGGTACGGGGCAGGCCATATTCGCGGTCGTGGGATTCAACGGATCCGCGAAGCCGGGTACGCCAGAGTATGACGATCAGCAGAAGGCACTCAAGGACGCGGGGGTGACTGCCACGAAGGGCGGGCGCAGCACCCGCAACGGCGTGGCCTGCCAGGAGTGGAACAGTGTCACCACGACACCGCCGGCCACCGGTGCGCTGTGCATCGGTCTGAGCGATAATCTGCCTGTCGAAATCAAGTCTACGTCAGGCGATGGGGCGACGGTCACGATCACCTTCTCCGACTGGAACGCGCCCATCACGATCAACCCGCCAATCTAACGGGGCGGCCCGTACCGGGCCCCTGCGCCAGGGCCGCCTCCCAACAACGCGCGCAGCAGCTCCCGCGATCTGTGATCGGGAGTCGAGCACCGCCTAGAGAAAGGAATCCGTATGCAAGCAGTGCAAGATCCCAAGAGCTTCTTCAGTTCCCTTTTCGACTTCTCCTTCAAGTCCCTCATCACCACCCGGTTGATCACGGTGCTGTATGTGCTGGCCGTTATTCTCGCTGGGCTGTATTCCCTCACACTACTTGCGGCCGGCTTCTCCCGGGGCGCGGCGATCGGCGTGCTCGCCCTCATCGCGGTGCCGCTCTTCTTCCTGCTCACCGTCATCTACACACGGGTGATCCTGGAAGTACTGATCGTCATCTTCCGCATGCACGAGAACATCGCTGCCATTGCGCAGCAGCAGCGAGTGATCCCACTACAGCCGGTCACCGACGGCGTCCCGGTGGAGACGGTCGCTGAGGTGGCAAGGAACTGACCGGCAGCGCGAACCGAAGCCTCGGTAGTTGAAAGGAGCACGTAGATGCGCGCGATGAGCGGCAACACGGATGGGCACAGCCCCAGGCGGTGGGGCAGAGTGATGGCGGGAGGGCTCTTGTCGGCAATCCTGCTCCTGAGCGGCTGCGGTAGCAGCCTGCCGGGTATCTCTCAATTGACGGAGGCGGCCAGCAGCCGCCTGGCGGCCGCCGGGTCGGCGGCGGCGTCCGGCACTGCAGCGGTCGGGGCCGCCGAGACCGGGGCTTCGGCCAGTTCGGCCATCGGGACAACCGACACCGCTGGGTCCGCACGTCCGGTCGTGTCCGCTCGTACCGGCGGATCGACGAGTGCCACCGCCGCGACCACACGCGCCGTCACTACGACCGGTGGCAAGGCGCGGTCGGCAGCCTCGAACACGTCAGGAACGACCGTGGTGGCACCGGGTGGCTTCGGCAACGTCGACGCGTGCAAACTCGTCACGAAAGCCGAGGCTTCCACGTTGCTCGGTGGCCCGGCCCGCGTCAGCGTCGTCGGTGACTCCGTGTCCGACGGCAGTTTCTCCCAATCGTGCATGTATAGCCTGGGCGCCGGCGCCGTCGGGTCGGCCCTCGGCGTCCTTGGCGCGGCAACCCCACAGAGCGGCGGCGAGCGGAGCGCCAACATGATCGTCGAAATCTATCCGGCTTCGGGAGCGAGCTGGTTCAAGCATGATCAGGGTACCGTCCAGACCGGCATCGGCGATCAGTATTTTCTCAAGGGCGTGGGGCGCGCAGGCAACACGCAGTCGGGTGGGATCACGGTGCTGAAAGGCGACGCGGCGGTCGGCATCAGTGTGCTCACCGACCCCAGCAAGGCGCTCTCCGCCGAGCAGTATCGGGAGATGGGCCGCAAAGCGGTGAGCCGCCTGCCGGAGCAGACTTCGGGACCAGCACCGGCGCCACCCAAGTTCGTGCCTGGGACGCCGACTGCCGTCCCTCCGCCGGCGGCGCCGACCGCCGCGATCCCCGCCATGCCGACCCCGAGTCCCGCCGTCAAGGCCGTTACCGCCAGTATTCAGGCGGCATTGAAGGCGGCCCAGGCGGGCGATCTCGCCAAGGCACGCGCCGCCTATGCGCCGGTCGCCCAGCAGTGGGCGGCCATCCCCAACGACGGCAAGCTGGCAACGCCCGAATTGTACGCCGCGGTCACCGCCGGCATCAAGCAAACCGATGACGTGATGGCGAGCACCGACACCGACGCGCCAGCGGCGGCGAGCGCGCTCTCCGACCTGGCGGACGCGGTGGACGCCGCGCTGGCGTCGGCACCCGCGATGGCGCTTGCGGCGGCCATGGCGCCGCAACTCGCGGCGTTCGGGACAGCGGGCGCGGGAATGGCAACGCCGATCGCCGAAAGCGCCGACCAGAATGGCGCTTGCGCCCTGATTACCAAGGCCGAAGCAGACGCCGTGCTTGGCGGCAGTTCCGAGGTCCAGACGTTACCAAGCTTCGACAGCAGCGTGCGATCGTGTCGCTTTGTGCTGTTGTCCACGCCGAAAAGCAACTCCAACACGACGAGTTCCATGACATGCACGACGATGACCGCCGGAGGCACCTCGTGCGTCGGCACGGCATCGGTCGACATGACGAAAATCGGCCTGATTAGCCTGGAACTACATCTGACGGGTGGGAGAAACTGGTACGCCGAGAACGAGCAGCACATGAATGACTATCGGTCCGGCGCCGACATCGGTGATCAGTTCTACGCCACGGGTGCTCTTGCGATCTGGGTGCTGAAAGGCGACCAGGCGTTCAGCATCACCATGCCACCCTTCACCGACTTCACCGGCACGCCGATCGCGGAGATGAAGGGGCTGGCCGCGAAGGCGGCGAGCCGGCTGCACTGAGCGCCGCCGATCACAATGGAAAGGATCGCAGCATGAGAGCCTTGACCATCGTTGCGCTGGCCACGAGCACGGCGCTATTCCTGGCTGGCTGCGGCGCCGCTGCGACCGGTGAGGCGCCAAGCGCCCCAGCCGTCGCCCCAAGCGTGTTATCTTCGGCAACGGGAGCAGGGGCGCCTCCGGCATCGGCGCAGATGACGCCCACCGCCAGGGGTGAAAGTAGCGCGGTGGCGACAACTGCCCGCAAGGCGCCGGTGAGTGGGGTCTCGACCGCTGCAACGGCGGCCGTGGCGGGCGAGGCGGCCACTAGCGCGCCGAAGGCGGCGAGCGGACCGCTCGGTCAAGTGCGGCGCCGGCACACCCAGTGAGTGCCATGACCTGCGCCATGTTCCCGGCAGCGGAACTCCTGGCCGCGGTGCAGAGCGTGGCTCCAAAGACGACACTGGTCGGGTCCACCACCAAGACCAGCGGCGCGTACGAGCCGCTCGAGTGCGACTTCCAGCTCGAGGGCCATCAGACGGATGTCCCGCATCCCGTCGACATCCGGGTCGTCCTGAACGACGGGGTCGATCAATTGCCCAGTAGTGGACAGGGTCAGCAACAGGACCGGCTCAGAAACAAGAAAGTGTTCGACGAGGAGAACGACAAGGCCACCAAGTCCATCCTGGGTGATGCTACCAGTGAGTCGCAGGAGCTCTATGTGCCGTCAGCGGGCCTAGGCGACGGATCGTACTTCAAGGACTACATCGTCCGGGATCCGGACAGCCACGCCGGACGATCGGTGGAGAGCGCCCTGTACCTCATGCGCGGCGGGGCGCCGTTCTCCGCCGAGGTCTGGCTGGAATATAACGCCCATCCGGATAGCGACGAGGCCGATATCGCCCCGGAAAGCGATCCCTTCCAGAACGAGGCGCGCCACACCGCCGCCGGTGCTATCGCCAAGGTCATCCTCACCAAGCTTGACGCGGTCGTGGCATCGCCGCCGCACTGACGCCGAACAGAGCAGAGAATAATTCGGTGAGCGCTCTCAACATAGCCGCCCCGTCATCGCCTCCGCCGCCGCCGCGGTGGAGCATGGGGCGCCGACCGAGAGCATGTGTTCCGCGCTGTAGGCAGTACGGGCGCTGAGCCGAGAATAGGAACAGTACGGATGCGCACAGTACCACTGGTCGTGAGGATGCTGGCGCTTGCCGTCACCTTGGCGGGCTGCAACGTTAACCCGCCAGCAACAGTCCGTACGCCAGGCGTGGCTTCCGCTACAGCCCAACAGCATGCCCCGGCAGCCGGCGCGACCGCCGCACAGACTGGCCAGGCGTCGGCGGGTGCAGCTACGCCGTCCGCAGGACAGGGTGGGGTGACGGCTGAGGCGCTCGACACGGTTATCAAGTTGACTTGGCAGCCCGTGCCGGGCGCTTCGGGCTACCTGGTCTACCGCGACGGCGGCACGACGCCCCTGAACCCGAAGCCGGTCACGAGCCCCACGTTCAAGGACATTGGGCTGACGAATGGACGTCCTTACCGCTACGTCGTCGCGGCGACCGATGGGGCGGGACAGCCGGGTCAACGATTGTCTGAAGTGCATGCGACGCCTGCCCTTTTGCAAGGAGGTCCTTAATGCAGTGGTTAGCACTATCCAGGCGCTCTCTACAGCTTCTGGCCTGTGTCACGCTGCTTGCCCTGGCCCCGCTTCCGCGCGGCGGGCAGCCGGCGGCAGCCCTAGCCGCCGGGCCGCCCGCTGGGCCGACGCCGGCCGTAGCGTTGTCCTCGCCCCAAACGCCGCCCACACTCCAGGATGCCCTCGACATCTTGGTGAGTCAAACCTTCAGCCCCACCGGTTGGCAACTCACGAAGTTGCGCTCGCAGTTGGACCAGGCGTCTCCCCAAGGAAGCGCACTCCAGCAAGCCGGAAATGGCCACTGGCATGTTGAGCTACAGGATGACAAGCAGCAACCGCTGACGCTGGACGGCGTGCTGGCTTTCTCCGTCGAGACCGAGAACGCGGATACCACGGAATCCGCCGTCACGGCGAAGGTTAGCGGCACGCTCCAGGGCTCCGGTGTCGAGGTGGCCCTGGATACGGATGTGTCAGGACGAACGAACCCTGACAGCAGCAGCCGGTCCTTGCATACGGTCCTGAAACTGACACGCTCCGGACAGACGAACACGATCGGGCTCATGCAATCGGACGACACCAAGAACCTGGCCTACGGGTTGAGCGAGACCCGCGACCGAACTGTACTCCAACGCGATGCGATAAAGGATGATTCCACGCGCACGATAACCGTGCGCGACTTCGGCGGCGAGAGCGAAGTCTGGCTGAAGGGGATGGTTGGTCCAGGCCCCGGGCAACCCGCCGTGGTGAGCGCCGATATGCACTTCTTTCAGCGTGCCACGAACCGTGACCTCGTCAACTTCTATGACCGTTTCGATGCGGAAGTGGCCGGAAAAAAATTCACGTTGCCGTCGCCGGGCACAGTGACGACGACGCCGGATGGCCAGATTCACTCCGACCTGGTCATGGTGGATAGCCAGGGAAAGCCGGTCAGCCATGGCGCAGAGAAGGCCCCCGGACTGGCGGCGCCGCTGCCCAACCCGAACGGTGCCCACGCCGGCTTGTTTGAGTTGGCGGGATGGGCGCCCCGGCTGGCAGCGAGCCCCGCTGCTCCGTCAGCCTACACCTGTAGCAATGGCGCCCTCGCCGTCGCCGCCGCCGCCATCGTCATTGGGGCGGTGCTAGCGCTCGTCGCCGTCGCCGCCGTGGCGGCCGCGCCGGTGTCCGTCGTCCTCGTGACCGCGGCGGGCGTCGCTATCGTCCCGACGGCGGCGGTGAGCGCAGGATTCATCACTGGGGTGGGCTTGGCAAGTATTGGCGCGTCGCTGGCCGGCGTCGGCACGGCGGTGGCAGGCTGTAACGCCGATCCCTCCTTTATCGTCGCCGACATTCGTTCCACCGACGAGCAAGCAAACGCCGCTCCGATCCAGATCACCCGCGTCTCCGGTGGGTTGCTCACGGCCGGAGCGGCTCCCAGTCCGCCCGCCGCCACGGTTAGTGGCCGTTCGCCCGGCTCGCTGCCTCGTGACGGCGGTGCCCAGCACAATCCGGATCGTCCCGAGAACTTCGTCAGCGGCGCTGTTCCCTCCAAAGCCACACAGCTTGGCGCCTGGATCTGGGACGCAACTCGCTCCTACGGCGCCGCGCCCAGCCATACGCAGGCACTGGCAGACGGTCCGCAACAGCACTACTTCCTGCACGCTGCCAGACCCCTCGCCCTCACGGCCGACGACAACCTCATTCAGTACATCTACCTTGACCCGCAGCACCCGCCGGTCGAGCTCTACGTGCAGTTCTACACCGGTGACGGCGATGGCGAGCATCGCGCCTACTGGGGGGATGACCGGGTGCAGACCGGCGGCAAGGCCGGCACTGCCTCCCTCTATCCGATGGGTCCGCTGCCGGCGGCCGGCGGCTGGGTGCGCCTCCGGGTGCTTGCCGACAAGTTGGGCCTGGTTGGTCAGCGAGTCAATGGCATCCTGTACGGCGCCTACGACGGTCAGACCTGGTGGGGCCCTACCACCACCAGCAGCCGCTCGCTCGACCCTGTCGCCGATGGTGCAACGGTCGACAACCCGCCGGTGCCGCCGGCCACGCTCCCTGGCGCGCAGATCGCCTACCGCCTGGCCCAGCCCACTCGCTTGACCGTCGAGATCGCCAACGCGGGAGGGGCAATCGTGCGCACGCTCCTCAAGGAGCAGGATCGCCCCGCCGGCTATCAGGTGGCGCAATGGGACGGCAAGGACGAGCACGGCACGCTGGTCCCCGACCGGCCCTACCAGGCGCGCTTCAGCGTGGCCGGCAAGGTGGTCGCGGAACATCCCGTGACCATCACCCCCTTCGTCGCCACTATCCAGACACCGGCCGATTCCAGTCTGGTGCGCGGCAATGCGGTGCCGGTGATCGGGGAAGCCTATGGGGCCATGTTCAGCAGCTACGTGCTGGAGTACGGTCAGGGAGCGCAGCCGGTTGTGTGGAAGACCATCACGACCTCAGACGCTCCGGTCCTCCTACCGAAGCCCCGCCCGTCGACCGTCAACCCCACCGGCAACCTGGCCGATTGGAACGTCGGGATCAACGAGTTCGCCCCCTGGACCGATGCGGGGCTGAACGGGCTCTACACTTTGCGCTTGCGTGTCCTCGGCAAAGATGGGCGTGAAGCCTCGGACAGCGTGCAGATCATCGTCGGCCGCCTCGCCCATTCCGCTGAAGGCGGCATGATCGTCAGCCCGGACGGCAAAGCCCGTCTGCTCATACCGCCCCTGGCCACGCAGAACTCGTTTGCCTTGATGGCCATCCTGCCCCTCGCGCAGAGCGATCCCTCCGGCACGCGCGGCGCGGCGATGCCTAAGGACAAGAAGCCGGCCGGCGCAGTCTACGAAATCCTGGGCGCCGACGAGACCTTCCGTCGGCCCGCCACTCTGGAACTGCCCTATGATGCAGGAACTCCGCCCGAGAAGCTCGGCGTGCTGCTCGGCGACGGCACGCCCGGCGGCTGGCGCTACCTCGGCGGTACGGCAGACACAAAGCGGCAGATCGTCAGCGTTCCGGTGAGCGAATTCGGCGGTAAACGGGCGTTGGTGGCGCCGTTCATAGCCGACCAGTTCGGTCCGGTGCAGCCTTATCGCCCGGCCGGTGCACCCTTCGCCTTCAGCGCGCCTGATGCCGCGCCGTTGGTCGCTTCCAGCACTCACCCCGTCGCCTTTTACAGCGACCTCCAATCGGCGCCGGGCGAATGGCAGGCGCTGGATGCGTTCGGTACCCAGCTCACACGCGTTACGGGCGCCGACGCCGGCCTTCCCCCGGGCAACGCTGCGTTGAAGGTGACACGCCTGGCCGGCGGCGCTCGGGTGGTCCGAGTACGCTCCACGCCCTACGACGCCACCAAGTTCCCGCTGATCGCCTTCGATTACCGGCTGCCGCCCGGCTACGCGCCCAACGTGCTGCTCCGCAGTAACGGCATCTGGTGGCAGGTGGGAACCGGCAACAGTGGCGACGCATCGTCCCGCTACTATCAGACGGTGCCGGCGCCGGCGCTCGTCGCGGACGACGGCTGGCACCATTATCAGCTCGATGCTCTGGCGTACCTGCGCGCCGGCCAGCCGTCTGATGCGACCTTCCGGGTGGACGAGGTTGTCCTGGGCCAGTACCAGTCGGGGCTCTACATGCAGGTGACGCCGCTCGACCGCGGCGCAATCGGTAGTGCCTACTATCTGCGCAACTTCACCGCCTTCGCGCCGACGACGTCGACAGCGCCGGCATTGACCTTCGCCGCGCCCCCCGGCGCGGCCTACAGTGCCTATAGCGTCACCCTGGATACCCACAGCGACACGCTCCCGCCCACCGCATCTCCTGGGAGCGCTACGAGCACCCAGGCGCACCTGCCGGATGGCGCGGCCGATGGTCTGTGGTATGCCCACGTGCGCGGTCAACTGGCCAATGGAGCCTGGAGCGCGCCGGCCCACTACCCGCTGCTGATCGACCGGCAGCCGCCCGCGCTCGCCCGCCCGGATTCCACCGCCGGCGGTGCCGGCTCGCCCAATTTCATCCGCCTTTCGGCGAGTGACGCCGTGAGCGGCCTCGATCTCACATCCCTCCGCATCACGCTCAATGGTCGGCCCTATGGCCTCGGAAACGGGATCGACTATGACCCCGCCACGCGCCTCCTGGCCATCCGGCCCTTCGCGCTGCAGCCCTCACTTCCGCCGGTCGCGGCGGGCGAGCTGGTTGCGGTCTCGGTCCTGGCCCTGGCCGACTATGCCGGCAACAAGGTAGCCGCGCCCTTCTCCTGGAGCTTTACAACCGATCAACTGAAAGTGACCGGCCAGGGCTTCCGCGCCTTGACCACGAACGGCGGCAGCGCGCCGGTCCTCTCGCCCGACGGCAGCCGCCTCGCCTTCGTCTCCAGCCGCTCCGGCAAAGAGAAGATCTGGCTGATGGGCGCCGCCGACTACGCCGAGGCAGCGAAGAGCGCTGCGCCATTGACCGGCGGTACCGCACGCGAGACCTCGCCGGAATGGTCGCCGGACGGCAAGTCTCTGGCCTTCGTGTCCGAGGCCGGCGGCGCCCCTCAGCTCTGGATAAGCGGGGCCGATGGCAGCAACGCCCACGCGGTGACGGCGGGGACCGGCGCGATGACCAGCCCGACCTGGTCACCGGATGGCGCCTCGCTCGTCTTCATCGCCGATGGCAACCTCCGGCAGGTCGCTTCCGACGGCAGCAATGCTCACGCCCTGACCGCGCTGCCCGATCATCCCTTCCAATCAGTGCGCTGGCAGCCCGGCGGCGACCTGCTGGCCGTCCACTTCAAGCTCTACGAGGATCGCATCGAGTTGTACAACATGGCGACCGGCGAGCGGCAACAACTCACGCACGGCGGCAACGAACGCGAGCCGGCCTGGCTGAACGCTGCGACCGTGCTCTATACTGCTCCGGCCGGCAAAGGGCAACCGGACGCCATCTGGCAAAGTAGCCTGGACGGCAGCAACCAGATGATCCTGCCCGGCAGCGGCCAGCCCGGCGTCGACGACGCCGAGGCCGGCGCAGCGGCCTCCGGCGACGCAGTGGCGCTCGTGTCGACGCGAGGCGGCAAGCGGGACATCTGGTTGCAAGCGACCTTGCAGGTGGCCCAGTTTGACGTCGAGCCGGCTAGCGGGGCGGTACCCGGAGAGCCGCAGCACATCATTTACACCTTGCCGGCCGCTGCCGCGGTGACGTTGCAGGTACGCAAGGGCGGCGACATCGTGCGGACACTGCTGGATGCCGCGCCGCAGGCCAGCGGGACGCAGGAGGTCACCTGGGACGGCATGGACGCGGCGAGGAAGGCGCTCGCTCCCGGTGACTACACGCTCGAGCTCCTCGCACAGGTACGCGGCGGCGGCGACCCCCTGGTGCGCTACACCACCGCGCGCCTGCTGGATGCGGCCAACGTCGGCGGCCTGCAGCTGCAGATCCAGCAGTGGGGCGATCAGGCGGCGACGGGCAGCCATCCGCGGGTGCAGGTGTTCGCGGCGGGCACGCTGTCAGGAGTCGTGGCGGAAGCGGCCTTCACCACCGCGCCGCTCTTCAAACTCCCCGCTGGCCGCTACGACGTGGTCGTCTCTTTCGACGGTGGTCGCCACGTCGAGCAAGACGTGGCGGTCGAAGCGGGTCAGACCAGGACGCACCCTATCGATCTGCATCTGGGCGAGCTGGATGTCACAGTTTTGAGCGCCCCTGGTCAGTCGGTAACCGAAAACGCCTCGGTGCAGGTGATCCCGAGCGGCGACCCCACGGGGCAAGCGTTCAGCAGCTACGGTGGCAAGGGGACGTTTATCCTCGCGCCCGGCGCCTATGACTTGCTCACGGAATACCAGGGGCTGCGCCAAACCACGGTCGCGGTGACCGTGTCCGCCGGGCAGGTGACGGCGCGGGCGGTCAATTTGGACAGCGGGACCCTGCATATGAATGTGCTGGCCTCTCCGGGCCAGTCGACCACTCCCGGACTCCTGGACGTCGCCGTCTTCGCTCCGGGGAACCACAAGGACAGCATCGCGGAGGTGGGCTTCACCAGCAGCCCGGTCGAACTGCACTTGCCGGCCGGTCAGTATGACGTCCACGTCACCTACGACGTTGCGGCTGACCGACCGCACATTGGCGGTGAGATTGATATCTGGAACACCGGCCTGGTGATCGAGGCCGGGCAGACGCTGACGCAGGACGACAATCTCGGCCTCGGCGAGGTCAGCATCAGCGTGCTGGAGGCGACGGGCAAGCCGGCCGACGCCGGCAAGCTGAGTTTCGTTATTGTGCACGATGGGGAGAGCGATGAACTACATCCGGTCGCCCGGGCGCTCTTCCTGAATGCGGCCGACCTCCAGTTGCGTCCCGGGAAGTACGGTGTCATCGTCGACTATGGCGACACCGACCTGGCGAAGGCCGGTCCCGTGGGGACGTCGTTCGAGATCAAGGAAGGGCAGCACACGTCTGACACGGTCGACTTCACCTTGGGCCGCCTCCGGGTTGAGGGCTATGACGCGCCGGGACACCTCATCGACGGCAGCCGCCTCTCGTTCCAAGTGTCCCCACCGGGAAAGCCGGACGACTCCTCACCATCGGAACAAGGCGACTCCGTGCTCGGTCTGCCGGTGGCAGCGGGGCCACGGTACGACGTGCTCATTGAGTTAGATGAGGCCTGGTCATAAATCATTTGCCTCTGGTGATCTGGTGGAACGAGCAACCGAACAGCGGCAGATGCGACGATGGTCGCCCCGCCTGCCTGTGTGCCTCCTGGGGATTTATGACCAGGCCTCAGTTAGATAGGGCCAAGAAGCTCGTCGTCGCTGACCAGTCGGTTAAGGAGGGGGAGACCACGACGCTGAAGGTGGCCGTCGGCGACTTCAAGTAAAAATTGTTGAACAAGAGCGGCAGAGACGGTCACCTCGGGCGCTGCAAACGAGGCCGTTTCGCCCCAGAGAGGGGCGCTGGTCGGGCTGGAGCGATTCGAACGCTCGACCCCTTGAACCCCATTCAAGTGCGCTACCAAACTGCGCCACAGCCCGTTATCCCGCTGGTCAGACGGTCGCTCAGTGTACCATTCGGCGGACTGGTCATGTTGCCGTCTTGACCAACCAGCCGTTCGCTTTGGCGAGAGCGTCAAGGTTCCTCAACGGGAGGCTTGCCCCCGGTCGCTGTACGGATGGTAGTGTGAAGGAACGGTACGTCGTCGCCGGGAAAGGGTGAGGAATGACCATCGCTGCCGGCCTCTGGCCACTCGCCTTCATCGCCGGCCTGATCTCCTTCTTCTCACCTTGCGCCCTGCCATTGTTGCCCGGCTACCTATCCTTCGTGACCGGACTGAGCGCCAGCGACGTTGGCGCCACCGGCCGCCGATTGGCCGCCCTGGGGCCGTGTCTGCTCTTTGTGGCTGGCTTCACACTGGTCTTTACGGCGCTTGGTGCGACAGCCTCCACGCTCGGTGCTGCCCTGGAGGGCGCACGGCCGCTCCTGGAAAAGCTTGCCGGCATCTTTATTATCGTCATGGCGCTGGTGATGGTTGGCACGATCCGTATCCCTGTGCTGAATGGCGAGTACCGCCTCCATCCGACACAGCGCCGGGGCGGCGCCATCGGCAGCCTCGTCCTCGGTGGCGCGTTCGCCATCGGCTGGACGCCCTGCATCGGCCCGGTGCTGGCCGCCGTGCTCGCAGTCGCCGGTAGCCAGGCGAAGGCCGGACAGGGTGCGCTCCTCCTCCTCCTCTACTCGTTGGGCCTCGGGCTGCCCTTTCTGCTGGCCGGCATGTACCTGTCGCACCTCACCGGCACATTGAAGATCATCCGTCGCTTCCTACCGGCGTTCACCTACGTTGGCGCTGGCGTCCTTTGCCTGATGGGCGTGCTTCTCCTGTCCGATCGCTGGCTGCAGGTGATGGCCCCCTTCCTCCGGCTGTACGCCAACCTCAACTGGCCGCCGTTCTGAACCCTACGGCAAACCGAGCTGTTCCCGGATCGCCTGCTCGACAGCAAGCAAATCACGGATGCTCAAGGCGCCCATCCGATCAGTGAGACGTTCCTTCGTTACGGTACGTATCTGGTCAGCCATCGCCTTCTGAGGCGTTCCCGCCACCGACACGAGGGCTTCCCAGCGGTACACTCGCGCCGTGTTCGTCGTTAACGGCACGACCTGGACGCGATTGAGCACTCGGTTAGAAGCATCATTGCTGACGATTACTGCCGGGCGGCGTTTTCGAATCTCGCCACCGCGCGCCGGATCGAAATCGACCCAATACACGTCACCGCGAATCATCAAGGCCCTCATCCGGGGCTGCTTCGATCCATTCCAGTGCTTCGCGTTCCCGTTCGGTGTCGTCCAGCATCGCCCGGTACTCCTCCTCCAGCGCCACGTCATCAACGACATGGGGCCGTACCAGGCGATCGATGAAGCCGCTTATCTGTCCGCGACCGACGGTGTGGAGCAGACCTTGATATACCTCGTCTGTCACAGTGATGGTGAGTTTTCGATGCATTGGCTTCGCCTCCTCGCTACGAACACGTATATACGTATTGTACCGTCTCAACGCCAGGAATGGCGTCCGCTTGTGCTACACTGCTGCGCACATTCGGGCACGGTTTGCCTCGGATAGGGAGGGCAGCATGGCCTCACGACTGGAGTACAATCTCGCGCTGGATAGCGTCCAGGTGACGGAAGCGGCGGCGATAGCGGCCGGCCGCTGGCTCGGGCACGGTGACAACCACCGCGCCGACCTGGCGGCGGTCGAAGCGATGCGCTCAACACTGGATCGTCTCAACCTGGATGCCACTATCGTGATTGGCGAAGGGGAGCGTGACGAAGCGCCGATGCTGTTTATCGGCGAGCGCATCGGCCAGCCTGGCGCGCTGGAAGTTGATATCGCTGTCGATCCGCTGGAAGGAACCAATCTGGTGGCCCGCGGTCAGCCCGGCGCGACGGCAGTGATTGCTGTTTCCGAGCGCGGCGGGCTGCTGCACGCGCCTGACACCTACCTGGAGAAGCTGATCGTCGGCCCGCCAGCAGCCGGCAAAGTCGACCTGAACTTCCCGGTGCGTGCCAACCTCCGCATCGTGGCCGATTCATTGCACCGGCGCATTGAAGACTTGACCGTCGTGGTGCTGGAACGCGAACGCCACCAGAAGCTCGTCGCCGAAATTCGGGAGGCGGGCGCCCGCATCAAGATGATCCCCGATGGCGATCTGGGCGCAGCTATCTCCGTTGCCGTCTCCGGCACAGGCGACCACGTCGTGATGGGTACGGGCGGGGCGCCGGAAGGCGTGCTGGCGGCCGCTGCGCTGCGCTGCTTAGGAGGCGAGATTTTGGCCCGCTTCCGCCCGAGGAACGAGGCAGAGGGACAGCGGGCGCAGGCGATGGGCATTGACCTGGATCGCGTCTATACGACCAACGAGCTAGCCAGCGGCGAACATGTGGTGTTTGCGGCTACCGGCGTCACCAGTGGCGACTTGCTCAAAGGGGTTCAATACTTCGCCGGTGGTGCGCGAACCCACTCGCTCGTCATGAGCGCGCAGGCCGGCACTTTCCGATTCATCGACACGGTCCACATGTTCGACCGGACACTGATGCCGAGCGTCAGGCTGTAGCAGGCGGCATCTGCTGTCGAACCCATGCTCGCACGCGCCGCATCCACCGCGTATCGTCCAGCCCTGCAGCATCGCGTAGCAGCGTCTCCAGTTCGCTTGACCGTACCACAGGTATGTACTCGCTTTGTGCTACCCGTACATAGCTTTCGCCGGATACGCGCAGGATTTCAAACCGTTGACTATCGTATCGCCATATCTCCGGCACGCCGATCTGCAGGTACAGACTGAGTTTATCCAATGACGAATGAGTGATGTCAATTTCAATAACCAGGTCGGGAGGTGGATCGACGCGGAGGTCCAGGCGCTCCTTGCCAACGATCTGCTCGATATTCTGCAGGTAGAAGCAGCAGTCTGGCTCGAAGCCTCGTTGCAAATCCTCACGACTGAACGTTGTTGACCCAAGGCCATAGGTCTCTTCATCAGTCTCTTCGCCTACTACGGATACGAAGAGGTCTAACAGTCGGCTATAACGTTCATGTATCGGCAGTGGGCTCATGATCTCCAGCGTCCCCCGATCGTAGCTGAAGCGCGGCGCGCTGCTACTCTCATGATCTCGCAGGATGTGTTGATACGTATCCCAACTGATATGGTGAAGCACCGTCCGCTCCTCGGCCGGGCTTTGGACGGCAACCATAATCCAACCTTCCCGCGTGACAGCACATTGCCGACTGTAACTGGAAGCATACCGTCTCGGTCGAAGCACCAGAGCTGCGCGGATCAATAATGCAAACGGCGAATCCGGTGGAGGTCGCCCGGCGACTGATGACGTTTGACGAATAGAATGGGGAGTGTCGGCGCCCCGCGTAGGGGCCTGCCCCTACGCAAGCGGTTGCTGCGAAGGCGTGAGCGTTGCGTCCGCCGACGGTAAGTGCGGGTCTATGGCGTGGGGCTGAGTGCGGGACAGCGAGGTCGGCTTCGTGCCGGGTTCTGCCAGGTGGCAGGCCACCATGTGGCCGCCTCCCGTCATGTCGCGCCACTCCGGCACGATGCTGCGACAGATGTCGACAGCGATGGGGCAGCGCGTGTGGAAGACGCAGCCACTCGGCGGGTTGACCGGGCTGGGCACGTCGCCAGTCAGGATAATGCGCTCGCGCCGCCGCTCCAGCTTCGGATCGGGGATCGGCACCGCCGACAGTAACGCCCGCGTGTACGGGTGCTTGGGGTTCTCGTAAAGCTCGGTGCGGTCCGCCAGCTCGGCCATCTTGCCCAGATACATGACGGCCACGCGGTCGCTGATGTGGCGCACCACCGAGAGGTCGTGGGCGATGAAGAGGTACGTGATGCCGAACTGGGCCTGCAAGTCTTCCAGCAAGTTGATGATCTGGGCGCGAATCGAGACATCGAGCGCGGAGATCGGCTCGTCGCAGACGATGAACTCGGGACGCAGGGCGAGCGCTCGGGCGATGCCGAT
Source organism: Chloroflexota bacterium (assembly GCA_036734945.1). Classification (GTDB taxonomy): domain Bacteria; phylum Chloroflexota; class UBA4733; order UBA4733; family UBA4733; genus UBA4733. The sequence continues at coordinate 19,799 of DAIMXP010000049.1, forward strand.
GCGTTGGCGTTGTCCGCCGGAGAACTCGTGCGGGTACCGGTTGGCAAAGTAGGGGTTGAGGCCCACCACGCGCAGCAGTTCCTGCACCTGGTCGCGCACGTCCTGCCGGCTCTGGGCGAGATGGTGAATTTGCAAGGGCTCCGCCACAATGGAGCCGACCGTCATACGCGGGTTGAGCGAGGCATAGGGGTCCTGGAAGATCATCTGCATGTGCCGGCGCATGCGGCGCAGGGCTTCGCCACGCAAGTCGGTCAGGCTGGTATCGCCGAAGACGACGTTACCCGCCGTTGGACGCTGCAACTGCAGGATGGCACGTCCGGTGGTGGACTTGCCGCAGCCGGACTCACCTACCAGCCCCAACGTCTCGCCTTTGAGAATGTCCAGCGATATGCCGTCAACGGCTTTGACTGCGCCAACTTGGCGCTGGATGATGATGCCGGACGTCACCGGAAAGTGCACCTTGAGATCGCGAATCTGCACAAGGGGTTCCCCGTTGCGGATTCCGGCGGCGCCGGCTACGGATTCAGTGGTGACCATTGCTTGTGCTCCCTCGTGATAGACGGCGGCAGGTACCGGCGTGCTTTCCTAGGCGCTTATGGGAACGGCGGCACGGGTGATCTCGCGGATGCAGGCAGCGCGATGGGCCGGCGCTACCTCGCGCAACTCCGGTACGCCTTCCCGGCAACGCTCCAGGGCGAAGCTGCAGCGTGCCGAAAACGAGCAGATGGCCGGTAAGGTGATGAGGTCCGGCGGGAGTCCTTCGATGGGCACCAATCGCTCGCGTCGCTGGGCATCCAAGCGCGGGATCGAGTTCAGCAAGCCCAGCGTATACGGGTGACGCGGGTTGGCGAACAGTTCATCCGTGGTCGCCGTCTCCGCCACCTTGCCGGCATACATCACCACGATGCGATCCGAGACGCCCGCCACCACACCCATATCGTGCGTGATCAGCAGCACGGCAGCGTTGAACTCCCGCCGCAGCGTGCCGATCAGTTCCAGGATTTGCGCCTGAATGGTCACATCGAGCGCCGTGGTTGGCTCGTCGGCAATCAGCAGCTTGGGATTGCAGGAGAGCGCCATGGCGATCATGACGCGTTGGCGCATCCCCCCGGAAAACTGGTGGGGATAGTCGTCGATACGCTTCACTGCCGCCGGGATGCCGACCAGTTGCAGCAACTCCACCGCCCGGTTGCGCGATTGGCGCGGCCCCATTTTCAGGTGCAGTTGCAGTGACTCCGTTATCTGGCGGCCGATGGTCAGCACCGGGTTCAGGGAAGTCATCGGGTCCTGGAAGATCATGGCAATCTCGCGGCCCCGGATGCGCCGCATCTGCTCGTTGCTGACCTTCAACAAGTCCCGGCCATCGAACCAGATCTCACCGGACACAGTTCGCGCCGGCGGGTGCGGGACCAGGCGCATAATGGACATCGCGGTCACGCTCTTGCCGCAGCCGGATTCACCGACGAGGCCCAGGGTCTCGCCCGGCCGAATCTCGAAACTCACACCATCAACAGCCTTGACAGTGCCGTCGCGGGTGTCAAAGTATGTCCGCAAATCCTGCACGGAGAGCAGAGCGTCGGAAGCCACTGCGCCTTCTCCCTTCCGGAGCACGTTTCTGACGGCAGACCGCTCGGGAACGTCCGCCGGTGTAGGATTACACCGGTGTCGCTCCGCCGTCTGCTGGCGCGCGACCGCCACTAGCCCTAATGGTAGAGCATCATCCCAAAGTTTGACAGGTAGGCTGGAATGATGCTACTTTTCAGAACTATAGCGACCAACAATCGAAGATGCAATATCAAGAGTGACGCGAGGCATCTGGGCCGTGGACCGTCCGGCAACCTGGTTCATCGAAATGGACGAAGGTGCTAATTCCAGCCCATCGTGGGGGCAGATAGGCTACCCTGGTCATCAACCGGGTGGAAGCGTGCATACCCGCATAACAGGCTGGCTACCCCGCCGTGCCGTTATTTCACGGCCGGCGGGACGGACGGGCGTAACAGACCTCTCGGTAGGCCGAGGGGTCTTTTTTCGTGTAGAAGGGAATGTCCGAACGTGCAGTACCGTGTCTTTGCCAGCGAATCAGTATGCAGTGGTCACCCCGACAAAGTGTGCGATGCAATCTCCGACGCCGTCCTGGATGCATGCCTGGCGGAGGATCCGCGTAGCCGGGTCGCCTGCGAAGCGTTGGCCACCGTGAACCGGGTAGTCCTGGCCGGAGAGATTACGACCGCAGCAAATGTTGATTTTAGGGAAGTCGTGCGCACCGTCTTACGCGATCTGGGCTATACCTTTCCCGATTACGGGTTTAGTGTCGACGAGGTCGAGATCGACGTTCGCTTGCACACGCAGTCCAGGGAAATCGGCATCGGCGTCGACCAGGAGGGCGCGGGCGACCAGGGCATGATGTTCGGCTACGCCTGCCGCGAAACACAGGACCTGATGCCCTTGCCCATCACGTTGGCGCACAGTCTGGCGCGCGGCATCGACTTTGCCCGGAGCAGCGGTATGCTGCCCTACCTGCGCCCGGATGGCAAGACGCAGGTATCCATCCGCTACGAAGGTCAGCGGCCGGTTGGCGTTGACTCGGTCATCCTGGCTGCGCCACATGATCCGTCTGTCTCTCTGGCCCAGCTGGGCGACGATCTCTATATCGCAGTCGTCAAACCGGTGCTGGCCGAATCCGGCTGGAGCATCCCCGCCGAGTCTGTCCTGGTGAACGGGACCGGCGTCTGGCATCACGGCGGACCAGCGACCGACACGGGATTGACGGGGCGCAAGATTATCGTCGACGGTTACGGCGGCATGGCACGAGTCGGCGGCGGCGCTTTCAGCGGCAAGGATCCGACTAAGGTCGACCGCTCCGGCGCCTACGGTGCGCGTTACGTGGCCAAGAACATTGTTGCCGCCGGGCTGGCCGACCGTTGCGAGGTCGAGGTGGCCTACTGCATTGGGCGTGCGGAGCCAACAACCTTTGCCGTCGAAACGTTCGGCACCGAACACGCCAGCATTGCCGAGATTGACGACTTCGCCTGGAGCGTACTGCCCCTGTCGCCGCGCCAAATCATCGACACGCTCAACCTGCGCCAGGCCATTTATGGCCAGACCTCAGCCTACGGGCATTTCGGCAAGGCAGGATTGCCCTGGGAGCAGGTGCGCATCGCGGCGGCGGTGCCGGTGCGGTAGGGGGTGATGTCCCGCCCTACAGCGTCTCCCCGTCTACGTCGTTGTCGAAGCGGGCGATCACGCGGTCGAGGTAGACGCGCGCGGCGAGCAGGCGTTCGCGCTGGGCGGCTCGCATGTGCGTCCGCACGTCGGGCGGCACTAACTCTCGCAGGATGCCGCCCACCCGAATCCGGGGGCGTTGGCGTGCGCGCAGTTCCGCCTCCATGTCAGCGAGGCGTTGCTCCATCTCCGTGATGCGCTCTTCGTTGGTGACCATTGCTGTGATCTCCTCATCCTGGTTGCCGTTGGCGGAAGTCGTATCAGCCGGCACAGACCCTTCGTGACCGCCGGGCGAATGTAACGGTACGCTTGACGCCCAGAGGTTCGCTCTCTCATCTTACCATTGCCGGGCGAGCCGGCAATTGGCAGCGTTGGGTCCTGTCGGCTATACTCGCCCGGTCCAGAGTACGTCTTGTCCGCCGCCGGCATAGAGGAGCAGGCACCAGCTTGGAGCAGCGATCATATATCAGCGAGATCATCCTGGTGGCAATTGTCGGGGTTTTCGTCGTGTCCTGCCTGGCGGTCGTCAACGCAGTACACCGCGGCCTGCCGCAGGCGGCGGCGCTTGCCGCCGCTGAAACGCCGAATCCGACGGCTACGCCGGCGCCGACGCCAACCCGCCAGATTATACTGACCACGACGAGCAGCTCGGCATCCGCCGCGACTCCGGCCAAGCCGACACCGACGGCCGGGCCGGATCTTGCGCAGTATCAGCCGGTCACAGGCGCCCAGTTGAATAGCCAATCGACGCAACTCACCGGCAAGAAAGTGGTCATCAGTGGGACCGTCTTTTACGTCAACCCACGGGGGGAGAATACCTGGGTGCAGGTTCTGACCCAGGATAATGTTTACGTGAACGTGAATTTTGCCGGCCAATCCGACGTGCAAAAGAGCCAGCAGGTCAAGGTCTACGGTACGGCCGCCGGTAAGACCACCATTCAGGTGAGCGGCGTAGACTATGTGCAGCCTTACCTGAATCCCGGCGAGATTATCCAGAAGGGATAACGACATGACCGTGTTGGAGCAGACAACCAACCGGGCTGGTCGGCGCGATGACCCCGGTCGGTACGATCCGCAGGCGCTGGAGGCTCGCTGGCAGCCGATCTGGGACCAGATGGGGCTCGATCGCGTGCTGGAATCGACGGACCTCCCGAAGTTCTATTGCCTGGACATGTTCCCTTACCCCTCTGGTGACGGGCTGTCCGTTGGGCACGGCCATAACTATATCCCGACGGACGTGGTCAGTCGTTACATGCGCATGCGTGGCTACAACGTCTTGCACCCGATGGGCTGGGACGCTTTCGGCCAACCGGCGGAGAACGAGGCGATCAAGCGCGGCCGCCATCCACGGGAGACAACCGCCCGCAACACTGCCAACTACAAGCGCCAGTTGCGGCTCGTCGGCAACAGCTATGACTGGGAGCGCGAGATCGATTCCAGCACCCCGGAGTATTACCGCTGGACGCAATGGTTCTTCCTCTTGCTGCACCAGCGCGGCCTGGCCTACCGTGCCAATGCGCCGGTGTGGTGGTGCCCGTCCTGCCAGACAACCCTGGCCAACGAGGAGGTCCACAGCGGCCTCTGCTGGCGCTGTGACACGTCGGTGGAACGGCGGGAGATGGAGCAGTGGTACTTCCGCATCACCGCCTACGCCGATCGCCTGCTGGACGACCTGAAAGACATCGACTGGCCCGAGAGCGTCAAGACGATGCAAGAGAACTGGATCGGGCGCAGTGCCGGCGCGCTGGTGCGCTTCCACGCGGAGGACGGCACGGAGCTGCCGGTCTTTACGACTCGTCCAGATACCCTGTTCGGGGCCACGTTCTTCGTCATGGCTCCTGAACACCCGCTGGTAGCGCGGTTGACAACTCCCAATCAACAGGCTGCCGTCGACGAGTACGTCGGTATGGCCAGGCGGACGACCGAAATTGAACGCACGTCCACCACGCGCACCCGCACCGGCGTGCCGATTGGCGCCGTCGCCATCAACCCGGTCAACGACGAACGCATCCCCATCTGGATCGCCGATTACGTGCTGCCCAGTTATGGCACCGGCATGATCATGGCGGTGCCGGCCCACGACGCCCGCGACTTCAGCTTTGCCGGCAATTACGACCTGCCAATCAAAGTCGTCGTCGTGCCTGTGGGCGAAGACGCCAACACTGCCCTTGACGCTACCTACCCCGGAGATGGGCGCCTGGTGAACTCCGGCTCCTACTCCGGCCTACCATCCAGCGACGCCAAGCGGGAGATCACCAAAGACCTGGAACGCCAGGGGTTGGCCGAGTTCCAGATCAACTACAAGTTGCGTGACTGGCTGATCAGTCGCCAACGCTACTGGGGTGCGCCCATACCGATCGTGCATTGTCCAGAGCACGGTCCCGTGCCGGTGCCCGAGAGCGAGTTGCCCGTGCAACTGCCGGAGATCGTCGATTGGCAGCCGACGGGGACTGGCCGCTCGCCACTGGAGACGGCACCTGACTGGGTGCAGACGACCTGCCCGCAGTGCGGCGGTCCGGCCCGGCGGGAGACCGACACCATGGGCGGCTTCGCCTGTTCGTCCTGGTATTTCCTGCGCTTTTGCTCGCCGCGCGACGCGACACAGGCCTTTGACCCGGCAGCAGTCAACTACTGGATGCCGGTGGACCTTTACGTCGGTGGCCTGGAGCACGCGGTCATGCATCTGCTTTACGCGCGCTTCTGGACCAAGGTGATGTACGACGCCGGGCTGGTGACCTTCAGCGAACCGTTCGCCCGCTATCGCCCGCAAGGGGTGGTGCATTCGCCCCTGCCCGATCAGCACGGCAACGTCGGCAAACGCATGTCGAAAAGCCGCGGCAACGTCATCACCCCGGATAGCGTCGTGGACGCGCACGGGGCGGATGCCTTGCGCCTGTACGAGTTGTTCATCGGGCCGTTTGAGCAGAACCTGATCTGGGACGAAAAAGGTATCAATGGCGTTGACCGGTTTCTCAGCAGGGTCTGGGACCTCTGCACGATGGAGTACGACTCCACTACAACAACCGACGACGACGGCCTGCTGCGGCTTCAACACAAGACAATCAAGAAAGTCGGAGACGACCTGGCGGAGATGCGCTTCAACACGGCCGTCAGTTGCTTGATGATTTTGCTGAACGAGCTGGCAGACGCCGTGCGTGGCAGTCGCATCAGCACCGCTGTCTGGCGGAAGGCCACCGAAACGCTGATTCTGCTGCTGGCCCCGATGGCCGTGTTTCAAGCGGAAGAGCTCTGGCATCGTCGCGGCGGCGAAGGCAGTGTACACCGGCAAGCCTGGCCCGAGTATGACGCTACGCTGGCGACGGATGCCCTGGTGAATATCGCCGTGCAGATCAACTCCAAGCTCCGCGACCGCCTGGACGTGTCGGCCGACGCCGCGGAGGAAGAGGTGCGTGACCTTGCGGTTCGCCTCCAGCGCGTGATGGAGGGGTTGCAGGGCAAGCAGGTCGTCAAAGTCTTCTACGCTGCCGGCCGCCTGATCAACTTCATAGTGCGCTGAGGCATCGGCTATGATGCTGCTTGTGTCGGAGGGGAATGTCCGAATGGCGTTCCACGATCAGAGAACCTAAACTGGCACTGCCGGAAGGGTTGGAGATGCGCACCGCCAAGAGAAAAACAACGTGAGTCAGTCGCTACAGGTATTCTCCGGTACTTCAAATTTGGCACTGGCCCAGGAGGTCTGCGCCTTTTTGCAGATCCCGTTGGGTGCAGCATCCATTGATCGCTTCCCCAACGACGAGTTGCGCCTGCGCATCGAGCAGAATGTGCGCGGTGCCGATATTTTCGTCGTGCAGTCCATGAGCGAACCGGTCGACCAGCACATCATGCAGTTGCTGATCATGATCGATGCCCTGCGGCGTGGTTCGGCCGACCGCATCACAGCGGTCGTGCCGTACTTCGCCTACGCCAAGCAGGAGAAGAAGACGGCGCCGCGCGAACCAATCTCGGCAAAGCTGGTGGCCAATCTGCTCACGGTGGCCGGGGCTGATCGCGTTTTGACGATGGACTTGCACGCTGCGGCCATTGAAGGCTTTTTTGACATTCCGGTAGACCACCTGCGCGGCGCCGCGATCCTGGCCGATCACGTGCGCTCCCTGGGCTTACAGAACCTCGTCGTGGTGTCACCGGACGCCGGCGGCGTAGCGCGTGCCAACGACTTCCGCTACCGCATCGGCGCCTCCCTGGCGATCATCGCCAAGCAGCGGCTGCGGCCGGACGCTGTGGAGGTGATCGAGATGGTGGGTGACGTGCGCGGCCGGACTGCCGTCATCGTTGATGACATGATCTCCACGGGGGGCACCCTGCTGGAGGCTGCCCATCTGTTGCGCCAGCGCGGCGCCGCCGCCGTCTATATGGTCGCCACCCACGCCATTTTGGCCGGCAACGCCGCCGAACGCATGCGTTCCGGCGTTCTGGATCGGGCGATCGTGACGAACACGATCGCCGTGCCCGATTCCAAGCGTGGTGAGGCGCTGACGGTGCTCTCGGTTGCCCCCTTATTGGGGGAGACCATCCGCCGGATCCATGAGAACATGTCCGTCAGCGCGCTGTTCACCTAGGAGCAGGTGATGGACGGGGGCGCGGTAGCCCAACTCGTCGTGGTTATCGGGTGCGTCATCCTATCCGCCTTCGCGTCAGCAGCCGAAACCGGCCTGACCGGCGTGCGGCGCAGCCGCATCCTGCAACTGGCCGAGGAGCAGGCGAACAAGCGGGCGCGTCTGGTAGCCGGATTGCTCGGCGCTCCGCAGCGCTTCCTGACGACCATCCTCGTGCTGAACTCCGTGGCAGTGATCGTCGCCTCCAGCCTCGCCACGGAGTTGTCCTTGCGTTACATGCCGGCAAACCCGCCCTGGTTGCGCGATGTCGCTGCGGCGGTCGTGATATCGTCGGTCGTCTTGATCTGCTCCGAGATCACGCCGAAACTGCTGGCCATTCAGAACACCGAGCGGGCGGCACTGCTCCTTGGTCCCATAGTGAATGTGTTCTCCACGCTGCTCACACCGCTTATCGCCGTTTTGACCTGGATCACTGGCGGGTTAGCGCGACTCTTCGGTGGCCAGACGACGCGGCTCGACCATCAATACACCGAGGAAGAGTTGCGCATGCTGGTCGAGGTCGGCGAACAGCAGGGCGTGCTGGAAGAGGAAGAGACTGCCATGATCCATGGCGTCTTTGAGTTCGGAGACACCCTTGTGCGCGAGGTGATGCGGCCACGCATCGACGTGTCAGCGGTGGCGGTCGATGCGCCAATCCAGGAGGTCGTCGACGTCGCTATGAATGCCGGTCACTCCCGCATTCCCATGTTTGAGAACTCGATCGACAACGTGATCGGCGTCCTCTATGTCAAGGACCTCCTGCGATTCCTGCTGCCTGACCAACAACCTATCAACCTGCGCGACCTTGCCCGCCCGCCGTTTTTCGTACCCGAATCCCAGAAGGTGACCCAGGTTTTCCACGACATGCGCGCGACAAAGGTCCACATGGCCATCGTGGTGGATGAGTACGGCGGCACCGCCGGGGTCGTGACCATTGAGGACCTGCTGGAGGAAATTGTTGGTGACATTCAGGACGAATACGACACCGAGGCTCCGACTATCGAGGCTGAGGAGGAAGGCGTCTACCTGGTCGACGGCAGCGTCAGTATGAGCACCATCGACGAGCTCATGGAAATGCATCTCGAATCGGACGCCTACGACACCATCGGGGGGCTGGTATATAGCCAGCTTGGCGCCGAGCCGTCGGAGGGGGAAAAGGCGGTGGTCGGTCCGCTGCAGGCGACCGTCGTGGAAATGGATGGTCGGCGCGTGCGGCGAGTCCGGGTCCAGCGGCGCAGTGAGACGCCGGAGACAGATGGCAGTGGCGGCGCAAAGTGAGAGCCGACGACACCAACGAGCTCATAGTCCGCGCCATCGTCCTGGCATCAGCGGCACGCGAACACGCCTACGCGCCATACTCCCAGTTTCGCGTCGGCGCGGCGGTAGCGACTGCCGATGGCCGCCTCTTCGCCGGCGCGAACGTTGAGAACGCTTCCTTCGGCCTGACCGCCTGCGCCGAGCGCGTCGCGCTCTGGACCGGCACTGTCGCCGGTGCGAGCGACTTCATCCTGGTTGTCGTCGTGACCGATACCAGGCAACCAGTGACGCCGTGCGGCGCCTGCCGCCAGGTGCTCTCCGAGTTGGCGCCCGAGGCGCTTGTGGTCATGACCACGTTGGGCGGCCTGCGTCAGGATGCAACCGTCAAGGAGTTGTTGCCGGGAGCCTTCGGCAGGAGGGACCTGACTTCCTAGCGCCACTCCCGGCCCGGGACAGCGGTCAGCGCCAGGGGCACTCTCAATTTCCGCGCAGCAAGCCCACTCCCTCTGCGAACCCTTTCAGCCGGAACGCCGGTCCGAACTCGCGTTGCAGGCGTGTGCCCAGGAGCGCTGTCACCCGCGGTCGCGGCGCGCGACCTGCTTGCGTGATCGCGGCGAGGGTGGACGGCTGCACCAGGCGTTCGTCCAACCCGAAGGTTCGAGCGACGATCAGCGCAGCGTCATAGGGCGACAGGATCGTCGCGCCGGCCAGGTGATAGATGCCGGATCCAGTGCTGCTGGCGACCGCGGCGAGCCCCTCGGCGATGTCGCCCAACCACGTTGGCGTGATGAACTGGTCAACGACGCCGCCAAACGTCTGTCCTGCACTCAGTCGTGAGCGCACCAGGCGCACAATGTCGCGTTTGCGCGGATGCTCGCGGCCGTAAGGCAGCGACAGGCGAACGATGGCTGCCGCCGGGTTGGCGTCCAGAACTGCTCGTTCACCGTCGAGTTTTGACTGCCCATACCAGTTGGCGGCGACGCTCGGCACGTCGTCTTCACGGTACGGCCCATCCTCACCATCGAAGACGTAATCCGTGGACACGTGGACGAAGCGCAGCCCTATCTCAGCGCATGCCCTTGCAAGACGCCGCGGCACAGACACGTTTGCCTGGTAGACGCTGCCATAGCGGTCGCCTCGCTCCTCCTCGCAAGCATCGACATTGGCAGCGGCTCCAATATTGATAAGCGCGGCAGCGCCCCAGCGATAGGCAGCGGTCACGGCATCCTCGATGGTGTCGTCGCGTAACTGCACAGCATGCGTGGCAATGTCGCCAGACGCCTGCGTGCGATGGTACAGGTCGAGCAAGGTGAAGCGGTCGACCAGTTCCCTGGTCACGGAACTACCCACAAAGCCACTGAGTCCGGTGAACGCGAGACGAGGAGTTGGAAGCGGGGCGCCAGTCACCCGGTCTTACTCCGTTCCGGTTCCTTTCGCGGTTCCATTGGTACTCGCTGTTCGGCGTCGCTAGGGCAAAAGGCTGATGGTACCTTCGCCTTCGACGACGCCAAAATGGCGACGATCCAGCGTCAGCACCCGACCGCCATGGCGCTCGGCGCAGGCAATGACTGAGGCGTCGGCAAAGCCGAGGGGGAGATCACTGTATCGGTGGATGAGGCGTCGAACCCGAGGGAGGTCATCGAGCGAAAAGTGAAGGGTGTAAACATGGGTTTCAAGTTCACGGAGAAACGTGTCAAATACGCTGGGCAGTATCGCTCGTTCCAGCAAGTATGCAACTTCCGACAGAATGCTCACCGGGATCAGGTATGGTCCAGGGACCGATACGAGCGCATCGACGGTTCGGCGGTGGTCTGGATCGTCTGCGTTGACGACTGCTACAATGCCAGACGTGTCAATGGTGATCAATCAATCTTCCAGTTGGCGAGCAGCCAGTCTTCGCTGTTCTCCCCGGTGACTTCGTCGCTATGACCAGCCCCTATCGACAGGAAGCGCGATAGCCGATAATGCCTCAGGTAAGCCTCAACGGCGTCAACGACGAGATCGGTTTGCGCGCGTCCTGTTTCGCGGGAGACCTGATCAAGCTCCGCTTGGAGCTCCGCCGAGAGGGCGTGTGTTGTTGTGTCCATGCACCTAACTCTACCACGCGGAAAGTGCTGCGCGGGACAGCGCCGTTATGACGCCAGCGCTTGCAATTCCGGCAAAATGCTGCCCAACTGCTCGACCACGACATCGACCTCCTGCCGGGTGCTGGTAGTCCCAAGCGTCAGCCTCAGTGCCCCGCGAATGTACGCGGGAGGGACCTGGAGAGCCTGGAGCACGTGGGACGGTTCGGTGGACCCTGCACTGCAGGCGGAGCCGGCGGAGGCGCAGATGCCGCGCGCATCGAGCTCGATAAGCACGGATTCGCCTTCCACGTCGCGGAAGCAGAAGCTGGCGTGGCCGGGAAGTCGTCGAACAGGGTGGCCGGTCAGGATTGCGCCAGGAATTGCTGTGAGCACGCCTGCGATGAGACGGTCGCGCAACGACTCCAGGTGCGTGGTGTTTTCGTCGCGCTCAGTGACTGCCAGGCGGAGCGCCGTGGCCAGCCCCACCGCCAACGCCACGCTCTCGGTACCGGCGCGCAGGCCCTGCTCCTGGCTGCCGCCATGCACCAATGGATCCAATGGCGTGCCCCGCCGAACGAAAAGCGCGCCGACGCCCTTGGGGCCGCCAAACTTGTGGGCGGAAATCGTCAGGAGGTCGACCATCAGGTCATCCACGTTGAGGGGCAGCACGCCTGCCGCTTGCACAGCGTCGCTGTGAAAGACGACGCCACGGCCTTGCAGCAGCGTGCCGATTTCTGCCACCGGTTCGATTGTGCCTATCTCGTTGTTGGCGAGCATCACGCTGATCAGGGCGGTGTCGGCGGTGAGGGCGGATGCGACCGCCTGCGGGTCTACCAGCCCGTGCCTATCGACAGGAGTGTAGGTCACGCGGTAGCCGTGGCGTTCCTCCAGGTATTGGCACGTATGCAGGACGGCGTGGTGCTCGATGGCGGTGGTGATAATGTGGCGACCTTGCCCTGCAGCCAGCGCTACACCCTTGATGGCCAGATTATCCGACTCACTACCACCCCCCGTGAACACGATCTCGGCGGGGTGAGCACCGAGGCAATCCGCCACGTTCTCGCGCGCTGACTCCAGCGCCAGTCGCGCCTGCCGGGCGGGCTCGTAGTTGCTGGACGGGTTGGCCCAGCCTGCACGAAGATGGGGCAGCATCGCCTCGAACACCTCCGGTCGCAAGGGGGTGGTAGCAGCATGGTCGAGGTAGATCAGACCGTCGAGCTCGTCCATCAGTGTCGCCCGACGGCAACCTTTGGCGGCGGGGCCGGGCTCGCTGCGCTCGCGGGCTCAGCGGTCAGGGGTCGGGGGTCGGGGAACGGAACGCGGCCGTTCTCCGTGCCCACCCCGTCCCTGGCCCCTGGTCCCCGACCCCCGACCGCCACCCCCCGGAATGTCAGGTGGCAGCGCCACTCTTCGGACAGAGCAGGGTAATCGGTGCGCGCGTGGGCGCCGCGACTCTCCTGGCGCGCCAGCGCCGCGGCGACAAGTAGGCGACCAACCAGGAGCAGATTGGCCAGCTCCCACTGGTCCCGGGCGACGGGCGACAGAGGCCATCGTGCCCAATCTGCCAACTGCTGCTTGGCCGCGGTCAACGCAGTGGCATCCCGCACGATGCCAGCGTTCGTCCAGAGCAGCTTTTGCAGGTCCGTGACGTTCGGCGCGGCGGCCAGTGCATTCGCGGTACCCGGAGGCGTCCCCGCAGACGATGCGCTGTGGGTTGCCGGATGATCCAGAACCAATGCCCGTGCAGGCAGGACTGCTGGCTGGGGCCGTCGCTCAGCGAGCGGTACCAGGGTGCGCTCCACCACGCGCTGGGCAAAGACGACGAGTTCCAACATGGAGTTACTGGCGAGACGGTTGGCGCCGTGTACGCCGCTGCGCGCGCACTCACCGGCGGCAAACAGATTCCGTACGGTAGTCTCGCCCCAGGTATCGGTGACGACGCCGCCCATGTAGTAGTGTGCCGCCGGAGCTATAGGGATCATCTGGTGCATGATGTCCACACCGTGGGTGGCGCAGAAGGCGCTGATCGTCGGGAAATGGGAGCGTACTTTCGCTTCCGGGAGCTGGGTCAAGTCGAGGTACACCGGCCCGGCTGTCCGTTCCATCTCGCTGACGATGGCACGCGCCACGATATCTCGCGAGGCCAGTTCGGCGCGTGGGTCATAGCTGCGCATGAAGGCGTTACCGTCGGCGGTGCGCAAGATGGCCCCGGCGCCGCGTACCGCTTCGGAAATGAGGAAACTGGGCGCACCAGGCAAGCTGAGCGCGGTCGGGTGGAATTGGTAGAACTCCAGATCGGCGACATCAGCTCCAGCCCGGTAGGCCAGGGCCACACCATCCCCGGTCGCCACAGCAGGGTTCGTCGTATGGGAATAGAGTTGCCCTGCGCCGCCGGTGGCCAGCAGGACAAAGCGGGCGGTGACGTCGGTCTGCTGGCCGCCTGCGGCATTAAGAAGGCGCACGCCGGTGACTGTACCGCGTTCTGTGAGGACGGCTGTCACCATCGTACGGTCGCGGACCTCGATCCCTTCCTGCTGGGCAACGCGATCCAGCGTCAGCTCCATCTGCCGTCCGGTGGCGTCTCCCCCGGCGTGGACGATTCGCGGCATACCGTGCGCGCCCTCCCGACCGAGCGCCAGATCGCCATTCTCGCAGTCGAACGGCAGTCCCATCCGCATGAGGTCACGCACGCGGGCGGGGCCTTCGGTGACGAGAATACGCACGGCGTCCTCGTGGCACAGGCCGGCCCCGGCGGCTAGCGTGTCGGCGAGGTGCTGCTCGGGCGAGTCGCCCGGCCCTATTGCTGCCGCAATGCCACCCTGAGCGTAGTTGGTATTGCACTCCGTCCGCGCGTCCTTTGTGACGACGAGGACGCTGCCATACTGCTTCGCCAGCAAGCCAGCGAAAAGCCCCGCCCCGCCGCTGCCGACGATGACATAGTCGTAGTGTGATCGGTTGGTTCCCATGGCTCAGGCCACGGCCAGCATGCGCTTGAGCGCGGTGCGGGCCTCTTCGGCGATCACGGCAGGTACCTGGATGCGATTGACCACGCGCCCTTCAACGAGGCTATCCAGTACCCATGCAATGAAGGCAGGGTGAATGCGATACATGGTGGAACACGGGCAAACAATAGGGTCCAGGCAGAAGATGTGTTGCTCAGGATGCTCTTTGGCCAGCCGTTTGACCAGATTTATCTCGGTCCCAACTGCCCAACTCGTACCTGGCGCCGACCGCTCAATGGTCTTCACAATGAATTCGGTTGAGCCGATAAAGTCCGCCTGCTGCACGACATCAAGAGTACACTCCGGGTGAACCAGCACCTTGACGGAAGCGTCATCCCGCCTGGCCGCTTCGATCTGCTCTACCGCAAAGCGGGCATGGACGGAGCAATGCCCCTTCCAGAGGATGATCCGGGCTTCTCGCAGTTCCGCCGCACCGTGGCCACCCAGCGGCTGGCGGGGGTCCCAGACCTGCATCTCCTGGAGCGGGATGCCCATTTTCACGCCGGTGTTGCGACCCAGGTGCTGGTCTGGGAAAAAGAGCACGCGTTCGCCGCGCGCGAAAGCCCAGCGCAGCACCCTGTCGGCGTTGGATGACGTGCAAACGATGCCACCGTGGCGTCCGCAGAAAGCCTTGAGGTTGGCAGCCGAGTTCATGTAGGTGACGGGAATTGTCGTGCCGCCGCAGACGCGGCTGACGTCGGCCCAGCAGGCTTCGACATCGTCGATCGTGGCCATATCCGCCATGGAACAGCCCGCCGACAGATTGGGAAGAATCACCTGCTGCTGCGGCCCGCTCAGGATATCGGCGCTCTCGGCCATAAAGTGGACGCCGCAGAACAGGATGTATTCCGCTTCGTTGCGCGCCGCGGCCAGTTGGCTCAGCTTGAACGAGTCGCCCCGAAAGTCGGCATACTTGATGACTTCGTCACGCTGGTAGTGGTGGCCGAGGACGACGAGTCGCGTACCCAATTGGCGCTTGGCGTCCCAGACCTTAGTATCCAGTTCGGCCTGGCTAAGCCGGGTATAGGCAGCGGACAGGCGTTCCTGACCGGGCCGTTGGGGTGCCTGCCATTGCGCCACGCCACTGCGGTAGAGGGTTTTTTCGGACGACGCCAGGTCATTGCAGGTACTGAGCATAGAGCGCTCTCCTCACATCGCGAAGATCGGCAGCGGAGGCGTCATCGCCTCGGGGATGTCGCTGCAGTCCCGCACTCGTCGCGCATTAAGTGCAACTTAATGTATCTTGCACAGTAACGCACTAAGGGGACTATACCGTGCGACACTGGTGTTGTCAACGGACAAGAAAACTTGCAGCATTGGCCCGGCGACTGAAGTCGCGGGCTACACCGAGCGAAGCCGCCCTTCGGCGGCTAGGCGGCCGAGGCGGCAGACCCAGTCCGCGAAGGCGGACTTCGCTTCGTGTAGCCGCGACTTTAGTCGCCGGGCGGACCCGGCAACCCTGATGCCCACTCCTACCCCCATCGTCTCTTCACCGCCTACCGCTATACTCAGCACAACAGAACGGGTGTTCGTGCCCGGGCTGTGGCCACAGGCGTTCGGGGAACAAGAGCGTGGGCAACGTCGAGACGGTGCTGCGGGAGATTCGCGAGCACGCCCCGGTCGGCGCTATCACGGCCTGGCGACACTTCCCACCAAAATCGCCGCGTTACGGGGCCTGGCCGGAGTATCTCGATGCTCGCCTCAGCGCACAACTGCGGGCTCGCGGCATGGAGCGGCCGTACACTCACCAGGAAGAGGCGATTGACCGGTTGCGGCGGGGCGAGCACGTCGTCATCGTTACACCGACAGCGTCCGGCAAAACGCTCTGCTACAACGTGCCGGTCGTGCAGCGCATCCTCGAAGATCCGATGGCGCGTGCGCTCTACATCTTCCCGACGAAGGCGCTGGCGCAAGACCAGATGATCGAACTGCACGCTTTGACCACGGCTCTGGACGCCGGCATCAAGACCTTTACCTACGATGGCGACACACCGCAGTCGGCCCGCCAGGCGATCCGCAACGCCGGGCATGTGGTGATCACCAATCCCGACATGCTGCACACGGCCATCCTGCCGCAGCACACCCGCTGGATCAAGCTGTTTGAGCACCTGCGCTACGTAGTCGTGGACGAGCTGCATACCTACCGCGGCGTCTTCGGCAGCCACGTGGCCAATGTCCTGCGCCGCCTGAAGCGCATCTGCGAGTTCTACGGCTCACAACCGCAGTTCATTTGCTGTTCAGCGACCATCGCCAACCCGCGCGACATGGCGGAGGTGCTGGTCAACGAACCCTTCGCCCTGATCGACAACGACGGCTCGCCCAAGGCCGAGAAGCACATCCTGGTCTACAACCCGCCGGTCGTCAACCGCGAGTTGGGCATCCGGCGCAGTTCGCTGCTGGAGGCCCGGACGCTGGCCCAGCGTTTCCTACAGCATGATGTGCAGACCATCTTGTTCGCCCGCAGTCGCCTGAGTGTGGAAGTGCTGGTGACCTACCTCAAGCACGCCCTGAAACTGCCGCCGGACCAGTCCAACTCGGCGGTGCGCGGCTACCGCGGCGGCTACCTGCCCAACGAGCGGCGCGAGATCGAGGCGGGGCTGCGTAACGGCAGCGTGCGGGCAGTGGTCTCCACCAACGCCCTGGAGCTTGGCATCGATGTCGGCCAACTGGAGGCGGCGATCCTCGTCGGCTATCCGGGTGCGCTGGCCTCCACCTGGCAGCAGGCGGGCCGGGCCGGCCGCCGGGCCGGCACGTCAGTCGCCATCCTCGTTGCCAGTTCTACGCCGCTCGACCAGTACATAGCGGGTCATCCAGAGTACCTGTTCTCCTCCAGCGTGGAAGGGGCGACTGCCAACCCTTCCAACCCGCTCATCCTGAACGCCCACGTGAAGTGCGGAGCTTTTGAGTTGCCCTTTGCCGATGGCGAGCAACTGGGTAACCTGCCGATCGACGGCGCTTTGCGAGAGTTGGAAGGGGCGATGGTCGTTCACCACGTGGGCGGACTCTGGCACTGGGCGACGGAGAAGTTCCCGGCGGTCGAGATCAGCCTGCGCTCGGTCAGCGCGGAAAACGTCGTGATCATCGACACCACGCGCGACAACCGCGTGATTGGCGAGATGGACCGCATCTCCGCGCTCACCATGCTCCACGACGGCGCGATCTACCTGCACGAGGGCGTGCAATTTCACGTTGACCGCTACGACGTGGACGAGCAGAAGGCCTACGTGCGGCGTGTCGAGGTGGATTACTACACCGATGCCGAGTTAGATGTGGACATGCGCATGCTGGATACCATGGAGCGGCGTGCCCTGGGCGACTCATCCCTGGCCTACGGCGAGGTGGCGATCACCATTCGGCCCAGCATCTACAAGAAGATCAAGTTCGAAACGCACGAAAACGTTGGCTCAGGGACCATCCATCTCCCGGCCAGCGACATGCATACGCTGGCGACCTGGCTGGAGTTGGACGACGCGACCAGCGCCTCCTTACCGGGCAGCCAGTTGGGCCACGCCCTACAAGGGCTGCGTCACCTGCTCGCCAACGTAGCCCCACTTTACGCCATGTGTGACCCCCGCGATGTCGAAGCGGTCATCGAGATACGCTCCCCGCTCACACGTAAAGCGACGCTGTACCTCTATGACGCCATCCCTGGCGGCGTGGGGCTGGCGGAGCGACTGTACGGCCAGTGGGAGGGTGTGCTGCGTTCGGCGCAAGAGTTGGTGGCGGCTTGCCCCTGCGAGTCAGGCTGTCCTTCGTGCGTTGGTCCCGCCTTGACCGAGGGTGGGGCCAAACAGGCAGCGTTGACGCTCTGCGAGACTTTGGTAGGGCAGCGTGTACTCGTCCACTGAACCGATTCAACACGCGCTGCTGTGCGCCCCAATCGAGGAGCTCTGGCCTAACAGCCGCCTGGAGTGTACGAGTGGCGTCATCCACTTCCAGGAATACCGCTATGGCACGGAGTACCGCTACGGGAGCGAACTGCCCAGCCACCTGTTGCGCCGCTTCAGCCAGCCGCCGCCGCTGATTGCTGGCGACGACGCCCACGACCTCAGCTTCGCCGACGCCTTGTTCCTGGACACGGAAACGACCGGCCTCTCCGGTGGCACGGGTACCTACGTCTTCCTGATCGGCGCGGCGCGCTTCATCAATGGTGAGTTCGTGCTGCGCCAGTTCTTCCTGCAGGACCTGCACCAGGAACGAGCGCTCCTTCAGGCGCTTGACCAGTTTGCGCAGGGCTGTACAGGAATTGTCAGCTTCAACGGCAAGTGCTTCGACGTGCCGTTGATCGCCAATCGTCACATTATGCAGCGCAGCCGCTTACGGCTGCCGACCCACTGCCACCTTGACCTGCTCTGGCCATCGCGCCGCATCTGGTCACGCCGTCTACCAAGCTGCGCGTTGTCGGCCTTGGAGCGCGAAGTCCTGGCAGTGGAGCGACAGGGCGATGTGCCTGGCGCGCTTATTCCCGAGCTGTATTTTCGCTACCTCCGCACCAAGGACGCGACACCGCTCCTGCCCGTTTTCGACCATAACCGGCGCGATGTGCTGGCGCTGGCCGCGCTGGCGGTGGCGCTCTGCGCCGCCGCCAACGAGCCGGTAGAATACTTGAGGCATCCCGTGGATCTGTTGGCACTGGGTAGGCTTCTCCTGCGACGGCACGAGTACGCGCTGGCCGAGCAGTGCCATACCCAGGCGCTGGCCGGCAAGTTGCCCCGCGCGGAGCGCGGCTGGGCCTGGGTGGGGCTGGCCGAGATTTTTGGACGCACGCAACGTTGGGAGGAGGCGATACCGCTGCTGCAATCTGCGGCGCGCCTTGGTGGTCCAGCCGGTCTGGACGCGGCGATCCGCCTCGCCAAGTACCTGGAGCATCAAGCGCGCGACTACGCTGCTGCTGAAGAAATGACGGCCTTGGCGCTAGGGCAGCACGGCGACAATCGCCACCTGCGGGCCGATCTGGCCCACCGCATGTCTCGACTGCAGCGCAAGCAGTTATTCGCCATCAGCGGCGCATCCGAGCCGTTGTAGAGCTGGAGGAATTATGCCGACGCTACCTCGTCCCTTCATCCGCCGCTCTGCCGATTTGCCGCCGGTAAAGCCGTCAGGCCCCGATCGGTCGCCGTTGCCGCGCCAGCGGCCGGTGCCGGCGGCGAACGGGCGAGCCGGCGTTCCAGCGGTGAGCACAAAAAACGTCACCGGCTCATCGATGCAGTCGGCCAAAGCGCCGCGCAAGACGTTTGCCGATCGCCTGTTCCCGGTGCGCCCCGGCATGACGGAGCCTTCCTGGTCGCGGGTCCTCGGCCTGATCGTCTTCATGACGCTGCTCTGGGAGTTGCTTTCCTACGGTGCAGCCTACTTCGCTGGTATCAATTTTTTCACGGGTCCGGTGGACCCCGTCCACGATCAGGCCCTCGCCTGGCATGCCACTTTGCAGACGCTGCCTGGGGCCTTGTTGCTCTCCTCGGTCGGCTCCGTGCCGGGCTTCTGGATGATGCGCTCGCGCATCCGGCGCTCCAACGCGCTGATTGCTCAGGAGCGAGCGGCCCAACGCGCCGCGGCGATGCCGCGAGCGGGACAGGGCACGTCCAACCGTGCCCGCCGGCGACGGGCAGGGAAGCAGGGGGGGCGGCGGTGAGCTACTGTTACAACAGAAATGCCGTTGGAGCGTCGCGTAGGGGCAGGCCCCTGTGCCTGCCCCGGCTCGGGCGGCAAGGACATTCGAAGGCGGCCAGGGCAGGCACGGGGGCCTGCCCCTACGGAAATCGTTCGATCTCCAGGGAGCGCACTGCATATACATGGCCATTTTAGAGGCACGCTACGATTTCAAGCGCACCGAGCCGCGCTTGCAGCAGGACTGGGCTGACGAGCGGACCTACGAGTTCGATCCGTCCCAGACCGGACCCGCGTACACCGTCGATACGCCGCCACCGACGGTCTCTGGCCAGATTCATGTCGGCCACGTCTACTCCTATACCCAGGCTGATGTCGTCATCCGCTATCACCGCATGCGCGGTGAGCAGGTTTTCTATCCGTTCGGCTTCGACGACAACGGGCTACCGACAGAGCGTTTCACCGAGAACGTGCGTGGCGTCCGTGCCCGCGACATTGGCCGCCGTGCCTTCATTGAGGCCTGTTTGTCGCTGTCGGAGGAAGTTGAGGCGAAGTTCGAACGCTTTTGGAAGCGTCTGGGTCTGAGCGTCGATTGGCGTCTGCGTTACTCAACCATCGACCCGCGTTCGCGCCGGGTCTCGCAGGCGGCCTTCATCGACCTGCACGAGAGGGGACAGGTTTACCGACAGGAAGCGCCGTCGCTCTGGTGTCCGGAGTGTGGCACCGCGGTCGCGCAAGCCGATGTCGATGACAAGCCCAACGTCGCTTCGCTCTTCTCCACCATCCCTTTCGCGCTGGACGACGGTCGCCAACTGCTGATTGCCACAACGCGGCCGGAACTTCTCGCCGCTTGCGTGGCCGTCTTCGTCCATCCCGACGACGACCGCTACCGTTCCTTCCTCGGACACAGCGCCCGGACGCCGCTGTTCACCCTTGACGTGCCGGTGCTGGCCGACGACCACGTGGACAAAGAAAAGGGCACCGGCGCGGTAATGTGCTGCACCTTCGGCGACGTCACGGATGTCAACTGGTGGCGCACGTACCACTTGCCGTTACGCATCGTCCTGGACCGGGCCGGCCGGCTGAACGAGCTGGGCGGCGCCTATGCCGGCTTGCGCGCGAAGCAGGCGCGCACCCGTGTGTTGGAGGACCTGCAGGCGGCCGGCGCAATCGTTGAGCAGCGCCAGATTGAGCATACGGTCGGCGTCCACGAGCGCTGCGGCACGGAGATCGAATACCTGGTGGCGGGCCAATGGTTCGTCCGCATCCTGGAACACAAGGAACGCTTGCTGGATGCAGGGCGGCGCATCAAGTGGCACCCGGAGCACATGCGCACGCGCTACGAGAACTGGATCGCCGGCCTAAACTGGGACTGGAATATCTCCCGCCAGCGCTACTACGGTGTGGCCTTTCCAGTCTGGTACTGCGGGCAATGTGGCGAACCAGTGCTGGCCACGCGTGATCAGTTGCCGGTTGATCCACAGGAGACGGAGCCGCCCTTCAAGCAATGTCCCCGGTGCGGCTGCGAGACGTTCATCCCGGAAG
This sequence comes from Chloroflexota bacterium, assembly GCA_036734945.1. GTDB lineage: Bacteria > Chloroflexota > UBA4733 > UBA4733 > UBA4733 > UBA4733. Next base: position 41,111 of record DAIMXP010000049.1, read on the forward strand.
CGGATGTAATGGACACCTGGGCCACGTCGTCCGTGACGACGCAAATCTGCGCCACGTTACTGGAGCCGTTCGGCGTGCCACCCGAGCAATTCGAACAACGATTCCGCCCGATGACCCTCCGTCCGAACGCTCACGACATCATACGTACCTGGGATTTCTACAGCATTGTGCGCAGTCTTGCCGCGACCGGCGAGATTCCCTGGACGGACGTGCTGATCAGCGGTCACGCCCTAGACCCTGCCGGCAAGAAGATCTCCAAGAGCAAGCTCAAGGCGGCTGAAGATCCGACGGCAATGTTGGAGGCCAATTCCGCCGATGCTTTGCGCTATTGGGCGACCAGCGTCGGCACCGGCGGCGACACGCTGCTCAACGACGAGACGATCAAGAAGGGCAACCGCCTGGTCACCAAGCTCTGGAACGCGGCACGCCTGGTACTCCCCCACCTTGACGGCTATCAACCGACAGAAGAGTTGCCGGAGGGCCTCAACCTCACTGACCGCTGGCTGCTGGTGTCCCTGAACGAGACGATTCGCCGCGTCGGCGCGGCGCTGGCGGACTACGAGTTCCGGTCCGCCAAAGACGAAACGGAGCGCTTCTTCTGGACCGACCTCTGTGACAACTACTTGGAGTTAGTGAAGTTTCGCCTGTATGGCGAGGCGGAAGGTACAAGCGCGCCTGGACGCGATGCCGCGCGCTACGTCCTCTATCAGGCGCTCTTGTCCGTCCTCAAGCTGCTGGCGCCGTTCCTGCCATTCATCACCGACGAGCTGTACCGAGTTGCATTCGCCGAGCGTGACCCTGGCGTCACGTCGATCCATCGCTCGTCCTGGCCGGAGCAGGAGCGGCGCTGGCAGGATGGGGGGGCACTGGCCGACGGCCGGCTGTTGCTGGAGGTGGTGGAAGCCGTCCGCCGGCACAAGTCAGAACGCCACCTGAGTATGGCGACGGAGTTGGAAGCGGTGACGATAACCTGCCGTGGCGATGCGGTGGCGGCCCTGCAGGGCGCCGAGTTAGACCTAAGGTCGGTGACACGGGCACGCCAGGTTCGCGCGATTGTCGGCCCGAGCGGTGCTGATGATCTGAACGTCGTGGTGGAGGGCATCGCACCAACATAGCAGCTACGGATTCTTGAGAATGTCATGGCCGCCGATGCGGCGCCAGATGACATGGAGTTCGCCAGTGAGTTCGGGTGGGCCGTAGGAGAAGGTAGCCCGTCCGTCGTCGGCCCATGTCATCTCGAAGATGCCAGGGTGACCCTGAACGGCCTTTACGCGCAGGCTGGCCCGGAAATCGGTGTCCGCGCGCAAGTCGTTGACCATCTTCGTGACGGCCTTGGCGAACAATTGCCGTTCGGCTGTTGTCAGGGCCTCGTATTCTCGCAAGAACTGTGAGCGTTCCTCATGCGTCGGCAATAGACTCCGCCTCAGTGCGAACCTGTCGCTTGATCTCGAGGATCTGTTCTTCAGTCATGCCGAGATGCCGAAACCAGTCCTCCGTCTCAAAGTAGCGCGGTGCTCGCTCCGGGTCGCGCAATTCGTCGGCTACCTCAGCAATGAGCAGTTCCAGACTCTGGCCTCGTTCCTTGGCAGCGCTGCTGATTGCAGCATATTGCTCGTCAGTCAACTCAATGGTCTTACTCATTCGTTCCCCCTCGGTGGTAGGAGTGTGTTGCGACGGTAGACTGTCCAGAGTATAGCAGCTTGTCGTAACTGCCTATAGTGAAGCCACGATGAAACCCGCAGTCGTCACGCGCTGGGCCATGTAGATCCCATCGTGGCTTCACTATAGTACAGGACTCTGGATGTCATTGTGCGGTTTGGCTGGCGTGCTGCAAGGGAGATTGTGCCTGCCTATCCGCACAAGGATTTGCAAGATCTTGTACTAGGGACACCCCGCTCGCGTTACCGCTCCGGCCGCCCGATGGACTGTTCCGCGTGAGGGTCACGGATTTTTGAGGATGTCGTGCCCGCACGGCCGCCCTGCGGGCGTCAGCGCGCCGCCAGAGGATGTGCGCCTCACCGGGCTGTTGCTCAGGACCGAATCGGAAGGTGGCGCGCCCATCGCCCGCCCAGGTCATTTCCAAGATACCCCGATGGCCTTGGACGGCCTTGACGCGGAGACTGGACCTAAATTCTCTACCAGCTCGCAAGTCAGCCACCATCAACTTCATGGCATCAATGAACTGATGCTGCTCGGCATCGCTAAGTTTTGCGAACTCGCGCAGGAACTGCACGAGTTCATCGTGCGTTGGCATCCACCATCGTGGCTTCGGATCGCGCGAGCCGTTCGTTGGCGCGTTGAATCCGCTCGGTGCTGACGCCAAGATGCCGCAGCCACTCGTCCGTCTCGAAGTAGCGCGGCGCTCGTTCCGGGTCGCGCAACTCTTCGGCCACCTCGGCAATGAGCAGTTCTGGACTCTGGCCTCGTTCCCGGGCAGCACTGCTGATTGCAGCATATTGCTCGTCAGTCAACTCAATGGTCTTGCTCATTTGTGCCTCCTGAGCGTACAAGTCTGTCGCGACGGTGGTTTGCTGAGAGTATAGCGAACCCTTGACCGTCTGCAGCCGTTGCCTGCAGTTTGGCATGGGGCATGCCCTACTCCGGTAGCGCTTGCAATTTTGCGAGCTGGTCGAACACGGTGCGCAGGCGCAGGCGGAAGCCGGGCAGAACGTCGGCGCCGTCCAAATCTTCGTCGGGGCCAACGCTGGTGATCCGGCCCGCGTGATAGACGGTCGTGACGCCGGTGTCGGGATCGACATACCAGAGTAACCGCACACCGGCGCGTAGCCAATCCACTACCTTACGCTGGACGTCGCCAGCGCGATCTGTCGGAGAGAGGAGTTCGATGACGAAGTCTGGCGGCTCCTCCCCTACCGACGCAGTGAGGTCGCGAGGGACGCGATGAAGGGCGTAGAAACAGAGATCGGGTCCGCGCGCGTCGTGTTCGCTGCTCTGGATGCGGATCAGAGGATCGCCGGTCAGGACGAGGCCAAGGTTCGCGTCCACAACCAGATTTCCGATTAGGCGAGACAACGTGCCCATAAAGTAGCCGTGTAACCGGTTGGTCATTTCCCATTCCACAATCTGCCCGTCTACCAGTTCGCGGAGCTTGCCGTCATTCGGGAACCTCTGCAGGTCGGCGATGGTGTGCTTGACTCGCGTCATGGGTCGTGGAGGCGACGCTACCATTGTGTGGTCCTCTCTCCGGCTGCGCCAGCTTGCGTCGAACCAGTGTACAGTACGTCCGTGCCAGGCGATCGCAGTGAGGTATGCAACATCGCTACGGGAGAGGCCAGCATTACTTCAGGTGTCGGCTGATACCGTCATTGTGACCAGGTCCACTCCCGCCGCCGTGCGCTTCTCCCTCAAGGCTAGACGACGCTCGGTTCCAGCTGGATGATATCGTGCTGCTGTGTCCCGGTGCGGGCAACTGTGCCCGCAGGTAGTTCTAACACATACTTGCTGCCGCGCACGATGGGGCCAAGCCGCCAGGGCTTGATCCCCGCCAGCACGCGTAGCACCGGGTCACCGGCAGGGCCGCTCGCGCCGCAGTACAGCACATCGAGCGGCATCCGCATGAAGAACATGTGGATACTATTGCAGGGGCGAATGATGAGCCCGCCACCGGCCGGCAGGTCGCGCTTACCCATCAGGCCGACGAACCGTCGCCAGGGACTGGCAGCCACAGCAACGCCCGTAGCAAGGTCGACGCCGCGCGTCACATTGCGTACCCGGACCACCTGCATCCGTGCGTTTTCTCCACCGGACCGCCGGGCGGGCGTAGATTCGGACACTAGACAAACCCTGCCTGTTGTCGCTCCCGGGATGGCGCAACTCCCCCCGCGTACACTCGCGCGGGTGCGACAGCACCCTCGCCGGAGTCGGCGTAGCGCGCGGGCAGCGCTGCCCCGAGAAAGGCCTCCAACTGCGACCGGCACGCAGCTACTTTGTCCGAGTGATCCGAAGCGACGTCGGTCTGCTCCAGCGGGTCGCTCTGCAGGTTGAAGAGTCGTTCGCTACCGGCCGGGGCGACGGTGTTGACGATGTAATTCCAGTCCGCTGAGCGCACTGACGCATAGTCGCCCCAGCCGGTGATGACCGCCTTCCTGTCGGACGTTGCACCGTTCACCAGCGGCCAGGCGTCGACGCCATCCACTGCCAGGGCCGGGACCTCCAGGAGCCGCAAGGCGGTTGGCAGGAGGTCTTGATTCTGCACAAAGGCGTCGACTTCACGGCCGCTCGGGCCGTCGGGGTGCCGGATCACCCAGTTGAGTTGCGTATTATGCGCGAACAGGTGCGGCGCACTCTTGCCGATACGGCCATGGTCCAGCAGTTCGGTGCCGTGGTCACTCACGAACATGACGACCGTCGAATCGAGCAGCTTCAGGTCGGTCAAGTGGTTCAGCAGGCGACCTACCCAGGAATCGACGTAGGTAACCTCGCCGAAATAGAGCGCCTTCATTCGTTCCCGTTCTGCGGCTGACGCGCCTGCCAGGTGGGGGAAAATGAACTCGCGTCCCGAGTAATCCGGCATATATCGGTCGGCATAGGCGCGCGGTGGGTCCCAGGGCTCGTGGGGGTCGAAGCACTCAATCCAGAGGAAGAAGGGCTGCAAGGCATGGTTGTCGTCCAGCCAGTCGATAGCGCGGGCAAAGGTCATGCCGCCACTCAGCTCATTGGGCGTGAAATGGCGCTTGTTGAGCAGGTATTGGCGCAGCATCGCTGTCTGCATCGGGTCATCCGGGTTGGGCGTGTAGTGTGCCAGTTCCTCCCGGCTGATGGCGCCGCCCTTCCAGTTGTCGCTCTCCTGACCGCGAATGAACTCCCAGTTCAGGAAGCCGCGCGTGAAGTTGAGCGTCGGCTTGAACTCGTGGTAGAGGTCGGAGACCAGGGCGGTGCGGTAGCCGTGGGCCAGCAGATGTTCTGCCAGGGTGGTCTGTTCGGGCGGTATCTTGTGCCAGCCGGGGCCGGTCGGCCAGAGGCCCTTGCGGTCAAACGAAAAACGCCACGGATAGGAGCGCATGCCGGTGTAGAGGCAGCGCCGCACCGGTATGGTCGGTTGACCGTCGCCGAAAGCCCGTGTGAAGGTGACACCCTCGCGGCGCAAGGCATCAAGGTTTGGTGTTGCCACGTCGGGGAACGGCCCCTGGTGCTGCACAACGTCAAAGCGCAAGGTATCTAGAACAAAGACGACGAGGTTGCGCCGGTTCTGCTTTGCTTTTTCCTGCATTGCCGTTCCCCTTATCCAGCATCAAACGCCACGCCCGGCCCAAATGGGGCCAGCGCGGTTGTGGCATAGGGCGTGAAGATCGTGTCCTGATACTGTTCCGCCAGTTGCCACATTCGACGAACGAGACCCCGTTTGACCTCGGCCAGCGTCGGGTCGTCGGCCCGGTTGACCATCTCGTGCGGGTCGGCCGTCAGGTCGTAGAGCTCATCCAGGTCAAAGCCGTTGTACACGTATTTGAATGGCTTCGTCGTGACCGCGCGTTGGGTGTAATACAGTTCCACGCCGTTCATCTGGCTGTAGAGGGCCTCGCGCCAGTCCGCCGGCTGCTCGTCACGCAGGAACGGCGCCAGACTCTTGCCGTGTGTACCTGCCGGGATGGGCGCCTGTGCGAGATCAAGGAAGGTCGGCGCAAAGTCGGCCAGGGTGACGTAGGCGTCAACCACGCGGCCGGGATTGACAATGCCTGCCGGCCAGCGCACAATGGCAGGGACGTTGTAGCCCTCGCGGAATGCCGGCACGCCCTTCAGGTACAGACCGTGGGCGCCGCCGTACTCGCCGTGGTCGGACATGAAGAGCACCAGCGTGTTGTCGGCCTGACCGGTGCGGTCCAGGGCGTCCAGCACCTCACCCAGCATGTCGTCCATCATGGTGCAATAGCCCCAGTAATGGGCAATGGACTCTCGTACCTCGTCCTCCGATAGTTGTCCCCAGTATTGGTTGCGCATTCGCGCATAGACACGCGGCTTGTCTTCCAGGGTGTCGCTGTAGCTAGCGGGCAACGGTACGTCGGCGGGGTCGTACATGCTGGCGTAGTGCTCCGGGATGATGAAAGGGTCGTGCGGGCCATGCGGGCCGACGTAGAGACACCAGGGCTGCCCTGCGGCGGCAAGGCCCGGCAGAGCCTGGATGGCAGCGTCGATCACCAGGTAGTCCCGGTTGCCGCCGTAGGGCTCACCGGGTTTCGATGGCGCCGTGCCGTAGAGTTGGTAGTCGCCCCAGCCAGGCCGCTTGACCTGGCCCCGACCGCGCGGCCGCTGCTCTTGCGCGTGCAGTTCGTCGGCGCGGCCGCGCCAGAGATCCAGGTCGCGCTCGCTGTACGAGCCTTTGCCGCCGGTCACACGTAACTCCCGCCAGCCGCGGTCTGCCGGTCCTTCCAGGTCCGAGACGTGCCATTTGCCGGAAAAGGCAATGTTGTAGCCAGCGTCACGTAGCCCTTCACCGAAGGTGACAACGCCGGGATTGAGGCCCCGATGGATGGCCTGCGGGTTGCTGACGTTGTTATACACGCCGTGGCGGCTGGGGTAGAGACCGCTGAAGAAGGTAGCCCGCGATGGGCAGCAGTGGGCAGTCGGCGTGTACGTCTCGCTGAAGCGCACGCCGCCGCGGGAGAGTCGGTCTGCGTTCGGCGTGCGGCACGGGTGCTCCGGCGCGCAGACTGCTGCTTGCTCCTGGTCGGTCATGACGATCAGGATGTTCGGTGTCATGTTTCCTCTTTCGTGTTGCCGCCAGCGCGCGGCACCCGGCTGCTCGGCTCGTACATGGTGCGCTTGTACCACATGCCGTGTTCCCCGAGCATCTCCCCGTGGTCACTGGTGAAGATGACCAGCGTGTTGTTCGCAATTCCCGCCTGGTCAAGATGCTGCAACAAGTCGCCCAGGCGATCGTCGATGTAGCTCACCATCCCGAAGTAGGCTCGCCTGGCGGCTGCAATCTGTTCGTCAGTAAGGCGATACAGGTCAAGCTCGTGGTGGGTGTTGAGCCATTGGTCGTAGGCTGGCGGTGACAGCTTCGGCGGCGCTGGCGTCGGTATGTCCACGCCGGCAAAGCGATCCCAGTATTCTCGCGTGGTGACGAACGGGTCGTGCGGCTGCGTATAGCTGACGCAGAAGAACCAGGGCCACCGGTCGCCATCCTGTGCTGCGCGGGCGAAGTCATAGACCTGCCGGACGGCACGGCCATGGACCTCCTCATCATAGTCGAGTTGCATCGTGCGCTCGGCAACGCCGGAATCACGCACTTCGCGCACGCTCGTACCGGGGTTGTGGACCGGCTCCTTGCGCCAGTCGGGCGTCCAGTCCAGCCCGGCCGGATAGACGTCGGTCGTCAGGCGTTCGGCGAAGCCGTGCAACTGATCGGGGCCAATGAAGTGCATCTTGCCGGTCAGGACAGTGCGGTAGCCGGCCAGACGCAGGTAGTGGCAGAACGTCGGGCGGCTGGCCGGGAACTCCGAACCGTTGTCGTAGGCGCGGATGTTGCTGATCAACCTGCCGGAGAGCATGCTGGCGCGGCTGGCGACACAGATTGGTGAGTTGCAGTACATGCGCTCAAAGACGATTCCCTCCGCCGCCAGGCGATCCAGATGGGGCGTGCGCGCAGATTTCTGGCCATACGGTCCAGTCCAGCACGCCCCCAGTTGATCGGCCATCACGAGCAGAATGTTGGGTCGATCGTCATTCACGTCTGGCTGTGCCCTATTTTCCTGAGTCTGCTGATGCCGGTCAGAACGTCACCTCCCGCCGCTGTTCGATCTTGTCGTCGTCCAGTTCCACGCCCATTCCCGGGCGATCCGGCGGCACAACGCGACCATGCACCGGCTTCAACGGCTCTTTAAAGAAGCACTGGTGGACCTCATTCCATTTCACGAGGTACTCAATGTATGGGCAGAGTTGCACAGGCTGGGCAAGCAGCACGTGGGCAGTGGCCGGCGTGGAGTGTCCGTGCGGCACGACCTGAACGTCGTAGGTTGAGGCCAGCGCACAGATCTTCAGCAGTTCGGAAATGCCGCCGGCCCAGTAGATGTCCGGCTGCAGCACGTCGACTGCGGCGGCGTCCAACAACTGTTTGCAGCCCCAACGGGTGTACTCGTGCTCGCCGCCGGCAATTGGGAAGGGGAGTCGTCGCCGCATTTCGGCGTAGGTTCCGATGCGGTCGGGCAAGGCGGGCTCTTCCAGCCAGCGCGGTCGCACCTCCGCCAATGCCGGCGCGATCTGGGTGATGTAAGGGAGGTCCCAACTCATCCAGGCGTCCAGCATGAGGTCCACGCTGTCGCCGACAGCGGAGCGGAGGGCCTGCGCCAGGCGGATGTTCTGCTCCATTCCCACCCGCCCGTCGCCCGGGCCGTGGCGAAAGAACCACTTGGTCGCGGTGTAGCCCTGTTCCACGAGCTGGCGCGCGCGTATGGCGGCATCTTCCGGCTGCACCGAGTAGCCCAGGGCACTGGCGTAAGCCGGCAGGTCGTCGCGTAGCGGTCCGCCCAGCAGTTGATAGACCGGGGCGTTGGCCCACTTGCCTTTCAGATCCCATAGCGCGCAGTCAATGGCGCTGATGGCTTGCATGACGACGCCCTTGCGACCGTGTACGGCGTGACGATACAGGCGATCCCAGATGCGCTCGATGGCCAGCGGATCCTGCCCGATCACCAGCGCCTTGAGCTGGCGGTCGATGACGAAAGCCTGATCGGCGCTGAGGGGGCCACTCAGGCCCGTCAGGCTCCCGTCCGTGATGACCTCCAGGAAGATCGATGTGACGCGATACTCACGCTCGGAGAGGCGCTGAATCGGCGTCGGTCCCTCGGCGCGCTGGTCGGGATAGACATCAACGGGCCGCACCAGGCGCTCTTCCCAGAAGACGCCGTCGTGTTCGAGGCGCCCCTGGACTTCGGTCAGGCGTAGGCCGGTAACTCGCATCTGTCATTCTCCTTGCTGCGGCGAACCGCTGCTGTTCGACGGCCCACCCGTGCCATCCGCACCCTCTGGACGGGTCACCACCGGTAACAAGCACTCGCATCAGCCGCCGATCGCCCCCATCCGGCGGTGCTCGTCGGCGTTGCGGCTGCCTGCCTCGGCTGCAGCGATGATCGCACGGCCAGCCTGGCTGCGTCGAACGGCTGCGGCAACCGTCACCGAGTCCCAGTCCTGGTGGACGCGCTGCAGGAGTTGGCGTTCGATGGCGGCCAGTTCCGGCCGACCGGCCAGGTTCGTTTGCTCGCCTGGTTCGTTGCCGATATCGAACAACTCGTGGCCTTCGCCGTGGTAGACATTGATCTTCCAGCGGCCGGTCCGCAGCATGCGCGATGGCGTGTTCGTTGCATGGCCGGTGTACTCGCAGAACGCCTCATCTTTCCAGTCGGTCGTGCGCCCTTCCAGCAGCGGCAGGAGCGAGTCGCCATCCAGGTGGCTCGGCGCAGGAGCCTGCGCCATGTCTACGACGGTTGCAGTCACGTCAACGAGTGAGCAGGCGCCGGGAAAGCGCCGACCAGCGTCCCAGTGGCCGGGCCAGTTGAAGATCAAAGGAACGCGGCTGGAGTGCTCCAGGAGGGAGTTCTTCCACCAGAGGCCGTGCTCACCGACCATCTCACCGTGATCGCTGGTGTAGACGACGACCGTACGCTGCTGTTGCCCGGTCTCTTCCAGCGCGGCCACCAGGCGGCCGATCTTTTCATCAAGGTAGGTGATCAGACCGAAGTAGGCGGCGCGAGCGCGGCGGACTTGCTCTTCACTGAAATCGTAGAGGTTGAAAGTCTCTCGTACCCGTTCGTGCGCCGGGTGCTCAACGCCTGGCAGTCCCGGCGGGAAGGCCGGCAGGTCAGTACGGTCTGGGTAATACTTGTTGAAGTAGGGCTCGGGAGCCACCAGGGGGAAGTGCGGCAGGATGAAGCCGACGCAGAGCGCCCATGGGTTCTCACTGTCTGCCTGCTCTTGGATGTAGCGCAACGCGGCGCTCTCGGCCAGATCGTCCATTCGGACGTGCGGCGAGTCGCCGGGTCCGGCGTCCTCCACGCGCTTCCGGCTGGCAGGGTTACCTTTCCGGTGCGGCTGCTGCCAGCGTGCGCCGCTCACTGCGTGCTTGGTGCGGCTGCCCTCGATTTCGGCCCGGAAACCGTGCAGGTTGTCGGCCCCGACCAGGTGCATTTTACCGCTCAGGACCGCATCGTAGCCGGCGGCGCGCAGCATGTGCGCCCATGTAGGGACGTTCTCCTCCAGTGTTGCGCCGTTATCCCACACGCCAATGCGATGCAAGTGCAGGCCCGACATAAAGCTTGCGCGTGACGGCACGCACAATGGCGAATTGCAGTAGGCATTGTCGAACACCACACCCTCCGCCGCCAGTTTGTCAAGCTGCGGAGTCTGCACCAACGGGTGCCCGTGAAAGCCGGCGAAATGCGGCGCATGCTCGTCGCTCATGATGAGGAGGATGTTGGGACGGTCGGTTGCGGGCATGGCGTTCCTTCCTGATCGATACCGCTGGGGACCGTAGCAGAAAGTAGCTGGGCGGTCAATGGCAGAATCAGCTGAGAGTGCGCCGCAAAGTTTTGCGCGGTCTGCTTGCCAACGGCGTCTCCGCCGCGCC
>DAIMXP010000050.1:0-51401 GCA_036734945.1 Chloroflexota bacterium
TCACCTTCGCCGCCCAACACGGCCTGACGACCTGGTTCCCCCAGGTGAAGCCGGACCAACTCTACGGCATCGAACTCAACCCCTACGCCCACGAGTTGGCGCAAGTCGTGGTCTGGATCGGCTACCTGCAATGGCTGCACGATAACGGCTTCGCCACTGTCTCCGGCACGATCCTGCGGCGGCTGGACAACATCAAGGAGATGGACGCCATCCTCGTACTCAACGAGGAGGGGTTGCCCATCGAGCCGGCGTGGCCGGAAGCGGACATCATCATCGGCAATCCGCCGTTCTTGGGCTGGTACAAGGTGCGGCATGAACTTGGCGACGGCTATGCTGAGCCGTTGTTCCGCCTCTACGGCGATCGTGTTCCCGCGTCCGCCGACCTTGTCTGCTACTGGTTTGAGCGGGCGAGAGCGCAGATCGCCGACGGTCGCGCCAAACGCGCGGGACTCCTGGCGACGAACTCCATTCGGGGCGGGGCCAATCGTAAGGTGCTTGACCGGATCAAGCAAACGGGCGACATTTTCTTGGCCTGGAGCGACCGGCCTTGGATTCTGGACGGCGCAGCAGTGCGCGTCTCCATGCTCGGCTTCGATGATGGCCGCGAGAAAGAGCGAGTGCTCGATGGCGCTACCATACCGAGCATCAGTGCCGACCTTCGGGCCGGGTTAGACCTAACTCAGGCTCAGCGTTTACAGGAGAATAGAGGGTTGGCCTTCATCGGGGACATGAAGAAAGGCGCCTTCGATATTCCCGAAGCCTTGGCTGAGTCTATGCTGGCCGCACCGGTCAACCCGAACGGGCGCCCAAACCGCGACGTTGTTAGGCCCTGGATAAACGGTCTAGATATCGTTCGCCGTCCGCAACGGATGTGGATCGTCGACTTTGGCATCGACATGGAGGAAGCCACCGCAGCACTTTACGAGCAGCCATATGAGTACGTTCGTCGGCACGTAAAGCCGGTGCGCGACAACGTTCGGAACCCATTGGAGCGCCGTCATTGGTGGTTGCATGGCAGGCCTGCTCTCGACCTCCGCGCGGCTGTACTGGGCCTGAGCCGATACATCGTGACACCCCGTGTTGCCAAACATCGAATATTCGTGTACGTGAATGCCGCGACGCTGCCCGATGGGGCGGTGGTGGCGATCTCCCGAGACGATGATTACTTTCTCGGCTGCTTGCAATCGAAGCTGCACGAACTTTGGTCACTCGCTCTATGCACGTGGCTTGGCGTCGGCAACGACCCTCGTTACACGCCGACCACGACGTTCGACACATTCCCGTTCCCCTGGCCACCCGACCAAGAGCCCGAGAACGATCCGCTCGTCCAAGCCATAGCTGAAGCGACGCAAGAACTCGTGAGAAAGCGCGATGCCTGGCTGAACCCGCCGGACGCCTCGGCGGAGGAACTGAAGCGGCGCACGCTCACCAACCTGTATAACCAGCGTCCCACCTGGCTCGACCTGGCCCATCGCACCCTCGATGCGGCGGTGCTGGATGCCTACGGCTGGCCACACGACCTGACGGACGAAGACATCTTACGGCGGCTGCTTCAGCTCAACCTTGAACGGGCGGGAGTCGCGCAAGCCTCTGGTGAAGCGGCGCCGCCCTCCGGCGACCGACTCGCTATCGGCCCAGATGTCGCGGCGGCCGGGTAGCACGGTAGCGGGTACCCGCGCCGACGCGCAGAGCGCGGCCGTGGTGCTTGCGCTTCTGGCGGCGAACCTCATAGCGGGCAAACGAGCGCGGGCCACCCACGGCTGACCGCACGGCCCAGGCAGAACAGATGCAAGAGACGGTTGAACCAGGCTTCCCCCTTCAGAACGTGCGTGAACTGGCGTCAGAATGCCCCAAGAACGGCTGTTCCGCAACCGGACGGCGCGTTCAGCACCCGAAGCGTGCGACTCCTGACCTCAACGAAGGCGCCATGCTCCGGGCCGAGTTGGGTACTGGCCTGCCTACCGTGCATCGCATGCGAGGGTAGCAGACGGTTCGTCAACTCGCCAGTTCCGCCCGTCACCACCCAACGCAGGAACGATAGGCTGGCAGCGGCGCGACGTAAAACGGCTATTCGTCAATGGTAACAATCAGCTTGATGCGGACTTCCTCCGGCGACAGCGGCGGATAACGTTTAGGCATGCCCTGCGTGTGGACTTTGTATACGAATGGGGCAATTGCCTGAATGATTCGGGCGTAGAAGTTCACCCAGCTTTACACGCGCTGCATAAACCATCCAGTGCAAGCGATGCAGCCACGGGGCAGGACGGTGAAGAAGATAGACAGGCAACTCGTCCTCAAGGACGGTCTGGACATGTCCGACGACCTGTCGGGTAAGTTCCTGAAAGGCTGTCTACCTGGTTGGGCGGGCAACAATGAGGTCAAGGTCTACGCACTCCGCATACCACTGCCTGCCGCGCTGAAAAACCATAACCCGAAAGGTAAGGTGATTCTGCTTAGCTGCATGCGTCGCCCGGTTCTGACGATCCTGCATTGTTCCCCTGCCTCACCATAGACTTTGCTCCGTCATTCTCCCCATGGGCATTATTTACCCGGAACGCCCAGTAAGTCAATAGGCAACTCACTAATAAAAGTGAAAAATCCTAGTTCAGCAAACAAGGGACCCCCTTTCGGCGGCGTGCGGAGATGTCCGCGCCGCCGTCCGTGCGCTATCTGTCATGGACTACCTACCAGCGGCGGCGTCGATAAAACAAGGTTCAAACTGACTTTAAAGTTTGAACGAACCCAACCCACCCGTACCAGAGGGATCCTGCGTTAGAGACCCTCTACATTGCCATATCGAAATATCGAAAGCTCCGGTTTTGAACCTTGTCTTCGCTTTCCGACGAATCGCTTGGGAAGTTCCCTGTCCTATGCCTTACGCCTTCCAGGCGACATGGTCGCCGAGCACCCGTCCGAGATACTGCCGGCTCATCGCGGCGGCTTCGCGCGGCGGGCGCGGGGCGCGCCGGGTGCCATCAAGCTCGACGTTGACCCAACCGTCGAAGCCGTCCTCGATCAACAGGTCGAGGAGCGCGGGCATGGGCAGGATGCCGCTGCCGACCGGTTCGTAGTTGACGTAGCCGCTGGCGTCGATCTCCTTGCCCTCGGCATCTTTGTCGTAGCTGCCGTTCCAGTCCTTGAGGTGGACGTGGGTGATGCGCCGGCGGTGGGTGCGCATCACTTCCAGAATGTCGCTGCCACCTTTGGCGATCTGGCCAGTGTCCGGCGCAAAGCCGACGTAGGCGGGATCAAGCAGGTCGAGGATGGTATCAATCTCCGCACGCGTCTCGATGGCCGTGCCGGTGTGGGGGTGCAGTCCGGTGAGCATACCAAAATCCCGGCAATAGCGGCCGAGCTCGTTGAGGGCCGTCGCCAGGGCGCGAAATTGGTCGACGGAATAGCCCCCCGCCAGGCGCCGGCCGGCCTGCAGCACGAGGGTCCGGCCACCGACTGAGCGCAGGGCGTCGGCCTCCCGCCGTGCCGCCGCCAGTTCCTCGCCAGCCGTGGCGGGATCAATCCACGTCTTATGACAATAGGCGGCGCCGGTCGGGATGCCGTAGCGCTCCACCAGCGCGCGGTAGCCGCCCGGTTGCGCATTCCAGGTCAAGATAGTCTGGGCAAAGGTCTCGAAACCCAGATAGCCAAGTTCCGCCGTATCACGGTACGCCTGCTCAACGTCCCCCGGTATGCCCCAGGTGATCCCGGTGTGTCCGACCTTCATACGTACTCCTATATCAAATACGTCGCAAGATGCTGGCGGACCCAGGCGACGCTCTGTTGCGCCAGCGGCCACAGGTCCGTGCCGTGCGGCGGCTCGATCTCCAGACAGAGGACGAGGTTAGCGGGGTCAGGCGCCTGCGCTGCCAGGAGCGCGACGCAGGCCGCCACGTTGACGTCACCTTCGCCGACGCCGCAGCCGACCAGTGAAAGCAAACCCTGGTGCTTGGGGCGGATGAGAAGGTCCTTGATGTGGGTAGCGACGGTGAACGGAGCCAGGGCCGTCGTCGCGGCCTCCGGCTCTTCCATGACGGCATAGGCATTGCCGGTATCGAGCCGAGCGCGCAAGCCCGGGCTGTTGACACGCCGGATGATCGAGGCAACCTCGTGCCCACGATAGTCGGCGTGGTTCTCCAGCGCCAGCACGACGCCTTCGTCGGCGGCAGCCCGAGCCAGGGGCGTCAGCGCTGCCACCATGCTGTCGAGTTGCTCCGCCAGGGGTGGGTCGCGCCGCCAGCGGTCGGAACCGGAGGCCGTGCCGATGACCGTGATGCCCAGCGGCTTACAGCAGGTGCGAACGAAGGAGACGAACGCCTCGACAGTTTGCGCCGCGCCGTTGGTGATGTACCTGTCGCCCCAACTTGTTTCCAGGGCCAGGCCGGCTCCCGCTGCTTCCGCCCCAATCGTGGCGAGGAGCGCCGGGTCGTCGACGGCAGGTCCCAGGCCAAGAGCCAGACTGTCCACACCGAGTTCCCTGGCCCGCGCGATGGCGGCGAGCGGATCCCGGCCGGTGCCGAGTGAATGCTGCACGATTCCCAGACGCATGAGTTTTCTCTCTATTGCTTCAACGACCCCGGCTGGAGCGGAATAGCGGGCTGGGTGAGGGCCTCCCGCAGGGCGAACAGCGGATTGTCCCTCACCTCCAGCGGGAGCGCTACCACCGCGCGGCGGCGCGCCGACTCGTAGATTGCCAGGAGCACTTCGAGGGTGGTTCGCGCGCCGGCTGCGGCCAGGGGGTGCGGCGCGCCGGTCTCCAGGCAGCGCAACAAGACGCGTATCTCCTCCGAAAAGGGCGGCAGATGCATGTCGTCGCCCGCCAACGGCCAGGGCAGGGGAACCTCCTCCTGTACCGGCCCACGCTGCACCGTCACCATTGGCGTACCGGTATCGACGTGGTCACCGCCGATGTTCAACTGGCCGGCGCTGCCGAGGAGGGTGATGTGATGATAGTTCGGCCCCGTGACATCGCGCCCCAACCCCTCCAGGCGACCGTCCAGGCGCACGCCGCCATCGGTGAGCAGGCAGCGGACGCCACTGGCGAAGCCGATCCAGCCCAGCGCCGCCGTCTCGGCCGGATGGCTCCACGCTTCGCGTAGAGCCGAGTCGTCGATCTGACCAAAGACCCAGGACACCGGGGCGTCGTTGAGAAAGAAGCGCACCAGGTCAATCGTGTGCGTGCCGTCGACCAGCAGGCTGCTGCCAGGGTGGCCGTGGGCCAGGATGGTCGTCACCTCACCGATGGCTCCCGAATCCAGGGTGCGCTTCGCGGCGATGTACTGCGGGCTAAAGCGGCGCTGGTGCCCGATGACCAACAGCGTGCCGGCCGCAGCGCAGGCGGCGATCATGGCGTCGGCATCGGGCAAGGTGAGAGCGATCGGCTTCTCGCAGAGGATGCCGCGCGGCTGGTATTTCGCCGCCGCCAGGACCACCGGCGCGTGCAGCGGCTCGTGCGTGCAGACCGATACGACATCGGGGCGTTCCCGGTCCAGCATCTCCTCCAGGGAGAGATGGCGGCCCGGGATGCCAAATTCGTCAGCGAAGCGTTGCAGCGCCTCTGGAGCAATGTCGGCGCAGGCCACCAGATCGACATCCGGCTGCGCGCGATAGCCGCGCGCGTGCCCGTGGGCAATCCGCCCACAGCCGATGATCGCGGCACGATAGCGGGCCAAGATGCTATGCGCCCTTGGCTTTGTCCAGTGCGGCCTGGGCGACCTGCTGGAATTGCTGGAGCGCAGTACTGATATCCGTCTTGCCCTGCACAGTATCAAGGAGCAGGGTGTCGGAGGCCTTGGCGGGGATATCTTGCCAGCCGAGTGGCGACGGCGCCACCACATAGGAGTTTTGCAACACCTTGATGTACACGCTGACCACGGGGTCGGCGGCCATCTTCGCCAGGTAGGGCGACTTCTTGTAGACCGGAAGGAATCCGTTGATCTCCGCCCAGGTGTCTGTCCCCTCGGGCGATCCGCCGAACCAGGAGAGCGCCGTCCAGGAATCGTCCGGCCGTTTGACTCCGTTGGGGATACTCATCGCCCAACCGCCCAGCCAGCCAGGATCGGCCTTCACCCCTGGCGCCACCGGCATCTCCGCTGCGACGAAGGAATCGGCATACGCACTCCCCTTGGCAGCCTTCACCGCCGACGTGTAGTTGGCCGAGACCATGGGACCCATCGTCACGAAGCCGTGCGCCATGCCATCTGGATATCCTAACTTTCCCCAGGTGCCGGTGAACGCCTGGATGGCGGCATAGCCGCCGAACAGATCGGCATACTTCTTCATCCAGGTAAGCGCCGCGACGTTCCCGGCCTGCGTCATATCCAGCTTGCTTTGATCCGTGGCGCCGGGGGCGAAATAGCCACCGCCGAAGACGGCGAAGTAGGTGAGCAAAGAGTTGCCCGACCCGTAGGTCTGCCAGGGCGGTAAGATACCCAACCGGCTAATACTCGCCCCGTTTTTCCGGAAGAGCTTCTGATTGGCATCATCCAGGTCGCTCACCGTTGCCGGTGGCGCGGCGATGCCGACCTCCTGCAACAGTGCCTTGTTGTACACCATGGGGAAGTTGGGGTCAACCTGAATCGGCATCACGTACTGGTGCCCGTTGAAAAGGCTCCCTTGCCAGGCCGGGGCAAAGAAGTCGGCGATCGACAGCTTGTCGCGTTGCATGTAGCTGTCGAGGTTCTTGACGATCTGCTTGTTGGCCCAGTCTTGCGGGTAGCCACCTTCCGGCGGGATGAAGACGAGGTCCGGCGGCGTACCTGCCGCGGAGGCGGTCAGAAACTTGTCTGGGAAGGGAGTACCCAGGTTCACCTGGGCGGTGAGTTTTGGATTCTTGGCAGCCAGGGCGTCAAACGACTGCTGATACCCCTTGACGATGTCGCTGGTCATGGCCCAGCCCGGCTGCCAGACTTGTAAGGCATTAGGGTTGACGGTCGGTGTCGCAGGAGCGGCGGAAACCGTCGTGGCCGCCGTCGTCGCGCTGCTGGTAGTCGTCGCCGTGGCCGCGCTGGCGGTCGTGGCCGTCGTGCTGGCTGCGGCAATGCTCGCCGCGGAGCTCGTGGTGACCGCGCTCGATGCCGCGGAGCTCGTCGCTGCCGCCGTCGTTACCGCCGCTGCTGTCGTCGGTGGCGCCGTCGTGGTTTGGGACGATGTGGCTGTCGTCGATGACGCGCCACAGGCAGAGAGCGCTACCGCTGCGATAAACTGCACACTCGCTACGAGCGCCGTGCGCCGTGAAAGATGCCCATGGGACCACCGCGAAGAAAGCATGCTGGCACTCCTAACGCTACGCCTGCCAAGAGGCGACGAATGGCTGCCGCCGGTTGCCCCTGAACCGGGCAACCCATGCTTGACATGCGACACTGTACCCTGTATGCTACCATCTGTCAACAGATGGAATGGCTTGCGGTACCCCACAGTGTGACGCAGGCTGATTGCTGCCAAAAGGACGGGGCTCCGGGACACTGCACGAATGCAGTAGAACCTGGTGCGCGCCTTGCCGTCGCCCTTTGGCCGTGAAGCCTATGTGCATTTTGGGGCGTAAAATGACAACTGTCAGTAACCGTCCCGCCTGCCTGGGCGCCGGGAATCGGCCCCCTCAGCGCCTCCTTGGAATACGCGGCTCCTGGTCGGCGATTTGCCCCCATCACGTCAACCCGAGCCGTACTCGTTGCTCGTTCGGCGCGCCGACCTCCTGCAGCTTCCCGCACAGCGCCTGCTGCATCGTCCGCAGCATGTCAGGCCGTGATTCCGCCAGGTTCTCCAGCTCATTTGGATCGGTCGCCGTGTCGCTCAACCAGGTTGGCGCCGGCCAGGAGGGCGTCTGCGCCACCCGATAGCCATCCTGGTACGGACCGAGGCCGCAGGGAAGGAACTTCGCCAGGTAGGGACTGTGCCAGTACAGCGGCTGGTTCTCCGGCAGCGGTGACTGGTGCAGTGCCGCTGTAGCCCATGTGGTAGTTGCCGGAGCCTTGCTCCCAGAGGTGGAAGTGGTCGGTGACGAGGTAGCTGATGCGGTAGCCCTCGTCGACCGCCCAGCGCAAGGAGCGGTTGGGCGGGCCGGAGACCGTGCCCCGTGCCGCCAGGCGGTCCATGTTCGGCGTCGGCACGACCCACGGCGGCGCTTCCGCGCTCCAGCATTCGTTCAGCGGGCGGCCCTGGTGATAAGGGCCACAATGATCCCGCCGCAAGGTATCACAGAGGATGACGATGACGTTCATTGGCTGCCAATCATATCAGGTGATTCGGATGCGGATATCACGCTTACGACGATGATTGCAGCAATGAAGCGTTAACAGCCTGGCAGATTTGACTTGTCACGGTGGAGACGTCGCTCTTCCCGGTGAGGGCGCCGTTCCAGCTCGGCGCCGCCTTGCTGATGACGTCGGGGCCCTCCGGCCCGAAAGGACGCAACGTGATGGCGTGCGCACCGGCATCGACAAAGGCCTGGACGTGCGCCGGATTTCCCTGCCGTTTGAGGAAAGCAGGCCGGGCCGACAGCCTCGCCGGCAGGTCGAGGCCACTCTCCGCGAACATGAAGGTCTGCCCCGCCGTCGACATATAGTCGTTGAGGTAGGTCCAGGCCTCCGGTCGATGCTTGCTGCTGCTCGTCATACCGTAGCCGCCCGCGCCGATGCCGGTCGAGCGAGTGGTTGGGCCACTGGGGAGTTGCGCCACGTCCCAGTTGAATCCAACGTGGGATTGCTGCATCGTAATCAACTGCAGAGGGAGCTGATAGTAGAGGGCAGCGCGGCCCGTGACGAAGGGATCGCCGCTGATCTTATCCTCCGGCTGGGGAGTGAACTTGTACTTGTTCTTGAGGTCTAACCACCAGGTGAGCGCGTCACGCGACGCCTGCTGGTCAAGTTGGCAGGCGCTCTCGGCCTCGTTGAGGAAGGCGCCGCCCCAGGGATGCAGAAAGATGGGATCGCTCCAAACGTCCATGCCCGGCATCTGCCCGGACCAGCCGATTGAGCGCGTCGAACCTGTCGTCTGGGTGAGCTTCTTCAGCGCGTCAAAGAAGTCGCCGGTGTAGGTCCACTGGTCGGTGGGATAGGCCACCCCCGCCTTATCAAAGAGGTCTTTGTTGTAGAAGAGCACATAGGTTCCGGCGGTAAAGGGGATGGCGTTGAGCTTGCCGGCGCGCTGGTGATACTGCAACGACACCGGCAGGAAGTCGCCCTTCAGGTTGAAGTCGCTCGTGCGGGCGACGTAGGCAGTCAGATCGACCCAGATGTTCGAGGCACCAAATCGCACCTCGTAATTCGGGTGCGCGCGCACAATATCAGGAAGGCTCTCGGCGGCGGCCAGCGCCAGCAACTTGGAAGTGGTGTCAGCCGAGAAGGCCAGATTTTCGGCGGAGATGTGAACGTCGGGATGCTGCGTCTGGAAACGGGCATCGAACTGGGTCTGAACGGCCATACCCGCCGGCGACCAGAGGTGCAAGGCTCGAATCGTCACCGGCTGCCGGCCGACCGCAGCGACGCTGGTCGAAGTGGACGAAGCTGCCGGCGGCGTGGCGCTTGTCGTCGACGCCGTTGTGCTGCTGGCAGCGCGTAGCGCAGGGCTGGTTGAGGAGGCAGGTGTCGTCGTTGCCGCTGTCTGCGACGTCGCGGAAACTGCGCCGCACGCCGCCAGCAGCGAAGCAGTCAGCACTCCCAAGCCACTCACACCAAGTCCGCACACGACGACCCGGCGTGTAACTCGGGTCACCACATCACTGATACCGTGGTCTGCCATGCCTTCACTCGTCATCACTCTTCACCCAACGCGGCCAAAATCCTCGCCAAGTTGCATCAGCGCATCAACAGACCGCTGGGGGATCACCCCGCGCCGATCCGGCGGGACGTCGAGCAGCAGGTTGACGCTGCGCTCCCGGCAGATCAGCCTCATCCCCAGGAGCTCCGCTCCGCTACGGGGCTTGTCGTTGTCCACATGAAACCACGCGTAACGGAGCGGGTCACATACCTCACCGGGAATGTAGCAGTCCTGCTCGCCCTCCTGCTTGGCGGCGATGCGAAACCAGGGGTTGTACCCGTGGTTCGAGTTCGGCAGAAAACGCTCGATCGCCATGAGATCGGTTGGCCAGGCACGGTCAAGATTCAGACGTGCGCCGTCGCCGATGCCGTGGTTCATCATGATCACCGCCTCCGGCTGAAGGCCGGCGATCTGCTGGTATTGCACTCGCCGTCCATCGGCCCCCAGCACATTCGGGATGTCAATCCAGACCTCACCCAGCGGGCCATAGCCCGTCAGCAACTCGTCAAGCTGCGCCATCTGGAACACCCGGTAGGCTTCGGTGGTGAACGGAGACTGCTCACGCGCGAATGACGGCGTTACCGAGCCGAAGCGATGATGATTATCCCAGGAGCAGTAATACAGACCCGGCACGACGCCGTATTTAGCGCAAGCGGAGACGAACGACGCGACGACATCAGTCCGGCAGCCGCTCGTCTCCACATCGTAGTCGGTATGCTTACTTGGCCAGAGGCAGTGGCCGGAAACGTGCTTCGCCGTCAGCACGGCGTAGCGCATCCCAGCGTCGCGCGCAACACGGATCCACTGGTCGACATCCAGGTCATCGGGTGCGTACAGCATCGAGGAACGGTCGCCCCTGGACAACTCGTCACCATTGAAGGTGCTCATACCGAAATGGATGAACATGCCGTAGCCAAGCGCCTCCCACGCTGCGCGCCCGCTGGTTCGTGAGACACGTCGACAAGGTCTCCCATACCCTCCCTTTCCAATGTTGCAGCCCTGCCTGCTGCGCCGACTGTGAACGTTTGCAGAATGCCACACAACGCTGAACCTGTCAAGGAGCACCGTCTGGTGATTACCCACAACTACGTCCCTCCTCGTGGGAAGGGGTGGTGGGCAGCGTAGGCGAGGCACCCAATGGGCACGTCACAGCACCAGGGGCGCCGTCCGTTGGACGTTTTCTATGCCGTGGCAGGACTGGTCGACGCCGCCACGATCATCACCGCTGGCGGGAAGATGCCTCAAGGCAGCAAAGAGTAGTTGGGTATCCGCTGCAGTTCACCATCCTTTGGATGAGAAGGTGATGGTCGCTCCGGCTGGCAGGTGCAGCCGCAGGATTCCGTCACGTAACTCCGGCGTCGCCGCCAGCCGCTCACCACCCGGACCACGAACTATGGCGGCAAACGGTGCGCTGTCGAAGGGGTCGCGCAGTTGCAGCAGGCCCCCCGCCTCGGCGGAGACCTCGGCGCGCGCTGTCCTCCCGTTCTGCCGCTCGGCCGAGACCAGGAAGGCGCCCTCGGCGCGCAAGGTCCGGAAGGCCACGTCGTTCCAGGTGGCGGGGAGAGCGGGGAACAGGCGCAGCAGGCCACGGTGGCTCTGGAGCAGCATCTCCTGCACCCCCGCCGCCGCCGCGAAGTTCCCCTCCAGCGTGAAGGGCCGGTACGTAAAGCGGCTGTAGCCACTCCTGGTCTGATCGCCGTTCAGGTGGAAGCTGTTCGGTGAGCAGAAGGCGGTGGCGAAGATCTCGAGGGCGCGCTCGGCGCGCGGCCCCTCGCCCGCGCGTGCCGCCAGGCTGGCCAGCCAGGCGTAGCTGTAGCCGCACCATTGGTCGGGACCCAGCCGGGCGAGCTCGGCCAGGGCGGCGCGGATCGCTCGTCGTGCCGGCTCGCCGTCTTCCCAGGCGATGAGGCTCAGCGGATGGATCGCCATCAGGTGGGAGAAGTGCCGGTGGGAGGCGGCCAGGGGCATTCCCGGCGCCACCAGCAGCCGGCCGTCGTCGGCGTAGCTGAAATCCGGCAGCGTCGCCAGCAGGTCTTGCCAGCGCTGCACCTCGGCGGGGCGGCCGAGCTCGGCGGCGAGTTCCGTCGCAGCGGTAAAGGACCAGTGCAGGAGCGCCAGATCGTAGTTGGAGGTTGGCGGCAGCCAGGCTTCCAGACGGTTATCGTTGATCTCCGGCGATGAACTGAGCGGCAGGAAACGTTTGCCGTTGGGGTCAAACTCGGTGATCGCCTCCAGGAAGGAGCAGACCTCGGCCAGGTAGGGGTAGGCGCGCTCCTCCAGGAAACGACGGTCCTGACTGTAGCGCCAGTGCAGATAAAAGTGCTGGGCCAGCCAGGCCGCCGTGGTGGCGCTGTGCGTGTACTGATGCCAGCCACCGATCTGCCGGCCCAGCAGGTCGGCGGTCATGGGAACGTTCAGGCCCGGCTTGCCGAAGAAGCGGTGCGTGTAGGTGAAGGCTTCCGCGCGCGTCTGCCAGAGCCAGTCCAGATAGCCGAGCCCCTCTTCCAGGTGGTTCCCGGCATAGCAGGGCCAGTAACTGAGCTGGGTATTCAGGTCATGGTGGTAGTCGCCTTTCCAGGGCGGGATGCCGCCCTCGTCGGCCGTCCAGACGGCCTGCAGGCTGATCGGCGGCGCGCCGCGCCGGGCGGCGGCGCCGAACTTGTATGTTTCGCGGTACCAGAGCGCTTCCAGCGTGGGGTTGGGCAGCCGCACGCCTGCCTGCTCCCAGAAGCGCTGCCACCAGGTCGTGTGCGTGCCGAGCAGTCGCTCCCAGCCCTGGTCGAGCGCCCCTCGCACCCGCTCGGCGGCCACCTGCCAGGGGTCGGCGCCATCAGTGGTCGACGCAATGGTCCAGGCGACCAGCCGGCTCCCATCAGCCTGGAGACGCCGGCCCGCGCAGACGGCGTAGCGGAAGTCGCCCCAGCCGGTCTGAACGAAGCCGAGCATCTCGTCCTGCTGCATGGCCTGGGCCGGGCCGTAGCCCAGATCGCTCAGCGGCCCGGAGCTCTGGTCGCCTGGCCGTACGGTGTCACCGCCCGGCGCGAAGGCCGGGGGAACGACGCGGACGTCCGGTACCTCTCCCCCGGCCAACCGCAGCAGCCCCAGCGGCTGCTGCGCGTGGATAAACGTCTCGATCCCCACTCCGTCGGCAAGGGTCACTTCGGCCGTCGCGTCGCTGAGGCGCAAGCGGCTGCCGGTGACGGTGACGCCGGCAGCGAAGGTCAACTCCAGTCGCCCCGCAGGGATCTTGGTCGGACCGGGGTGGTCCGCATACGGTCGGTCGTACAGCCGGTGGAGGTCCTCGATCCGTCCTTCGGCCACCCAGCGGCGCATCGTCTCGTAGCGATAGTCAGGGCTGTCCCATTCGGGTACCGGCCGCAGGTCCCAGAGGTCGGCGCGGTCCAGGGAGAGCCGGAGCGGCCGGCCGTCCCCCCAGACCAGCGCGCCGAGGAGACCGTTGCCCAGCGGCAGCGCCTCGTCCCAGCGGGTGATCGGTTGTGGGAAGGCGAGGTCGTGCTCGGGCAGCGGCGCCAGTGTCGGGTCCTCCCGCAACGGCGCGCCTTCGCTGGGGCCCGCGGCGAGTTCGTCCAACTCTTCCAACAGTGTCCGTCCTTTCGTGCCGTTCTCAGAACTTACCATACTTGAGGTAGGCCTCCTGGGGAGCCATGCCCCGCAGGATCGCCTGACGCACCAGATTTTCCGTTTGCATGGTCGCCTCGGCCTGCGCGACGACTTGCTCGGCGCGGTCCCGTGGTACAACCACAATACCGTCGCGGTTGGGCAGTCGTCGGCCGCGTTCCGCTGCGAGGGGACGCGCATTACAACTGAGCGCTTATGACCGCGTAGGGCAAGAATGGGCACGGTTGCGTCCATTGCGCAGGCGCCGCGCATCGGCTACAGTGTCGGCGAGCGCGCATGTAAGGAAAGGGGCTGACATGGGTCGTGGAGAGCGAATGGCTACCCAGCATGACCTCATCTACGAAGTCGCACCGCGCACCTGGGCGGATGGCTTCCCCATCGGGAATGGGCACTTCGGCGCCATGATCTGGCAGCCGGAAGACCCCGATCGGCTTGTCTTCGGCGTCACCAAGCTGGATGTCTGGGACTACCGCTTCCGGGAAGATCCTTTGGTGCCGTTCGACCGCTTCAAGGAGTTGCTGAAGACCGACCCGGAGCAGGCGCGCCGAGCAATCCGGGAGGAACCCGGCTACGACGTTCCCTACCCTTGCCCCAAGCCCTGTGGCACGCTCTCGCTGGGTATTGACGAGGGCTTTCTCCCCCTCAACGCGACCCTCTGCCGGCAAAGCCAGCGGCTCCGCCTCGTCGACGCCACGGTGGAATGCGAGTACGAGTTATCGACGAAGGCGGTGCGGGTCCAGGGCTTCGTCGCCCCGGAGGCGAACGTCCTGGCAATTCGAGTGGAAAACACCTGGGTGCATGACCACTTTCGACAGGCGCACCGGCAACCTATCGTGCTCAGTCGGGAGTTTGACGAGACGCTCGGGCTGCCCCAAACGGGCGTGCATGGCGGCATCCTGTTCATCCGCTACGTCTTTCCGGATGGCTTCACGTACGTCATGGCCGTGGCAGTGAGTGGCGTTGCGGTGGAACCTCCCGTGATGCTATCGCACGAGGTCCGTACGGCGGCCCTCATGCCGCAGATGGCGCTCGGACCGGTGTACACGCTTTACCTCACGGTGGCTACCTCCAAAGAGTGCAACGATCCCCTGCAGCGGGCGATCGACACGCTGGCACAAGCGGAAGCGGGGGGCTTCGAGGAGGGCCATCAGCAGCAGCGACGGTGGTGGTCAGTCTTCTGGGACCGCTCCGGCGTGGAACTCCAGGATCGCTTCCTGGAGGCGCTCTGGTACTTCTCCCTCTATCAGCTCGCCTCGACCTGCCGGGGCAGCACTGCCCCGGGCCTGTTTGGTCTCTGGAACATGACCAAGTCGCCCGCATGGCATGGTGATTACCATGGGGACTACAACGTCTCTATGGCCCACTGGTATCTGTTCTCGGCCAACCATGTCGAGCTGGGCGAGCCGTACTTCACGACATTTTCCAAGATGCTGCCACGTGTGAAGCAACAGACCTGGGAGCACTACCAAATCGATGGGGCCAAGTACCCGATTGCCACCGCTCCCGATTCAGGGCTGGACATGACCCGTAACTACTACCGCATGATGCAGGTCTCCAGCGCCTATTACGTCATTCCGTTTTGGTGGCATTACCGCTACACACTGGATGAACAGTTCCTTCGCGATACCACGTTCCCCATTCTGGAGGAAGCCAGTAAGTTCTACCTCGCCCTCACTGCGACGACACCGAATGGTCAACTGATGATCGGGCCATCCTGGGCGCCGGAACAAGGACCACTGCCAGCGTACAATGTGAATAACGATCTCGCCCTGATCAAGGTGGTGTGGGAAGCCTACAGAGAAGCCTGCCGCGTCCTCGGCCGGCAACCCCCGTACCTGCCACAGGTGATCGAGTGCCTGGAGAAGTACCCGGACTATCCACAGCACAACGGGCGATTCTTGGATTCTGCTACGGCCCCCGAGGATCTGCTCATGGAGCACACCGGGCTCTTCGCGATGGTCTATCCGGGCGGAGACATTGATGCCGATCAGCCGCTCGCGGAAGTGGCCGCGCGCACGATTGACACGTTCCACGAACGGGCCCAGCGCCTGTCCTTCGTCGGTCGTACGTCGCTGTCCGATGTTCAAGCCTGGACGACCCAGGCGCTCGGTTCGGCTCGCTTGCGCCGAGCCGAGCAGGTAGACCACTATTTGATGGACGTCGGACTCAGCGAGTTTCTGAAGCCCAACGGCATGTTCACGATCGTTTCCAATGGAGTGTTCCGGACATTCGGGGACAAGCGTGCGGCCTACGACTTCGGCGATCAGCCTCGAGCGCAGTGGGTTATTGTGGCAGCCGGGAACACCCGGCATGGCCGCAACCGGCACTTCCAGTTTCTTGAGGGCCCCTCGGCCTTTCTCTGCATTATCAACGAGATGCTTCTGCAGTCGCACCGGGGCGTCTTACGGGTCTTCCCGGCCGTACCGGCCCGCATCGCGGCCTGCAGTTTCCAGGACCTGCGTGGCGAGGGCGCGTTTCTGATCTCCGCGCGGTGTCGCCACGGCCGAACCGAGCGCGTTGAAATCCATAGCCTCCAGGGCCAGGTCTGCACGGTGAGATTGTTTCGCTACGACAGTAGCGACCCGGTACGGCTGACGGGACCGCAAGGCGCGCTGCTCGCGGAGCGAATAGCCCCTGATACCTGGCGCTTTCCCACGCAAACAGACGCCTGGTACGTCCTCACCGTGGGTGACAACGATGAGGCGGTCGAGCTTCAGCCGTCTGAGGAACCAAGCAGC
The DNA here is from genome assembly GCA_036734945.1 of Chloroflexota bacterium. Lineage (GTDB taxonomy): Bacteria > Chloroflexota > UBA4733 > UBA4733 > UBA4733 > UBA4733. The sequence goes on from DAIMXP010000050.1 coordinate 16,128, forward strand.
GTGAAAAGCTTCATCGACTGTTACGGTGATGTGGTTTACTACGGCAGGTCTGGAAGGTTAGAGTAGGCATAGACAATGTCGGCGACCGGGACGCGAGCGCGCATGGGTGACAACGCCGGATGGAAGGTGGGACCTCCCACTGGATGTTCAGCGCTAACTCCTTCCTCTGCGAATGCGTGGATCCGATGTTCACCCCTGCGCGCCTTCCGCTTCCAGGAGCGTGAGGCCCAGGACCTCGAGGAGACACTCCGTGCAGAGCACCTGCACGTCCAGTGACACCACCTGCCTCCGGGGATCGCAGGGAATGTTCACCACGTCGGCGTGCAGCAGGTTGTAGTCGCGCGCATACTGGCTGGAGCTGAGGATGCCGCGCGGCTTCGGCCCCAGTTCTACTGGAAAACCCTGCTCGCTAAAGTGCTGGTAGTAGCAGTCCAGATTGTGCGGCGGAATCAGCGCCGTCGTCTCAGCCGAGCCGTCGGCATAGGTGACGGTCACGCGAGCGTTGGCCACGTAGTTCTTCATCGGCACAACTTTGGCGGCCAGTAGCAGATAGACCTCGTGGAGGTGACGATCGATCGGCCAGTGAATGCCGGCTGGGAAGTGGTACGGCGGCCAGTTCGCCAGCACGAGCGCGTTCTGCCCGGCGCTGCCACCGGTGAGAAAGGGCACCCCGCAGCCGGTCGTCAGGCGCTCGGGGAGTTGAGTGATGTCCAGCTTGGGCGGAGGCTCGTAACCGTCGTAGCCATCTTGCAGGGTGTACGCTGAGAACTGATCAATGCCGCCATCGTCGTAAATGAAGCGCCGGGTGAGCGCCAGGTGGGCGTTGTCGTTGTACTGCTCGCGGAGGTCGACCGGGACGAGCCGCCCGGACGCCGCGCCCCAGACAGCAGGCTCCCAGCAGGTGCAGGTGAGCTCGTCTACCCACGGGCGCCCGTCCGCTGCCGACCAGGTTAGCGTGAGCGGGTGACAGCCCGGCCGCATCTGGGCACGCTGGCCGGGCGTGAGCGGCAGGCGAACTTCCAGCGTCGCCTGCGCAGCGAGCTGCCCGGAGAAAGGCTGCTCTTCCCCCAGGAAACGGCACTGGCCGGTCAGCTCGAGCGGCCGTGTTGTCCGGTTGCGCAGCATCCAGCGCAGCACGCCGACGGAGGCGTCGTAGCCGGCAGCGGCCGACAGCGCCGGTGGACCAAGGCGCAGGTCGAGCGGCTCCCAGAAGCGGCAGTTCTGCTGTTGCACCTCGGCGAAGAGCGTCGTCGGCCCCGTGCCCTCCAGACTGACCGTCGCGCCGGAGCCGGTCGTGGCATACGACAGCACGTCTCCCTGGGCAGTGGTCACCCCGAGCAGTTCTCCTGCCTGCACCTGGAGGGCGAGCGGCTCACCCGCCACTACCTCCGCCGGATAGAACACCTGGACCGGCTCCGGCGCCAGGTCAACCCGGACCGTCGCCTGGGTGGTCGCTGGCGTTTCCAGGCGCAGGAGGCAACGCCCCACCGCCGGCTCCAGGCGGTAGGCAACCGGTGCGCCGTCCACACGCACCGCGCGCACGGCGGTGCGCACCGGCAGCGCCACCTGCACGGCGAGCGGCCGGGCCGCGCGGATCTGCAGGGTGATGCCGGTCGCGTCGCGCTGGTAGCGATAGCCCAAGTCAGCCACGTCGATGCTCGCCTCCTGCCAGGCAGCCGGCAGGTTGGGGGCGACGATCAATCTGCCCTCCGGCATGTGGGCATCCAGGCCAAACAGCCCTTCCACCACCGCACGGATGTACGGCCCCCAACTCATGCCGAAGTCGTGCTGCAGGAAGTCCTGCCCGCCGTTGGGCGTCATCACCGGCTGGAAGTTCGGGGAGGCCGAGCGCAGAACGCTGTGCGCGACCGGCTGCAGCAGCGCCCAGCCGGTTTCGGCGTCGCCGCTCTTGAAGAAAGCCAGGCAGGCTTCGCTGGTCTCTCCGGGAGAAACCATGTGGTGGCTCCAGACCAGGGGCCACCAGTCATTCATGAACATGTAGGCGTTGCCCTGCGACGACCGGACCACCAGCTCGTCACGGATGAAGCGCAGCATGGTGTGCGCCTGCCGCTCATCCATCAGGCCGGCCCAGATCGGCACGTAGGCTTCCATGGCCTCCGGCCGCTCCTGGCGCACCTCGCCGGCGTAGACGGAGCACAAGAGCCCCCGTGCCGGCTGCCACAGCTCGGCGAAGATGCGCTCGCGCATGCGCGCCGCCTCGGCGCGATAGGTGTGCTCGGCTTCGGCATCGCCCAGCGCCCCGGCCAGTTCCGCCGCGCAGACGAAGGCGCGCCAGGTGATCGCCGACGCCAGAGCGGCCTTGGGGCCCTTCCAGTGGAAGTCGCAGCCCCACCACTCGCTGTTGGAGGGGGCGATGTACAGCCCGTCGCCGTTAGGATCGAGGACACGTTGCTGGAAGTCCAGCGCCCGCTGCACGGCTGGCCAGAGGTCGCGCACCAGATCGGTGTCGCCGGTCCAGCGCCAGTGCTGGTGGAGCTGGTCCACATAGCTGGGCTGCCAGGTCTGGCACCACGTGTCGCGCAGCGCCATGTCGGAGCCGGTAAGTCCACCGTCCGGCTGCTGGCGCGTAGCGTAGAAGCGGAGGGTCTCCTCGATTCGCTCGTGATCGCCGATCACCGTGTTGGCGTACCACTGCCGGTAGCTGAAGATGTAGGGCCAGACGTGCCCGTCGGCGTCGGCGTTGTGGAAGTAGGCCGGAGGCTGGGCGCAGTAGTCGCTGATGCCGGCCGTGAAGGAGGCGACCGCGTCAAAGGCGGGGTCGGGCGTCTGCACACGCAGCTTGCCGGCGCGCGCCTGCCAGTAGGAGCGCGCCGCCGCGAGGGCGAGCTCGGGCTGCGCCTGGTCTCGCCGCACCCTGGTCTCGGCATCAAGCGCCAGACTGACGTAGGTCTGGAACCAGGCGTTGCGCAGCCGCTCGCCCCAGCCGTGCTGCGTGCCGGGACCGTCGTGGATCTGGCGCTGCGACTGCGCCACGGCCTGCCGGCTGTAGTCACACAGCCCCCAGCCGGCCAGCAGGACAGCGCTATCCTGGCCGGGCAGCAGCGTGCGCTCGACGACGGCCGCCTGCTGCTTGCCCAGTCGCCCCATCCAGACGCGGTCGGTGTCTGCCGGATGCGCCGCCGCCACCACGACCGCCGTTTCACGTTGGAAGGCGGCGTCCTCCAGGACGGCGCTCGCGCCGGCCATCCCGGTGAGTTGGGCGCAGAGTTGCTCGGGTATCCCGTCGAACTGGTGCAGTTCCTCCTCGCCCAGCGCCACTGCCCAGAAGAGCCGCACGGCTCCTGCCGCCGGGCGTTGCTGGAGCGTGCAGGTCACGATGGCGCCGTAGCGGTCCACCGGCGCGAGCACCTCCGCCGTGAGCACGATCCCCAACTCCGGGTCGGCGCAGGTGTAGCTTGCCTGCCCCGGCAGAAAAGTGGTCTCCCAACTGGGGAAGAGATCCAGCCACTTCTGCCGTTCGCCGGCAGCGATGCCCAGCCGCAGGGCGGCGAGGCGGATGATGGGGACGTTGACCTGCCGCTGTTCATGGTAGCGCCCGTTTTGCGTAACGTGCAGGAGCCCCGGACCGAAGGTGCGCAGACCCCAGAGCGGGCGGTCGCCAGCCAGCAGCACGTTCTGCCGGAAGAAGATGGGCCGGTTGAAGACCCCCGCGCCGTTGTTGCTACGCAGCCCGGCGCCAGCCGGCGCGTAGCGGAAGGGGCGCTCCTGCATGTGCCAATCCGCCAGCTTACCCGCCTGACTGTGGGGGAGCGGCCCGGTGGCCAGCGGGGCCGGGATGAATTGGGCGGGAAGCTGCGTGTCGGGTATCGTGCGGGCCACCATTGCCTCAAGATTGCTGCAAGAGGGGGTTGACGGAGCTATCCATGGTAGCGCCGAAGTCGCTGACAGCCATCTGCCCCTGCAGCAGCTTGGTGATGTTGTCCCCGTACAAGGTGGAGATTTTGTCCCAGTTCAGCTTGATCTTCGCCCACAGGCCGATGCTGCCCTTGGCCATCACCGCACTGTAGACTTCGGTGTAGTGGGTGCCGGGCGCCCGCTGCTTCCAAACGTCCTGCTGCTTGGCGTTGTTGATGACGATGGGCGGGGCGCCCATGGCCTCCATCCGCACGACATGGCCGTCGCCGATGAAGTACTTGCCCACCTGGAAGGCCTCAGTCAGGTGCTTGGTGCCCTTGACGAGCGAGCCCATCTGGCTGCCGTTGGCGAACTGGTTCGGCCACTTCTCTCCGGCGTGCTGCACCGGGTAACCCATCACGTCCCACTTGAAGGTAGCCAGCTTCGGATTGGTCTTCGGCGTCAGCGCGGAGAGGAACGAGGTCCAGGACGGCGTCATCGCCACCTGGCCGCTGGTGAAGCTGCCGGCAAACTTCTCGTCGGGCAACTGGCCCACCTTATCCTCCACCATCAGTTTCCGGTAGAAGCTCAGCCCCGTCTGGGCGCCGGCGGAACTAAAGGTTGCCTTGTCCACCCAGCCCGACTGGGCGTCGTAGTGGAAGAAGTCGCCGCCGGCATACTGGGCGAGCACGTAGGGGTCGCCCAAGTTCCACAGCCCGCTGAAGCCGAGCTGCTCGATCACGCCATTGCTCGGCCGCTTCGTGAGCGCCCTAGCGTGCTCCTCGAAGGCGGTCCAATCCCAGGGTTTGGACGGATCGTAGGAGATTCCTGCCTTCTGTAAAAGGTCCAGGTTGAGGTAGATCACGCGGGCGTCAGAGTTGCCGGGGAAGGCCCAGAGCATAGGGTGTCCACTGTCCAGGACGATATTCGCGTACTGCCAGCAGGGGGGATACCACTGCCAGGCGCCAATCTCCTTGTCGCGGTCGAAGTAGGGCTTCAGGTCGACGATGGCATCTTTGATGGCGAAACCGATGTCGCTTCCCAACGTGAGGTCCGGCGGCGTGCCGGCGGCGATCATCGCCAGGGTCTTGGCGTCTGACCCGCCCTTGAAGTCCCCTGTCATGATGAATTCGACCTTGACATCGGGCAACGCCTGGTCCAGGCCCTGCGTCCAGCCGAAGTAGAGGTCATTCGTCCAGGGCCCGGTACCCCAGGCATCGAGCACGGTCACCGACGTCGCCCCGGCCTTGACGGTAGCAGCAGCGGCGGTGACGGTCGTAGCGACCGTGACAGGGGCGGCGGTCACGGTCGTGGCGACGGTGACCGCCGCTCCGGTCACGGTGACCGCCGCGCCAGTCACGGTGACCGGCGCGGCGGTGACGGTTGCCGTCACCGTGGAGGCGGTCGTCGCCGTCGCGGCCGTGCCGCAGGCGGCCAGCAGTCCCGTGGCTGCGATGCCCGCGAGGCCGCGTCCCGCAGTCCGCAGCAGTGCCCGGCGAGTGGCGGCCTTGCCGGCCGCTGCGCCACGAAGGTCAGTCCCAGCGCTGTAGTTATAGCTTGCCACCTGCAGTTCCTTTCGCTCCACCTCTCGCACGCCTCCATGCCTGGTTCACGCGCCGCGCACGGAGGCATCCACACCGCCCCCACATCGGGTCGCTGCGCGGCTCAATCTGGGAACGTTCTCAGACTACCATGCGCCCCGTAGCTTGTCAAGGAGTTCGATGACTTGGAGTGCGCCGCAAAGTTTTGCGCGGTCTGCTTGCCAACGGCGTCTCCGCCGCGCCCGGCGACTGAAGTCGCGGGCTACACGATGCGAAGTCCGCCTGCGCGGACTCGGTCAGCCCGCGAAGGCGGGCTTTGCTCGCTCTAGCCCGCGACTTCAGTCGCCGGGAGGTCCCAAGCATCCGGCGCAAAACTTTGCGGCGCACTCGATGACTTGCGGTACCCCACTTTGTGATACTGCTCGGTTGGTGATAGCGGCGGCCAGCTTGATGCCGAACCCCCAAGCGAGTCTCATCGCCCGGCAGCTCCTCTGGGACCCACCCACCGGTGATGATTGGAGGCCGGGCACGCTAACGACCTTGCTGCTTCAGGTGAGCAGCGGCTTGATCTGCTCGGCGGCGGCTTTCGCTACCGTATCGGCGGGGCGCTCGCCGTCCCAGAGGTAATCCAATCTCGCGATGGCTCCCCTGCTCACGAAAGGTGAGCAGTTACCCACAGCCAATAATAGCGACGCGGTACTGATCAGTCATCGACCGTCCAGTCCGCCAGACCCAGCGGCAGCGGTGCTGGCCGGGCGCAGGTGCTCTGTAGCGTGACGTGGCGGTTCTCGGCAGAGGCGTCGTGCATGGCCGTGATAATGTCCAGCGCGTGGTAGGCCATCTCGCCGCTAGCGCGGTGCGGCCGACCGTGGCGGATCGCCGTCACCATGTCGGCAACGCCAACGCCTCGGCTGTCGGCGTTGTAGCCGAACTGATTCTCGACGGGGATCAACTCAGGGTTACTCGCGGTGCGTAGGTAGAGCTGACCGCCGAAGTAGTTCGGGTCGATGCAGCGCAACGATCCGTCGCTGCCATAAATCTCAATGGGCGGCAGGCCGGTTCTGTAGATGTCCGCAGTCATCAGGAACTGGCAGATGGCGCCGTTGGCGAAATCCAACAGGCCGGCCACATGGCTGGGGGCATGCACCGGGCGCAGTTGGCCGCCCAACTCGCGTTCACTCCAGGTGACACGGGCAGAGCCGGTGACACGCGCAACTGGACCGAGCAGGTTGATCAACGCATGCAGGTAGTAAGGGCCAGCGTCGAACGCCTGCCCGCTGCCGTACTCGAAGAAGTCGGTGAGGTGGAAACTCTGGTAGCCGCCATCCTGAGCTCTCGGTTGGAATGTGGGGCGGCTCTGCAGGTTGGCGAAGGCCGCGACGGGCTCGCCGATAGCTCCCTCATCGAGGAGTTTGCGGGCGGTCTGCCAGGCGCCGCCAAAGAACGTGTCAGGCGCGCCGCCCACACGCAGCCCTTTGCGGGCTGCCGTATCCAACATGCTCTTCGCCTCGTCCCGATGCACCGCCAGAGGTTTCTCGTTGTAGACGTGCTTGCCGGCTTGGAGGACGGACAACCCCACTTTCCCGTGGACACGGTGGGGCGTGAGGTTGATAATCAGCTCGACCTCCTGGTCAGCCAGGATCTGCTCGACGGACAGTGCCTTGGGGACGTCGAACTCGGCGGCGCGCGCCTTGGCGGCATCCAGGCGCGTGTCCGCCACGGCCACAATGTCAAACGCGGCAAACAGCTTGGCGTTCTTGAGGTAATTGGGGCTGATGACGCCGCACCCGATAATGCCGACTCTGGCGGGACGATCGATCACTTGCATACTGTCCTGGCCCTCCATCAATAGCCAAGACGGCGCAGGTACTCGCGGTTCGCCCTGGCAGCCTCCCCGGGCGCTTTGGGTGGGTAGGGACTGTCTAGCTCCACAGATACCCACCCCTGGTAGCCACTGCGCTCCAGTGCCTCGAGCGCGCGCTTCGGCTCGAAGCCGACGTTACCCTGCCCGAGTTCGGCAAAGCGACTGGTCGTGCCGAAGCGCTCCTGACGGTGGTTCCAGTGGCCCGGGTCGTCGGCATGGAAGTCCTTGAGGTGAACGTGGGCGATGCGCGGTCCCAGACCCACGTCGAAGACGCGCAGCGGATCGCTGCCGGCGGCCAGCATATGACCCGTGTCGTAGAGCAGCCAGAGGTTAGGCGCAGCCGCCAGGAGCCGCTCGGCATCCTCAACGGTCTCGATGAGGGTACCCAGGTGGGCGTGGTGGAAACCCTTCATACGCAGCCGCTTGCACTCCGCGAGCACGCCATCGAGTGACTGGGCGGCACGCTTCACGTCGTCATCGGTCGGATTGAGGCCGCCCCAGTCACGTCGGCGCAAGGCCGGCGCCTCCACGGCGTCGTTGCCAAGCGTCGCGTTATAGCCAACGCTGGCGACAGGGTCGGGGCCGTTGGCATTGACCAGGTGCAGACCGAAGGAGCGCGCCTGGCTCGCGCGCTCCACCAGTTCCTCGGCCGAACCGCAGCGTACGCCCTCAACACCGTCCCAGCCGGCCTCCGCAACCTCGGTGAGCACCTTCTCCAGGTTTTCGTGCTGTTCACCTCCCCACTGGATCAAGTGGCAGGCCAAGCGAAATGTTCCCATTGATCACTCCTTCAAATCGAACGGACGAACAGCTAACGAGGGTGCGCCTCAAACCGACGAGGTCTACAGAGCGCGCTGTACGCCAGTGGGTCTGCGTAACAAGCCGCATTACGGTCCCAGGGTGAGCAGTACAGACCGGGCAGGATGCCCTCGCCACGGCAGGCGTCGACAAACTCCTGCGCCACGTCGCCTTTGCCTCCTCGCCAGGGACTGCTGCGAACGCAATGGTCGGTTGTGGTCGTCGGTCAGAGACAAAAGCCGTCGTGATGTTTGGCCGTGAGGATGGCATCGTCTCGTTCCACCTCGCACACGCCTCCTTGCCTGGTTCACGCGCCGCGCATGGAGGCATCCACACCGCCCCCACATCGGGTCGCTGCGCGGCTCAATCTGGGAACGTTTTCAGGCTACCATACGCCCCGCAGCTTGTCAAGGAGTTTGATTCTGGTGCTTCCCAGTCTCACGCGGCACGCCAGCGGTCCAGGCCAGGGGCGCTGGCCTCCAGGGCCATTGACCCCGGCCCGATAGCATCGGTATACTGCAATCGATGTACGATAAAACCTCTCGCCCCGCCCCAACGCTGCGCGACCTGGCAAGCGCGCTCGGCGTCTCGACGTCGACGGTCTCCCGTGCCCTCAACAACGGCCCCTACGTCAAGGAGGCGTTGCGCGGGCGTATCCAGCAGGCGGCACGCGAGGCCGGCTACCGGCCCGATCCGCTGGCGCGCGGTCTGAAGACGCAACGCACCTACCGCGTCGGTCTGGTCATCCCGGACATTCTCAATGACTTCTACGCGGCGGCGGCGGCAGCGATCGAACGGGAGCTGTCCGCCGCCGGCTACCGGCTCCAGTTGATCATCAGTAACGACGACCCCACGCTGGAGGCGGCCGCGGTTGATGACCTGCGGCACGAGCGGGCTGATGGCATGATCTACGTTCCCAGCGAGCGCCGCAGCGCTGCCGCGGCCCGTCTCGTGACACTTGGTGTGCCCGTGGTCGAGTTGGTCCGGCGATCAACGGAGCAGGGCGTGGACTCGGTGCTGGCCGACGAACGCACGGGCGCAGCAGCGGCCACCCGCCACCTCCTCGACCTGGGCCACCGCCGCATCGCCTTCATCTGCGGGCCCTCGACGCTCTCGACCGGGCGGGAACGGCTCGTCGGCTACCACCAGGAGCTGGCGGCTGCCGGGATCCCGGAAGACCCGGCCCTGCGGCGCATCGGCGCCTATCGGCGGGCGTTCGGCTACGAGGCGCTGCAGGCGCTGCTCGACAACACGCCTCCGCCCACCGCCGTGGTGGCGGCAAGCAACGAGTTGCTGATCGGCGTCCTACGGGCAGTCTACGAACGCCGCCTCGTCGTTCCGGATGAACTCTCCGTGGTGGGGTTCGGTGATCCTGACTGGTTTGGCGTCGCCCATCCCCCCATCACGACGGTGGCTCTGCCGATCGCGGCGATGGCGGCGGCAGCCGCCCAGCAGATCATCCGGCGGTTGGCCGGGCGGGCGGCCTCCAGAGCGTCCGCGGTCGCCGCGCAGCCGGTGCATCAGCAGTTCGCCACGACGCTCCTGGTGCGCGGCAGCACCGGAGCGGCGCGGACGAAGGGGGTGACGGGATGAGCAGCGACACGACGCTTCGCCTGGCCTACCGCGAGTTCGTCGGCTTCGCGCGGGCGCTGGCGCGCCAGGGCGCCGCCTACGCCGAGCAGGCGCCGGGCTTTCGGCTGGAAAGCCGGGCGTTCGACGTGCCCCAACTCTACGACGAGCTGGTCAGCCGGCGCGGGGCCCGGTCCAGTCGCTACGACCTCTGCATGGTGGTGACCGATTGGTTGCCCGAGCTGATTCGGAACGGCATGCTCCTGCCGCTCGACCCCTACCTGGCGGCCGACCCGCCGCCGGACTGGCCGGACGGCTGGTCGCCCTCCATGCGCCAGTTGCAGACCGACGGGAACGGCCGGATCTTCGGGCTGCCCTACCACGACGGGCCAGAGGTGCTGCTCTACCGCACCGACCTGTTCAGTGACGAGCGCGAGCAGACGCGCTTCGCGCAGCAGTACGGGCGGCCCTTGCAGCCGCCGCGTACCTGGTCCGAATTCCTCGACGTGGCGACGTTCTTCACCCGGCCCGACGACGACCTCTACGGCTGCGTTGTCGCGGCCCAGGCCGACGGCCACAACGACGTCTACGACTTCATGCTCCATCTCTGGAGCCGGGGCGGGCGGCTCTTCGACGCCGAACTCCGTCCGGTCTTCGCCGGTGCGGCGGGCGCCGCGGCGCTGCAGTACTATCTGGACCTCATCCACCGCTACCGGGTGACCCAGCCGCAGCCGTGGGCGTATGAGAGCGTCGCTTCGAGTGACTTCTATGCCTCCGGCCGTGCCGCGATGATGTGGAACTGGTGCGGCTTCCAGGCCGTGGCCGATACCCCGGAACTCTCCCGCATTCCCGGTCGCACCCGCGCCACGATGGTGCCGGCGGGCGACGGACCGGGCGGGCGGGCCGTGAGTCTCAACATCTACTGGGTGCTGGGCATTCCGGCCGGCTGTCCGCATCCCGAGGCTGCCTACCGCTTCCTGCGGCACCTGGCGACGCCACAGATGGATAAGGTGACCAGCCTGGAGGGGGGCACCGGCACCCGTCTCTCCACCTGGCGCGATCCTGCCGTGCGCCGGCAGTTTCAGTACTACGAGGTGATGGAAGCGGTACATCAACAGGTGGAGAGTCCGCCGCGTCTCCCCGAATACCCGGCGATCAACGAGGTGCTGAACCGCATGGTGGCGGACGCGGTCGCCGGGCGACAGGGAGTGGCAACCGCCCTGCGGATGGCGGCCGCCGAGGTAGAACTGATCCTGGAAGGCGCCGGCTACTACACGGCAGGACCACGCGCATGACGTCTCCGACCGGCGGCGCGGCCGCAGCCTCGGCCTTGCTCCTTGACCTGGAGGGTTCACCGACATTGCCGGCCAATGCCGGCGACTACGGTATCGCCAGCGTCGGCGCCGGCGCCATCGTCAATGCCTGCCACCTGCCGGTCTACCGGCGGGCGGGGCTGCGCCTGGCCGGTGTCTTCGACGTTCGCGCCGAGGCTGCCGAGGCGACAGCCCGGGCCTTCGAATTGCCCAGGGTCTACCGCTCCCTGGAGGAAGTGCTGGAAGACCGCACCGTCCGCGTCGTAGATGTGGCCGTTCCCGCCACCGAGCAAGCGGAGATCGCCATGAAGGTGGCCGCCGCCGGCAAGCACTTGCTCTGCCAGAAGCCACTGGCCGAACGCTATGACCAGGCCGTGCAGGTGGTGGAGGCAGCCCGCGCCGCCGGCGTGAAGCTGGCCGTCAACCAGCAGATGCGCTGGGATCCGGGCATGCGCGCCGTCAAGACGCTGCTGGACCGGGGCTGGCTCGGGCAGCCCTTTGCCGCGAGCATCACCGTGAACGTGCGCACGCCCTGGGAGGGCTGGCCCTGGCTGCTGGCCAAGCCGACGCACGAGATCATGTATCACAGCATCCACTATCTGGACAGCCTGCGCTTCCTGTTGGGTGACCCGGCCTGGGTGTTCGCGCACGGCGCCCAGTTCCCCGGCTTCCCGGCCCGCGGCGAGACGCGTACCCTCCTGCTCCTGGAATACGCCAAACCGGTACACCTGCGCGCAGTCGTCCACGACGAGCACCACAATACGTCGGCGGAGGACGACTGGTTTGCTACCTTTCGGGTGGAGGGGACGGAGGGGACGGCCAAAGGGACGATCGGCGCGCTCTACGACTATCCCCACGGACGGCCCGACACGTTGACCTACACCTCGCGTCTCCTGCGTCCGAACGCCTGGATCACACCGCGGCTGGCAGGACGCTGGTTCCCCGACGCCTTCCTCGGACCGATGGCCTCGCTCCTCACCGCCATCGCCACCGGGGGCGAAGCGGAGACGAGCGAGGCGGACAACCTGGGCACGCTGCGTCTCATGTTCGCGGCCTACCGCTCCATGGCCGAGCGCCGGACCGTTCCCCTGGCGGAAGAGGTGGCTCGTTGATGGTCCAGGATCTGATCTGCGGCCTGTGGCACACCAGTTTCACCGTGGCCGACCTCGAGCGTTCCCTCGCCTTCTACCGCGACCTGCTCGGCTTGGAGGTCGTGGTGAGCCAGGAGCAGGATAATGCCTACACCCGACGCCTGGTCGGGATGGCCGATGCCCGACTGCGCGTGGCGCAATTGCGCGTGCCGGGAGCAGCGCTTGGGCCCTCCGGCCATCACCTGGAGCTCGTCGAGTACCTCGCGCCACGGGACGAGCCACTGCAGGTACGTACCAGCCGGCCCGGCGCGCCGCACCTGGCCTTCGTGGTGCGCGACCTGCCCACGATCTACCGCCGGCTGCTGGAGGCAGGCGTACCCTTTGTCTCCCCACCCGTCGCGATCGAGGCGGGGGTCAACGGTGGAGGGATGACGGTGTATCTCCGCGATCCCGACGGGATCACCCTGGAGCTGGTGCAGCCACCCCCCAACCGCTCCTTGCCAGGCGGGGAGGGGCCGCGATGATCAATTCTGCCAGGCCGGCCGGCGGCGCGCATCTGGTGGATTCACTCTTCTTCGGCGACCAGTTCGGCACCGACGAGTTGCGCGCCATCTTCGATGACCGCGGTCTGCTGCAGTCCTGGTTGGACGCCGAAGCAGCGCTGGCGCGTGCCCAGGCGGCGGTTGGCCTGATCCCTGCCGCCGCTGCCGTGGCGATCAGCCAGGCGGCGCGGGCGGAGCTCCTGGACTGGCCGGCAATTAAAGCCGGTATCGACCAGACCTTCCACCCCATCGTGCCGGTCGTGCGCGAACTGAGTCGCATTGCCTCGGAGATCACGCCGGAAGCGGGCGGCTACGTCCACTGGGGCGCCACCACGCAGGACATCATGGATACCGGGGTCGTGCTCCAGGTCCGCGCGGCGCTGCTGGCGATGCAGCCGGACGTCACGGCTGTGGAGGCGGCGCTGGCCAGGCTCGCCGGCGAGCACGCCGAAACGCTGATGCCCGGCCGCACCCACGGCCAGCACGCCCTGCCCATTACTTTCGGCTTCAAGGTGGCGGTGTGGCTGGCCGAGTGGCGGCGTCACCGCCAGCGCCTCCAGCAGGCGCAACCGCGTCTCCTGGTCGGCCAGCTCGCCGGCGCGGCGGGAACCCTCGCCGGTTTCGGCGCGCAGGCGCGCGAGCTGCAGCGGCGCTTCTGTGCTGAGTTGGACCTGGAACTGCCGCCGATCGCCTGGCACACCGCCCGCGACGGTTTCGCCGAACTGGCCTTTCTGCTCGGTCTCTTTACGGCCACCCTCGGCAAGATCGGCCGGGAGGTCATCGCCCTGCAGAAGACGGAGGTCGCTGAAGTGGAGGAGCCCTGGAATGCCGGCAAGGTTGGTTCTTCCACCATGCCGCACAAACGGAACCCCATGATCTGCGAACTGCTGGTGGCGCTGTCGAAGCTCACCCGCCAGGAGGTAGCCGTCGCCCTGGACGGCATGATCGGCGAGCACGAGCGGGACATGGGATCCTGGCAGGCGGAGTGGGAGTGGTTGCCACGCCTTTGCCTGCTCAGCGGCGCGGCGCTGCGGCAGGGTCGCCGGGTGCTGGACGGGCTCGTCGTCTCCCCGGAGCGCATGCGCGCCAACCTGGACCTCACCCACGGCCTCATCCTCTCCGAGGCCGTCATGCTGGCTCTGGCGCAGCGCATCGGCCGCCAGGAGGCTCACGATGCCGTCTACCGCGTCGCCATGGCGACGCACGAGGGCGGGCCATCGTTTTCGGCACAACTGGCCGCCGATCCGGCCGTGGCGGAGCATCTCTCTGCCGACGAGATTGCGTCCTTGCTCGCCCCGGCCAGCTACGTCGGGCACGCCGCCAGCTTTGCCCGCGAGCTCGCCGGCGACAGCGCCTCACCTGACCGCGCAGAGGGACTGACGTGATGGTCACGGCGGACGCCCCCCTCTCCGGCAGAGTCGCCGCAGTGACCGGCGGCGGCAAAGGCATCGGTTGGGCCATCGCCCTCCGCCTGGCGGCTGACGGCGCCGCCGTCCTGGTCGCCGATATCGACGAACCGGCGGCGACCGCCACGGCGGCCCAGATCATTGCCGGCAGCGGTCAGGCTATCGCCCTCGCCGCCGACGTTTCCACCATTGAGGGCGCCACGGCTATCACTGCGACCGCCGTCACATCCTTCGGTCGCCTCGACATCCTGGTCAACAATGCCGGCGTGATCGTCGTCAAGGATCCGCTGGAACTGACGGTCGCGGAGTGGGATCGCATCTTCGCCGTCAACGTCCGCGGCAGTTTCCTCTGCGCCCAGGCCGCAGCCCGCCACATGCTCGCGCGCGGCGGCGGTGGGCGCATCGTCAACATCTCCTCAATCGCCGGGCTGCGCAGCGGACCGGTCACAGCGGCCTATGGCGCCAGCAAGCACGCCGTCATCGGGCTGACCCAGGCCCTGGCGCAGGCCTGGGGACGCGCGGGCATCACCGTCAATGCGGTCTGCCCCGGCACGGTTGAAACGCCGCTCTGGGCAGGGATGGATGCCGGCTTTCGCGCCGCCACCGGCCAGAGCGCCCGCGAGGTGCTGGCCGAGCGTGCGGCACGCTCGGCCCAGGGATGGCTGCAGACGGCGGAGGACGTGGCCGCCGCCGTCGCCTTCCTCTGCCGGGATGAGGCGAGGAGCATCAACGGCGACCGGATCGTGGTGGCGGGGGAGCCGGTATGAGCATGCGCAACGGCGCACGGTGGGGCGCGACACGCCCATCTCCGAAACGGCGTTCCTGGGCTGCGCCGCCGGCCTGGCCATGGCCGGCTACCGGCCCGTCGTCGAGCTCATGTTCGTGGATTTCGCGCTGGTAGCGATGGACCAGATTGTCAACCAGATTGCCAAGCTGCGCTACCTCAGTGGCGGTCAGGTGCGACTGCCGCTGGTGATCCGGACGCAGCAGGGCAGCGCGAAGGGTACCGGGCCCCAGCATGCCCAATGCCTGGAGGCGTTCTTCTGCCACGTGCCGGGACTGCGCGTGGTGGCGCCCTCCGGAGCGGCCGACGCCAAAGGATTGCTGACGGCGGCGATCGGCAGCGATGACCCGGTGATCGTGCTGGAACACAAAGCGCTGTACTTCAGCAGGGAGTCGGTGCCCGACGGTGAGCACGTCGTGCCGCTGGGGCGAGCGGTAGTACGGCGGCAAGGCCGCGACGCCACCGTGGTCGCCATCTCCCGGCTGGTCGGCCTGGCGCTCTCGGCGGCAGAGCGCCTCTCCGCTCAGTACGGCCTTGAGGCCGAGGTGATCGATCCGCGCACGCTGGCGCCGCTGGACCTGGAAGTGATCGTTACCTCGGTGAAGAAGACGGGCCGGCTACTGGTGGCGCATGAAGCATGGGGGCCGCTCGGGCTGGGGGCGGAGATCGGGATGTGCGTGCAGGAGGCAGCCTTCGACTACCTGGATGCGCCGGTGGCGCGCCTGGCGGCTGCCCACGTGACCAAGCCGTTCGCGGCGACGCTGGAAGCGGCTGCACTGCCGAGTGAAGCCGCTGTGGTGTCCGCGGTCCTGGCCCTCTGTGGCCGAGCGGGTGCGACGTGAGTCTGGGTCGCGCTGTCGGTGATGGAGGAGGTTTGGAACGATGAGCAACTGGATCGACACTGGCTACCGCCGCATGCACCTCGATCATTCGCCGACGCTAGCAGCTTGTCGGAGAGCGCGATTCAAGGTGTCAGCGGCGGTGAGAGGCCCGGTGTGGGTTGGTCGGCGACCCAGGCAAGACCCTGCGCGAGAAGGCGACGGTAACTGGGGTTCTGCAGTGCCTGAGTGTCATGTCCAAGAGCGTTGTAATGGACCCGCCCTCGGCCGTAGGTTTTGACATAGAGTAGCGGATGTCCCTCGGCCGAGGCCAGAACATGCACATCCGGCGAGAGGGGCCCGTCCCCGAGCGCGCGTAGCTCGCTGTTCGAGCGACCCGTGGTCACGCCTGCTGCCAGCGCCGCGAACTCGGCAACCTTGCCACCCAGCTCATACAGCTCATCCTCCACAGTAAAGTCGTTGATGCCGAGGGTGATGGGGTGCTCGCGATCATCAATGCTCACCATGAACTGCTTGAAAGGGTCGTGTCGCACGAAGCGACTGCCCAGCATGGTGAGATAGGGGGCGCTGTTCCAGAATGTCGCCGCGCCGCCGTGCAGGCTGAGGAAACCCGCTCCGCCTGCAATGGCGTCGAGCAGCGCCTGCACCTGATCCGAGTTGGGCTGGACGAACGTGCTCCAGTTCGCAATGACGCGATACTGCGCCAGTTCCGCTGGGTTCAGCACCGCCAGGTCGTCCGTGATACGCACGTCCGCCTTCGCTTCGCCGGCCAGGATACCGGCTAGCTCCGCGTAATGAAACGGTTTGTTGTGGTACTCCGCGCCCCCCATGAGCAGGAGAACTCGCACGCTTGCCATGGTCAAACTCCTCTTCGCATCGCGATTGTTTTCGTCTTCCCACCGATCTCACCACGCCAGACCGGCGGCGCCGAAGCCATAGGCAGGGGCGGGCCGAACGGCCAGGCCGACCTCAAGCGCGCCACATCATGCCTGGGGATCGAAGCAAACCTTGACGACCTGCTTGTCAAGGAGCAGTTGTATCCCCTTCGGATACTCTTCGAGAGGGAGCCGAGCGCCAATGAAGCGGTCTACCTTCACCTGTCCGGTCGTCAGCAAGTGCCGCGCGTAGTAGGCGCCCTTCTCGGGGCGCGGGCCGCATGGCTCAATCTTCAGATCCTTCAGCCAGGCATCCATGCTGAAGCGGATGTCACCGTGAGGGACGCCGAAAATGACAAGGTGGTGTCTCGTGACCTGCATCAGCGCGTTCACCGAATCAGCCACCCCGATGCAGTCGATTGCGACATCCAGTTGCCGCGCGCGGGGCAGCAGTTCCTGCCACTCCGGCGAATTTGGCCCCATCACCTGGTCCGCGCCTAGTTCGCGTGCCAGTTGGAGCCGGTCCGGCGCGATGTCGAACGCCACGACCTCGTCCGCCCCGCGCGCCTTCAGCGCCTGCACGGCGAGGAGACCGGCCGGCCCCAGTCCGGACACGCCGACGCGCTTGCCTACCACCTCGCCTACCTTGAACAGTGCTGCCGTGAGGCACGTAAAGATCTCCGTCAAGGCAGCCTGCTCAAAGGGAAAGTCCTTCGGATACGGGACGAAGCTCCGCTCGTGGCCGACGAAGTACTGCGCGTAGCCGCCGTTCGGCCCTTGACGCCCCAAACCCGGAGGCGTCCCCCACAGAGCAACGTGGTCGCCCTCCTTGAGCCGGGTCACTCTTTTGCCGGCGTTGACGACGACTCCCGCCAGCTCATGGCCGGTCGCTCCAGGAGCGAGCGGGTACTGCGGGTGCCCTGGCCGCTCGAAGATGTCGACACCCCGCCAGACCGTGAGATCCCACTGCGTGCATGTATTGCAGGCTTTGACCTGGACGAGTACCTCGTCGTCGTTATGCTCGGGGACCGGTACGTCAATAACCTGGAACTGACCGGGACCAGTGAACTGAAGCGCCTTCACGAACGAGCTTCCCTTTCTTCCTCTTTCGGAAGAAATGACCCTGAAGCGGGCGACCCATGCTTGACAAGCAACACTGTACCCTGTAAGCTACCATCTGTCAACAGATGGTAGCTATAAGGCAGGCAGTTCGGTGGCGTACAGGCGTGTACCATTGCGCCACGCAGCCGGCGCACGTTGATGCAGCGGGCCTCGGGGGGCGAGGCAACAGCGATCTGGAATGGAGAGAATTGCCCGATGGCGACGAGCGCTCTCTTTAAGCAGGCTCCCGAGTTCCGACCGCTGCGTCACGACGCCTATGATGCGCTGTACGAGGCCATCTTGCTGGGCAGCCTTCCACCCGGCGAGCGTCTGGTGGAAGCCGAGATTGCCCGCCAGATGGGCATCAGCCGCGGCCCGCTGCGCGAGGCAATTCGGCAACTCGAACAGGACGGCCTGGTGGAATACCGGCCGCGGCGGGGGGCGGTGGTGGCGGCATTGACGCGGGAGCGGGTGCTTGACGCCTATTCCACCCGTATCGAACTGGAAGGCTTCGCGGCCCGCCTGGCCGCCCCGCGCATCAGCACGGTCGAGTTGGAGCGTCTGGAAGCGTTGTGCGAGGCGATGCAGCGCTCTGCCCGGCAGGGTGACGCTGCCGGCTTACTGCAGACCGACGTCAAGTTTCATCAGGCGATCTGCGAGATCTCCGGCAATCGCGTCCTCCTCCGGCTCTGGACGAGTCTCGGGCCGCACGCCTGGACGCTGTTCAGTGGCGCGCAACAGCGGGGCTATGACCTGGCGGCGCTGGCCGAGCGGCATCACCGCATCGTAGCAGCGCTGCGGTCCGGCGACGCCGCGCGCGCCGAGCAGGTCGCCCGAGCCCATACGCAAGAGATCATGCTGAACGTCGTCGACCACCTGTATCCGGTAACGACAGCACCGGCAGGGAGAGATACCGTTGTTCCGGCGCCGGCCAGGTAGCCGGTCGGAGGGAAGGAAGAGCAGATGGCGGATTTCAGCGGGCAGGTCGCCCTCGTCACGGGGGCGGGACGCGGCATCGGCCGGGCCGTGGCGCTGCAACTGGCCCGTTCCGGCGCCGACGTCGCGGTTTGCGATGTCCAGCCCCAGGGCGAGCGGGTAGCGCAGGAGGTGCGCGCACTGGGTCGGCGTGCGCTCTGGGTGCTGGCGGACGTGTCAAGGGCGGACCAGGTCGAGCAGATGGTGGAGCGCGTCAGCGCGGAGCTTGGCGTGCCCCAACTGCTGGTGAACAATGCCGGCATCGAGACCATCGTCCCCATGCTGGAACTCACTGAGCAACAGTTCGACGAGGTGCTGGCGGTGAACCTGAAAGGCGAATGGCTTGTCGCCCGGGCGGTGGTCCGGCGCCTGGTCGAGCGCCAGGTTGGCGGCGCCATCGTCAACATCGGGTCTATCCAGGCCGGCATGGCCCTGCCTGGCCGCACCCACTACGCGCCCTCCAAACGCGGCGTGGAAGCGCTCACCCGCAACATGGCGGTCGAGCTGGCGGCCCAGCACATCCGCGTGAACTGCGTCAATCCGGGCCTCATTGCCACCGACATGACGCGCTGGGTCATGGACGATCCGCAGGTCTTGCCGATAGTGCTGGACAAGATCGCCATGCACCGCGCCGGTCAGCCGGAGGAAATCGCCACCGTGGTGGAGTTCCTCTTGTCTGACGGCGCCGGGTACCTGACGGGCCAGTGCATCTATGTCGACGGCGGCTGGGTCATTCAGTAGGTAAAGCCAGGGCGAACGCATTCAGCACGGGGAGGATTGACAATGATAATGGGGAAGCGACGGCTCATCGACCTGAGTATGCCGGTCCACAACAACATGGTGACATTTCCCCGCATCGTGCGGCCGGCGCTGCTCATGTATGAGACCTGGGAAGAGTTTGCCGAACACATCGGCGCGGCAAAGTACGGTGTCACCTCCCTCACGGCCAGCTACATGGTGGTGCTCAGCGATCACGTCGGCACCCACATCGACGCGCTGAAACACCTCCGCCACGCCGACCTCGGCCCAGAAACCATTCCGATCGAGGACTGCTATGGCGATGGCGTGGTGCTGGACTTTCGGCACAAGCAGCGCGGCGCGGGGATTACGGCGGCGGATGTGCAGGCGGCGCTCGCCGGCCTGCACTACACGCTCAAGCCGCACGACATCGTCCTGATCATGACGGGCGCCGGCAGCTACCAGCACGAGGAACGCTATCTCACCGACCACTGCGGCATGACGGCCGAGGCCACCCTCTGGCTGATCGGGCAAGGGATTCGCGTCATGGGCATTGACGCGGTCACCTTTGACCCGCCGGTCTGGGCCATGTTTGAGCGCCAGCAGTTCTGGGAAGCGCATCGCGTCATGAACGATCACGAGTATTACCACCTGGAGAATCTGACCAACCTGGACCAACTCGCCCCCTTCTTCGGCTTCAAAGTGGCGGCCTTTCCAGTGAAGTGGACCGGCACGACCGCCGCACCGGTGCGCGCCGTGGCGATCTTCGAGGATTGATCCCCGGTCGTCAGGTTTGGCGCCACCGGTACCTTGGAACGCCCCTATGCAGATGTTGACACATCACCGCCAGTTATGCTAAAATACGCATAATGAGTATGAGTGAGCAGGAGTGGTCAGTTGTTTTCTATGTGGACCCCAGCGGTGTCGAGCCGGTCCGCGGGTTTCTTGGCAACCTTGACCGCAAGACGCGGGCGCGCTTTGACTGGGCAATTGAGCAACTGTGCCTACGCAATGTGCAGGCCGGAGAGCCGCTGGTTCGGCACCTGGAAGGCAAGCTCTGGGAGCTGCGGCGGGAGAGCGATACCAACATCTACCGCCTGATCTATTGCTTCCACAGCAATCGGCGGATCGTCTTTCTCCACGGCTTCCAGAAGAAGACGCAGAAGACTCCTCGAAGAGAGATCGAGATTGCGAAGCGTCGGCTCAATACATTTCTTGAACAACAAGAAAGGCAAAGGAGGTGAACACCATGACTACTGAATACAGGGACCACGATGCTCTTGCCGAAGGAGAGGCCAGCTACCGCCGCTGGAAGGAGAGTCTTGAGGCAGACCCGGAGTACCGTCAGGTCTACGAGGAGGAAGCCGCCAAGAGCGAACTCTGGCTCCAGCTCGTCGAAGCCCGTCAGGCTGCCGGTCTCACCCAGGCAGAACTCGCCAACCGGCTGGGTGTCACCCAATCGCAGGTGGCCCGCATTGAGAAGCGCGGCTACGACGCCTATACCCTTACGACGCTGCGCCGCTACGTCCAGGCGCTCGGCGAAGGCTTTTCCCTCGAGATCCAGGTGCATCGTCCAGACGAGGAGGCCTTACAGCGCCAGCTCGTCCACGCCTGAGTGGCTCTCCTTGGTGGACCTGCTCACATGACACTTGACGTTGTTGGGAAGCGCACCAGCCACAGTGAGCGATTAAGCACTCGCCGGCGCCTCCCACGCCATTTATTGCTCGACTGCTTCTCTCCCTTGTTGCTATATTCTCCACAACCCCTGGAAAGGGGTACATGATTCGTGGCCAAACTACCGCTCGATCAGGATGCGATCAGCCCCACCCCAGCGCTTCCCAGAGTTCATCGTGCTGCCTCTGTGACGGGTACCGCAAGCGGTACATCAGCGAGGGGGCAGCGGATGCGGACGGACCAGCGCGCCTCCCTGCTCGTACGACTCCATCACTGCCCAGGTGTATTCCAGCGCGGCCAGGGCGTCCCGGCCCGATGCCCTGAACTGCTCCCTCGGCACGTTGTTCGTGACGTCCTCCAGGAAGGCGTGGATGCGCCGCCCAAACGTCTGTTGGAAATCGGCGGTGCCGGAGGCAGTCACCACTGGCCCACCAGCAGCGTTCGGGTCCCGGTCCAACGCGCGTCCGGGCCCGCCTGCGGCCGGCGCTTTCCAGTAGGTCAACCGCTCAATGCAGTTCTCGATGCAGAAGGTACCGCGTGTGCCCGCGACTTCGACACTCCACCAGCCACCAAGGCCGTAGGAGACATCGCCCCGCTGACTGAGCAAATAGCCGACGCTGCCATTGGCGAACTGCAGGTGAACGCTGGCGGTGGAGAGCATCACATCACCTGCCGTGCGGCGGAAACCGGGCCGATTGAGGAAGGCCTGGACATGGGTGACGTCACCGCAGAAGTAACGCATCACGCTGAAGGGATGCGACAGAAAGGCCTTCAGGTGAAAATATGGGAAGCCGGTCGCCGTGGCAGCGCTGCCGGTGCGCTGCTGCGCCGGCTCACCACCTTGAAAGCCCATCTTGGTGAGGCAGTAGACGAGTTCGCCAATGTCGCCATCGTCCATGTATTGTTTCGCGCGCTCGGCGGTCGGCGTGAAATAGTGATTCAGGTTACAACCCAGGTAGACCTTCTTTTGTGCAGCTTTGGCGACCATCTCTCGGGCCTGACGCACATCGCTGGAAAGCGGCTTCTCCACCAGTACGTGTTTGCCGGCCTCCAGCGCCTCCATGGCCGGCTCGTAGTGCCAACTGCCGTTCTCGTCCCCACCAGTCGTCACGTCCACAATTGCCAGGTCCGGTTCGTTGGCGAGCATATCGCGCAGACGGCCATAGGCCCGAACGCCGTACTTCGCCGCGGCAGTCTCGGCGCGCTCCTTGACGAGGTCGCAGACCGCGACCAAGTCTGCCAAGCCGTCTCTTGCATGTACCGCGACGTGCTGGTTCCCAATGCCGCGTATTCCCACGACTCCGACTTTCAACGCCATGACTTGTCCTCCGTCTCGCCTTTCCAGACGCCTTCGATAACGCCCCCCGGCAGAGTCGAGGCTGATTATAGCAAGGTCATGCCCTGGGGCAGCTCCATCGTCTTGCCTTGCCACTGGTAGTGCTTGACGTGGTACGGCGTCATGGCGTCGAGGTTCGCCAGTGTCTGGCGATCCCGTGCCAGCAGCGCCGAGAGGTCGGCGGCCATGCCCTTGGCCGCCAGGAATGGGAAGGCGGGGCCATTGATACGATACGTGTCGGGCACCTGGCTGTTGCCGGCAAAGAGCACCTGCAGTTTGTCCCAGTAATTGCCTGCCGGAGTCTCGGCGGTCACCTCGAGGTCAGGGTGAGCGTCGTTGAAGGTCTTGGTCAATGGGCCGTTCATCTGGGGCCAGCCAGCCCATTCCCAATGCAGCAGCTTGGTCCGCTCCTTCGCGAGCGCTGACACCTGCGCCGGTGTCGAGGTCGTTGCGCTGGTGGCTGTGATCGTGGCGGCGGTGCTGGTGGACCCGCTCGGGCTGTGGTGAGCAGTGGTCGCAGTTATCGGTTGGGGCGAGGCCACGCCGCCGCCTGCCGCCGCCGCCAGCGCCGCGAGTGCCGCGGCGCCATTGCCCAGCCGGATCAAGAGTCGCCGCCGGGTGTAGCCTCCAGCCTGGTTCCTGATGCCGAGGTCTTGCGTTGCTCCAGACATGCCGATCCTCCTTCGACTGTGGGGGCCGCCTTCACATCAACCGAATTTCTCTGTATTTTACGCTACCCTACGCCTGTTGAAGGCATTGATCAAGCGGAAATCGTCAACACTTCCTTCTCCTTCCCGTCGTGGCCTGCCCACTGTGCCGACAGATACCATCACCCGGCGCGTTGCGGCCCCGCCGGCTGCTCCACCGGCCCGCGCAGGAGCAGGTCGTCCGTTTCCTCCATCCAGCGCGTCACGCGGGCGCGTAACTCCTCCAGCATGCCCACGCAGGTCGCATCGACGGCCAGGTTGTGGCGTTCCAGGGGATCGCGTTCCAGGTCGTAGAGCTCCTCCGCCGGTCGCTCCTCGGCGGAGTACGCCTCGCGGACCACCTCGCCCGACGGGCTCCGGGAGATGTCGCCGGGGAGGAAGACGAGCGGCAGCGATCCGAAGTTCCGGATGTACTTCTGCCGTCGCGTGCGGATCCCGCGGTGGGGGTTATAGCGGTCGTGCCAGGTCATCTCGAAGAAGAAATCCTCGCGTGGCGCGTCGTCCTGCCGCGTCAGCCGCCCGAGAAAGCTCTGTCCCTGCACTGCTGCGGGCGCCGGTATCCCGGCAGCCTCCAGGAGGGTCGGCACGACGTCGGCGTTGCAGAGCAGATCGGCGCAGGCGGTCCCCGCGCGGAGCCGCCCGGGCCAGCGGATGAGCAGGGCCGTGGCCAGGCCCGGGTCATAGGACATGCCCTTGGCCCGCGGGAAGGCGAGGCCGTGGTCCACCGTGAAGAGGACGATCGTCCGCTCCGCCTCCGCCCCGTCATCGAGAGCTCGCAGGATCTCGCCGACCGCCTGATCGGCCACACGCACCGCACCCTGGAACTGCGCCAGCTCCTCCCGTATCCGAGGATCGTTGGGCAAGTAGGGGGGAACTCGTACATCGCCGGAGGTCCCACCGCCGTACTCTGGACGGTTCCACGGCCGGTGGGTTTCGGCCAAGCCGACCACAAGCAGGTAGGGCCTGGTGCGTCCGGTCTGCCGCTCCCGAATCCATGCCGCTGCCTGCGTGGCCAGCGTCATGCCGGGGGCCTGCACGCCGTCCACATAGCGGAACCCGGAACCGGCCAGCGCGGTTTCCGCTTGCCCGTAGCCCAGCCGGTGCGGGTCGCGCCCTTCGTGTTGCAGGCCGAACAGCGCCGTCTCGTAGCCCGCGTCGGCCAGATACTGGGCCAGGGTCCGCTCGCCGGGGGAGTACGTCCAGCGGGGCGCGAGCCCCATCACCCCGTTGCAATGGGGCCAGCGCCCCGTCATCAGTGTGCTGCGGCTCGGGCTGCACTGGGCCGCCACACAGAAGTGGTTGTCGAAGCGTATCCCCTCGGCGGCGAGCCGATCCAGGTTGGGCGTGTCCACCGGCCAGCCGTAGCAGCCCAGATGCCGGCCGGTATCGTGGGTGATGACCAGCAGCACATTGGGCCGTTGGTCCGTTCTCGTCACCATCGCCGCCGGCCTCCCCGCACTCACGTGCGCGCACCCTCGCTGTTCACCGCCTGCAGGATCCCGCTCACCGCCGCGTAGGCCCGCCGGTTGATCTCCTTGATGGGAAGCTCCCAGTATTCGGGCCGGAACACCTCGACGGATGCGGCACCCGTGAAGCCGATGTCCTGGAAGTGCTGCAAGGTGGCAACCAGCGGCAGGATGCCCTCTCCGGGGTAGAGGCGGTCGGCATCCCGCAGCGTGGCGGCTGGCCCCGGGGGACAATCGTTGACGTGCAGAATCACCCAGCGCTCGGCCGGCACCGCGGCGACATCGGCGTCCGGCACGCCCGACTTGTAGTAGTGGAAGGTGTCCAGCATCAGGCCTAGCTCCGGCGGGGAGCCGGCGGCGCGGATCAGGGCCATGGCCTCGCGCGGACCCGGCACGAAGCGGTGCCCGCCGAGGGGCTCGATCGCCAGGCGCACCCCCGCCCGCCCAGCGGCCTCCGCATACGTCCGCGCCCGCTCGCCGGCCCGGGCCAGAGCGTCCGGCCCCGTCTCCTCCGCCCCGGGGGCGTCCGGGCAGACCAGCAGCGGCGGCGCTCCCAGTTCCGCGGCGAGTGCTGCCGCGCGCTCTACCGCCGCCAGCCCCTGCCGCCAGTCGCCGAAGCACTGCAACCGGTAGGGGCAGATGGCCGCGACTTCGACACCCGCCGCCTCCAGCGCCTGACGCAACTCGGCCACGGTGTGGTGCTCCAGGTAGGTCTGGAGCTTGCCCGCCCAGATCTCTACCAGGGGGAAGCCCGCCGCCCCCGCCGCGACCAGATCCTCCTCCAACGAATACGGCCGCGTCGTCGCGCCGTTGATGCATGCCCGCATGTCGCTGCCTTCCTATGCTCATCAAGCGTCCGCCGCCCTAGCGCGGCCGTCCCTCGATACCGCTACCCGCCCGCCAAAGCTCCCCGCTTGCCGATAGCGTCACGCCCTCACGTGGGGTACGCCAGATCCACCAGACGGGCGCAGAGCTCCATGTCCGCCAGCCCCATGGCGCCATCGGTCTCCGGTTGGCCGCCCTCGGCGATCACCCGGCAGAAGTGGCGCAGCTCCTCGGTGAATGCTTCTGCGAAGCCCACCCGCGGCCGGCGAATCTCCTGCGACGTCTCCACCATCAGTTCGCTGGGGGCGTGCAGCAGGAAGGGCGGTTTGAAGCGGAGCAGGAAGCGCCCACTGGCGCCGAACGCCTCGACCGATTCGTCCCAGGGAGCGCCCGGGGTCTGCGGCCCGCCGAACTCCAGCAGCACCTCTGTCCCGCTCACGCACTGCACCAGCGCCAGCGTGGCGGCGCCCTCGCGCGACCAGACGATGTCGCCCACCTCCCCGAACAGCCCGTGCAGCAGGTTCACGTCGTGGATCCAGACCTCGATCCAGCGGTCAAACGCCCGTCGCCGCAGCTCGTCCGGCGTCGGCGCCGGGGCAGGCGTGGTTGCCCGCGCCGCGCCTGGCCGCGCCTGCGACGGCTGCAGCGGCAGCGTGCCGACCCCCTCCGCACCAGCCACGAAGATGCCGCCGAAGTCGTGGATGCGGGCGAAGCGCACCGTCCCCAGCGTCTCCTCGCGCAGCAGTTGCGCCGCGGCGCGGTAGGCGGGGTCGTAGCGCTTCATGTAGCCGACCATCAGCCGCGCGCCGGTACGCGCCGCCGTCTCCACCATTTTGCGCCCGTCCTCCAGCGTGCCAGCCAGGGGCTTCTCTGTGAATACCGGCAGCCCCCGCTCCAGCGCCGGCATGCAGGCGTCAGCGTGCCAGCGCTTGGCAGCGATCACCACCACGCCGTCCAGCGCCTCCTGGGCGACGAGTTCCTCGGCGCTGGCGTAGACGCGCGGGATGCCGAAGGCGGCGGCCACGCGCCGCCCGAGTTCGAGATCCAACTCCGCCAGGGCCACGACCTCGACCCCACCGAGCTTGCGCAGCGACGGCAGGTGTACCCGTTGCATCACCCCGCCGGCTCCAACCACGCCAATCCGCACCATCAGTCCACACCCTCTCCATCTCGCTGCCGAACCGTCCAGGCAGGATTGTGCGACCTCATCCCGCGCCTCCTCCTATCATCCTCCATACGGGCAGTTAGAACGTGTACTGTGGGATGATGGCGTTGACCTGCTGCTGCGCTTGCTCCAGCATTCCCGGGGCATCTTGCCCCGCATAGATCGCGGAGATCGCTTTGCCGAGAATGGGCATCATCTGGTCGAAGTAGGGAACGTTGGGTCTGGGGAACACGCCCGCTTCCACCACATCGATGAACATGCTGACATGCTGCGGCGGTTGGGAGCCTTGCTCAATGTTCTTGAGATACATCGGATAGGCGCCAACGTTTCCAGGCAGCGAGCCGCTCCCCAGCGCCAGGACCTCAGCCTGCGGCGAGCTGACAAACTTGAGCAGTTCCCAGGTCATGTCCTTCTGCTTCGTGTCTTTGCCTATGCTCCAGCTCGCGCCTACTTCGAGCGTTGCTCCTTTGCCGGTAGATCCCTGGGGCAACGGCGCCACGTCCCAGTCGAAGTGCGTGCCAATGCTCGTGCGCGTGTCCAAGACCACCCACGAGCCCTGCATCTGCATGGCGGCCAGATTAGCGACAAACGGATTCCCGACGCCTTTCGGCAACTCCCCTGGGCCGGGCGCAACGTGCCACTTGGGCACCAGGTCGCGGAAGAACTCCAGGGTCGCGATGTTCTGAGGATTATTGATGATACACTGCTTGAGGTCGTCCGAGAGGATCTTTCCGCCGTTTGCCTCTAAGAAACCCATGCCGACATCGTTGCCGCCCGGCAAGCCGTTGTACCCCCATTGCACCTGGTGGCCGTTCTCCGATTTGGAGAAGGGCTTGGCAGTTGCTAACAGGTCATTGTAGGTCCACTTGCCGTCCGCTGGTGGGAAGGCAACGCCTGCTGCCTTGAACATGTCCTTGTTGTAGTACACGGCCATTAGCGACAAGTCGAACGGCAAACCGTACACCTTCCCCTGCCACGTGAAGTTCGTCATCTCGGAGGGGGCGAACTGGCCAAGCGAAAAGTGATCCCGAGCGATGTATTGATCGAGCGGTGGGATTATTCCCTCGACGGCTCGGAGGGCGCAGCCCCCGTTGGCGAAGAAGACATCGTACAGGGTGCCAGCGGCTGCCCATGTGAGAATGGACGGCCCCAAGGTGGGAGAAAGCTCGGCCTGCACCTTCACGCCTGGGTGGGACTGTTCGAACAGCGGGGCGGCCTCGGCCACCAGCTTGAAACGGGCTTGGCTCATGTCGCCGATGATCCAGCGGAGGGTCGCCGCCCCTGCGGCCGGGGTGGCGGCCGCGGCCTCCGGCGGCGTCGCCGAACTCGCGGCAGTGGTCGCGCGGGTCGACGTTGCCGCTGCGGCAGCAGCCGATTTTGTCGCGGCGACGCTCCGGCTCACAGACGCGCTGGTAGAGGCTGCCACGGTCGAGGGCGCCACCGATGCCGTACTTTGCGTTGCGGCGGTCGTTCCGCTGCCGCACGCTGCCAGTGAGACCGCAGCAATACCACCACCGAGCAGCGCGAGAAATTGCCGGCGGGTTCCGACGTCACCAAGACGGGCTGACAGACGACGCATACTTCTTCTCCTTTTCTACGGGTACCACACTACATGTAATGCTCACCAGACGTTGCCTCAGACAGACGTTGGGTCCACTTGCGTCCTCCTCTCCTGCTGCCGGTTCACGCCATTCCACCTGAGCGGGACGTGCGCTTCGTTCCGCGGACTCAAGTCGTGACGCGCCCGCTGTTGTCGCGTCCAACGTGGCTTCCCCACTTCTGGGGAAGGCTCAAGCGCCGGAGAAGGCGTCAAAGTCCGGCACGATCATGGCATCGCGAACTCGGCCACCAGGGTTGTCCATCGGGCGCCCATCGTCGGTGCGGCGGTGCCCGCTGAGCAGCATCATGAACTGCACCGCTGCGCCAGGTGTCACAGGCCACACCCCTGCGTGCCAGACGCCTCGCCGAAAGGCGAAGACATCGCCCTGGTGGATGAGGAAGCAGTGCATGCGCTCCAGCGACGGCGTCTCGTCCACGTCATCCGGCTGCAGGGACGGCGCAGCCGGCACGTAGAAGTCGCCCTCAAGGGCAATCCACAACTCCTCGGAGTGCAGGTGCCGGTCGAACCCGGCAGGACGTGGTGCATGGCTTGCGTTCGAATAGAAGTGCGAGATGTCTACCGTCGAACCCTGACCAATCTCGAAGCCCGCGTAGGCGGGAAAGAACTGACTCGCCTTCTGGGCGTCTCTGGGGGGAGGGACAATTCGTCGGGCAACGGCGCTGAACTCCGGGTCGTCGACAGTCTTGATCGGTAGCTTGACGAGACGTGGGGTCGAGGATGTATCACTCATGGGGCAATTCCTCCTGAACTCAGCACTCCACCTGGCCGCCTAGCGACGTCCAGACTAGAGCGCGGTATGCCCGCCGTCAACAGTGAGCGACGAGCCGGTGACGAAGCCAGTCCGGTCGGAGAGCAAGAAGAGCACGGCCTAGGCGACGTCCTGGGGCTGGCCCAGCCGCTTGATCAGGTAGTCTTTACGCATTTCATTCATTACTTCCTCGTTGCTCGCCATCCCGGCCGTCATCTCGGTGTAGACGAAGCCCGGGCAGACGGCGTTCACCCGGATCTGATGCGCGGCCAGGTCAGCGGCCATAGCCCGCGTGAGGCCGACGATGGCCGCCTTGCTCGTGACGTAGGCGCAAGCGCCGGGCAAGGCGACAAAGGCGAGGTCTGAGGCGGTGTTCACGATGGCGCCGCCCCGTCCGGCACGCACCATCGCGCCGGCGACGTACTTGGCGACCAGCATCTGGCCTTTGACATTCACCGCCAGGGTCCGGTCAATCGCCGCTTCGGTGATGTCGAGGACCGATCCATCTTCGGGATGCAGGAGCCCCGCGTGGTTGTGCAGCAGATCAATGGCTCCCCAGGT
The DNA here is from genome assembly GCA_036734945.1 of Chloroflexota bacterium. GTDB lineage: Bacteria > Chloroflexota > UBA4733 > UBA4733 > UBA4733 > UBA4733. The sequence goes on from DAIMXP010000050.1 coordinate 45,522, forward strand.
GGCGACGACACGCTCGACCATTGCCGCGACTGCCGCCGCTTGGGAGACGTCTGCCGCCACAGCGAGCGCGTGCTGCCGGCCGATGCGGTCTGCCACGGCCTGCGCGCGCTCGGCTATTACGTCAACCACGGCGACGCGTGCCCCCTCCCGGGCCAGCAGTTCAGCCGTCGCCGCGCCAATGCCCGAGCCAGCGCCCGTCACTACGGCCACTTTCCCATCGAACTGCATCGCTCTGTCCCTCCCTACCGGCGCCACCATCACCTGCCGGCGGCTTGCAGCGTCACGATCTCCTCCAGTGGCGAGTCGCCACGTGAAAACGGCAGGTCGATTGCCCGGCGGCGCAAGCTCGACTCGAAGATGGCCATGATGATTTCCAGGCCCCCCCCACCAGGCTGCCGATGCCTGAGTCCGACCGTGCCGGCTCGCCGTACACGGTGAGCCGCGCTCCTGGCCCCCACAGCCAGGCGTATTCACCTCGATCGTCCCCCCTTCGCCACGGAGGATCGCGCGGGTGTAGGCCCGTTGACAATTGTACCCAATACCCTGCCATCTGTCAACAGATCGCAGCCAGACACCAGGGCCTTTTCACCACACGGGACCACCCTCTGATCGGGGGGCGGGCTACGTCTCTGGACGGCGGCCAGGGCTCCGGCGACTGCGGTCGCCCGGTCCCGACGCCAGTCGCGTCCCCTGGCGGCAGACCGCAGACGGGGCCCCAACCGCCCGATCCCACGGATAGTGAAAAGGCCCTGCCCACAAGGTGCCGCCTGTTGACAGATGGCAGATTGACTGGTACACTGCCACCGCGGCTGAATTCGGACTTCACGGCCCTAATGGTTTCGTGCAGAGAGAGAACCTCGATGACGCCCACACCTCCTGGCATCGCCCTGTTGAGCTTTGCCCACGGGCATCAGGCAGGCTGGGCCCGCGTGTTCCAGGCGGATGATCGCGTGCGTCTTGCCTGTGTCTGGGACGAAGACCCGGCGCGCGGACGCCTGGCTGCCGAGAAGCTGGGCATTCCCTTCCTGCCGCGCCTGGACGACGCGCTCGGCTACGCCGACGTGACTGCCGTCACGATCTGCTCGACCAACGATGCCCACACCGACCTCGCCGTGGCGGCGGCACGGGCCGGCAAGGACATCATGCTCCAGAAGCCTATGGCGACGACGCTGACCGATTGCGACCGCATCGTGGCGGCCGTCGAAGACGCCGGCGTCCGGTTCTATCAGTCACATAATCTACGCTTCGATCCCGTCCACCAGGAGATCAAGCGCGTGGTAGAGACCGGGGAGATCGGCCGCATCGCTATCGCCCGGCGGCGGCACTCCCACCCCTTTGCCCTCACCAATCAGCAGCTCCTGGATGCTATGGACCTGGCCGACCCGGTCAAGGCAGGGGGCGGCGCCTTTATGGACGAGGGGGCGCACGTGGCGCTCTGGTTCCTGTGGATGTTCGGCGCGCCCAAGTCGGTGACCGGCATCGTCACCACTTCCCTGACCCCACAGCAGCCTGACGTCGAGGACAATGGCGTGCTGCTCTACCGCTATGCCGACGGCATGATCGGCGTGCATCAATCGAGCTGGACGGAGTTGGCTTCCACCAGCACGATCGAGCTGTCCGGGGACCAGGGCGTGCTCGTGGCGACGGGCACCGACATCACGACGTCACGCAGTGCGATAGCCGGCGAGCCCCCCCTGCGCATCTGGCGCCACCGCGCCGAAGCGTCCGCCGGCACGCCGGGCGAGTGGGTGACGTCGCCGGTGCAACTGGCCGCCAACCGTGGGGCCGGTACCGCCCAGGCCTTTGTCAACATGCTGACCGGCAGCGGTCCTTCGCCGTGCGACGCTAGCACGGCCCGCACGGCGGTGGCCATGGTACTCGCCGGCTACGCTTCGTCACGTGAGGGACGGGCGATGCCGGTTGAACGCTAGTCCTCCAGGGTATCGCTGAAATCAGCGGAGGTGCGCCCGAGACCGGAATAACGGACGGGCTGTGTGTGGAGTGAACGGTGGAAGGGGGCGTCTGCTGCTCGGCACGTTTTAACCTTCGGCCTTGGTAATGAGTATTCGACTTGGAATAGGAGCAAAATCATGACAGATCGCGGTACCAGTACTGTGGTGGCCCGAGTCACACGCCGGGTCGCCATGCGCGGACTTGGTGTAAGTGGCTTAGGAGTGTTGACCGCTTCGCTGCTGGCGGCGTGTGGCGCATCATCAGCGACGTCGCAGACGTCGTCAACGACGACACACGTATCCTCAACCAGCCCTGCGGTGAGCGCTTCCAGTAGCACAACCGCGTTGACGACAAGCGCGACGTCGTCGGCAGCTTCGTCCACTTCGGCCAGCGTCGCGCCGGCCACAACGTCCAGCGCAGCGGCGGCCGCGCCGTCTCGCGCTGCGGTGTCGCTGCGCTGGGTGACCAATGACGCGCCTCGAGCCAAGCTGTTGGATCAGCTTGCGAAGAAGTTCGAGGCAGCGAATCCCGGTCTGAGTGTCACTCATCAGGATGCGACTGGCCCGTACGACTCGACGACTATTTCCACGTGGGCGGCCAGCGGCTCTCTTCCGGACGTGTTCTACAACCGGACGTTCTACACGGCGTTCCGGGCGTACCAAGGTTGGACCGTTCCGCTTGATCCCTACGTGCAACGGGACAAGGTGTCGCTTGATGAGTTCTACCCGGCGGAAATGAACAACTGCACGTGGCAAGGCAAGGTGCAGTCCCTTCCATATGACTGGTCGGTCTTTGGGATCTTCTACAACGTTGACATGTTCAAGAGCGCCGGTGTAAACCCGCCGCCGCAAGACGGCAACTGGACGTGGAACGACCTCCTGCAGATTGCGCAGCACTTCACGAAAACAACAAACGGCCGGCAAACGCAATGGGGGTACAACGGGCAGCCCAACGACTGGGTGGCCTTCGGGGTGCTCGAAGCAAATGGGGGGCAGATTTTATCGTCAGACCTCAAGAAGTGTATTATCGCGGACCCGCAGAACATCCAGACGCTGCAGTTCTTCACTGATCTAGTCCGTAAGTGGCACGTCTCACCCGGCCCCGGAGACGTACCGACGGCCGTTAAGGACCCTTTTGCCAGCAGTCTTGTCGCTATGGTGTATCAGGGCTCCTGGGCAATTCTCAACGAGCGGTCGCTCATCGGCTCGCGCTTCGACTGGGATGTCGCTCCGCTCCCGAAGGGTTCGACGGGAAAGCTGCCTACCACAGGCGCCGGCGGGGCCTGGTCCATCGGGGTAAACAGCAAGCAGAAGGACGACGCCTGGTTGCTACTCAAGTATATCACATCCCCTGAGGCCGAGAACTACCTGGTGTCTGAGCAAGTCGGCTCTTTACCCGGTAATGTCAAGTCCATGCCCGCTTACCTGGACGCTCTTAATAAAAACGCCCAGCCGCCCCAGCACGCCTCCATCTTTCCCGATGAGGCGAAGCAGGCGTTTCCGGTGCCGAACATTCCGTACTACAACCAGTTCATCGCCGCTCTGGACCCGATCTTCGGGTCCATCTACGCCGGGCAGTCGCCGCAGGCTATGCTGCAGCAGTTGGAAACGGCAGCCAACGCCTTCATCCCTCAGTACACGTTCTAGACTGGCTCCACAAAGGGATCTCGGCGTCGATTGCAGGGAAGGGCAATTCCAAATGAACACCGCGGATGGAACAGGCGGGCCCGATTTCATGCACGCCCGCGCGGGACACCTATCAGCGGTCGGAGCCATAGCACCGGCACAGACCACCGGGTCAGTCGGTGCGGAACCAGCACAGCTCTCGCCAGAAGCCGGGGATGCTGACTACCCGGCGCTCTGCTTCGCGCCTGACGGTTCTGCCTGGGCTGTATGGCTGACTTATGCGGTCGGCACCGATCGCATTTTTGCGGCGCATTGGACCGGCCAACAATGGGAAGCCCACGGGTCCATTCCCGGTGTACAGGGTGATCTGTACAAACCGGCCTGCGGCGTCGATGGCGCAGGCCGGCTGTGGGTTGTTTGGCCGCAACAGGTGTCGTCCGACTGGGACTTGTGGTACACGTATGCGCAGCACGGGCAGTGGGCCGAACCCCGGCGGGTTGTGAACCGCAAGGGGACAGACTTCGCACCCCGCATCACCAGCGGCCCGAACGGATCGTTGTTTCTGGTCTGGCAGGCCTGGTCCGGCACGAGCTTCGACATCCTTTTGTCGGAGCTCCGCGGCGAGGTGTGGAGCGATCCCGAGATCGTCACCGCGAATGCAGCCAACGACTGGTCTCCGGCGTTGGCGGTCGCCCCAGACGGATCCATCAATGTCGTCTGGGACAGCTACCGAAATGGCGACTTCGATGTCTTCCTTCGCCGCAAACAGGGCGGGCAATGGGGCCCAGAAATCCCCATCGCCATCACCAACCGTTTTGAAGGGTATGCGAGTATCGCGGCCGACGCCGACAGCACGCTGTGGATCGCCTACGAAGAGCGCACCGAGCAGTGGGGTAAAGATCGCGGGCACGCCATCTCCCCCAACTTCGATGAACTCGACACGCTGCTGGGATTTTCGCGGACGCGCGTCGTCTGTTACCAGGGCGGGAACCTGCTGCAGCCGGTGCAGCCACCAAAGGCGAGCACCCACCCGTACGACTGGTGCGGCGACCATCTGCCGTGGATCACGGTGGGTCGCGATGGCCGCGTGTGGCTCGGCTATCGCCGGCCGACGCTGGACCACCCGGGTTGGAATGGCAAACCGTCGAGCGATCAGCGCGCGGGCGTTCCCGGTCTACGTCCGGCGGGAAGCCGCAGCCTCATCCCGCTGCGCGCGTGGTGGAATAACTACGCGATCTACCTGGACGGCGACCGCTGGAGCGAGCCGCACTCCTTCCATGATTCGGCCTCGCGGGTGGACAGCGATTTTAGCGGCGCGGCGCTCCCCGATGGCCGCCTGTTCGCGGTCTGGCACTCGGACAGCCGCCAGCCCGTGGGAGATTCGTCCATGGTGCTGCCCACGGAGAACCGAATCTATGCCGGCGTGCTGCCCGCGCCAGGCACGCCGATAAGCGTTCCTGCCCTACAGGCGGCTGAAACCGGAATGCCGCCGGATGCCGCTGAGGTCGGCAGAGAACGCCGGTCGGTGGAACAGGTCAGGTCCTACCGCTCTGGAGCGTTCCACGTGTATCGGGGAGACCTGCACCGCCATACCAATATCTCGTGGGATGGCGCCTCCGATGCCTCCATCACCGATCTGTTCCGCTATGCGCTCGACGCTGCAGCACTGGATTTTGTCGCGCCCACGGACCACAATCAAGGACCCGGCCCGGATGTCGAATACGTCTGGTGGCGCACACAGAAGATTGTGGATGTGTTCAACCTCCCGCCGCGCTTCGTGTCCCTATTTGGGTATGAACGCGGCCTCGGGCATCCCCATGGGCACCGGAACATCATCGAGGCGCAGCGCGGCACACGCACCTTTCCGCGCACCGGCCCGGACGCAAGGCACGTCGCTCCTGATGATACGCTTCAGCTTTTCGAGCATGTCCGCCAGAGCGGCGGCATCACCATCCCGCATGAGAGCGGGGAAGTCGGAACCGTGTGGAACGACAAGGACCCGGCGGTCGAACCGGTGGTGGAGATCTACCAGGGATGCCGTACCTCCTACGAATATGAAGGAGCACCCCGATCGGATGCTCGCCTGAAGCCCACCTTCGCCTACTACCCCCAGGGCTTCGTCTGGAACGCATGGCGGCAGGGTTTTCGCCTGGGAGTGATCGCCAGTTCCGATCACCAGTCCACGCACATCGCCTACGCCAATGTGTACGCACCCGAGCTTACCCGAGAAGCGCTGCTGGCATCGCTTAAGAGCCTATCCTAAAACCTGGCATAGTTGATGCGTCGTACCTGGTGTGAAGGG
>DAIMXP010000051.1:0-51067 GCA_036734945.1 Chloroflexota bacterium
GTGCCGGCTTCCAACCAGTCCACCCCGGCGCGCACGGCGATCTCCGCCGTGTGGATCGCCTCTTCGATGGAGGTCAGGTCGAGCGAGATCTGGACGATCGGGGCATGCATTCGCTCTTTCCTTCCGCACCGTCTGCCGGAGTCGCATCATCTGGTCGAGCAGCACTCAGGCCGTGACCGCCACGCCGGCCGCCCACTGGACGCCCCGACGGTAAAGCCGACCAACAACCGGCGCTTCATGGCTCTGCCGGTTGTGTCCGAGCGCGCAGTAGAAGACGCGGCCGGCGCCAAAGTGCTTGACGTAGAGAGAGGGCTGAGTTTGACCATCCTTCGAGGCGCGAGCCAACAAGCGCACCCCCTCCGGCCAGTGGTCCAACAGGTACAGTTCGTCCTGCACCACGAAGTCGGTCAGGCCCTCGGTGATGCGGTGCTCTTGGTCCGTGATCTCGACCTGAACCGCCCCAAAGGGCGGATGGCCCCGAAAGCGCGATCCGAGCACCGCGATGTAGGCGGGGTGATTCTTGAAGGAGTCAGCGGCATTGTGGATGCCGACGAGCCCCTTCCCGCCCGCCACAAAGTCCAGGAGTGCTCCCAGTTGCGCATCAGTGAGGCCCGGGCCGGTGTGATAGTTGACGAACACATCAAACCCGGCCAACCCTTCCGTAGTCAGCATCCCCTGATCGTTGGTCATGCTGACGTCCAGGAACTCGCCCACGCTCAAGACCGCCGCCAGCGCCTCGGCGGCGCCGGGCTGTTGCGTATGTAATCCACCGATCAGGAGCAGGATCCGCGGTCTCGTCTGGTTCGCCGTGACTGCTTCCACTACCCTTCGCCTCCATCTTCCGAATCTGCACCAGGTATGCCTGGCGCCAGGGCAACCGGCCAGCTCGTCACGCCGACGCACCAGCGGGAGCATGCGGGATGAGGTCGCCCCGTTCGAGCATGGTCAGCAACGGTGAATCGTCAATCGTCAGCGGCAGATCAACCCGGCCACGTCGCCGGCTCGATTCGTAGCTGGCGAAGATCAGTTCGGTGGCCTGGAGGGCGTGGCGAGCCGACAGCAGCGGCTCGTGCCCATCTTCCAGGGCGTCGAGCAGGTCAGCGATGCCGTGGGCCTCCGCTCTCACCGGCCCGTCGAGCCGGTCCGCGCTGACGTCCACCGGCGCAGGCGATGACCATCGGCGCGTGCAGGTGCGGCCAGGTGCAAATCGAGACGACATCGGGGCATTCCTTCGCCAGCATCTCCTGGTAGTCCAGGTAGATGGCGGGCGGCGTGTTCGGGTCGCCGTGCTCGGCGGCAAAGGCCTCGGCGTTCCCCCGGGAGATATCGGCCAGCGCGGCGAGTTGGCAGCGACCCGAGGCCTGATAGCCTTGCGCGTGCAGATGCGACTGACCGAATCCGGTCGCCCCGGCGGTGCGCAAGGGACGGCCACAGCCGATAATGGCCACGCGATACGGCTTGTGCATCGGATTCCTCCCCGTACCCTTGACAATTGGGTCCGCATACCATACCATTCACTTGTCCGTACCGCAAGCCCCTGGATCGCCTCACGAGGTTGCTTCGAAGTGATTGAGCGGCGTCCCTTACATCAGCAGGTGGCGGCAGCGCTGCGCCAGCGTCTGGCGGCTCGAGAGTTTCCGCCCGGCGTCGCCTTGCCGTCGGAACTGGCCCTGCAGCAGGAATACGGGGTCAGCCGCGCCACCATTCGCCACGCCCTGGAGACCTTGCAGCGAGAGGGGCTGCTCCAGCGACAGGCGGGGCGGGGGACCTACGCCGCGCCGGTCGGCCCCGCGCTGGTACCGCCCGCCGGCCAGCGGCCCTGTATCGGGCTGGTCGCGGCACGGCTCGATAGTCTCTTTCTCATGGATATGCTGCACGGTGCGGAAGGCGAGGCGGAGGCGCGGGGCTACGATCTCCTGGTGGCGAACTCCAACCACGCCCCCCAGCAGGAGCGAGCGCGGATCGAGCGGCTGCGCGGGCGCGGCGTCGTGGGGATTCTGGTCGAGCCGGTGCCGGGAACGAGCCTCGAAAACTACTACCGTGATCTCGTCGACATGGAGTATCCGGTGGTGATGCTGGACCGCCGCCATCAGGGTGTGGCCATGGACTACGTGGGCGTGGACAACGTCAAGGCGACGCAGGAAGTGGTAGCGCACCTCATCGCGCGAGGTCACCGGCGCATCGCCTACCTGCTGGGGCAGGAATGGCCGACGAGCACCGCTCGGGAGCGCTTACACGGCTACGAGACCGCCTTGCGGGTCGCGGGGCTGTCCCGGGACCCGGCCCTGGTGGTGCGTCCGGCCGGTGTTCCCGGCGCACCCCTCGCCACCGCTGTCGCCACCGCCGTGCAGAGTCTCCTGGCCTTACCACCGGCGCAGCGACCGACCGCCATCTGCTGCCTGAATGACGTCACAGCGGTGGAGGCGCTGCGCGTGCTGCGCAGCGAGGAGTTGCAGGTGCCCGAGGACATGGCCCTCACCGGCTTTGATGACTTGCCCTACGCCGCCCATCTAGAAGTACCGCTAACGACCGTGGCCCAGCCACGGGCGCAACTGGGCAGCACCGGGGCGAGGCTGCTGATTGATCGGATCGAAGGGCGGCGCGGCGCCCAACCGGCCACCGTGCTCCTGCCGACCCGGCTGCTGCTGCGCCGTTCCAGCGACCGGATTGTGGCGGCAGAGCAGGCGGCAGTGGAAACGGCCTAGCGGTGTGCGCGGACACACTGAAACAGCACGGGAAGGGAGGCAAGGAGCGGGGTAGACCACGAGCTACTGGTGCGCTCAGGTCGGCGCGACCGCCACGGGGGCGGGACGCCAATCAATGCGGTATGAAGGGATACGTTTTCATGGGAGAGTCACAGCAGGGTGCATCATCCGGTAGCGCCGCCACGCTGTCGCGGCGGCGGATACTGTTCGCCCTCGGCGGCACGGTGGGGAGCATGCTGGCCTTGAGCGCCTGCGGCAGCGCCACGACGACGGCCGCTACCACCACGGTCACCGTCACTGCGGCGGCCGCAAAGGCCTCTACGGTCACCGTCACTGCGGCGGCCGCAGCGGCCGCCACGTCGAGCGCGACAAGATCGTCGACGGCGGCATTGTCGGTGACCGCCTCGACGTCCGCAGTTTCGACGGTGGCAAAGACCACGGCGCAGGTGATCTTCATGAGCCGGGGCGATACCACGCAGCAGCAGCTTGACCAGCAGGCGCTCCAGGCATTTCACCAACAGCAACCGGATATCGATGTCAAGCTCACGATGGGCAGCGACTACGAAAAGCAAATCACCGCGCTCGTGGCCGGCGGGGAGCCGCCGAGCGTCGGCTTTGGGCTGATCTCTACGAACGTACTCCACTACGTCAAGGGGGTCACGGTCAGTCTGTCACCATACTTCGCGCGCGATAGCACGCTGCACGAGTCGGATTACGATCCCTACTGGATCCAGGCGTTCCAGTGGCACGGTCATCTGGTGGCGATCCCACGCGACCCTGCTATGGTCGTGCTCTACTTCAATCCGTCCATATTCACCAGCGACGGCCAGCCTGTGCCAGGGACCGCCGCCGGGGACCGGCTCAGTTGGGAGCAAGTCATCCAGGAAGCCACCCCCATGACGCGAACATCGACGGGTTCGCCGCTGGGAGGGAACGCAGCCGAGTGGCCGCAGGCAGCCCAGGAGGGCCTCGAGTGGGGCCTGTTCGGCCACGAGTGGTGGATGATCTCCCGCCAGCAGGGCCTGGAGCCCTTCGACCAGACGTACACGCACATCAATGAACAGGCCGCCGTGGTGGGGCTGACCTTCTTGCACGACACGATGTGGAAGCAGACGGTGACGATTCCGCCCGGGATCAAGACAGAGCAGCCCGTTGGCTTCGAGCGCGGCAACCTGGCGATGAAAGCCTTCGGGAATTGGGATGTGAAGCTCTACCGTAAGGATCTGAAGGTGGCCTGGGACCAGGCGCCGTTGCCGACCTTCCAGGGGAAGCCGCCGGCGACGCTCGGCTGGGGTTCGGGCATGGAACTGTTCAACCACATCAAGGACGCAGATGCGGCCTGGCAGCTCTTCCGCTTCCTGGTGGGGCCGCAAGGCTCGCTGATCTACATCGCGGGAGGTCTCGGACAGCCGATCTTGAAGCAACTCGCCAACACTCCAGCCTTCCTCAACGGGAAGCCCCCGGAGCACCCGACCGTGGTGCTGAACGAGACCGCCTTCGCCAAGCCACCGGTGATGTCCTACCCCGGCTACAACGACGTGAAGGCCATCTTCGGCAAGGCGCAGCAGGCGGTCTACCAGAACAAGCAGACTTCCAGTGAGGCGGTGGCTGCCGTGATTCCGGCGATCAATGCCAAGTTGGCGGAGTGGGCGACACAACTCTCCAGCAGCGCGACCTGACCAATGCTCGCAACGCCAGGTTGCGCCGAGCTCCATTGAACGGCAGACGTCCCTGCCGCCAGGTTCAATGAGGAGGAGTGAAAGGAGAAGGGATATGGGAACAGCGCAACAGCGTCGTGGCGCCCGGCTGTTGATGGTGGCGCGGAGCGATCGCTTCCACGACTTTGAGATGCTGGCCAGCCACCTGGAACGCTGGTTAGGCGATCTGCCGGGCTCGAACCTGGAGCTGGAACGCACCACCGATCGCAGTCGGCTGAGTGGTGACCTGACGTCGTTTGACGTCGTTTGCTCACTGCTGCGGCTCGGCCCGGAGGCCAGCGAAGAGGAGGAACGGGCGCTCGTCGGTTTCACCAATAGTGGTGGCGGTCTGCTCGGCGTCCACGGTGGCCTCGTCCTGAACCGGCCACCAGAGCCACCGTTGCGTCCCGGCATGGTCGAGTTATGGGGCGCGCGCTTCGCCCAGCACGCTCCCTATGGACCATTCACCGTCAGAATCGTCGACCACAACCATCCCATCACGCGTGGCCTGTCCGACTTCGAAGTCCGGGACGAGTTGTTTGAACTGGAGCCGCTGCCACCGCTGGGAGCGCACGTCCTGGCGGAGGCCGATGCGCACGGTGTGGCGCAACCGATGGCGTACACCAAGTCCCATGGCCGTGGCTCCGTGTACTACTGCGCCCTGGGGCACGACACAGCCTGCTGGGACCACCCGGCGTACCAGCACCTCATGACGAGAGGGGTGGGCTGGCTGGCAGCGCAGGCGCTGCGGGCGCGGGGGCAGGGAGGATGACCCGAGCCCCCCTGCGGGTAGGCATCGTCGGGGCGGGGACAATCTCGACCGCGCACGCCCGGTCACTGCAAGCGATTGAGTGCGCCCGCCTGGTTGGGTTTGCCGATTTGAACAGCGCCGCCGACATGCAGGCGCGTCAGTTTGGGGCGCGCCCGTTTCGCGAGTTGGCGCAGCTGCTCGCCGAGGTGGACGCGGTGACGATTTGCACGCCCGTCGAGACGCATGCGGCCGTGGCGATCGAGGCGTTGTCCGCCGGCAAGCACGTCCTGGTCGAGAAGCCGATGGCGCTCAGTCTGGCGCAGTGCGACCAGATGATCGCCGCGGCGCAACGGGGGAGCGCGCAACTGGCCGTCATCTATCAGCAGCGGTTCAACCGGTACGCCAACCGGCTGAAGTGGCTCCTCGACAGCGGGCGCATGGGCCGTCAGGTGTTCTCTGTAGCCAACCAGTCGTCGACGCACGGGTGGGACACTATGCGCTTCGTCGTCGGCGAACCGGCGGAAGTGTCCGCCCACTGGTCGGGGGAAGAGCACACCTTCCGCGACCCGCTGCTGGTCAGCATCAAATTCGCCAACGGCCGAACCGGACTGCTGGAGACCTTGCCCATCTTCGAGCCGGCGGGGATCCCATCCGACCGGCGAATCTGGCTGTACTGTCTGGGCGAGCGCCTGACGGCCCGCTTCACGATGTTCAGTTGGGAACTGGTGCTGGCCGGCGGCGATGAAGCGTACAAAAGGCACGTCGAGCGGGAGATTGCCGACCTGTTCACCGGCCCCGCCTACGGCGAGGGGCACTCACCCGACAACAGGAACAACGTGCCCGACATTGTCGAGCAGTTCAACGAGTGCCACCGGCCGCAAATTGAGGCCTGGGTGCAGGCCCTGCAGGAAGGCCGGCCGGCGCCGGTACCCGGCGCGGAAGGGCGCAAGACGATCGAGTTCCACACCGCCGCCTATCAATCCGGTCTGGAAGGCCGGCCGATCACGCTGCCCATCCCAACGGATGACCCGTGGTATGCGAATCCGCCGCGGAGCTCGCGCGGCTGAGTCGTCCGATGACGGTGGGGTTCTCAGGAATGCAACAGAGGAGAGAGGAGAGAACGATGGTAGTGATGACCGGAGGAGAGGCGGTGGTGCGGTGCCTGGAGAGCGAAGGCATCGAATATGTCTTCGGCCTGTGTGGCCACGCCAACCTGGCCCTGCTGGACGCATTGAACGACAGCTCGATCAAATTCATCGGCGTACACCACGAGCAAGTGGCCGCCCACGCCGCCGACGCCTACTTCCGCGTGACGCACAAGCCGGCGGTGGTGATGACCACGGTTGGTCCGGGCGTGACCAACGCCATCACGGGCGTCGCCGACGCCGCGCTCGATGCTTCGGCCATGGTCCTGTTTTGTGGCGCCATCCCGAGTGACTACGTGGGCCGGGAGGCCCTCCAGGAACTCGGCTTGCATGGCGATGACGAGCAGTTCGAGATCTACAAACCGTTCACGAAGCGGGTGGTCAAAGTGGCCCAGGCGCATCTGCTCCCCCACGCCGTCGCCAAAGCCTTCAACTTTGCCCTGACCGGCTGTCCCGGGCCGGTGATGGTGAACGTTCCGATGGACTTCTACTCCGCGCGGCAGGAGTTCGCCATCCCCGAAGTGACCAAGCGACGGCCGGGAGCAACGAGGACGCGAGGCGACCGCGCAGCGATCGTCCGCGCCGTGACGCTGCTCCGGCAGGCGGAGCATCCGCTCATGTTTGCCGGCGGCGGCGTGCTGCTGTCCGAGGCCTGGTGTGAACTGCAAGCCCTGGCCGAGCATCTGGCTATCCCCGTAGCAACGAGCATGAGTGGCCAGGGCGCTATTCCCGGCGATCACCCGTTGGCCGCCGGCTTCACCGGCTCAGTCGGTACACCGGTCAGCCACGCGCTGGCCCAGGAGGCGGACGTCGTGCTGGCCGTGGGGACGCGGTTCCCGGAAATGGACACGAGTTCCTGGCGACCGGAGTACTTCATCAAGGTGCCGCCCGCCACGCTGATCCACGTCGACATCAACCCGCACGAGATCGGCCGGATCTATCCCACCGAGGTCGGGATGGTAGGAGACGCCAGGGCGGTCCTGGCCGAGATGGTCGAGGTGGCGCGGCTGCAGGCCCCACCGGTGGACTGGCGCAACGCGCCGCGCACGCGCGACCTGGCGCGGCGCCGCCAGGAGTGGCTCAGTCAGTCCGAGGAGCACCGGCACTCCGACGCCACGCCGCTCGTCCCGGAGCGTCTGCTCGCCGACCTGCGGCGCGCGCTGCCGCGCGAGGGCATCCTCGTCGCCGGCGTCGGCATCCGCCACGCTGTCGGGCAGCACTTCCCCATCTACGATCCGATGACGCTGCTGGTGGCGAGCGGGTTCACGACCATGGGGTTCGAGGTTGCGGCCGCCCTCGGCGCCAAGATCGGCCGGCCCGATCGGCCCGTGGTCTCCCTGTGCGGCGATGGCGCGTTCAACTCCGTCATCTCCGCGATCCCCACGGCGGTGCAGTACGGGATTGGGGCGGTCTGGATTGTCTTGAACAATGGCGGCTACAGCTCCATCGAGTTGTATCAGCACCGCCACTATCAGCGCACGTTGGGCACCATCTTTCAGATCGAGGCAGAGGGGAGGCCGTATTCGCCGGACTACGTGGGGCTGGCGCGCGCCTACGGCGCGCAGGCGGAGCGGGTCGCGCACCCGGACCAGTTGTCCGGCGCGCTGGAGCGCGCCCTTCAGGCTGGCAAACCCTACGTGCTGGAGGTGCTCATGACCAACCGACCGCGCATCCGGGCGACGGGGCACTGGGATGTCAACGACATCCTCTCCCCGAAGCAGGCCTAACCGAAGAGACTGGAAGACAACGTGCCGCTGCGGCTGGCCGGGCCGGCGATCCGGACCTGATGATGATCAACTCGTTCAACGAGTGGCACGAAGGGTCGGAGATTGAGCCGAGCCTGGAGCTCGGCGACCAGTACCTGCAAGCAACCGGAGCGTGGGTGGAGCGCTACCGGGCGGTAAAGTTGAGGGAGGACTAGATGGCGAAGATTACGGGCATCCGCTGCATCCGTACCCGGCGAGACGGTACATGGGTGATCGTCAAGGTCGAGACCGACCAACCGGGCCTCTACGGCATCGGCTCGGCCAGCGACCACTACCACGCCGCCACGGTCGTCACGGCGATTGAACAGAGCATCGCGCCGCGCCTGATCGGGCGTGATGCGGCGCAAATCGAAGACATGTGGCAGTCCACGTACACCAGCGGCTACTGGCGCAACGGCTCGATCCTGAACACGGCGTTGGGTGGCGTGGACTGCGCCCTCTGGGACATCAAAGGCAAGGAAGCCAGGTTGCCGGTCTACCAGTTGCTCGGCGGCGCCTGCCGGGCGGCCGTGCCCTGCTATGCCCACGCTGGCGGCGCCACCCTGGAAGCGCTGGAAGAAGATGTCCGACGCTACATGGAGGAAGGCTACACCGTCATTCGCTGTCAGCTTGGCCCCTACGGCGGCGGCGGCTTCATCCCGACGGAGGAAGCCGGCGGACCGAAGAACCGCTGGCCCCACAGCCGGGCGTTCGACGACGAGCGGTACCTGGAGACCATCCCGGCAATGTTTGACTACCTGCGAAGCAAGCTGGGCTTCGGTCCCAAGCTGACGCACGATGTCCATGAGCACCTGCGTCCGAATATGGCGGTGCAACTGGCGAAGTTGCTGGAGCCGTATCGGTTGTTCTTCCTGGAGGATCTCCTGCCGCCGGAGCAGATTGCCTACTACCGTCTGGTCCGCCAGCAGTGCATGACGCCGCAAGCGATGGGGGAACTCTTCGTCAACCCCCACGAATGGTTGCCCCTCATCGCAGAGCGGCTGATTGACTTCCTGCGGGTGCGCGTCTCCAAGGTGGGCGGCATCACCCCGGCGCAGAAGATCGCCCATCTCTGCGAGTGGTACGGCGTGCAGACGGCGTGGCAGGAAGGGGGCGACAACGACCCGGTGAACCAGGCGGCAGCCATGCACCTTGACCTCGCCAGTTGGAACTTCGGCATCCAGGAAGAGAACCACTTCCAGCCCGTGGAACTGGAGACCTTCCCCGGCCACGCTGTGCTGGAAGGGGGCTACCTGTATGCGAATGACCAGCCCGGACTGGGCATCGACATCGACGAAACGAAGGCCGCGCAACTGTTGGCAGCAGATGGTCGGCACGGGCCGTTCTTCATGGCAGAAGACCGCAAGGCCGACGGTACCGTCGTCCGGCCGTGACCCGGCACAGCGCCTCGTCTGCTATCGTGCCGTTGTTTCCGACAAAGGAGGAGAATCGTGACTGCATCCACCCTGGGACTGCATGGCATCATCCCGCCGCTGGCGACACCGTTCACCAATGATGAGTCGCTCGACGAAGCAGCGCTGCGCCGCGAGGTCGAAGCGGTGCTGGCCGCCGGCGTCCACGGCATCACGGTCACCGGCAGTACAGGGGAAGGCCACACCCTCGACTGCGAGGAGTTGGTGCGGGCGAGCAGCGCCGCGGTTGAGGCGGCGGCGGGACGGGCACCGGTGGTGGCGGGCATTATTCGGGACAGTACCCGGGAGGTCGTGCGCTGCGGCCGGGCGGTGCGCGCGACGGGCGTGGCGGCGCTCCAGGTCACGCCCGTCCATTACCTCTTCCAGCCGGACGAACGCGGCAGTATCGACTTCTACCGGCGTATCGGCGATGAGGTGGGCTTGCCCATCGTCATCTACAACGTCGTGCCCTGGAATACGCTCAGTCCGGAGTTGCTCATGCGGCTGAGCGAGTTGACCCAGGTGGTTGCGGTCAAACAGAGCGGCGGCGACATCCACAAGCTGGCCCGGCTGCTGACCATGGCCGGTGATCGCTTAACGGTGCTGACCGCCGTCGACGACCTGCTCTACCCTTCCTTCCTGCTGGGGGCCCAGGGTGCGGTAGCGGCGATCCTGACGGTGCTGCCCGACCTTTGCGTCGCGCTCTGGAACGCCGTCCAGCAAGGCAGGCTGGAGGAGGCGCGGCGGCTGCACGAGCGCATCCTGGGGGTGTGGGACGCGCTGGCCGGCGCCGATCTGCCGGCGCGGGTGAAGGCGGCGCTGGCGCTACGCGGCCGGCCGGTGGGGCCGCCGCGTCATCCGCTGTTGCCGGCCTCAGCGGCAGTGGTCGAGCAGATCCGGCGAGCCCTGGCAACCGCCGAGATTGCGTTGCCTATGCGAACGTGAGGATGCTGCTCCGGGTCGCAGCTGGTGCGAGCGCCTGGTCGCTTCACCATCCGTGGCTCGGATGCCGGGGAGACGCTCGCCATCGACGGACTGGAGCACGTTGCTACCGTCCGCTTGCACCGGCAGCGGGCACGCGGTTGGCTTGCGCACAGCGATCCAGTAGCACCGTGAAACGGGCGTTTACCCGATATCCGAGAGCTGCACGGGCATCCCCCCCTGCCGCGCCGATTCGTAGATGCCGAATATCACCGCCATCGTGCCGAGATTATCGCGACCACTGCTGAGGGGCTCGGCGCCGCTCCGGCAACAACCGGCAAAGTGGGCAAGTTCATTGGTGAATCCATCATTCGACGGCAGCCCGGCCGCATCCGGCTCGACCGGCAGGAATCCGCTGAACTGCCGTTCCCAGCGCGGCGCCGCAGCGGGGAGCGCCTCGTGCTGGCGCGATACGTAGAAAGCCGGGCCCTGGCTGTGTCCAGGCTCGGGCAGCGCGTGGACTGCGCCATCGTCACCGAACAGCATGAATGACTCCGAGTAGGGCATGCGGAAGCCACTGTAGGTGGCAAAGTGCTCGCCGATCGCCCCGTTCTCGAATTCCAGCGTGGCGCTCGCGTAGTCTTCGGCGCCGTGCTGGTACGGCGGACCGCCAGAACGACAGATGGCCGCAACCCGCCGCACGTCACCGACGAAGTAACGGATGAGGTCGATCCGGTGAACGGAGACGGAGATCACGATGCCCCCACCCGCCAGTGTCCCGTCGTAGAGCCAGTGTCCCGGTGCAAGCTGCAGGTTCTGCATGGAGTCAAAGCGAACGGCGCGAATGATACCCAGTTCGCCGGACTGGACCAGCCGCCGCACCCCACGATACGAGGGCGTATAGCGCTGGACCTGGGCGACCATCAACGTGACACCAGCCTGTTCCGCTGCCGTGACCATGGCCCGGCACTGCTCCATCGAACAGGCCATGGGTTTCTCGACCAAAACGTGCTTCCCCGCCTGCGCCGCCGCGATCGCCACTTCCGCGTGCAGGTGGTGGGGGAGACAGATGTCCACTGCCTCGACTTCCCTGTTGGCAAGCACGACGCGGTAGTCCGTGGTTGCCTGCGCTGCTCCGAGTTCCTGGGCCCGTCGCTGCGCGAGCTCGGCGGTTACGTCCGCCGTGGCAATGACCCGCGCCACATCCGCGCCGAGCGCCGCATAGCCACGCGCATGCGCGTTCGAGATGCCACCGCAGCCGATCAGCCCAACGCGCAACTGGGAAGTTGACCCGGTCATCGCGAGACCCCCTCCGCCACTTTCGCCCCGCGGTTCACCGCATCGCAAATCGGCTGCAAGTGGGCCAGACTGCGAACAGCCTCCGCCTCCGTCGTACACTCGACGGAGAGCACGACATCTCGGTTGTGCTGCGCCAGGATGCCGACGATGCGCTGCCAGTCGACGACGCCATCACCGCAGGCGCAGCCGGTTGGCGTCCCAGTGATCTTGCCGCGTTCCGCGGCCGCTTGCGCCAGGGAGATATCCTTGGCATGCACATGGACCACACGGTCGGCAAAGTGCTCCAGCATGGCATAGGGTTCTGCGCCGGCCAGGTAGCTGTTCCCGGTGTCGAAGTTCACCTTGAGCAGCGGTGAGGGGTGCAGCGCCAGGATACGCTCCAGTCCCTCCGTCGTCGTGGTGAACTCACCGTGCGGCTCAATGGCCACGGAGACGCCGTAGCGTTCAGCGACCGGCAGGACCCGCGCCAGGGTGTAGCGCATGAGCTGAAAGGCCCAGTCCACGTCCATCCAGGCCGGACGCCACATCTCGTCGGTGTTGACCACCGGCGCGCCCAGGTCGGAGGCCCAGCGGATGCCCTGGATGAGATAATCGACTGCGACCTCCGGGCGCATCAAGGGCGAGTGCGCCGAGAGGGCGGAGACCCGCAGGCCCACATCCTCAATGAGCTGGCGATACTCGCGCGGATCGTCCTGCATGCTGCGGAAGTGATAGTAGTTCGCCTCCGACAACAGGTCTCGCCCGTTGAGTACGCAGGGCTCGACGTAGCGGTAGCCGATCGCCGCCGCTGTGCGCACGCCGTACTCGAAGCTGCGATCCTCATGCCGTACGTATTCCATGTTGACCCCGACGTGGATGTTTGTCATTTCGTGGTTCCCTTTCTACTGCGCTCTTTCGCCTTGGATCGCGGAGCATATGCGGCCCCCACCGAGGAGGTCCACAGCCTATCAAGCGCTGGCTGTCATCCAAGCTCGATGGTGAGCGTCGAGCTGTTCGGAGCGGGCGAGGCCGTGCTGCACGAGTAGACCGTAGCGAAGCACGAGACGTTCCCCGGCCGGGATGACATAGGGAGTCGCGTAACTCAAGGCCGGGGCGATGAAGCCGAACGGCTGATTCATCGTGAACCAGGGCGTTGGATGGCGCGGATTCTCTGGGTGGTCGAACATCGTGACGCTGGCCCATCCGTCACCAGACACCGCCAGATCCGCCCGCTCGATGCCGTCGAGCCGGCCGCTGTAACTGCACCAGGCGGCGCCGACGCCTTTGGTTGCGTCGGGACCTTCGTCACCGTTCGCATTCAGAATGCGGCCACGGTCCATACTTCGCGCACAGCGGTATCCCAGGCCGTGGTATTGCGGCGGCGTGCCGAGTTCCACGGGACCCGCCACCGGGCGCAATGCCACCTGGATGTCCAGTAGGCGTTCACCTCCCTGGACTGAAGATACGGTCAACGCGAAGCGCCCGTCTAGGAGGCATTGCCCACTCCTGGTCACCCATTCCTGACGCGACGTGAACCGCGCGCCGGTCGCGTCGGCCGCGCAGACCTCAAACGAGCGATGACGGATGTCACCGGTCTGTTCTGGCGCGAAGTGCTCCTCCCAGAAGTTGATGCCGTTGACCTTGGGCCAGGTCAGCCACAGGCCACGGTGATGTAGATGATCGTGCGGCAAGGCATTAGTCACAACACCGCCGCCCGGCAGGTGCAGCGGATGAATGTACGGCTTGGGAACGCCCGTGTAGTGAAACGCCAGGACAGGCTCTCCGTCCTCAGCGACGTCCAGTACCGCACCGCTGTCATGGATGGTCAACACTGTTTCATTCCTCTCATCCTCTTCAGGCATACCGCTGACACGGTCGCCATGAGGACGGCTATCAACGCCAGAGAAACGATGGCGCGAGGTGGGCGCATGCGCTAGCGCACTGCGCCCACTGGCACTCGACCCGCCTGCTGGGCCAGCACCTCCTTCAGATGCGCAATCGAACGCTCCGCCTGCTCGACGGTCCCGCACTCCACCGAGAGGACACCCTGGTAGCCCGCATCCTTCAGTACCTGGACCACCTGGCGCCAGTCTACAGCGCCGTCACCGCAAGCGCAGCCTACCGGCGTCCCCGTCACGTGCCCCCGCTCCCGCTCGGCGTGCTCGAACGCGATGTCCTTGGCGTGGACGTGGATCACCTTCTCTGCCACCTGCTTGAGATCATGGACCGGATCGGAGCCGGCGAGGTAGCTGTTGCCGGTGTCGAAGTTGATGCCGATCCAGGGTGACGGCACCAGTTCCACCAGCCGTAGCAAGCCGTCTACCTTCGTCGTCACCTGATCGTGCGGCTCAATGCCGACTTTGATGCCGTAGCGCTCTGCCGTCTGATTGATGACGGTGAGCGAGTAGCGGAACATCTGCCAGGCCAGCTTATCGTCCATCCACTTGGGCCAGAGCCCGGCGTCGGTGTTGACGATGGGCGCGCCCAGGTCGGAGGCGTAGCGGATAGCGCG
Source organism: Chloroflexota bacterium (assembly GCA_036734945.1). GTDB lineage: Bacteria > Chloroflexota > UBA4733 > UBA4733 > UBA4733 > UBA4733. Next base: position 14,167 of record DAIMXP010000051.1, read on the forward strand.
GCGGATGTAGGGCACGCCGACATCCGGTCGAGTGAGGGGTGCATGGGCAGAGACGGCCGAAGCCTTCAGTCCGGCGGCGGCGAGTTGATCTCGAACTTCGATCGGATCCTCGTCCATGCTACGGAAGTGGTAGTACCCGGCCTCGGCCAGCAAGTCGCGACCGTTGAGCAGGCAAGGCTCGAAGTACTCGTAGCCAAGGCGGCTGGCCTGTTCCACGGCGTACTCGAATGGGTGGTCACCTGACCGGACGAACTCGGCGTTGACGCCGAGGCCAAGCTGCGCGTGAGACATGGTTGGATTACCTTCCCCTGTCATCCCTTGATACCGGTGAGCACGATGCCCTGGATGAACTGGCGTTGAGCGAAGAAGAAGATCACCAACACGGGAACCACCATGAGCCCCCCCCCGCCAGCTATCGCCGGATGCCGGCTACGTGTCTATTGAACGTTCTGTTGACGTTCAGGCGACGACGCCACCAAACTAACATACAGACGAATGGTTGTCAATAGCCGGCGGCGTGAAAGAAAATAGTTGAGGGCCCGGTTCTGTTGATCGTACGAGCGCAGGGAACCCGGTAGCATATTGAGTGCGTGCCGCGAGGCGATGGGAGTGGTAAAAACATGGCAATTGGCATTCGTGACGTTGCGGCGGCAACAGGCGTGTCCATCCAGACGGTGTCCAATGTATTGAACAATCGTCCCGGTGCTTCCGAACAGACCCGGGCACGTGTACTGGAGACGGTCCGCACGTTGGGATATAGTCGGAACAGCCAGGCAGTAAGTCTACGCACAGGGCGCGCCACGGATCTCGCCTTGCTGGTCGTCACGAGCGAGCCGTTGTTTCCTGCGGATACGCATCAGGCGCACCTCCTCGCCGGGATCACTGAGCAGCTCCTCCTCTCTCAGCGCGAGGAGGCCATCGAGATCGGCTCTGGTCCCCAACTGCTCCTCACGCAAAACGAGGCCCCAGGCCCGGCGGAACTCGCTTTGCTTGACAAGGGCGGCTTCGGTGTCGTCATTGCCTTGCTCTTTGTGGCTCGTATCGCACGCCGTGCCTGGATTGATGCCCTCGAGCAAGCGGCATGGCCGTGCGTTCTGGTGGAACATCTGGCGGACGGGGAGCGCGTGGCATGTGTCATCTCGGATCAGCAACAAGGCGCCTTAGAAGCAACCCAGCATCTGCTCCGGCAGGGCCACCGCCGGGTCGCGTTATTGACTGGGACTGCCGGCACCGGCGAGTTTGAGCAACGGCAACTCGGCTATAACCGGGCGATGGCGCTCTGGGGCATCACGGCCACGAATCGCCAGGTGGTAGAGACGGACGGCACGATTGGTGGCGGCTACGCTGCCATGGCGACCGTGCTGACAGCGCCCTCACAGCCTACGGCGGTCGTCGCAGCGAGCGACCTTCTTGCGTTGGGAGCTATCGAAGCGGCGCGAACGGCCGGCCTGCGTATCCCTGCCGACCTCGCGCTCACCGGCTTCGAAGACATGGAGTTCGCAGCACACCTCGACCCGGCGTTGACGAGCGTGCGGCTGCCGGACCGCGCGTTGGGCGCGGCCGCCGCGCGTCTCGCCCTGGCCCATATCCGCAGCGGGGCATTCCCACAGCGGAGGCTTGTGTTGCCTACCAGCCTCCACGTCCGAGCGTCGAGCCTGGCCGATGGTAACGGCACAAAGCCATCAACGAATCACGCCGCCGCTGTTCCAGTTCGACCGGCAAGGACCGGACCGTTCCGCCTCGGCGTCTCGTTGATCAGCCTGGATAATCCCTGGCGGCAGAGTATGCACGAACAACTCCTGGTCGCGGGCGAGCGTGAGCCGGATCTTGCCGACCTCGCCGTTCGCGATGCCGGCGCAAATCCCGCGCAACAGGTACAGGACGTGCGTGCGCTCGTAGCCGAGGGCGTGGATGCGCTCATCCTCGATCCAGGCGCGGGGGAGTCCCTGGTCGAACCAGTGGAGCAGGCATTCGCCAGGGGCATTCCCGTAATTATGCTCGATAGCGCGGTACCCACCGACCAATACAGCACCAAAGTCGGTCCCGACGAAGTGATGGTTGGCAAGATAACCGCGGAAGATCTGATCGAGCGGATGGGGTTCGGCAATATTGTCATCTTGGAGGGGCCGGCCGGCTGGCCGGTGGTCGAAGAGCGCAGTCGCGGCATGATGCTGGCGCTGCGTCAGCACCGTGAAGTCCGGGTGCTCGCTTCCGCGTCCGTACCGAACTGGTCACGGCAGCGTGCGAAGGAGATCATGCGCGACTGGCTGCTGCTCTTCCCGACCATCAACGGCATCCTCGCCCAGGATGGACTTATGGCCATGGGGGCGCTGGAAGCAGCGCTGGAAGCAGGCCGCGCTGAGAGCCTGCGGATCGGTATGATCGGCACCTATAATCGGGCCCTCCGCTATCTTACGGAAGTTGGCGAAGGAAAGAGCGTCCTCATCCCGACGTGGATTGGCGCCGAGTGCGTTCGCGTCGCCCTACGTATCCTACGAGGCGAGCAGGCGCCGAAGTGGATTGACATGGGGGTGATCGAGATCACGAAAGAGAACGTCGCAGACTGGTACGAACCGTCCCAGCAGCGCGAAGCGTTCGACAGCCTGTTGCATGAATAGCCTCCGGCGCCAGTACACGTTCGTCCAGCGAGTCGTGATCAGTGCTCGTAGCGATTGTTGCCCAGGTCTTTCCCGCGGGCCAGCCAGAGCTTGTGCCCCACGTTTTTCTCGGGGTAGAAGTGCATCGCCGTGCTGAAGTAGCGCATTGTGTAGCCGCAGCGCCGCGTGTCGCTCGTGTTCGGTCGCGCGCTGTGCATCAGGCGGGCCTCGTGCAGGGAACACTCGCCGCGCTCCAGTGCAAAGGCGACCGCCTTTGTCTCGTCGATCTGCTCCGGCTTGATCTGGCTGCCAAAGAGATTGGTCGCCCGGTCAACTCGCTCGTATTCGGAAAAGCCGCCGGCCAGGTGGCTGCCCGGAATGACGCGCATGCAGCCGTTCTCCTCAGTGGCTTTGTCCAGCGCCAACCAGACGGTGATGATGCCCTCCATCGTGTCGGCCCGCCCGTTCCAATAGGAGGAATCCTCGTGCCAGGGCGTGGCGCGACCGACGCGCGGCTCCTTGGAGATGAAGTGACTGGACCAGAGGCCGATATTGGCGCCGATAAACGGTTGGACGAGGTCGAGCACTTCGTCCGCAAGCAGGAACTCCAGCAAGCGGGGATCAGAAAAATGCGGTGTGTCCAGTTCGTCGGTGCGCCTCCCCTCCTTGAGGGCTGCCGCGTGCTCCTCAAACAGGGCAGTCAGGCGCGCCAACCTGGCAGGTGCGAACACCGGCGCGTGGTAAAGGAAATAGCCGTCACGTCGATAGGTAGCGACGTCATCCGCGCTGATGGGACGTGCCAGTGCCATACCCGCTTGACTCATCGAAAGACTCCTCTGCCTCCTATTCAGTGGAATTGACTGCGGCGTTCCGCTGCACGGCAGACGCCCTCAACATTGCACCTACCATACACAGCCGTTGCCTGGTGGGCAACTCCGGCCGCCCGGAGCCGCCCACCAGGCAACGTATCATCAGCAGCCACTCTGGCTCCGAACCGGCGCTACCTGGACACGGGCCAGGAGGTCGCGCCACTCGGCGGCGCCGTCGTCACCAAGCACGTCCAACCGCGTGCCCTGTTCATAGGGCGGCAGGTTCCCCATCGCCGAGTCTTCCCAATAGCCGCCCGGCACGTCCGCGCTCTCGAGGCGCTCGCCCGCGAAATAGGTCACTTCGCCGTTCCAGCGCCGCAGGGCATAGATGCCAGGTAGCGCAGGACGCAGGCTGGTCGCCGTGGCGAGCGCCGCCAGCGCATCCTCGTCAACCTCAACGCCAAGGCCCGGCGCTTCCGGCACCCGCACATACCCGCCCTGCACCGTCAACGGCGCTTTGAGCAACTGGTGTCGGTACATATTCAGGCAGGTGACGGCCGGCCACTGGGCGTGGCTACACACCGCCCCTTGATGCATGGCAAAGGCGGTGGTGATGCCCGTGCCGACCAGTTGCAGCCAGAACGGCAGGTTCGCTTCCTGCGCCACCGCCGCCTGCCGTCGCACGGCGGCAGCGCCACCACCGACGACAAAGCCGTCGCACACCTGTTCGCGCAGCGCCGTCATGATCGGCGGGGAGCCATAGTGCATGGCGATGGCGCAGCGCGTCTGCGACCGGATGCGCTGATTACCCGCCACGTCACCCTGCGGGATCGGTGACTCGTAGATCTTCACGTTGGCAAAGGCGTCGAGCTCTTTGAGCACCGACACGGCGGCGGCGGCCGTAACCAGGTGTCCATTGAAGTCCAGATCAAGCGAGAATGTGGGCGGCACTACCGCCGATGTTCGTTTGGTCTGTTCCACCACGTCAAACCAGGGTCGCGCCTTCTGCTTGTGGGCGGTGTAGCCGGCCGCTGCCGCCTGCTGCGCCTCGGCCGCCATGTCCTCCGGCGGCATATCGACCGACCACCAGGAGAGTGGGCACCAGTCGCGCACTTTGTCGCCGAGCAACCGATAGGCCGGCACGCCCTGCGCCTTGCCGACCAGATCGAACAGGGCCATCTGCAAGCCGGCACCCAGGCGATCGTCCCACATGCACTCGGCGGGCGCTTTGCCCTGCACCCGCGCCACCGCCGCGTCGGTCACGCGACCCCAGGTGTAATTGGGCAACGTCTCACCGTAGCCTACGAGGCCAGCATCAGTGCGTACTCGGCACACTTCGCTGATATGCCAGCCAGCCACCTGCCGGGCCATGTTGCGTTCGGGGATCTCGTAAAAGGGGATATCGACCAATAACCGCTCCACTGCCGTGATACGCACGTTTTCGCTCCTCTGCTCGTTGACGCTACCGACGCTTACGCCAGACCCAACCGTACCCGCACCAGTTCCCGCGAGTCAGTCGTGATGTGGACACCCAGCGTGCCCAGCACCGTTGGCGACGCCGCCCCCAGCGCCGCCACCTCAGCGGTGTCCAACGGCCCAAACCGACTCTCCAGAATCGTTTGCACCAAGATCCGTTGGCCCTTGACCTCACCCTCGGCCAGACCCCTGGCCTCACCCTTCGCTTCGGCCTCCTCACGTAGGATCTCGGCAACACTTGACTCTTGCAGCAACTCACGTAGCATCGGGTTCCTCCTCAACACCTGTTCTACTACCGGACGCGGCAAGCGCAGCCCCGCCAACACCGCCAACATGCCCGTCAACTCCTCGCGCTCGCTGTACGGCAGCGGCGCCTGGGCAAGCCGCTGCGCCACCGTCTCCAGCGTCGTGAGCGCCTCGCCCCGCATCAGCGTCGCCAAGGGCCACGCCCCCGGCTCCGCCATCGCCAGCACCCGCTCCGCCGGTTCCTCCCAGAGCCGGATCACCGTGTACTCGTAGCGCAGCCCTTCCTCCCCACCGCCGCGTTCGAACACGAAGGGACTCGCCGGGATGCCGCCGCTCGCCCGCAGGTAGATGACGACCGAGTAGACGGGGAGACGCAGATGCCGCCAGAGCCGCAGGCCGTACTCGGCCACGCGCTCCCCGATCATGGTGTCCGGGTTGGTCTGCAGTTCGATGTGCAACAGCAGGTGTTCTCCGCTGCCGAGCGCCACGTCCCAGACCAGGTCGGCCAGGCGCTTCTCCGCCGTCAACTCCGGGGAGCATTCACCCAGCCAGTGTGCGCCGGGTAAGAGCAACGCCAGCGTGCCCGCGTGCGCCCGCGCGAACAGCCGCTTCAGCGTCTGGTCGTAGTCCGGTCGGTTGCTGGTCGGCGCCATCGTGTCCTGTCCTCCAAGCGCCTCAGTGTAGGACATGACGGGGCTGATTCACCAGCCGTGGAATCGGCTTTGACGTGATTGGTAAGCTCAGCTCACCCAGATAACTCTGATAACCGCCAGGAGCCCAGCCAACGCACAACATGCCGCCAGCATGATCTCTCCATTTATGGTCCCACCTGTGCTGGAAAGGTCCTGCGGTAGTCCGTGCCCACGTTGGCGCGTTCGACCTGCCAGGCTGGCGGGTTCTGCGGGTCGTCGGTCAGGATAGTGCGCTGGAAGGCTTGCACCATAATCGTGCGTTGCACGGGACCGCCGGGCAGGTCCTTGGTGACCTGGATCGTCATCGCGTCGCTGATTGGCAGACCGACATCGTGCAGCCAGCCGCCGGGGAAGAGGTCGCTACGCTGGATGTAGCTCCAGAACGGCGCCGCCACCAGATGGCCGGCGGCGCCGCTGAGGTCGGCGGTGAACGGTACGAAGACGGAGCCATCGCTCTGCACCATCACGCTGCTGCCGGCATAGCCCGCCGGAGCGGGCAGGCGCTTCGCCGGGTCGGCCAGGTCGTGCAGACCGGCATAGCTGAGCAAGGAGGCGTCACCACCGATGGGCAGCGGTGCCTGTGCCTGCTGCAGCTCGTCCACCAGCAGCCCATCCATATAGCGCCAGGCCGACGGCACGTTGTCAGCGCTGTGATCCTCCAGCCGCGCCTTCTCGAAGTACTGCGCCGGGTAGCCGTTGGCAGTCACTTGCGGGCTGATGGCGCTGCCCAGCAGGCGCAGGCCATCCGTTTGCTGGTAATAGCCTGTGAAGGGCGCTGCCGTGGGCCAGGTGATGGTGAAACGGTAGACGCCCGCCGACGTGACGGCAAAGAGCATGTGGGACGGGACGGCGAGAACCAGTTGCCCCACCGGTTGCGCCAGTGCCGGCAACGGCAGCCAGGTCTGCCCACCATCGGGGCTGGCAAACACACCGCGACCCTGACGCGGAGTTGAAGAGGTCGTGGTGGCAGTGATCGCTGCGTAGAGCCAGCGCGGTTGCTGACGATTGACGGCAATGGCGTCCACCTCGGCGAAGTCATATTGGCCGGGCCCCCGAAAAGGCAGTTCGCCGCCCAGTGACACGGCGCGGCTGTCGTCGTCAATGCGGCCCAATTCGCTTGATCCCATCAGCGTCCAGACGCTGTAGAGCGAGTGGTGCGCAGCATCCCCAGCCATGGCCAGCAGCGACGGGCCGGTGAGCGTGACGGAAGGCGCCCCCATTTCGGACCAGACTGGCGTGGCCACTGCATAGGCGTCGGATGTCTGCATGATGCTTCCACCGTGGTAACTGATAATGCCGACATCGAGGAGACCGGGCACGCCTGGAAGCACGCTCAGACTGCTGGCCAGCGTGGTGTTGTAGCTCATCTCGCCAATGTTCAGCGGCAGAATCAAGGCCCAACTCTTGCCGCCATCAAGGCTGCTGGCCACCTGCGCACAGCAGGGATCATTACCGGCCAGAGCGAGGAACACCGCCCCTTGTCGATTCGGGTCGAGAAGCACATCTTTAATCACCGACTGTTGCCCCGCCGGTGGCCCGGTCACCTGATACACGACGTTCCAGGTAGCGCCGCCATCGCCGCTCTTTAGGAGCCGGTCCTCGCTGGTATACGTCTCCGTGCCGTTGCCGTAGGCATGCGAGGTCAGCCCGCCGGCATACAGCACGTTCGGCGCGAATGGGTCGATCGCCAGGAAGTGCCCAAGCGCGGTCGCGCCGACCTGTTGCCAGGTACCACCGCCATCGGCCGACTTCCAGAGTCCGCTTGACCCACCAGCGTAGACCAGCGAACTGTTGCCAGGATCGACAGCGACCACCTGAACCCCGGTCGATGGCCCGGTCGCACTCCAGCCGCCACTATCCGCGACAACTGGCAGCGCAGGGCCGAACGCCGGCAACACCGTGACCAGAACCAGCAGCCAAAGCAACCGGAGGAATGACCAGCGCACCTTTTTGACCTCTCGTGCGTACAACGAAGTGGATTGTCCGCGGCTACGTCAGGCCGTCCAGCGGAGCGATAATACTGCTGTCGGCGAGTTCGACGGCCGTACGATCTGCGCTACTTTACGTGTTCGCAAGGGAAGGTGTTTCGTGGCGTCAGCGTCAGCGTCAAGAGGCCGCGGCCGGCGGGCGCACGCAGATCGCCCAACTGGTGACCGCTATGCGATCACCCACCAGGTCGGAAGCGAGCACCTGTTCGATACGGTGCAGGCAGCAGTCCAAGCCTACCAGGCGCAGGCAGGTATGCCACCTGGTGCAAAAGGGCAGTAATTGCCATCGGGAAGGGGGGCAGGCGCCGGTTTCGCCCATCCTACAGCCGAATGGTTCGCCGATCGGGAATACTGGTGCCCATGCTGATCGTCAAACCGAGCCGCAGGTATTACGGCTGGACGCTGCTTGCCTCCCTCGGCGTCATCACCATCATCGCCTATGGCACCAGCCAGTACTTCTTCGGGGTGTTGATCGTTCCGGTTGGTCAGGAACTGGGCTGGAGCCGGGCGGACCTGTCGCTCAGCTATTCGATCTCGCTGGTCGTGGCCGGACTGCTCGGCTATCCGGTTGGCCGCTGGATCGACCGGTACGGCGCACGGGCGGTTATGGCCGCCGGCTCCATTGTAGGCGGTCTGGCGTTGATTCGGTTGTCGAGCGTCCAACAACTCTGGCAGTGGGACCTGCTGTGGGGCGGCGGGCTGGATGTGGCCGGGGCCATGACGCTCTATCCAGTCAGCTTTGCTGTCGTCGCCAACTGGTTCCACCGACGCCGCGGCACGGCTATGGCGCTGCTCAACGTGCTGGGCGGCCTGGCCTCGCCTATCTTCATCCCTCTTGCCGGCTGGCTGGTACCGCACGTTGGCTGGCGGCAGACGCTGGTCATCTTCGGTCTGATTCAACTCTGTGTCGCCTTGCCGCTGGAGTTAGTGACCGTGCGGCGCCACCCGGAGGATATGGGCCTTTTCCCCGATGGCGCCGACAGCGCTGAGGAAGCAGCAAGCACCCCGCGCTCCGGCGCCACGCTGCAGAGGGCCGTGCATCGTTTACCGTTCTGGACCCTCACGCTCTCCAACGTCCTGTTTGTGCATCAGGTGGCCTACATGATCGGCAGGGGCCAGAACCCGGCTGCGGCGGCAACGCTGGCCGGGCTGGTCGGTGTAGCCAGCCTGCCGGGGCGCTATGTCTTCAACGTGATGAGTGACCGCTTCCACTCGCAATCGGTCCTGGCCGTCTGCCAGGCCACGCTGGCGCTGGGTGTGGTCGTGCTGGCGCTGGCCACCTCCCGGAGCGGGCTGATCGTCTACGTCATCATCTGTGGCGCCGCTTTCGGCACGTCCGGCCCCTTGATCGCCTCGGTCCGTGCCGAGCACTTCGGCCGCCGGGCCTATGCCACCATCAGCGCTGTCCAGGGCCTCCCCTCCCTCGGCGCTGCCGCCCTCGGTCCCCTCGCCGCCGGCTGGCTCTACGACCGCTCCGGTAGCTATCAGTTCGCCTTCGCCATCGTGGCGGCGCTCTACCTGGTGAGCGCCGGCGCGATGCTGGTGACGCCAAAACCGGAGCGCTTTACCTGGCTGGCTCATCAGGAATGACACTGCCCGCAGTTGATGCATGATCGAAAGACATAGTTGAGGTATGCCGTCCTGTCGGGGCGATGCCGCGGTCGTCGGCGTCGGGTATCGGTCGGTGCCCGCTTCCGGTCGTCGCTCGGACGCAGGCTCTCGGGGCGGTGGGGAGAGCCGTCCCCGTCCGGTCCTGCTTATGCACCGTACCGTTTCGCTCGGTGTCTCGTTACAGAGAGCGACAGGCCTTGGCGTTGGCGCACCGGGCCAATGAACGGACGCTCACCGTCCGTCCTGCATCACCAGAGGAGGCTCCATCATGTATCGCAAGTTCGGCTGGCTCGGACTCCTAGTAGTGTTCAGTCTCATTCCCTTCCTGACGCCCGCCCTGCCGGCGCGGGCTGCGGCCAACTCCTTCAGCACAGCGCTGGCTGATCACACCTTCAGCCGTATCGCCGTCGACCTCTCCGGCGATAACGCCGTGTACGCGGCCGGCAACGATAGTCAGAACAACCCGTATGTCTACAAGAGCGTCAACCAGGGTGGCTCCTGGACCCTGATGAATAGCGGACTGCCTTCGCCGTTCAGTGTCTTTGTGCTAGCGGTCTCCGCCTCCAGCCCGCAGACGCTCTACCTCGGCGGCTACAACTTCTCCAACAACACGCCTTTGCTCTACCGCAGCACCAACGGCGGCGGCGCCTGGTCGGCCGTTGGCAGCGGCCTCGGCGCCAACGTCAGCGTGCAGGCGCTGGCCATCGATCCAACGAATGCCAACAACGTGTATCTCGGCACCAACGCCGGCGTGTATAAGGCCGGCGACGGCGCCACCTTCGCGGCGCTTTCCGGCATGGGCACGCGCAACATCCAGGCGCTGACGCTCGACCCGACCAACCCGGCGGTCATCTACGCTGGAACGAACCCGGCCACCGATGGCGGCATCTGGAAGAGTAGCGACAGTGGGGCAACCTGGACGCAGCAAAACAGTGGCCTGCCGGGCGGTAGCGGCGTGTACCATCTGGCCGCCACACCCGGCTCCAGCACCACGTTCTACGCCGCCGTGGGCAGCAGCCCCACGACCACGAGCCTCTACAAAACAGCCAACGTCGGCGCCAACTGGTCGGCCTTGAATGTGGGCAGTTCCGTCGCCAGCGTTGCCGTCAGCCCCACCAACGCCAACCTGATCCTGGTCAGCGGCAGCGGCGGCCTCTACCGCAGTACCGATGGCGGCAACACCTTCGCCCAGATTGGCAACTACGTCAACGCGCCGGTCCGCCTGGATAACAACCAGCCGCAGACGCTCTATGTCGGTGGCCAGGGCATCACCAGCTACACCGGCGACATCACCGCCATCGGGACCACGACCTCAACCTCGTCATCTTCAACGACGTCGACGTCATCGAGCGTCATCGGCACGACCAACGTCGCCGGTTCCCTCTGGTACGACACTAACGGCAACTACGTCCGTGACAGCAACGAGGCAGCCGCGGCCGGCGCCAGCGTCAGCATCGTGTGCAGCAGTTGCTCCGGCACGCCGACCGTCGGGACGACCACGGCCGATGCCAGCGGCACCTACATGCTGAGCAATGTCAACGTCACCAGCGGCCAGCTCTACACTGTTATTGCCACGGCCTCCCGCAGTGGCGGCCCCGCCGTCAGCAGCGGTCCCAACGAGTCCGGCGAAAGTGCACTCGATCTGGCGCCCGGCCAGAACCCGACCGTCAATATCGGTCTGGTGCGCCTGGGTGGCCGCTACTTCCCGCAGACGGGCTACCGCATCGACAACGCTGTGATCTGGAACTACTTCCAGCGGCGCGGCGGCGTCACCACCTTCGGCTACCCGACCAGCCGCACCTTCACCCTCCAGGGCTTCACCGTCCAGTTCTTCCAGCGCCGCATCGTCCAACTAGACCAGAACGGCCAGGCCCGACTCCTCAACCTGCTCGATCCCGGCCTGCTCAACTACACCCAGTTCAATGGCAGCACCTTCCCCGGCGTCGACAGCGCGCTGGTCTCCACCGCACCTGACCCCACCAACCAGCCCGCCGTCCTCGCCTGGGTGCAACAGCACGCCCCCGACACGGTGGGCAGTAATGCCACTAACTTCTTCCACACCTTCAGCACCACCGTCTCGGCGCAGACCGCCTTCCCCAACGGCGGCGATGCCAGCCTCTTACCCGGCATTGAGTTGGAACTGTGGGGCATCCCCACCAGCGGCGCCTTCACCGACCCCAACAATCACAACTTCATCTATCTGCGCTGGCAACGCGGCATCATGATGTACGATGCCAGCACCGGCCTGACGCAGGGCATCCTGCTGGCCGACTATCTGAAGGCGATCATCACCGGCCAAAATCTGCCGGCCGACGTCAGTCAGGAGGCACAGGGCAGCCCCTTCTTCGGCCAGTACGACCCCAGCCAGCCCAACTGGGTCCACAACCAGAGCTTGCTGCCCGACACCAACTTCACCAACGCCTTTACCCAGGAGTGAAGCGGACGGAGCAGGATCGTGTACCCCGGACCTGCTCCGACTCCTGCCGCGCCTCGGTTCACTGCCCCGCCAGTATCCTAACGTCGTGCAGGAAGTCCTGGGCGGTGAAGTCCGCGTCCAGCGCTTCGCGCAGGTTGCCGTGGGGGTCGATCAGGTAGATGATGGCCGTGTGGTTGACGAGTTGCGGCGTTGGCGCGCTGACCTTCGTCGCCGGTGATCCCGGTACCTGGGCCGCGTCGGCGCCGACGAAGTAGGACTTCCAGACTGGCGTGAGTTGCGCAACGTTGCCGATCAGGTAGTGCCAGTTGGACTGCTGCAAATGGTGCTCCCCATCGAACCGCTGCACCGCCGCTATGGTGTCGTTCGTGGGATCCACCGTCACCGCCAGCAGGGTAACTTTTGCACGGTCCGCGCCGAGTTGCTGGTCGGCCTGGCCCAGTTTGGTGGCGATCAGCGGGCAGACATCGGGGCAGTTGACATACAGGAAGGTGAGGGCAACGACCTGCCCCCGCAAAGCGGCCAGGTGAACTGGTCGACCGTTCTGGTCATTGAGCGTGAAGTCCGGCGCGAGCGAGTTGCCGCTGATGGTCGGGCCGTTCAGTTGCTGGCTCCGCGCGTGGAGCGACAGCAGCAGTCCGGTGAGTCCAGTGGCAAAGATCAGGACACCGGCGGCCAGCCAGACATACACGGCAACAGGAATACGGTGCCGAGGGGCGCCCGTTTTGGCGGGATGCACCCCTTCGCTGCCGGTCGCCGGCCTCCGGCTCCGGTTGGCTACTTTGGCCACCCCAATCCCCTCTCACTCGTCGCGCGCCGCTCCCGCGCTGCCACATGTTCGCACAGAGGCGGCAACGCCGGCGCCATAGAGAGCATGCCATGGCAAATGCGGAATGCCTGGCCTAGTACTGCCACTCAGCGTATATGATGCTCCTGGTAGAGAGCAAGAGGAGAGCACAGGTGACGGACACCCCGAACATTCTCGTCGTCATGGCCGATGACCATGGCCAATGGGCCTCCGGTCCCTACGGCAACCGTGACCTGCACACCCCGGCGATGGATTACCTGGCCCGGCGCGGTGTGCGCATGGCCAACGCATTCACACCCACCCCCGTCTGCTCGCCGGCGCGCGCCAGCTTTTTCACGGGCCGCCTGCCCTCGCAGCACGGCATCCAGGACTACCTGATGGAAGTCGACACGCCGGAGATGGACTGGCTGGCCGGCGAGACCACGTTGCCCCAACTGTTGCAGGGGGCGGGCTACCAGACGGCACTCGTCGGCAAATGGCACTGTGGGCGGAGCTGGCTGACGCCGCCCGGCTTCGACTACTGGATCAGCTACCAGGCCAACCAGCGTCCCCACCGCGGCACGCAGCGCTTCGTGGAGAACGGCACGCCGGTCGTCCACGAGGGCTACCAGACACCGTTTCTCACCGGCAAGGCGCTGCGCTTCCTGCGCGAACGCGAGCGCAGCAAGCCGTTCTTCCTGTTCGTCGGCTACGTCGACACCCATTCACCCTTTGCCGACCATCTGGACCGCCTTGTCTCCGCCTATCGCCAGGCCGGCATCACCGACATGCCGCTGGAAGACCCTGACACGAGCCGCGGCTGGGCCCGTATGCTCGCGCCGCGGGAGCCGGAGGAGCGGTTGGAGCGCCTGGCGCAGTATTACGCCGCTGTCACAATGATCGACGAGCAGATCGGCGCGCTGCTGGACGATTTGGAAGGGCGCGGCGAACTGGCCAACACGCTCGTCGTCTACACCGCTGACCACGGTCACATGAACGGTCAGCACGGCCTCTACACCAAGGGCAACGCCACGGTGCCGCAGAATTTCTACGAAGAGTCGATCCGCATCCCCGCGCTGCTGAGTTGGCCGGGCCACTTCCCAGCCGGTCAGGTCCGCGAGGAACCGGTCGATCACCTCGACCGCTTCCAGACGCTGCTGGACGCCGCGCAATGCCGGCTCGACCCAGCCTTCGCCGTCGAACGCCGGTACGCCGGCCACAGCTACCTACCGCTGTTAGAAGGGCAGCAAACGGAATGGCGTAACGAGCAGTTCTGCGAGTACGGCAACGCCCGCATGCTACGCACGGAGCGCTACAAGCTGGTCCGCCACTACGCCCCACATGCCGGTGTCTATCCCGACGAGCTATACGACCTGATCGAAGATCCCCGCGAGCGCCGGAACCGCATCGGCGACCCATCGCTGGTCGCCATCGTCAGGAGCCTGGATGCCTGGCTGGAGGACCACTTCGCTCGCTACGAACAGCCGGAACGCTCAGCCAAGAACATCCTCAGCCAGCCGGCGTGCAACCGCGTCGAACCCTGGCGGATCGAACGGCCGGCGTGAGGGGGTACACAAGGCGGCGACTGCGGTCTGCCGCCCCACGTCGCTAACTAAACCGTATTAGGCGGGACGCCGACACTCCAGCACCCTACTATACCGGCAGAAAGTCAAGCCACAGGCTGCTTCTCCTGGGAGCGTAGTTCACTGACCTTTTTCGCGGTCTCCTCGGTCAACCGGTCGAAGGCATCCTTGAACTGCTTGATGCCCTCTTCTTCCAGTTGATCGGTCAGGTCGTTCAGGCTGATGCCCACTTCCTGCAGCGTCTGGACGATGTGACGGGCGGCATCCAGGTCCTCCGTAGCGGTGGCGCCGCGCACCAGGCCGTGGTCGCGGAAAGCGTCTATCGTCGCTGGCGGTACTGTGTTGACGGTGTGGGGAGCGATCAACTCCTCCACGTAGAGCGTGTCGCGCCGCTTGGGGTCCTTCATGCTGGTGCTGGCCCACAAGGGCCGCTGCACCTGCGCTCCGGCAGCAGCCAGGCGGGCAAAGCGCGCGTTGCCGGCGCCGAACAGCTCTTCAAAGCGGGCGTAGGCGAGCTTGGCGTTAGCAACTGCGACCTGGCCGACGAGCCCCTCCAGCTTCCTCCTGGTTGCCGCGTCGGTCGTGTTTTGCAGTTTGGCGGCGATCGCTTTGTCGGCGATGGTGTCAACCCGGCTGACGAAGAAGCTGGCCACCGCCGCCAGGTCCGCCACCGGCTGACCGGCGGCAACACGCGCTTCGACTGCTTCGATGAAGGCCTGGGCGACCGCCTCGTAGTGCGCGATAGAGAAGAGCAGGGTGATGTTGATGTTGATGCCTTCACTCAGGCACTGCTTGACCGCGGGAACCCCTTCGGCGGTGCCGGGAATCTTCACCATCAGGTTGGGGCGCCCGACGAGCTTCCAGAGCCGCCGCGCTTCGGAAAGGGTGTTCTGGGTATCGCGGGCCAGGTTGGCAGCCACTTCGATGCTGACGAAGCCGTCGCGGTGCCCGCTGCGCTCCCAGACCGGGCGCAACACATCGGCAGTCGCGCGGACGTCGTCGGCCATCACCGTGTCCAGGATCGTGGCAGTATCTTTGCCGGCGCGCACCATCTGACGGATGGCGTCGTCGTACTCCGCCGAACCGCCGATAGCCTTCTCGAAGATGGAGGGGTTGGAAGTGACGCCACTCACCCCGTCCGCCTCTACGAGCGCCTTCAGGCTGCCGGTTTGCAGTTGGCCGCGCGTAATGTTGTCCTGCCAAACGCTCTGTCCCTGCGCTTCCAGCAGGCGCAAAGGGTTGCCCGACGCCGTGTTCGACATAATGATGTCCTCCTCTGATGGGCGTAGCGCTCGGCCTGCCCGATCCAGACGCCGCCATCATGCCTATAGTGTAACGGAGAATTGGGGGACCTCAGCGAGCGGGTGAGGTCCCTCGGCGTACACCTTGCACGATAGCCTGTGCTCCTGATGTGAGGATGCCGGCGTCGGTGCCGATGGCGACGAAGCGGAACCCTTGCTGGAGGCGTTTCAGACCGGTGGCGAGCGTGCCGACGAGGATACCGGCGGCCTTGCCCTGCGTGTTGGCGGCGCGCACCACCTTGGCCAGCGCCTCCTCGAAGGCCGGCTCGTCCGGCTCCAACAATGGTGGCAAGCCCATGGAGGCGCAGAGATCGTTGGGGCCGACGAAAACGCTGTCGACGCCTTCGACCGCCGCAATCGCCTCGACATGTGCCACGGCATCGATGTGCTCGATTTGCACCGCCAGCATGATCTCCCGATTGGCCTCCGCCAGGTATTCGACCCGGCTGACACCGAAGCTGAAAGGCGGCCGCGCGCCGCCGACGCTGCGTACCCCCTGAGGCGGGTAGCGGCAGGCGGCGACGGCCTGGCGCGCCTCTTCCACGGTGTTGACCATCGGCACCACTACGCCGTGCGCGCCGCTATCCAGGGCGCGCTTGATCAGCCCGCCATCGTTCCAGACCACGCGCACGATCGGCGAGACCGGCTGCCCATTCATCGCCTGGAGCATCTGCACCACCGTCTCGGTATCGGTCGGCGAGTGTTCAGTGTCCACGACAAGAAAGTCGAACCCGCTGTGGGCCAGCATCTCGCCGGCCAGCGGGCTGGCCAGGGTCATCCAGGTGCCGATAGCCGGCTGCCCGGCCCGTAACAGCGCCAACGTGCTATTGCGCATCGTCATTCCCTTTCTCGTCGCTCAGACTGGGTAACCGGCCGCAACCCGACGCAGCCGAAACGCCGTGCGCCCCCCGACCACCTCAGGACTCTTCCGGTCGGCCATGTCCACGCTTGGTACGTTGCGCTTGCAGGTGGACTTTGAAGACGTGTTGCTGCATCTCGAACATGATGCGCGCGTCGCGCACCTCGGGGTGCTCCGGGCTGAAGCCCCAACTCAGCAGGTGGCCGACGCGGCGGTGGGCGGCCTGCACGACGATGTGCAGCACATGATCGAGATCGGTCGTTCCGCGCAGTTGTTGAATCATGGCATCACGCAATCGGCTACCCTACCAGTCATACTATACCGCTGGAAGCCCGCTCGCGTGGGTTCGGGGACAACGGGCGGAGCGGTGATGGGAACGACGCTGTACCGGCGGTTTGCCCTGCCGGCGCTCAAGCGCCTGGATGCCGAGGCCGTGCATCACCACACCCTGGCGCTCCTACGCGCTGTGCAGGCACAACCGCTGCTCTTGGCGCTGCTGCGACGCCACTACCAGGTGGACGATCCACGCCTGCGTGTCACCTGCTTCGGCCGGGAGTTCGCCAACCCGTTGGGCCTGGCGGCCGGCTTCGACAAGAACGGCACTGCACCAACCGCGTTGGCGGCGCTCGGCTTTGGCCATATCGAGGTCGGCACCGCTACGCCGCGTCCCCAGCCCGGCAGGCCGCGCCCGCGCATCTTCCGCCTGCCGGAGGACGCGGCGCTGATCAACCGCCTGGGTTTTCCCAGTGAGGGCATGACGGACGTCGCGACGCGCCTCCGTGCATACGCAAATCGGCGCTACGTGCTCGGCGTCAACGTCGGCCCCAATGTGGCCAGCGTGGAAGCTGGTGCAGCAACCGCCGACTATCTGGCGGCCCTGGCGCACCTGGCGCCACACGCCGACTACCTGACCATCAACGTCTCCTCGCCCAACACCCAGGGCCTGCGCGCCTTGCAAGCCGCTCCGGCGCTGGAAGAGCTGCTGCAAGCCGTTTTTGCAATGCAAGCGCGCACGCTGCCGGCAACGCCGGTACTACTCAAGATTGCCCCGGACCTCAGCGATGACCAACTCGATGCCGTCTTGCAGGTGGCGCTGGCTCACCCGGTCGCCGGGATCATCGCTGCCAATACGACCCTCGCCCGCCCGGCATCCCTGGTTGGTGCAGCCAAGCAGGAGGCGGGCGGGCTGAGCGGGCAACCGCTGCGCGACCGCTCGACGCAGGTCATCCGCGCGATCTACCAGCGCAGCGAAGGACGCCTGCCGATCATCGGCGTCGGCGGCATCGCCTCTGCGGCGGATGCGATAGAGAAGCTGCGCGCCGGCGCCTCCCTGCTGCAACTGTACACCGGCATGATCTACCAGGGGCCAGCAGTTGTGCGGTCGATCAACCGTGGCCTGCTGGCATACATGCATGCCAATGGTGTGGCGTCGGTGGGAGACCTCGTGGGGCAAGCGTGACGGGCAGCTTGCTCTAGCTTGGCCGGGTCAGCCGCCCACCTGCACCGTACCCAGTAGCACCCGGTTGCTGCCATCCGGCAGGGCCAGCCGGTTGCCCCCCACCTGGTAGATGCCGGCATGCAGCAGATAGCTGCCCGGCGGGAGGTCAGCAGGGACGATGAGGCCGTGGCGATCATCGATCACCTCGCCGGGCTGCCAGTGCTCGGTCGGGCGCAGGCCGGCTGCCGGGACGCCGTCGTGCTGCGCCAGCAGGCGGCCGTCGGCGGCGTCGAGGTGGACGAAGACGCTGTAGGGTCCTGCCATTGGCCGGTCATCGCGCCAGTTCAGACGGACACTCAGGCCACCGGACGGGCTCAGTCGCGCGGTGAACTCGGCGGACAGCAGTGTCACGGCGCCGCCGAACGGCGCATTCAGGGTACGGCGCGTGTCCGGTTGACCGGTGAGGAAGAGCGGGAGGTCGCTATCGCCTGCCCGCGCCTGGGACACGACGAAGGCACGGGCCGCCAGCGCTTCCTGCCCCAGCCGAGGCCGGCCGGGACGCTCCGCCGTGTTCATATACCAGATGCGACGCGCCTGCGGCAGCAGCGTCGCCACCTGCTGCGCCGCCTGCGCCGCCGTGTCGCCAAGGTAGGCGTCACCGCTGGTCTGGACTATGGCCGTTGGATAGACGCCGCCAAAGCGGCGATTCAGCAGAAACTGGCCGCGCTGGCCATGGTCGGCAAAGAGCAGGCCGTCGCCCGGTTGCAGGTGCGCCAGCAGGAAGTTCGATTCGCTGTCGTGCTCGTAATCGTGTGGCGGGATCGCCAGCAAGTTGCCGAACCACACGAGCTGACCACAGAGCGACAGACCGATCCCCAGCGTTGCGATGACGCGGAGGCTCCGAGAACGCGCCGTGAGGGCCAGCGCCTGCAAGGCGACGGCGAAGGGCAGGACGCCCAGCAGGTAACGACCGGCCGCATCGGGGTGCTGCCAGCGCGCCAGGATCGTGGCGACTTCCAGTGTGCCCAGAAACAGGCCGGGCAGCAGCACCCGCCGCTGCAACAGACGATCGCGTTGCCCCTGCTCGCCGTTACCGTTGCCAAAGGCACAGCACCACACGCCAAGGAGGAGCGCCACCCCGCCGCCAAGCAAAGCGACCGTCGGTAGCCAGCCCGCCGGGCTGTCCCATCAGGGCCTGCGCCAGCCCCGCCAGCACTGTCGCGGCAGACGGCAGCACCGGCGTGCCTTCCGTCACGGTGATGCCCTGCCGCATCTTGGCCAGCAGACCGGGCAGCACAAAGGCATACAACGGCGCTGCCAGCAGGACTCCACCGGCCAGAGCCACCAGACCACGCGACCCAATGCCAGCCGACGTAGCCGCCGGATGGTCTCCAGACCGTTGCCGCCCTCGCCAGCACAGCAGCGCCTCCAGTACCAGCACGAACAGTTGAAGGTACCAACTGAGCAAGGCCGCCGCCGTCACCAGCGCCAGGACGACTTGCCGCCGGCGGACGTGGCGTTCGGGTGTCGCTCGCCAGCGCACGACCAGCAGCAAACTGAGCAGCGAGCAGCACAACCCCAGCGCCGACGGCTACAAGTTGATGGGCAAGAACTTCCTGCGGGAGGTGGCGGAGGTATTGTTTCGGTAGAAGGCAGGGCCGATTGACAGACCCCCTCACATGGACAAAGATATGGTCCTGGCGCTGAAGAGGCATCAACGACTTCGGAGGATGGCATGGCAAAGATCACATTGATAGGCGCGGGCAGCGGAACCTTCGCGCGGCGGCTGCTCACGGACATCCTGAGCTGGCCGGAACTGCAGGAGAGCGAGTTCGCGCTCATGGACATCGATCCAGAGCGGCTGGAACTGATCC
The DNA here is from genome assembly GCA_036734945.1 of Chloroflexota bacterium. Classification (GTDB taxonomy): domain Bacteria; phylum Chloroflexota; class UBA4733; order UBA4733; family UBA4733; genus UBA4733. The sequence continues at coordinate 33,862 of DAIMXP010000051.1, forward strand.
ACGCCCTCACCAGGAAGATGATCGCCGACAAAGGCGTAGGCGCGCGCGTGCAGGCGACGACGGATCGCGCCACGGCGCTGGAAGGCGCCGACTACGTCATCACCACCATCGCCGTCGGTTTCCAGTACGGCGCCGATCGTCCGGAGGTGACCATTCCGGAGCGCTACGGGCTGCACCAGACGGTGGCCGACACGCTGGGCGTGGGCGGCGTCTTCCGCTACCTGCGCACGATGCCGGCCATGCTGGAGATCGGCCAGGATATGCAACGGCTCTGCCCGCAGGCGCTCTGGCTGAACTACGTCAACCCGATGAACATGATCATGCGCACGATCAACCGGGCCCTGCCCGGCCTGCGCAACGTCGGCCTCTGCCACAGCATCCAGCACACCTCGGAGCAACTGGCCGGCTACATCGGCGTCCCATACGAGGAACTGGCCTACTGGGTCGCCGGCATCAACCACCAGGCCTGGTTCCTGCAACTCCGCCACCACAGCTATCGCGGCGAAGATCTCTACCCGCGCTTGCGCGCCGCCATGGAGCAGCCGGCGATCTACGAGCAGGATCGCGTGCGCTTCGCCATGCTGCGCCACTTCGGCTACTTCGTCACCGAATCCTCGCGGCACATGAGCGAATACGTGCCCTGGTTCCGGCGCACCGAGGCCGACCGCCAACGCTACACGCCGGGACCTGCGACCGGCAGCGCGGCGCCATCCGCCCAGGCGCGCCGCGCCGCCATGTGGGACCAGGCGCGCCAGCAGATCGCCGGGCAGACGCCGATCGACTTCAGCCGTAGTCGGGAATACTGCTCCTACATCATCCACGCCATCGAGGCCAACGCGCCCTTCCGTTTCAACGGCAATGTGCCGAACAGCGGCCTGATCACCAACCTGCCGCCCGACTGCAGCGTCGAAGTGCCGATCCTGGTGGACAACATGGGGCTGCATCCCTGCGCCGTCGGTGATCTGCCGCCGCAGTTAGCCGCCGTCAACCGCACCAACGTCAACGTCCACGAGTTGGCAGCCGAGGGCTTCCTGCAGCGCGACCGCGCCGCCGTGTTCCAGGCCTGCGCCGTGGACCCGTTGACCTCGGCCAGCGTCGCCATCGACGACATCCAGCAGATGGTGGACGAACTGTTCACGGCCAACGCCCGCTGGCTGGATGGCTACGAGGCGGCGGCGGCACGCGCGGCCGGGTAGGCGACAGCAGCTCGCCCAACTCGGCCACGCGCCCTTCACCTGTTACACGGTGCTCAGTCGCCTCGGAATGGCCATAGGTTCATTTCCTGCGTCCAGGCGTGCGGACCCTGGCGCAGGAGGATGAGCACCGCTTCGGCAACGTCCGTGGGCAGCAGGTATTTGCCGGACGGCCGGTGCGGCTGGCCGGTGGACAGACCCAACTCGCTGGCGATGCTGCCCGGATTGAGGACTGCCACCTTGATGTTGTCCTCCCCCACCTCCAGCGCCAGGGACTGCGAGAAGCCAAGCAGCGCGAACTTGGAGGCGCAGTAGGCCGGCATTCCCGCGTAGCCCTGCTTCCCGGCGCCGGAGCCGATGCTGATGATGTTGCCGCCGCCCCGCTTGCGCATGCTGGGCACGACATGTTTGGCCAGCAAGAACGGCCCGCGCACGTTCGTCGCCATCACCAGGTCCCAGCGCGCCGGGTCACATTCCTCGGTCCGTCCGCCGCCGCCTGCCGCGGCGTTGTTGATCAGGACGTCGACGCCGCCGAACTCCTGTTCCGTTGCCGCGACCAGGCGGCGAACATCCGCTTCGTCGCCAACGTCGGCGCGCACGGCGAGCACCGACCCGAGCCGGCCCAGTTCCTCCGCAGCCTCCGCCAATCGCGCCTCATCGCGAGCGCAGATGGCCACGCGCAGTCCGGCGGTGAGCAGCGCGCGAGCGATGGCGCGCCCGGTCGAGCGGCTGCCGCCCGTGACGATCGCCACCTTGCCAGGTAATTTATCCATATCGTTGTTCTCCTCGCCAACGGCTAATCGTGCCGAAGTAATGATAATATGGCCCGGCGGCGCCATGGGCGTCCCAACCGCTTAACCTCGAGGAGCAGCACGGTGAGCACAGCGCAGCCAGGGCCGAACATCCTCTTGATTATGGCCGATCAGCTTATTCCGATGCTTTGTGGGGCCTATGGGCATCCCGTCGTGCAGACGCCGGCCCTCACTGCTCTGGCGGAGCACGGCGTGCGCTTCGATGCTGCCTACTCGCCGTGCCCGGTGTGCGCGCCGGCCCGCGCCTGCTTGCTGACCGGGACCTATAGCTCAACCAACCGGGTCTACGACAACGCCGCGCTCTTCGCTGCCGACCTCCCCACGGTCGCCCACTACCTGACCAACGCCGGCTACGACACCGTGCTCTCCGGCAAGATGCACTTCGTCGGCCCGGACCAGTTGCACGGGTTCCGCCGCCGCTTGACCACCGACATCTATCCGGAGGAATTCACCTGGGTGGACAACCGAGCCCCATGGGCGCTCGAGCGCGATCCCGCGGCCTTCGACCCGAGCAAGGGGAAGGGCAACCACGCGCGCAGCTACACCGGCTCGGGCGTGCACGTCGACCGCTGGCATCATCACCTGGCCTACGACGAAGAGGCGCACTTTCGCGGCCTGGCCTATCTGCGCGCTGTCGCGGCGCAGCGCCGGGAGCGGCTGCAGCGCGGGGCAGACGTCGCGCCGCCCTTCTTCCTGTGCGTCTCCTATCACCACCCGCATGACCCGTTCTGGCCACCACAGGACCTGTGGGACCTGTACGCCGGGGCAGAAATCGAGGTTCCGTCGTTTCCAGACAACCTGGAGGCGACCTACAGCGCCATGGACCGCTGGCTCAACGCCAACCACGGCGTGCAGCGCTACCCGGAGCTGCGCGACCCGGACAGCCTTCGGCGCGTCCGCCGTGCCTACTACGCTCTGATCACCTACATCGATCGCAAAGTCGGCGAGCTCGTCGCCACACTGCAAGCGAACGACCTCTGGGAGAACACGGTGGTCGTGTTCGCCAGCGATCACGGCGACATGCTCGGGGAGAAGGGCATGGTGCAGAAGCGCAGCTTCTACGAATATTCGGCCCGCGTGCCCTTGATCCTGCGCTGGCCCGGCGACGTGTACGCCCGCACCGTCTGCCGCGAACCGGTGTCGCTGGTCGATCTGTTGCCGACGTTACTGGACGTGGCCGGCGTGGGGCAGGGCCAACGGCTGCCCATCGATGGGACGAGCCTCCTGGGCTTGATCGACGGCAGTGACACTGCGCCGCGCACGGTCTTCGCGGAGATGCACGTGGAGGACGTGGCCGCCCTGTGCTTCATGGTGCGGCGAGGACCGCACAAATACGTGTCCCCAACCGGGCAGGCGGCGCAGTTGTTCGACCTGGAATCCGATCCCGGCGAGTGGCACAATCTGGCCGGCGAGCCGAGCCACCGGCAGGTGGAGGAGTCGTTGCGCCGGGCGATACTTGCCCGGTTTTCCCTGGAAGAGATCGAGGCGGACGTTCGCCAAAGCTTGCGCCGGCGCAAGCTGATCAAGGACGCCATGGCGCGCAATGGGACGCTCTGGGACTATGTCCCCGCCTTCGATCCGGCGCGGGATGCCCTGACCCAGTACCTGCTGCCCTGACCGGGTCTTTCCCGTGCGTGGCGGACCGGATCGCCTTTACTCCCCGAACTGCTGCTTGTACTGCGCGAGCAGCGCGTCGATCTTGGGTACCGCCGTGGCGATGGCCGTTTGCAGGTTCTGTTTGCCGCTGAGCGTGGTGTTGAGCAGGTCGGTCTGCACGACGGTCTGGATGTCCATGTAGGCAGGGATATAGGGCGGCGGATCGCCGGCCGTCACTTCGTTGAGCAGCACCTCTTTGTGGGAAGGCTCCGCCGGAGACGTGTAGACCGGGTCGCCGGCCATGCTGGTGAGCATGGGCTGGCTGATCCCCTCTTTCAGCAGCAGTTGCTGCCCCGCTTGGCCGGCCAGGTAGGCCAGGAACTGCCAGCCCTGGTCGGCATTTTTGCTCTGCTTGGGGATCATCAGGCCAGAGGCCCAGCCCATGCCGACCGGCGGCTTCCCCTGCACCTGGGGCATGGGCGCAATGTCCCAGGCGCTTTTTACCTGTTCCAGGTAGAGGCCGCGCTGCCAGCCGCCGTTGAGGGCCATCGTCAGGTTGTCGCTCTGGAAGTTGATGGCCGGGCCTTTCGTCGTGCCGGCCGTCGGCACGACGTGATACTTGGCGCTGAGGTCCACCAGCGTTTGCAAGCCGTCGACGGCTCCCGGTTGGTCGAGCGTCGTCTTGCTGAGATCGCTGTTGAACACGTCGATGCCGTGCTCGCGGGGCAGATGCCACCACATGCGAGGGCTGAAGGAGTCCAGCCCGTATTGCACCACCTGGCTGGGATCAACGGCCGAACCGCGGTTGCCTTTGTTGTCTACGGTGAGTTGCTGGGCCAGCGTCAGCAGTTGATCCCAGGTCAGCGCCGTCTTGGCGTCGGGGTAGGCGAGGCCAGCCTTGTCGAAGAGCGTCTTATTGTAGTAGAGCACGACCATATCCGGGTCGTAGGGCAAAGCGACCAGCTTGCCCTGCCACTGCATGGTCTTCAGCCAGTAGGGGTAGTAGTCGGAGGCTTTGAAATCGACGCCCCTGGCCGCGTAACTATCCAGCGCGATGGTGGCGCCTTTTGTCGGGTAGACCAGAAATGTGGCGGCCGCGCCGAAGAAGACGTCCGGCGCAACGCTGCCGGCCAGCAGCGACTCCAGCTTCTGGTCGAAGTTGGCGCTCGCTGCTACCGGCTGGTTCTCCACGGTAATGTCGGGATGCTGCTGCTGGAAGTTGGCGATGCTCTGTTTGAACACCGCCTGGTATTGGAGACTGCCACGCGAGAGGAAGGTAATTTTTGTTCCCGTACCCGTTGGGGCGGCGGCTGCAGCGGAGCTGGCGGCGCTGGTCGTGGCAGCGCTCCGGGCTGTCGCGCTTGTCGTCGCGGCCCCGACCGCGCTGCTGGCGCTACTGGTAGCACTGCTGGCGACGCCGGTGGTGACGGCAGTACCGGCACTGGTCGCGCTGCCACTTGCCCCAGCGCAGGCAGCCAGCGGCACGGCCGCCATCAGGCTCGCGAGCAGGTGCAAGAGGCCGCGGCGGGCCAGAGTTTGCTTACGGGATTGAATCAGACGGTTCACTTGTTGCATCAGATGCTCCTCTACGCCACCCGCCCGTAAACGAGCGGGTGACATGACGCCGACTGTTCCCGATGATCACACGCTATTTTCACGTCGAACCACAAACCTCGCAACCTCTCCCTCGCCAATCGTCTGCGGTACGGCTGTTTCGACAGCGCCAAACCCATCCAGCGTCAGCCGGCGGATCGTCAAGGAGCCGTGCAACACCGTGAGATCTACATTGATATCTCCGCCTCCCGGCTGCTGCTGGCAGGTTCCCCAGGCATAGCCGTTCGACCAGAAGACCTGCGCGGGCTGACTGGCGGCACCGAAGCAGAGCAGGTACACGTCGGCCGAATAGTGGAAGCCGCTCAGCGCCAACACCGCTCCCCAGCTTGCCATCGCCCGGGCATAGTGGTGGCCGCATTCCGCTTCGTCGAAGGGGCTGCGCTTCTCCCCGTCGTAGCGATCACGAATCGCCTGGATGAGTCGCAGCCCTTCGGCCGTGCGGCCCTCGTAGAGCAGGTGGACGGCCACTGAATACTCGAAGCCCGTCATGGCTTCGGCAAAGTAGGGGAAGGGTCGGCGGGGGCGACGACCCCGCGGATAGGTCGCCATCAGCATGGCGGCTTCGGTACCCAGGGCGTAGCTGCGCATGGGATTGAACTGCCCGAGTAGCGTCGTCTTGAAGTTGTACTTCAGCAAGCTGGAGAGCGTCGCGTCAATATGTGTCGGATCGAGCAAGTCGCCGAGCCCGCAGACGCAGGCCATATATTGGCCGACAAGCTGATCGACCAGGCAGCCTGCGCCGAGTTGCAGGTCGGGGTCACGCGGGTCACGCGCCCCCATGGCCTCGTGCCGTAAGCCAGGCAGGATCGTCGCTGGGTCCGCCACCGGGCGGATCTCGTGCTCGTAGTACTCGCCGTTGAAGAGGTGGGCATCGAGCCAGGCGCTGCCGCTGAGAAAGAGCCGCCGGCACTCGGCGGCGAACTCCGTGTCGCCCAGGCGCTGCGCCAGTGTTTCCATGCTGCGCAGCGCGCCGAGGTACCAGGCGCCCATCTGCGGGTTGGGACCGTAGTACTCGACGTCCATCGTGTTGTGCTGGCAACCTTCCATGACGCCGTCGCGGTCGGCATCCCAGCCGCCGGGCAGCCAGCAGAACTCCAGCGCGCGGCGGGCCTGCGGCCAGAGGCGGCGCAGCCAGGCCTCATCGCCCGATAACTGCCACTCCCGGTAGAGCTTCATCAGGCAGCCGAGCTGCCCGTCGGCGGCCGCCAGTCCCCAGCTCTGAGCGCGAGTGAGCGGCAGGTTGACGCGGAAGCTCATATGGCCGTCGTCCCGCGTGGTGTGCAGAAACTCGACCTCACGCATGCTGCGCGCCAGGTCGCCGAACAGGAAGGCGGTCGCCTGCTCGTAGTTCCAGACGTGCGTGCAGGAGCCGTGGCAGCAGCCGCTACGGTCGTCGCAGCCTTCCCAGCCATAGAGGCGGCCATCGGCCGTGCGGAAGCAGGTCTGCGTGCGCAGGGTGCTGAGGTTGAAGAGGGCAGCCTCTTTGACGACCTCCGGCAGATCGCTGGCACAGAAGGCCCCCACGAAGGCGAGCGTTTTTGCCTCCAGGGCCGGCAGATCGGCGGCCGTGCGCGCTGCCACGTCCCAGGCGTCGGCGTACTGCGTCGCGTAGTAGTTGCCAAGGCGATCGTCCGGCGTGGACGGGGAACTCGGCGTCCAGGTCAGCCGGTTCGGAAAGTGCCAGGCGAGCAGGAAGGTGAGCGACCGCGTCTCTCCCGGCGGCACGCTGACCTGCGCGGCCAGCGAGCCGATGGGTGCATCGCCGCCACCGCTGCGGTCGTCGAGGGCGCCGTCCGCACTGAAGTCGTCCCAGAAGTCGAGCAGCCCGGCCCCCCAGTTGCCCTCCGGCCAGGCGGTGCGGTAGGTCACAGCTTCGCCGCCCAGCATCACCAGCGCCAGCGTTCCCCACTGTTCCGCCTCTGCCGCGACGCCGTCCGAGGACATGAAGAGTCCGCGCAGGTCCGGCATCGCGCGAAAGGTGTTCCGATTCGCCTTCGGCGCGCCGGAACTGCCATCGGTCCCGATAAAGTTCTGCAAGCTGCCGCAGACGCTGGCCTCGACGGTGGCGTCCCCGCGGTTCGCCAGCACAAAACGCAGGACAGCAACGGGGATGCCGCTGCGGTCGGCGTCGGCCGGGATTAGCGGGTTGAAGGCTTGCAACCGGACGTCCAGCGGCACGCCGGGGTCGGTAAGGAGGACCTGACCGAGCGGGTAGGCGGCTTCAAACGTGCAACCCTGAAAGCGAGGCAGGCTATGGTTGGGCGCGCTAGAGCCGCGTGCCCCTTCGTAGAGGCTGCTGTCCAGCGGGCCTTCCAACAGCCGGGTCACGGCCTCACCACCGGCCCGCCGGACGTGCAGCGCAAAGAACGCCTGCCGCGGAACAAAGCCCTTCGCCGGGCGGTTGACGACCTCCCAATCGCGCAGGTCGCCCCGTCCGCCGAGCGAGACCGTGCCGGTGCCGATACCGCCCAGCGGCATGGCGATGCGGCGCAACTGAGCGCCGGAATAGCGCCGGAGGACCGGCCAGGCGGCAACCGATGCTGCGTTCATAGTGTTTTTGCTCCCGAAGGGAGACTGTAGCACGCGAGCGGGCACGACAATGAGGGTAATATCTACGGAGCTACCTCGTAAACGGTGTCCAGCCTGCTTCAGCAGGCTTGGTGTTGTTAGCCCTACGCTTCAGCGTAGGGTGAGCCGGCAGACCAGAGGAGGTTCACCAGCAGTCCCCGACAGGCTTGGGCGAAACCTGGCGAGCGGTGCGAGCCGGAGGGGGCCTGCCCACGCGCTACACGGCGACGTTATGCTACGCTCAGGCGACCTCTGAGAGATGCGTGAGGGGGGCAAGCACGATGGGGGCATGGTGGTCCGTCCCGATGACCGACGCCGACCAGGAACGATCGTCGACGTATGACCCATTAGTCGAGCAGGATGCGCCGGGCAACTACTTTTATGAGAACAGTCGGAATCAGCTCATCGCCTACGCCGACGTCAGCGATGGCGAACGGGTGCTCGATGTGGGCGCGGGGAGCGGCCTGCTGGCCCAGAGAGCGCGATTCTATGCCTACGACGACGGACGGGTGGTGGCGCTCGACAGCTCGCTGGATGCGCTGCGCGTCTGCCGCCAGCGGGCCGAGCCCCTGAAGAACCATGCCCCACTGGCGGCAGTGCTCGGTGACGCCACCCGCCTGCCGTTCGCCACCGACAGCTTTCACGTTGCCTTCTTGCATTCCGTCATCCAGTACCTGCCCAATCGCAAGCGCGCATTCACCGAACTACGCCGCGTGCTCAGGTGGGGCGGGCGCCTCGCCGCCTTTGAGCCGGTCTGGCGCTACCATCTCACCGCCAACGACTACGACACCTGGGCGGAAACCAGAGACATGGCCCCTTTCCAACCTGAGCACGACCGAATCATCGCCCACCTTCGGCAACATCCCTCGAACTACACCGACGATCGGCTGGAGAACCACTCCTACGACGAGCGCGATCTGGTGCGCTCCGTCCTGGAGGCCGGCTTCCGCAAGATCGAATTGAACTATCGCTATGTGTACTCTCCGTACCTGTCCGATAGCGTGCCTGAGACGATCGGGCGCGCGCCACAGCCACCGGCCTACGCCTCCGCCGCACGCGCAGTGCTCGGCGATGAGGCCGAGGCCTACCTCGCTCGCCTGGCAGAGCAATTCAGCGCCGATCCGTTCCCGAACGGCCACGCGCGGGCCTATCTCCTGGCCACGACCTGACGCCGCCAGCAGTCGTGCGAGGCGCCAACCCCAGCCCTCCCCGCCGCCACCTGGTCTCCCCGCCGGAAGTCTGGTAGCATCCCCGCACACGCGACGGACGCGGCGGAGGGGGCAGCATGGCAAAACAACCGAACATTATCTTGATTCTGGCCGACGATATGGGCTACGGCGATCTGGGCGTGCTGGGCGACGGTTCAGCGCAGACGCCGGCACTGGACCGCCTGGTGGGGGAAGGCGTCCTGCTCACCCAGCACTACTCCGGCTCCGCCGTCTGTGCGCCCGCCCGCGCCGCCTTGCTCACCGGCCGCTACCCCCACCGCACCGGGGCGATCGACACCTTCGAGGGGCGCGGACTGGACCGACTGGCGCTGCGCGAGGTCACGCTCGCCAACCACTTGCAGGCGGGCGGCTACGCCACCGGGCTGATCGGCAAGTGGCATCTGGGCGCGCTGGACCCGCGCTACCACCCCAATGCACGCGGCTTTCAGGAGTTCGTCGGCTTCCGGGGCGGCTGGAGCGACTACTACCAGTGGCGCCTGGATTACAACGGCAGTTTCCGGAAGACCGATGGCCGCTACCTCACCGACGTCTTCACCGACGAAGCAGTCCAGTTCGTGCGGCGGCACCGGCAGCAGCCCTTCTTTCTGCACCTGGCCTACAACGCGCCGCACACGCCGTTGCAAGCGCCGGAGGAGAGCGTGCAGCCCTTCCGCGACACCGGCAAGTTTGGCGAACCGCTGGCCACGCTGTACGGCATGATCGCCCGCATGGACCAGGGCATCGGCCGACTGCTGGCCGAGTTGGACCAACTGGGCCTGGCCGAAAACACGCTCGTGCTTTTCACCAGCGACAACGGCCCGCAGTTCGGCAGTTCCGCCGGGCCCGGTTCCCTGCAACGCTACAACGCCAACTTCAACGGGCAGAAGACGCTGGTCTACGAAGGCGGCATCCGCGTGCCCGCCATCGTCCGTTGGCCGGCAGCCCTGGCCGCCGGCCAACGCAACCACGCGATGATCCATTTCACCGACTGGCTACCCACGCTGCTGGCCGGCGGCGGCCAGCCACCGGCAGCCGGACTGCCGCTGGATGGCGGCAGCGTGCTACCCGTGCTGCAGGGCGACCCCGGCGACACCATCACGCAGCGCTTCTGGCAGTGGAACCGCTACACGCCGGTGGTGATCAGCAACGCCGCCGCCCGCGACGGCGACTGGAAGCTGGTGCGCCCCGCGCTGCGCGAAGCCATGCGGGTAGCGCCGGAGGACGGCGTGATGGACCGCCGCCTCAAGTACGAGCCGGAAGGCATCACCGACATCGACCGCACGCCCGAGCCGGCGCGCACGCTGCCGGAGCCGTCAGCGCCGCTGCTCTTCAACGTAGCCGATGATCCCTTCGAGCAGCACGACCTGGCTAGTGCCCAGCCGCAGCGCGCGGCGGCGCTCCTGCGTTCCCTGGAAACCTGGTTTGAAGCCGTCGAGGCCGAGCGCGCGACGATCCACGACGATGAAGCGATCAACCTCCCGCGTTAACCCAGATCGCGCAGCAGTGTTAGGGTAATGCTGTCGAACTCGCGTCCGCTATCGGCATCCTGGGCGCGCAGGCGGAGCGACTGGCCCGCCTTGAGGACTGCAGTGGTTTCCAGATAGGGCGGCCACTTTATCTCTCCTGCGTCCGCACGCAGTTGTAGCTCGGTCATCTCCGTGACGCGGCGTGGCGGGTCGCCGGCAAGGCCGACTGTCTCGATCCAGAGGTGCAAGCGGAGCGGCGGGGGACCGTGCAGGCGCGTCTGGCCGGCGGGGAGGAGGGGCCGTACTGTTACCGGCACGGTCCCGGTGCTGAGCTGGGTGTGCGCGACGGAGAGGTCAAGGCCGAGGCGTCCCGGCGCCACACGGACGCGCGACACCAGGTGGGGAATGACACACTCCTGGAGCGAGATGCCGCCGTGCAGAAACTCCTCCGCCGCTTCCAGCGTGCGCACCCCGCGCGGGAAGGCCAGCAGCACCGCCTGGGGGGCGAGCGGCATGGGCAGATGCAGCAGGTCAGCGGCGGGAACGTCTGGCCGCAAGGCCGCCCAGCGCCGGCTTCGCTGGTAGGTCTGGGCGATGGGCAACTCCGGTCGCCCGAGCGCGTTCACTTCGGCGGGCGGCAGCAGCAAGAAGCCGTGGTCGGTGACCACATGCACCGTGGCGATCTTCGCCTCGTGCAGGCGCTCGATGGCGTGGCGCAGATGCTGCACGAAACTCTCTACAAGTTCGGGGAGTTGCTCGGCGCCGCTGTGCCCCTGCTCATCCAGGCTGTGATCGAACACGACCACGACTTTCGCTCGGGGCGGCGCATCTGCCCCTAACAGGTCCTGCAGCTCAATAAAGGCGAGGCCATTGCGCCCCAGGCCGGTCAACCTGGACTGCAGCAGGGCCTTGCGTCCGTCGCGTTGGGCGAGGTTGGCGCTGCCGTCCTGGCGGAGGTCAACCTGGCCGTGCTCGCCAAAACGCACTTGCAGGGGCATTTCGGCCAGGGGCAGGAGGGCGGTCATGCCGAAGGGCGTCTCCGTCGGCAAGGTAGCGATCAGCGGCGTGAGGGTGCAGCCTTCGCCCAGGCGCTGCTTGATGGACTGCGCCAGATCCCAGCGACAGGCGTCGACGATGAGCACGGCGGTGCGGCCGGTCGGCTGCCAGAGTTCGGCTCGGATGCTCGCCACATCGGTGCTGCCGTCTGGGGGCCATACGGGCTGGGCTTCCACCAGCTCGCAGAAACGGGCGTTAATCTTGCTGACGGCATCGAAATAGGCCAGGTCGGTCAGCCGGCGAACCTGCTCCATGCCGGTCGCCCGCCGGCAGGCAGCACGCAGGCGCACGTGCAAGTGATCGAGTCGCCACCAGCGCTCGCAGTAGGCCCGGATCAACGCCGCCGCAGTGGTCGTTTCCAACGACTCGGCGATGGCGGCAGTCCCGTCTTGTAGCAACGCGCTGAGGTCACGCAGGGCGTACCAGTGCGATTCCCCTTCGGGGTCGTCCCAGGGACTCGCCGCGCCGGCCACGATCTCGGCTTCCGACTCCAGCAACAGCCCCGCCGCCACCCTCCAGTCACCACCCACCATGGCACCGTTGAGTCGCTCCAGAAATCGCCGCCAGTGGACGTGGGCCAGCAGGGGCAAGCCGGCCGGCTGCCCGGGTCGTGACGCCGCCCAATCGGCCAGCGGCAGGTCGCGCTCCAACAGACGCATACGCTGGTGATAACGGGGAAGCAACTCGCGGCGGCTGAGCAGGTCGTCCCGCAGAAAGGCGGCACAGCGCAACCGTTGCCCCACACCGGCAGGCAGACGTGAGAGGTGCGGGAAGTCGGCCGGCCGGTCGAAGGCCTCCCAGGCTTCGCAGAGCGCAAGTTGCACGAGGAAGGCGTCGTCCAGGGTGGCGGACGAAGCAGCAGGCCCCGGGGCAGTCAAACCGTACTCGACGCTCGCCCGCTCCAGAATCAGGCGTTTGCGGTCGCCCCAGGCTTGCAGCGTTTCTTCCGGCGCCGTCAGGAAGCGGCGCAGCGACTCGCGGGGATCGCCACCCAGCGCGTCCGCTACATCGTCCGCCCGTAGCGGGTGGGACCAGTTGGCGATCGGCTCGTCACGGCGCAGTTCCGCGTACTGCGCCAGCAAGGCATCGGCGCCTCCGGTAGAGAGCCTCTGGGTTGTATCTTCGTCGGCCAGCGTCACCCCGTGGCCGCGCAGCCAGGAAAGCAGGCTGGGCGGCTCCATCAGCACACCCGGTCGCCAGGTTTCTCCCTGCCCCCAGACGCAGCCCTTGAAGCGGTAATCGTACACGCTCCAGAGCGCCGGCGACATGCCATCCCCTGGCGGCATGAGCGCCGAGGCGCCAAACCCCGGCAGGTAGACGACGGCGCGGCTACCCACTACGCCGTCCAACCGCAGCAACGCCAGCTTCAGATCAAGCTGCCCCATGCCGTCCAGGGGGGAAAGCGTGAGCAGCCGGAGTCCGGTCAGCTCGAGCGGGGAGCGCAATAGGCCAACCAGCCGCCGGAACTGAGCGTCCGGATCGAGCCAGAGCAGGACACGCCGCGGCACGCCATCGGCAGCACCAGCCATCCAGGCGGTCAGGTCAGTGGCCAGCAGGTCAAGCAGCGTCGTACGCAAACCTCGCGCTCCAAATTGACCCTATTGACAATCAACCAGTATCCTGGTAAAACAATTATACATTCTGGCTCGTTGTCCTGGCGGTATTCTCATGTTCTCACGCGGTATTCCGTATCAATGATGGCTATGGAAGGGGATCAACATGCACACGAGACAAGCGAATCTGACGCGGCGTGGAGCCTTGCAGCGCAGCGCGGCAATGGCCGGCGGAGTGGCTGCCGCTGCCCTGCTGGCGGCGTGCGGAGCAGGCGCGGCTGTGGCGACGAGCGCCTCCAGCCAGGCCGTGGCGACCCAGCCGCCGGCAACCACGGCCGCCGCCGCCACAGCGGTGGCAGCCGCGACCGTTGCCACTGCGACTTCATCGACCGTCGCCGCCCAGGCGGGCGCCGCCGGACAGAAGACGACGCTCCGCCTCTTCGATGGTGGCAACCAGACCGAGGACACCCTCATCAAGGCCATCGTGAAGGCCTTCTTGCAGGCAAATCCTGACCTCGATGTCACCATCGAGCCGATCACGGGCGACTTCGCCACGAAGATCTATGCCATGGCGGCGGCGAACACCCTACCTGATGTCACCCGCACCGCCGACGTCTACACCCAGCCCTTCGCCTCGAAGAAGGTGCTGATGAACATGCAGCCGCTGGCCGACCGTGATAAGGCGTTCAACGTGGCCGACATCTACCCGGCGATGCTCAATCTTGGCCGCACCAGCGTCGTTCCGGGCGGCTTGTTCATGCTGGCGCGGGGCCTGGACATTCTCGTGCTGTTCTACAACAAGACACTGTTCACCAACGCCGGCGTGCCCCTGCCGACCGACAAGTGGACGATCAACGACCTCGTCGACGCCGCCAAGAAGCTGAGCCAGCCCGGCAGCGACCCGTCCACGGCCAAATATGGCATCAACTTGAACTGGACCTGGTGGGCGGAATACGTGCCCTGGATGCGCGGTTATGGCGGCGACATCGTCAGCGGCGACGGCAAGACCTTCACCGGCCACGAAGGTGGGGCGGTCGACGGCATCCAGGCCATGGTCGACCTGGTCGGCAAGGATCGCGTGGCGCCGCCATCCACCATGAAGTTCGCCAAGGATCCCTTTACCACCGGCCAGGTGGCCATGGCGCATGGCATCCGCGGCTCCGTGGCGACCTATCGGACGGCCATCGCCGACCACTTCGAGTGGGACGTCCAGCTCTGGCCGACCTTCCCGCAGAAACACATCACGGGCATGGGGACCCAGGGTTTCGCCGTCACGTCGGGAACCAAGCAGACCGACTCGGCGTGGGCGCTGACCAGTTTCGTGGTGAGCCCTGCCGGACAGCGGGTGCTGGCGAGCAACTACTCCATCGTGCCGGTGCGCATCTCCATGGCCAACGATCCATCCTGGCGCAAGCTGGCGCCGCCGCCCGCCAACAACGACATCTTCATCCAGTCGGCGGCGATCGGCACCTTGCCGCCAGTATTCCCGCCCAACTGTGGCAGCGTCTACACCGGGCAGATCAACCAGATCATGACGAAGGCGATAACCCAGGCCCTCACCGGCGTCACCACGGCGAAGACCGCGCTGCAGGACGCAGCCCAGCAGATCAACGGCTGCCTGGCCCAGAACCCCTGACCGTTCGGGAGCGACCCCTTCCGGCTCGCACCGCTCGCCAGGTTTCCCCCTGAAGGGAGAAACCTTGGTCGCAAGGCGGGGAGTGGCCGCCTTCGGGACTGCACGGTCGGATGGAAGCGTAGGCATGCGGGAGTGCTGCACGGCAGGCGAACCGTCGCGCAGCATTCAGTCCTGTGGCTGGCGATCCCACGCAGGTTCTTTTTGCCAATCGATCTCGCGCTGATCGAAAATGAGACGCGGGTGCGGGCATTACAGTTCCGTGAGCGGCGGCCGGAGCAAATTGGGCAGATCACTCGGCATCGCTACGTGGAAAGCAATGCTTGGGTGCACGCCGGAACGCGTGTGCCGACCAAAGCCGTCTGGAGCTTTCATACGTCCGGCCATAACCTGGAGAGGATCCTTACGACTTATCCGAGCCTGACCCCCGCTGATGTGAGCAGCGCCATCAACTTTGAGGAACAGCGGCAACAGAGCCGTTCGCCCTATGAAGCCGGAGGCAAAGGCGCATCCGATCGACCCTTAGCAACGCGCAGTTGCTCGTAGCGCGTCAGGAACTCAGCGTGACTACTCCGGACCATCTCTAACAAATCCGTATACCTCCGGACATAAATTCCAGATCTCTCCAATGTCTTCAACCGGTCACGCACAAAGAATGTATCAACTGTAGTACCACATAGTAGATAACCCGTTACGTCTGAAAGTCGCAGTGTCGGGTCTGTGGTATGGAGTATGTAATCCCGCATGAATGCAACATATTCCTCAATCTGAGCGAGTTCTTTTACAGATGCCTTCACTAGGGGTCGCTTGATCTCAACAACAACGACCTGCGTGCCCTCTCGAACACACAGGAAGTCTATCCTGCGATCTTCCTCTAATTCGCTGTCGTCAGGATAACGGTCACGCAAGAGCTGACTGTACCTTCTCTCATCCGCAACAAGATTCCAGCGTGGATCAAGCACCCATGGAAACTCTTTAAGGAAGCCGTGCAGTGTTGGTACCTCAAGAGCGTTAGTTTCAATGAGCAGCTGAAGTTTTTGAATGGTTGCAATGCGTCCCTCCGTGACTCGCATCATCTCCTTCGCCTCAACGACTTCCCATTCTCGGAACAGATCGATCAGCTTGCCGGTCTCCTCTGGTCGTACATCGGTCAAATCTTTAGCCAGATCCCAAAAGGCATCAAATTCTAAGAAATCGAGGCACAGTTGTATGACAGGCATTTGCGTTGCCTCATCGGCTACAGGATTTCGCCGAACCATGTCTCGGATTAGCTTATCAGCAACCTTTTTAGCGCGACTATTGCCAATCTGTCTAGCTTCCTGTTCAAACCGAAGATAGAGTGGATTTACCGCCAAGCTTGCTTCATTATCGTTGGAACGCTTCTCTGCCCATTCGCGTGCGATCTTATTAACCTGGGCTTGCCCCCACTCCTTGAGAGCCGTATTGGCATCCGTATCCCAGACGAGGGCGTTTCGCGATGTTCCAATCGTATCCTCTTCGGCATCAACAAACTCGGCGTTTATTTCTCCGATCAGGTACGAAAGCGCATACTGTTGGCCAACAACGGCATCGAACATGAATGGTTCCTGGACGAGCTTGCCGCGTGCCATGATAACGATGCCGTGCTGTACGCCATCGGGCGGCTTCGTATTTCGGTCGATTGCACCAATCCATCCTGAGACTCGCCATCCGGTGTCGGGCTGTATTTCTTCATTGTCGTACTCCCAAAGGTACTGCCTTCCGCCCACATCACTCTCAAGGAGAGACTTCAGGTCGCGCTCCTCGGCGGTGATGGGGTTGCCATTAACGATTACAACAAAATCATCCCCGATGACTGAAAATCGCCTTGCTAGCGCACGTCGAAGGCCGGGTATGGAAATGATGCGTGTTCTGAACTTGGATATGTAGCGCAGAGTAATTCTGGTTCCTTTTGTTACGCTTCCTGTTGGAGGAAGCGGTGGCATCACTATCTGCCTGCGAACAGCGTTACGTTTGAACTCGTCATAATTCATCCGAAAGCGCGTCGTTTCTCCATCCTTGACGCTTTCAACCTCGATCTCACCCGCAATCCCGAAACCTGAGAGCTTACCGATTCCCTTACGTCCCATAACCTTCCGTGACAGTTCGGGAGTGACATCCGTCTGCTCTTCCTCACGGCGATCACGTCCCATGATGAGATAGGCTTCACGGACAATCGCATCTGACATGCCACTGCCATCGTCGCTCACGACGATTTCCGAGCTGTTGGTGACGAACCCGATTGGCACTGCGATCTCCACACGATGCGCATTGGCATCCCATGCATTCGCCACCAGTTCACCTATGACCGGGGGCAGCGTCGAGTACATTTGCAAGCCTAGGTGCTTGATTGTCCCAATATCAAACTGCATGACGAAGTCGGGCTTTACCTCAGCAGTTACCATATCAATGATCTCGGTCATGGCCACCGCCTACTAAGAGCCTATCCTAAAACCTGGCGGATACGATAGGTGAGGAGGAAGCAGGCG
>DAIMXP010000052.1:0-50512 GCA_036734945.1 Chloroflexota bacterium
GTGCTGCCGTCTACGGCTCTGAACGCGACCGCAGTCGCCCCTCGCTACTTGGCCGCAGACCGCAGTCGCGGCCCTGTTCCTTGTCGGCCTAACGCACGCGCTCCTGGCCGAAGAACTCGAGCGCGTCAGCGATCTGGATGTCGCGCCACTCCTCCAGCCCGATGCCGCACTCGAATCCCTGGGCAACCTCATTGACGCTGTCTTTGAAGCGCCGGAGGGAGGAGATCTTCCCCTCAAATTCCTTGGCGCCACGGCGCATCAGGCGGACCTGAGAGGTCTTCGTGACCACACCGTCCGTGACAAAGCAACCGGCAACGACCTCGTTGCGCGGCAACTTGAAGATCTGGCGGACCTCGGCGTGCCCGGTGATGCGCTCTTCGTACACGGGCTCCAGCATGCCGGAGACTGCCTTTTCCAGGTCGTCCAGCAGCGCGTAGATGACCTCGTAGAGGCGAATTTCGACGGTGTTCTGGTCGGCGGCGCGGCGGGCTCCGGTATCGACCTTGACGTTGAAGCCGACCACGAGTGCTTTGGAGGCGAGGCCAAGCAGGATGTCCGACTCGGAGATGTTGCCGACACCACCGTGGATGATATTCACGGCCACCTCGGCATTGGCCAGGCCCGCCACCGACTGGCGGATCGCCTCCAGCGTGCCTTGCACGTCCGTCTTGATGACGACGTTGAACTCCTTGTTCTGGCTGGTGGCCGTCTCCTGGGTGGCCTTGTCGAGGCTGATGCGTCCGACGGTGCTGCCGCCCTGGCCGGCCGCGGCCTGGCGGGTGGCGGCGACCTCCTCGGCGATGGTGCGGGCGATCCGCTCGTCCGGTACCACGCTGAAGGTGTCGCCGGCGTTCGGCAGACCGGAAAGGCCATGCACGGCGACCGGCGTCGCGGGATCAGCGCGCCGCACCGGCTTGCCACGATCATTGAGCATCGTGCGAACGCGACCGGAGACGGCGCCGGCTACGATCACATCACTGACTTTGAGCGTACCGTTCTGCACGAGCACCGTGGCCACCGGCCCAACCTGCTTGTCGAGCCGGGCTTCGATGATGGTGCCCTGCGCCGCCCGCTTCGGGTCGGCCTTCAGGTCCTGTAGTTGGGCGACCAGCAGGATCAGGTCGAGCAGGTCGTCGATACCGGTCTTCTGGCGGGCCGAGATCGCCTCGGCAGGAACGTCGCCGCCCCAATCTTCCACCAACACGCCGTTGTCGGCCAGTTGTTGTTTGATGCGGTCGATGTTGGCGCCGGCAGCGTCGATCTTGTTGATGGCCACGACCATCGGCACTTTGGCGGCCTTGGCGTGGTTGATGGCTTCAATCGTCTGGGGTTGGACCCCATCGTCGGCGGCCACGACGATGATGACCACGTCGGTTACCTGCGCGCCGCGTGCCCGCATGGCCGTGAACGCCTCGTGGCCCGGCGTGTCCAGGAAGGTCAGCTTCTCCCCGTTGTGGTCCACCTGGTAGGCGCCGATGTGCTGCGTGATGCCGCCTGCTTCGCCGCCGGCCACGTTGGCCTGGCGTATGGCGTCGAGTAGGGTGGTCTTGCCGTGGTCGACGTGGCCCATGACGGTGATGACCGGCGGGCGAGGGGTTAACTCCTCGCTGGTCTCTGTTCTGGCGGAGAGTTGGGTGAGCGTCAGCGACCCTGGCCCGGCGCTTTTGCCGTTGGCCGCAGCCTCCGGTTCGTCGGCTACTTCGTAGCCCATGCCCGTGACGAGACTCTGGGCGGTGTTGCGGTCCAGCAATTGGTTGATATTGGCCATCACACTGTGCTTCATCATCAACTCTTTGATGACGTTCACTGCTGTGTCGCCCATAAGGTCCGCCAGTTCTTTGACCGTCATCTGTGCCGGTAGCTGGACGGGTGCGTGCGGCGTGATAACGGCGGCAGAGCCACGTGGACCCATCGTGCGTCCGGCGCTGGAACGGGAGCCACCGCGCCCGCCGGAACGGTGGGCGCCGTACTGCGGACGGTAGCTGCTACCGCCGCCCGAGGAGGATGAGCCTCCTCGGGATGGCGAGTAACCGGGCCGGCCGCCGGTAGTCGGGCCGCCAAATCCACCGGCGGGACGTGGCGAACCGCCCCCGGAGAAGCCGGGACGCCCGCCGTTGCCGCCGGACGGCGGGAAGGTACGGGGTGCTCCCGGTGCTGCCGATGGCTGTGTGGGGCGAAAGCCGCCGGGGGCATTGGGAGCGGCCGGCTGATTTGAGCGGACGCTGCCCGGTGCGCCGGGAGCCGCCGGTTGATTCGGACGGAAGGCGCCCGGTGTACCCGGCTGGCTAGGGCGGAACGATCCCGGAGCCGGCGGCTGGCTGGGACGAAACGCTCCTGGTGTCGCTGGCTGGCCGGGGCGGAACGCCCCGGGAGTCGCCGACTGGTGGGGGCGGAATGCTCCTGGCGTCGCCGGCTGGCTGGGACGGACGGCGCCCGTCGGTCCGCTTGCCGGTGTACCTCGCTGGTACGTGCCGTCACTGCCGGCAGTAGTCGGACGTGGGGCGCCGCTGGTCGGGATGGCGCCGGCAGGTCGAGGGCCAAGATTGGGACCGGGCGTTATCGCTGTGCCGGGGCGAAGGATGGCGCCCGTCGGAGCTGCCGGGCGAATACTTGGCGTGCCAACGATGCCTGGCGTTTGCGCTCGCACGGGCACACCGGGCCTGGCGATCAGCGATGGTCGGGAGGGACCGGCTACACTGGCTGGTCCGCTGGTCGCTGGCGTCGAGCCTGCGGGTGACTGCGTGGTTTCGGGGATGGTTCGCACGGGGGTAACCGGCGTTTCTATCGGCGCAGCCTCGGCAACCGCCTCGACGGGTGGCGGCGTTGGCACGATACGCGTACCGGTAGGCAGCGTCGGTCGGGCGTTGCCCCCCGAACGGCTACCGCCGACCGTGGGACGACCTGAGCCGGTAGCGCGGTTGGAAACGTTGCGGCCGCCGTTGCTGCCGGAACCGGAATTGGTGGATGGTGTACTCATGTTATTGCTCCTTTGCAGTGCAGATGAGGCAAGCAGGTTGCTCGGGCGCCGTTGTCCACCGTCGGGCGGTGGAGGCAACAGCGCGACGGCCGGCTTGCCAAACGATCGTCAGGGCGCCGACTCCGCGCCGGTCGCGCTGTTCAGGCTTGCGGCGTACTGGAACAGCGCCGCACGGTCACGCTCAGTCAAGGCTGTCTTCAGGGCGCGCTCCAGGGCGCCCTTTGTGAGCCCGGTCTGCCAACAGACCGCGTTGGCGCAGAGATAGGCGCCGCGTCCCGGTTTCTTCCCTGTCAAGTCTACCGACACATCGCCCTGCGGCGAACGGACCAGACGGACCAGGTTGCGTTTTGGCTGTTTCGCCTCGCTCGGTTGCAAGCTGCGACAGGCCACGCAGGTGCGTTCGGGAATGTGCTTGGGGCGCAAAGGCATTGGCTCATTCCTTTCCCGCAAGTAACGGCATCGTGCCGACCAGTGCCGGTTCCGCCGGCGGCGCCTCCGACGCGTGGATATCGATTCGCCAGCCGGTGAGTCGAGCGGCCAGGCGGGCGTTCTGTCCCTCCTTGCCGATGGCCAGCGATAACTGATTCGCCGGGACCGCAACGACGACTTTCTTTTCCGCTTCCCGCACCTCCGTGGCGGTGACGCTGGCGGGGCTGAGCGCGCTGGCCACATAGGCGCCGGGGTCGGCCTGCCACACGATGATGTCCACTTTCTCGCCGCCCAGTTCGTTGACGATATTCTGGATGCGCACGCGGCGCATGCCGATGCAGGCGCCAATGGGATCAACGCCTTCCTGGCGGGAAGCGACAGCGATCTTGGAGCGCGAACCTGCCTCACGGGCGATGGCCTTGATCTCCACGGTCCCGGCATGGATCTCGGGTACTTCCAGCTCAAACAGCCGCCGCAGCAACGTACGGTCGGTACGGGAGAGGATCAGGTGGGTGCCGCGCGGGCCGCGCTGCACCTTGGCGAGGTAGGCGTGCAGGCGCTGGCCGACCTTGTACTTTTCGCCCGGTATTTGCTCCGCCGCCGGCATTTCCCCTTCAGCGCCGCCCAGGTTAAGGAAGACGGTCCCCTCTTCCACGCGCGTCACCACGCCACTCACAAGCTCACCCTCGAGGTCAGTGAAGCGCTCGTAGGTATGCGACTGCTCGGCCTCGCGGATCTTCTGTTGCACAATCTGCTTGAAGGCCAGGGCGGCAATGCGGCCCCAGCTCTCCGGCAACGGCAGCGCAATCTCTACCTCGTCGTGCTCATGCGCCTCCGGGAACGTGCGCCGCGCCGCCGCCAGGGTAATCTCGCGCCCTTCGTCGCGCACGCGCAGCACCGCCTGCCGAACCGCGTATAGGCGTTGCTGTCCGCTCGTTGGGTCGATGTGGACGGCTATCGGGTGGATTGGGTTGCACTCCCGGCGGTAGGCGGCCGCCAGCGCCTCTTCCACAGCGTGCAGCAGCAGCGCGGGGGGCAGGCCATGCTTTTCCTTGAGTGCGTCTAAGGCGCGGGCGAACTCGCTGGCTGGAAGTGTTTGGGTGGCCACCATGCCCCTTCACTTCATCCCTGCTCCGGCGGAAAAAGAGAGAAGTGGGCCGACGACCCACTTCTCTCCAGCCGTATGCGATTGCTGTTGCAGTATACCACCGTTCCGACCGGCGTTTTCGGCGCCGCAAGTCGATGGCCAGCGACTGAAGTCGCCAGGCTAGTGCGCCTGGTATCCTACCCGGTAACTGCATCGTTTTCGGGAGCTAACCATGTATATCCCTCCCCATTTCGTCGAAGAGCAGGTACCCGTGCTCCACGAGGCGATGCGCCGAGCAGGGCTCGTCACGCTCGTGACCTTCGGCGAGGGCGGCCTCGAAGCGAGCCACGTACCGATGCTGCTCGACCCCGAGCCTGCCCCGTTCGGCACACTGCACGGCCACATCTCCATCGCCAATGCGCAGTGGCAGCACGCTGACACTGCCGTGCCGGCGCTGGCGATCTTTCTGGGACCGGATGCCTATATCTCGCCTGCCTGGTACGAGACCACACAGCAGACGGGCAAGGTAGTGCCGACCTGGAACTACGTCGCAATCCATGCCTCCGGCCCCTTGCGCTTCTTTCACGATGCCGATCGTTTGCGCGATCAAGTGACAAAACTGACCGAACGGCACGAGGGCCGGCGTCAGGAACCCTGGTCGGTAGAGCACGCCCCGGACGACTTCATTGGCGGCTTGCTGAAGGGGATCGTCGGCTTTGAGATGCCGATCACCCGCCTTGAAGGCAAGTGGAAGATGGGTCAAAACCGGCCGGAGGGGGACCGCCTGGGGGCCATTGAAGGGCTGATTCGCGAAGGGGGAGCAACCGAGCGCGACGTCGCCGGCATCATGGCCGGACAGGCGAAACCATGACGAGGGTGATGACGCGGTACGCCGTGCCAGTGCGACGCGCCATCGTGGAGATGGGCGAGTATGTGCCGGTACGCCCCCTGGAAGAGTTGAGCCGGGAGTTGGGCATCCCGGTTGACCAGCTCGTCAAGCTGGATGCCAATGAGAATCCCTACGGTTGCTCCCCGCACGTGCGGGCCGCCATTGCTGCCTGTGACCAGTACCACATCTACCCCGATCCCGAGCAGGCGGAGTTGCGTGCTGCCCTGTCGCGCTATTGCGGCTACCCAGCCGACTGGCTGCTGGCCGGCTCCGGCAGCGACGAGCTCATCGACCTGCTGATCCGGCTGGTGGTCGAGCCGGGGGATCGCGTGCTGGATGCCGAGCCGACCTTCGGCATGTATAGCTTCCTGACGCCGATCCAGGGCGGCGTCGTCGTGGCGGTGACGCGCCGGCCGGACTTCAGTCTGGACCTGCCGGCGCTCCTCGCCGCCATCGACAGTCGCACCCGCCTGCTCTTCGTCGCGTCGCCGAATAACCCCACGGCGAACCTGGCGGCACGCGCCGACATCGTCAGCCTGCTGGAAACCGGCCTCCTGTTGGTGGTCGATGAAGCCTACTTCGAGTTCAGCCAGGAGACCGTGGCCGATCTGGTCGCAACGTACGAGAACCTGGTGGTGCTGCGGACGTTCAGCAAGTGGGCGGGGCTGGCCGGCATTCGCGTGGGTTACGCCATCGCCGCCCCGTCGCTCCTGCACTACCTCTGGAAGATGAAGCAACCCTACAACGTCAACGTCGCCGCCCAGGTGGCGGCGCGGGCCGCGGTGGACGATCTGCCGCACATCCAGCGCACGATCGCGGCAATTCTGGACGAGCGGACGCGCCTGATGGACCTTCTCCAGAGCATCCCCTACCTGCGTCCGTTGCCCAGCCGATCCAACTTCATCTTCTGTCCCGTGGAGGGGCGTAGCGCCCGCCTCGTGCGCGACGAGTTGCGGCGGCAAGGCATCCTGATCCGCTACTTCGAGACGCCGCTGCTGCGCAATGCCGTTCGCTTCAGCGTCGGCAAGCCGGAGCACACGGAGCGGTTGCGGTTGGCACTTTCTCCGCTTCACTGACACGTATTAATGCGCCTCCTATGGACGCCGCCGGTGAATGGAGTGACAATAGAGGACGAGCGAAACCGTTGCGTTCGCCCGTAGAAAGTCACCACAGCCATGGCCTACATGTTCGATCCTCAGCCACCAATCGCGCCGCCGCCAGGACCGGTGCGGCAAGTACCGGCGCCGCGCTGGCGCAACAAGCGCGGCACGCTGACCACCGGCGCCGGCATCCTGGCGGTACTGGCTTCCAAACTGAAGTTTCTGTTTGTCCTGCTGAAGTTCGGCAAGGTCGGCGGCACCTTCCTCACCATGTTGGTGAGCGTGGGGGCCTACGCCTTGATTTTCGGCTGGGGCTATGCCATCGGCTTCGTCGCCCTGCTCTTCTGCCACGAGATGGGGCACGTCCTGGTGGCGCGCTGGCAGGGGGTCAACGTCAGTGCGCCAATGTTTGTGCCCTTTTTGGGTGCGTTCATCTCCATGCGGGGGCTGCCGGACGACAGTCTGGGTGAGGCAGCCATCGCCGCCGGTGGGCCGGTGCTGGGCAGCGTCGCCGCCCTGGGCAGCCTGGCGCTGTACGGCGTGACGCACCAGCCCCTGCTACTGGCGCTGGCCTATTTTGGATTTTTTCTGAACCTGTTCAACCTCATCCCGATGTCGCCGCTCGATGGTGGTCGCATCCTCGGCGCTGCTTCCCGCTGGGCCTACGTCGCCGGCCTGCCGATTTTGGCCGTTATCGCCATCTGGCACTTCAACCCGTTCTTGCTGTTCATCCTGGTCTTGGGCGCCATGGATGCCTTCCAGCGCTTCCGCGGCGGCGCCGTCAACGCGCTGTACTACTCGTCAATATCCCCGGCTGCTCGTTGGGCAGTCGCCGGTGGCTATGTGCTGCTGGCCAGTCTGCTGGCCATTGCCATGAGCGACACGCATAACGCATTGCAGGTGCTGCGCTCGGGTGGTTTGGTGGGCTGAATGCGGTGAGCGCCTACCTGCCTCGCAGGTTGGAGAAGAGATCATCCACCGGCAGGGTAATCCCCGGGAAGAGCGGGCTGGCCAGCACACCGTTGGCATGGAGGTGGGCCTCTTCGCGGAATGTTCCATGCTCGTGAAGGTACTGTGTGACCGTTCGGGAGGCGCGATCTACTATCCAGTACGCGGGTACCGCAAAGCGCTCATAGTCGCGCCAGATTTCGCCCCCGGGCAACTGATCGTTGCGGTTTGTCGGTGATAGGATCTCAATGATCAGGTCCGGCACCCCTTCGATGGCTCTGCCCGTGTCCAGATAAGCGCGCTCCTGCCGCAAGAAGCAGAAATCCGGCTCACGAACGTTGCGCCGAGCGCCCGACGCATCCAGAATCACTGCTACCGGTCCAGCCTGGACGATGCCGAATCCTGCCTGTTCGGCTTTGTCCAGCCAGCGCCAGAGTGCTTTGGCAACCCAGCCGTGATTGGATGACGTCGACATGCGCTCGACCGGTATCCCCTCTACGAGCTCTGAGAGCGTGGTGTTTTCCGGCGCGTCGATCCACTCGTCGAAGGTGTAGCGTTGTCTGGTCAGGCTCAACCGGGGCCACCGCCTTCCCTGCCTGCGGCGCGGCCCGGCACCGGGCCGCGCCGCTCTGAGCATAACACGGAGTAGACAAGCCAAGCGGACGAGCAGGCTACCCTGCGGGTCGGTTCTCCAGCGAGCGCCAGAGCAGCAGACTGGCGACGCTGCAATGGGGGCGCCACAGTTGCGCGAGAGCCGTCAGTTCGCGCTTGTTCGGTAGCGCTTCCAGTCCGTAGGCGCGCTTGACGGCGTTGCGCACGCCGTAGTCGTCGACGGGCAGCACATCGAGCCTCCCCAGCGAGAAAATCAGGAACATCTCCGCCGTCCAGCGTCCGATGCCACGCACGGCCACGAGTTCCTGGATAATGTCCTCGTCGTTGAGCGCATCCATTCGCTCCAGCGCGACGCGGCCGTCTAGCACATGGGCAGCAAGATCCTTGACTGCCGCCACCTTGGCTCGGGATAGGCCGGTGGCTCGGAGCGTTTCATCCTCCAGGGCCGCCAGCCCCGCCGGATTGAGCGGCGCCTCCTCCGGGAAGAGTGCTTCCACCCGGCGCAGGATCGCTGCTGCTCCGGCGCCGGAGAGTTGTTGCGAGACGATGGCGCTGACCAGGGTGCGGAACAGCCTTGGATCGCGCGTAAGTAGCCGCGGCTCGTACTGCTCGATCAGGCGCTGCAGCACGGGATCGGCAGCGGCCAGGTGTTGGAGCGCAGCGAGTTGAGGGTGAGGCGATTGCACTTCCAATGTCACAGCTTCCATTCTTCCGTCATACCCAACCGCCAGTTCTCAACGGCCGCTCAGCCACTTCGTCTCCTCATACCCCGGCACCGGCTCGCATCGGCTATCTTACCGAAGGACCGGCGGATGGCGGCCGGCGCGAATGGAGAGCAGCGATGAAGTATAAGCGACTGGGGCGTACCGGCCTGAAGGTGTCGGAGGTCTGCCTGGGTACGATGACGTTTGGCAGTCAGGCCGACGAGCAGGCAAGCAAGGCTATCGTCAAGCGCGCGCTAGATGCCGGCGTCAACTTCTTCGACACCGCCAACGTCTACAACGCCGGCGTGTCGGAAGAGTTCACCGGGCGGGCGTTGCAAGGGGTGCGGCGGGATATTGTGCTGGCGACGAAGTTACACGGCAGGATGGGGCCAGCGCCAAACGACGCGGGCCAGTCGCGCAAGCACATTATAGAGGCGGTGGAGCAGAGCCTGCGTCGCCTGGGCACCGACTATATCGACCTGTATCAGGTACACCGCTTCGATCCCGACTCCCCACTGGACGAGACACTGGGGGCCCTGGACGATCTCGTCCGCAGCGGCAAGGTGCGCTACATCGGCGCGTCCAACTATGCAGCCTGGCAGCTCTGCACGGCGCTCTGGACCAGCGACAAGTTGCACCTGGCGCGCTACGACTGCATCCAGCCGCGCTACAACCTGATCTCACGAGCCATCGAGCAGGAACTGCTGCCGCTCTGCCAGGCGCAGGGCGTCGGCGTGATCGTGTATAACCCGCTGGCCGGCGGCATGCTCACCGGCAAGCACCAGAGACAGGCGCCGCCGACGTCAGGTACGCGCTTCGACATGAACCCGATGTACCGCAACCGCTACTGGCAAGAGCGCGTCTTCGATGCAGTAGATCGCTTCCGGGAGATCGCCGCCGGCACGGGGCACAGCATGGCGCAGGTGGCGCTGGCCTGGTCCCTGGCGAACCCTGTAGTGACCTCCGCCATCCTCGGCGCCAGCCGCGTGGAGCAGTTGGACGAGACGCTGCCGGCCGTGGACATCGTGCTCAGTGCGGAGCAACTGCAACAGTTACAGGATCTGTGGGAAAACGTGGGGCGGCGGGAGTTCTAAGGGACAGTGATCGTGGTAGCATCAGAAGGGCTATAGTCATCTAAGTCGCGTCTGAAAGTAGTCAATTGCCGCATGCATGAAAAGCCGGTCTCCGCCCTGGACCGTGTGTTGCCTGGTACTGGCAACACACCGCTGACGAGCCGCCGCCTCGTCTTGATCGGCCTGCTCAGCCCGCTCCTCGCCGCCTGCAGCGGAGCGACAGGTAATGGCACGGCAACCATAGGCTCGGTGGTTGCCACGACGGGTACCTCAGCGTCGGGTGCCGCGCCACGGGCTGCCGCTGCGAGCACGAGCACGACCACTGCCGTCGACAGGCAGCCCGTGGCGGTGGTATTCCCCGGTCCCGGCACACTGATCTTCCTGCCGTTTGAAGTGGCCCAGGCCCTGGGCTTCTTCGCCGGGCAAGGATTGAATGTCGGCTTCACGTATGCCAAAGGCGGCCCGCCGGCGGTCACGGCGCTGCTGGCCGGCAGTACCGATTTCGTCGGCACGACGATCGATCTGGCGCTCAACAGTTACAAGCAGCATAAGATGATCACCATGGTGACTTCTATCACGCGGGTGCCGGCCTTCGCGGTCGTCACGACCAGTGCGACCGTAACCAGCCTGAAGGACCTTTCCGGGAAGACGGTGGGCATCACCAACGTCGGCGCTGGTGACGAGCTGGTCTTGCAATATCTGCTCAAGCAACAGGGGGTTGACCCACAGAGCGTGCAGTACGCGGCGATCGGACCGGATGAAGCCAAGATCAACGCTCTCAAGGCGAACCAGGTTGAGGCTGCAATTTTGCAGGAGCCGGCCCTCAGCATCGTCGAGAAGCAGGGGGGCCACGTGCTGGCCAACCTCTATGACCCGAAGGAGGCGCAGGCGGCTTTCGGCGGCGGGTACCAGTTTACAGGACTGGTGACGACGCCGGCGGTGATCAGCGGCAAGGCTGATCTCGTGCAGCGCATGGTGAACGCCGTGGTCCAGGCCGATCGCTTCATCGCCGCCAACAACGGCACGGCGATCACGGCGAAGCTCCCCGACAATGCCATCGTCGGCGGTGACCGCAGCGCCTTCGCCAAGATTCTGGACCAGTACAAGCAAGCGATTTTCTCTGCCGATGGTCAGATCCACGCCGACGAGGTGGATACCGTCGCCAAGGTGCAGGCGGCGTCGGGCGCGTTGACCGGGGCGAAGCCGGATATGACCCAGTTCTTTACCAATGCCTTTGTGGACGCCGCAGCGAGGTGATCCGCGAACGGAGTGACGCGGCCATAGCTGACGGCGTCGTTGACCATGCGTCGGCGAAAGTGGAGATTCGCGGTTTGCGCCGGTCCTTCCGGCGGCCGGACGGCGATGAGCAGGTTGCCCTGAGTAACGTGAACCTGGCGGTACCACCCGGCTCGTTCACGTCCATCGTCGGCCCCAGCGGTTGTGGCAAGTCAACCTTGCTGTCCATCATCGCTGGACTGATTGAGCCGACTGCGGGCGAGATACTCATTGATGGACGCCCGGTGCGAGGTGTCCAGCGGGGCATCGGCTTCCTGTTCCAACACGATACGTTGCTGCCCTGGTGGAGTGTACGCGACAACGTCGGCTTTGGTCTGCGCCTGCAACGTTGCCCGGCGGCGCAGATCAAAGAGAGGACAGCGGAGTGGATCGGGCGGGTCGGTCTGAATGGCTTCGAGCAGCACTACCCGGCCCAGCTTTCCGGGGGCATGCGTAAACGCGTGGCATTAGCCCAGATGCTGGCCTACGAGCCGGACCTCATCCTCATGGACGAGCCGTTTGCTGCCCTCGATGCCCAGACGCGCAACCTCATGGAGAATGATCTGCTGCGTATTGTCGAGCAGTCGGGCCAGAAGACCGTGCTGTTCGTCACGCACGACCTGGAAGAGGCGGTGGCGCTGAGCGACCGCACGGTGCTCCTGACGGCCGGTCCGGCGGCCACCGTCAAAGCCAGTTACGATGTGCCGCTCGCCCGGCCACGCGACGTGCTGGCAAGCCGCCAGAACCCCCAGTTCCGCGTCATTTTCACGGCGATCTGGCAGGGACTGAGCGAGGAGGTGGATAAGTCTTTTGGTCGAGCCGACGAGTACGAGATCTAGCAGCTCGGTCGACCTGCCGCTGACTGCTCGTCCAGTCGGGCGGAAGCGGCCGGCTACGCCACGGGCGACACGCGCCATCGTGGTCACGCGCTTCGCGTTGATCGCGGGCTTGCTGCTGCTCTGGGAGGTACTGGTACGGGTCGGCTGGTGGGATGCCGGCTTCATCAGTTCGCCCAGCCTGATCGTCGCCAAGCTGGGAACCTGGATCGACAGTGGCTACCTCTGGCCGCAGGTGCTGGTGACGCTGGAAGAGGTGGCGATCGGCTTCGTGTTGGGTTTGCTGGCCGCTATCCTGGTCGGCTTCGCGCTGGGGCGCAACCGTTTCCTGGCCGGCGTCTTCGAGCCCATGCTGGCGGCGCTCAATGCTGTTCCGCGCATCGTACTGGCCCCCTTGCTCATCCTCTGGTTCGGCATTGGCGTCGAGTCGAAGGTAGCCTTGACCTTTCTGATGGTCTTCTTCGTGGTCGTGTTCGCCGTACTCAACGGCATCCGCGAAGTGAATCAGGCGCTCGTGCAGAACGCCTTGATCCTGGGCGCCAGCGCCCGCCAACTGGACCGCTACGTCTATCTTCCCGCCGCTCTCACATGGATCTTCGGTAGCTTACGGCTCGCCATCGGCTTCGGCTTCAGCGCCGCCATCGTGGGCGAGTTTCTCCTCTCCAGTCGAGGTCTCGGCTATCTGCTCAATGCCGCGCAAAACGCCTTTGACGCAACCGCCATGATGGCCGCGCTCGTGACGCTCATGGCCATCATCGGCGTGTTAAACTATCTGGCCGGACGGATTGAACGTCGCGCTTCGCTCTGGAAGGCGTCGTCCAGCACAGACCGCTAACTCGTAACGAGGGACGGAGACGACCGTGGCAGTGCAGCCGACCGGACCGCACGCCTGACCTATTCCTCTGCCTTTGCAGTCACCCCGTTTGTCGGCGGGGCTGCTTGCAGTTGCTTCAGGATTCCGGCCACCACGCCGCTCGTTGCGTCTTTTTTGCCCGACATGCTCTGGTCCAGGTAGTCGCCGAGTTGGCCGAAGAGGCGGGTGAACTCCATGGGGATAACGAGCTTGGTGCTGGGGCTGGCTCCGAGGGCTTTGAGGCCGTCGATCACCTGCAGCGTCATCGTTTTGGAGTCAATGGTGTTGGCGGAGGCGTAGATCGTTTGCAGGGCCTGGGCATAGCCTTCCGCCTCCAGCATGCGCGCCTGCCGGGCGCCCTCAGCCCGCAAGATTGACGACTGCTTGTCACCCTCTGCCACGTTGATGGTGAACTGGCGCTTGCCTTCGGACTCCAGGATGGCGGCGCGCTTGGTGCGTTCTGCGGACATCTGGCGATTCATTGCCTCCTGCACCTCACGCGGCGGCAGAATCTCCCGTATCTCCACCGCCGTGACCTTGACTCCCCAACGTTCCGTCACTTCGTCCAGTTTGACGCGCAGCAACTCGTTGATGTGCTCGCGACGCGCCAATACGTCGTCGAGCGGAATGTCCCCGACAATAGCGCGCAGCGTCGTGGCGGCAATGCCCTGTGAGGCCCCGCCAAAATTGTTGACGGCGACCACGCTGGAGACCGGATCAATCACCTGCCGGTAGACCAGGAAGTCGATGGAGATCGGCACGTTGTCCTGGGTGATGCAGGTCTGGTGCGGTATCTCCGTGAATAGTTCCCGTAAATCGACCATCACCGGCCGGTCGATGAATGGCAACAGGAACACTGGACCGGGCCCTTTGGCGCCGATGCAGTTACCTACGCGGAAAACGACAAGCCGCCGGTATTCGCGCACGATACGTACCGATTGGCTGGCCACGGCGCCCACCACCAGGACGGCGAGGACCAGCCAGAGCAGCGCGAGGATCATGGGACACCACCTCCTTGTACACAGCGGTCAGGCAGAACGCAGAGCGCTGCCACCGGCCGAAACGACCGGTTCCACTTCCAGGGTTAATCCCCGCCGGCCGACGATGCGCACCGGCTGACCGGGCAGCAGGGCCGGAGCGAACGCGTCGCACAACTGCGCCGACCAGAGTTCACCGCCGACCCGCACAACGCCGCCAGGCGCCAACGCCGTGGTGACGACGCCGGTCATACCAAGCAGACGCTGTGGCCCGTTTACGGATGGTCTATGGTGGACGTTCATCGCGGCGCGGACGAGGAAAGTCGTCAGCGCCGCACCAGCCAGCATGAGCACAACGATCAAGGGGAGCGGTACAGCGACAGATACATGACTACCGGGCGCGTCGTAAAGCGTGAGCGAGCCGGCCGCGAATGCGGCGAGTCCCGCAACGGTCAGTCCTCCGTGGGTGGTCAGCTTGACATCGAGGGCAAAAAGGGACAATGCCACGACGATCAGCAAGAGGCTGAGCCAGTTGACGGGCAGGAGCGTCAGGCCAATGAGTGCCAGCAGCAAGCAAATGGCGCCGCTGATGCCGGGGAGGAAGGCGCCGGGATGCGCTGCCTCCGTCAACAGGGCGCAACAACCAACGACGAACAGGGCGTAGGCCAGGGTGGGGTCAGCGAGTGCTTGCAGGATCGGCGCCACGTGTTGCCTCATTCCCATTGACGGGACGGTCGCGATCACTGCTTCCATTATACAACGTAGCTCGACGTTGTGCCCGGTTTTTGTTACCGTATGCTTGAAGTTTCGGTCTCTCCGTCATCTTCGTTGCGCGACGTCGAGTACAATCGGGTATGGTTTCGGCATTCCACCGCTCTCGGTGAAAGGGGAAAGTACGGCATGGCGGTTATGGTTCCGTTCACGAGCAACTACAACGACCTCTCCACGGACTTTGGCTACCAGTTCGAGTTTCGGTGCCAGCGCTGTGGTAACGGCTACCAGAGCTCCTTCCAGAAGTCGGCCACCGATATTGGCTCGGGAATCTTGCGGGCGGCGGGGGGGCTGTTGGGAGGTCTCTTCGGCAGTGCCGGCAATGCCGGCCAGACGCTGGCCGACCTGACCCGTGGCCCTGCGCACGACCGGGCCCTGGGTCAGGCGGTGGAAGAGATGCGTCCGCACTTCACGCAGTGCCACCGCTGCGGCGAATGGGTCTGCAAAGCCATCTGCTGGAACACGGAAACGGGGCTGTGTACGACCTGCTCGCCCAAAATACAGCAGGAGGTTGCAGCGGCTCAGACGGCGGCCCAAGTCAGCGAGGTTCGAGACAAGATAGCGGCGATCGACCTGACGAAGGACCTCAATCTGCAACAGCCGGCCGTCGCCATCTGCCCATCCTGTCACCAGGAAACGCAAAACGGCAAGTTCTGCAGTAACTGTGGCGCGCCACTTGCCGCTACACTGCGTTGCCCCAGTTGCAACAGCGAAGTCAAAGCCGGAGCGAAGTTTTGCCCGGAGTGCGGCCACAAAATGTAAGACGGTGTGACGCACAGTATGGCGCAGCAAGAGGGCGTCACGATATGCCCTGTGATCTCCGGTATACTACGGGCGCTGCCCTTCAGGTAGTAGCCGTGTCCGATGCGGCAATGTCGGTGGCCCGCGCCGCGTGGGTACGCCTGCCTTGTCTACCGATACGGGGCCGGTGCAATGTCAAGGGCAGGAGCGGCGACAAGCGTGACGGGCATAGAAAACGCACTCGCTACTTTCGTCATTAACACATTGCACTCCCTCGGCTACCTGGGTATCGTCCTCCTGATGGCTATCGAGAGCGCCTGTATTCCCTTGCCGAGCGAGATCATCATGCCGTTCAGCGGGTACCTGGTATCGCAGGGCGTCTTCACGCTCTGGGCTGCGGCGTTGGCCGGCGCTGTGGGTTGCACCATCGGCTCTACCGTGGCCTACGTCGTCGGGGCGGTCGGAGGCCGCCGCCTGGCGCTACGCTACGGCAAGTTCGTCCTGTTGACGGCGCACGATATCGACGTTGCTGATCGCTGGTTTGCTCGCTTCGGCGAGGTCACCGTCTTTTTTACCCGCCTGATGCCGCTGGTGCGCACCTTCATCTCGTTGCCTGCCGGTATCGCCCGGATGCCGTTCGTGCGCTTCATCATCTATTCGTTCGTTGGCTCGCTGATCTGGTCCGCCTTCCTCGCCTACATAGGGATGCAACTGGGCGCCCACTGGGATCAATTGAAGCCCATCTTCCAGAAGTTCGATGTGCTCTTCGCCCTCCTGGTCATCGCCCTCATTGCCTTCTATATCTATCGCCATGTTCGGCCTTCTGAGAGGGAAGTGGCACATTGAGAGGCGTCGGGTCCTGTAGGGGCAGGCCCCCGTGCCTGCCCTGCTCACCTTGCGACAATCAATCATTGTTTGCAACCGGAGAAAGGGCAGGCACGGGGGCCTGCCCCTACGGCACATTAATCGGTTGCCGACCGAACAGCGGGCTGGCGGTCTGAATAGCACATGGCAACGGCTCAGGACCACGTCCGCAACTTCTGCATCATCGCCCATGTCGATCACGGCAAGTCCACCCTGGCCGATCGCCTGCTGGAACTGACGCACACACTCAGTGCTCGCCAGATGGACGCCCAGGTGCTCGACACTATGGATCTGGAGCGCGAGCGCGGCATCACGATCAAGGCTCAAGCGGTGCGGATGGCCTACGACGCCCTCGATGGCGAGACCTACGAGTTGAACCTGATCGACACGCCGGGGCACGTTGACTTCGGCTACGAAGTGTCGCGAAGTCTTGCCGCCTGTGAGGGTGTGCTGCTGGTGGTGGATGCGTCGCAGGGGGTGGAAGCGCAGACCCTGGCGAACCTCTACCTGGCCATGGAGCACGACCTGGCCATCATCCCGGTGATCAACAAGATCGACCTGGCCAGCGCCGAGCCGCAGCGCGTGCTGGCGGAGTTGCGCGACGGCATCGGCGTCGACATCGACGACGCCGTGCTGGTTAGCGCCAAGGAAGGTCGCGGCACGCGCGACGTGCTGGAGGCGATCGTGCGCGTGGTGCCGCCGCCGAAAGGTGATGCGGCAGCACCGTTGCAGGCGTTGATCTTCGATTCCCATTACGATGCCTTCAAGGGCGTCATCGCCTATGTGCGCGTGATGCAAGGCGAGATCCGGCGGGGCGAGCGCTACCGCGCCATGCAGAGCGGTGTGGCGCTGGACCTGCTGGAGATCGGCGTCTTTCGGCCGCAGTTGACGCCAATCGATAGCCTGCTGGTGGGCGAGGTCGGTTACGTCGCTACCGGCCTGAAAACGGTGAAAGACTGCCGCGTGGGCGACACGATCACGAGCGTCATTCGTCCGGCGCTGGCGGCCTTGCCTGGCTACGAGCCGGCCAAGCCGATGGTCTTCGCCGGCCTCTTCCCGACGGAGGGCGACGACTATCCGATCTTGCGGGATGCGCTGGACAAGCTCCAGCTCAACGACGCTTCCCTGGTGTATGAGCCGGAGAGTTCGGCGGCGCTGGGTTTTGGCTTTCGCTGCGGCTTTCTGGGCCTCTTGCATATGGAGATCGTCCAGGAGCGCCTGGAGCGCGAGTACCATCTGGACTTACTGGCGACCGCACCGAGCGTGCGCTACAAGGTAACACTGAACACCGGCGCAGAGCTGGAAATCGAATCGCCAGCCAAGCTCCCGCCCGTGGGCGAAGTGGCCGAAATCGCCGAGCCCTGGGTGGCCGCCAGCATCCTGACACCTACCCGCTACATCGGTGCCTTGATGGAGTTGGTGACCGGCCGCCGCGGGGACTTCAAGGATATGACCTACCTCGACCCGGAGCGCGTGCTGCTGCGCTACGACATCCCGCTCTCGGAGATCATCACCGAGTTTTACGATGCCCTCAAGTCGCGCACGCAGGGCTACGCCTCGCTGGACTACCAGTTGAAGGGTTTCCAGGCTTCACGCCTGGTCAAATTGGACATCCTCGTCAACGCCCAGCCGGTCGACGCCCTGTCCATGATCACCCACACCGACAAAGCCTACGCCCAGGGCAAGCTGCTGGTGGAGAAACTGAAGGAACTGATCCCGCGCCAGCTTTTCGAGGTGCCGATCCAGGCTGCCATCGGCAGCCGCGTCATCGCCCGCGAGACGGTGCGCGCCCTGCGCAAGGATGTGCTCGCCAAGTGCTACGGCGGCGACATCAGCCGCAAGCGCAAGCTGCTGGAAAAGCAAGCAGAGGGTAAGAAGCGCATGAAGCGCGTGGGCAACGTGGAGATTCCGCAGGAAGCGTTCATGGCGGTGCTGAAGTTGGGAGAGGGATGATGGGCTGTTTCGGCGGGTGGCCCCGCGCCGTCGCGCTGTGCATAATCGCTCTCCTCGCCCTTTCCGCCTGCGCAACCCCCTCGCCTACCTTCTCTATCGCCCCAACGACCGCTCCGGCCGCCAAAGTATCCTCCAGTGCCTCGACGCCCCCCTTCCAGGCAGGCGCCGCCGCCGCACGGATCCCCGGCCAGTTTTTCGTGGAACCGGACGATGGCGTCGGCATCATCGTCAATGTCATCAATAAGGCCCAGAAGACCATCGACATGACGATGTATCTGCTGACCGACCGCGAGGTGATCGCCGCCTTGAAGAGCAGCGTCACGCGCCATGTGCGCGTGCGCGCCTTGCTGGAGCAGCACCCGGTGGGCAACGGACCGGGTAACCAGGGCATCTACGACACGCTGCACGCCGATGGCGTCGATGTGAAGTGGTCCAATCCGGCATTCCGGCTGACACACGAGAAGAGTCTGGTGCTGGACGGTACCTCCGCGCTGATTACGACGGCCAACCTGACCTTCAGCGCCGTGACCAGCAACCGCGAATACGGCATGGTTGATACCGACCCGGCCGATGCGGCGGCGGACGAGGCAGTCTTTCAGGCCGATTGGGATCGCACGACCGTCTCGCCTTCCAGACCAGACCTCGTGGTCGCGCCGAATAACGCCCGACAGAAGCTCACGGCGTTGATTGCCGGCGCCAAGAAGACGCTGCTGGCCGAGCAGGAGGAGATGGAAGATCCCGGCGTGGAGGATGCGCTCGCTGCCGCCGCGAAGCGTGGCGTGTCTGTTCGGGTGATCCTGCCCACTGCCGGCGCCGGCGCCGACTACAACGCCGCCGGCATCCAACGTGTCAGCGGGGCCGGCGCGCAGGTGCACCGGCTGGACAAGCCCTACCCCCATGCCAAGATGTTCCTGGCCGATGGGCAAGTGCTCTACGTCGGTTCGGCCAATGTGTCGGCTTCCTCGTTGGACTTCACGCGGGAGATGGGTCTCATCATGAGCAACCCGGAGGCGATCCAGCGCGTGCAGCAGACGTTTGAGAAGGACTGGAGCGCCGCCGTCGGTGCTTGATGGACGGCCAGCAGTGCAGTCAGGGAGAAAGACTTTATGGCGAAGATCACGTTTCTGGGCGCCGGCAGCACGGTGTTTGCCAAGAACTTGCTGGGCGACATCCTCAGCTTCCCCGAACTGGCGGAGTCGCAGATCTGCCTGTTCGACATCGACGAGGAACGCCTGAGCTCGTCGAAAGTCGTCGCGCAAAAGGTGGCCGAAGCCGTCGGGGCGCATCCGTCCGTCGAATGCACGACGGATCGCCGCCGCGCGCTGGATGGCGCCGACTATGCCCTCTCCATGATCCAGGTCGGCGGTTACCGACCGGCAACCGTTATCGACTTCGACATTCCCAAGAAGTATGGCTTGCGCCAAACTATCGCCGACACGCTCGGCATCGGCGGCATCATGCGCGGTCTGCGCACGATCCCAGTGTTGCTCTCCATGTGCCGTGACATGGAGGAACTCTGCCCCGACGTGTACTTCCTCAACTACGTCAACCCGATGGCGATGAACTGCTGGGCCATCAGTCGTGGCAGCACGATCAAGACGGTGGGGCTGTGCCACAGCGTGCAGGGAACGGCTCGTCAACTGGCCCGCGACATCAGTGTGCCACCTGACGAGATCAACTATGTCTGTGCCGGCATCAACCATATGGCGTTCTACCTGCGCTTCGAACGCAACGGCGAAGACCTCTACCCTGCCATTCGCCGCGTGCTGACCGAGGGCCGCGTACACGCCGGCAACCGCGTCCGCTACGAGATGCTGAAGCGGCTGGGCTACTTCGTGACGGAGTCCAGCGAGCACTTCGCCGAGTACACCCCCTGGTTCATCAAACGCGACCGCCCCGACCTGATTGAGCGCTTCAGCGTCCCGCTGGACGAGTATCCGCGCCGCTGCGAGCGCCAGATCGAGCGCTGGCAGACCGAGCGCACCGCTCTGGAAGGCGAGGGCACGCTGACCGTGCGGCGAAGCCACGAGTACGGCGCACCGATCATCCACAGCATCGAGACCGGCATTCCGCGCGTCGTCTACGGCAATGTCCCCAATACCGGCTTGATCGACAACCTGCCGCAAGGCTGCTGTGTTGAGGTGCCCTGCCTGGTCGACAAGAGTGGCTGGCAGCCGACGAAAGTCGGCGCCTTGCCGGTACAACTGGCCGCCTTGATGCAGACCAACGTCAACGTGCAGGCGCTCACTGTCGAGGCGGCACTCACGCACCAACGCGACTACATCTACCAGGCGGCCATGCTGGACCCCCACACCTCCGCCGAACTCGACCTCGACCAGATCTGGTCACTGGTCGAGGAGCTCATCGCGGCGCACGGAGAATGGCTGCCGGAGTATCGGTGAGTATCGTTTCGCGTCGGACCGTGTACAATTCTCCTCAGTGTGAGCATAGAATGTCGTGAAGGGAAACCGACTTGCCGACATTAAGTATCGAGAAGGCTCGGGAACAACTCGGCCAGCTCCCCGAACAACTGGCTGAGACGGCAGATGAGCAGACTTTGACGATCACCCGCCGCGGTAAGCCGGTCTTGGCTGTGATGTCTTGGGAGTTCTATGAATCCGTCATGGAAACGTTGGAAATTCTGAGAGACGCGGACCAGATGGCCGCGCTGCGGTCCGGCATCGAAGAAGCAGATCGCGGGCAAACACGCCTCTGGGA
Source organism: Chloroflexota bacterium (assembly GCA_036734945.1). Lineage (GTDB taxonomy): Bacteria > Chloroflexota > UBA4733 > UBA4733 > UBA4733 > UBA4733. Next base: position 20,808 of record DAIMXP010000052.1, read on the forward strand.
GGAGATAAAGGCCGAGTTGGGCTTGTGACGCCAAGCCGCGACTTCAGTCGCCGGGACCTCTCATCGTCGTTACCCTCTTGTTGCCCCTTCCACGCGCTGGGCGATGTCGCGGACTTGCTCTTCGGCGAACCGGCGGGCGAACTGTTGGACGATACCCTCGCCCATGGCAACTTCGGCGGCATTGCCGTCAATGGCAAACCAGAGCGCCTGCGTGAGACGTGAGTGGCCAGCCATGGCTTCGATAACCTCGTAGCGGATCATCCCGTTCAGCTTTCCTGTGACACTCAATTCCAGTAGATGGGGAGGCTCATCGGCGGTTGTCAGCATGTAGTGGGGTAGCGACCAGGGGCCGACCTTCACCGTGATATCCCAGGCCGCCGGTTTGCCGTCTAGCGGCGTTACTTGCAGCATTGCCGGCGGGCACCAGGGAGGCCCCTCCTCGGCGTTGAGCGCTGCCCAGACGGCGGCAGCCGGCGCCGCGACCTCGGCAGCGGCACTGAGGCGCGGTGACGGTAACGGCAGTACCGGCAGGCGGGTCGCTAACAACCCGTCGGGCGATGTCACCGTTGGGTCGTAACGGACGACGAGCGAGGCGATTGATCCGCTTGTCGCCCGTTCCAGCGTCCCGCCAGCCTTGTTGAGCGCGGCAACGACCGCATCCAGGCCGGGCTGATCCTGGCGACGTAGCGCCAGGCGCAAGCGGCCGGGGATACTGTGACGGAGGTCAACGACATCGGCGACGGTGGTCGGGTGGAGGACAAAGTAGAGCGGGTTCTGCCGCCCGGCGGGTCTCTGCTCGTCGACCACGCTGCGCACCTCCAGGGCTTCTACCGTCTGCTCCGCTACGGTCATGTTTCAGGGTACCGCACTCGGAGGGGTGCATCACGGCTGTGGCGCAATTGTCGCGTGTTCTGTAGGGTACCCGGCAGCCGGGCCAGGCGTGGGTGGTATACTGCCCGTTCCTGCGACGTTCGCCCGGGGGCAAGAGAAGCAGCATGGCGTTGAAGTGTCGGTTGCGATTGGTGACAGCCAGCCTGTCGGTCTGCCTCCTGGCTGCCTGCACGTCGCCGGCCCTGCCTGGCGGGATGACGGATGGCGGGACGGCGAGCAGTCTGGCCGCCAGTGCCGCTCAGAGTGGTGGACCCGGTTTCCTGTCGCCGACGCCGCCCTCGGGCGGGGGCGGCGTCCCGATCACACCACCGGCAGGCGGCCTTGCCCCAACAGCCACCGTGGCGCCGACCGCCACCACCGTCCCGCCGACCCATGTTGCTCCGACGGCCACCGGCTCGCCCGGCGCCGCCTCGCCGGTCGCCAGCCCCAGAGCAAGCCCATCCGCCACGCCCTACCGGACGCCAACGGCAGAGGCTACGGACACGCCGTTGCCGGTGGCGAATGGGGGGGCGCAAGTAGAGACGATTCAGATGGAGATGCCGGCGCCTGCCGCGGCGAAACCGGGCGGCACGGCTACCGTGCAGGCCACGACCACGGTACCGGGCGCCATCTGCACACTGACGGTGCGCTATCGCACCGGCGGCTCGTCCATCCCACAGTTCCCCGCCCAAACGGCGGACGCCAACGGCGCCGTCTCCTGGTCCTGGATGGTCGCGCCGGACGTCGTTCGGGGTGACTGGCCGGTGACGGTGCGCTGTCAGATTGGCCTCCCGTTGAACGGCGCCAACCTGCCTTTCGCCTATGCCAACAACCTGCTGTCGGTGCGGTAAGCCAACGTGCCATCAGGCGATGAGCGTGGTCGTTCAAGCTGCTGCTACGGGGCGCCGTTGCGGGCCGGCTCGTGGCGTATTAGACTCAGCGTGTTGCGAACGTGTATTGCCCGGCGCGGCGGCCGGGCTGGTGACGCGGCGATCGAAGAGGAGTAAGTTCAATGGACAATGAGCGGTCCGGCACGTTTTCTGCCCTCCTGCAGGAGGATCGGCGCTTTCCGCCGCCCGAACGGTTCGCAGAGCAGGCGAGCGTTCGCGACGCCGGTATCTATGAGCGCGCCAGCGCAGACCCGGAGGCATTCTGGGCTGAGCAAGCGCAGCAGATCGACTGGTACACACCCTTTGAGCGAGTGCTGGAGTGGAACGCGCCGTGGGCCAAGTGGTTCGTCGGCGGGACGCTCAATGCCTCGTACAACTGCGTCGATCGCCACCTGAAGACCTGGCGCAAGAACAAGGCGGCGATCATTTGGGAGGGCGAGCCCGGCGAACAGCGCGTCCTGACCTATCGTGATCTCTACCGGGAAGTCAACCAGGCCGCGCTCGCTTTGCAGGCGCTGGGCGTGGGCAAGGGTGACACCGTCGCCATCTACCTGCCGATGATTCCAGAAGCCGTGATCGCGATGCTGGCCTGCGCCCGCCTCGGTGCGCCGCACACCGTCATCTTCGGCGGCTTCAGTCCGGAATCGCTGCATGACCGCATCAACGACGCCAAATGCAAGGTCCTGATCACCGCCGACGCCGGCTACCGGCGGGGCAACCTAGTACACCTCAAGGCCAATGCCGATGCCGCGCTAATGGGGGACACGCCCACTCTGGAGCACGTCCTGGTGGTGCAGCGCGCCGGAGCGAAGGCAGCCGTGACCATGCAGGAGGGGCGCGATGTCTGGTGGCACGAGGCGGTGGCGCCGCACATCGGCAAGGAAATCGCGCCGGAGCCGGTGGACTCGGAGCACCCGCTCTACATCCTGTACACGTCGGGCACCACCGGGCGGCCGAAGGGCTTGCTGCACACGACCGGCGGCTACATGGTGGGCACGATGGTCACGACGCGCTGGATCTTCGACCTGAAGGAAGATGACGTCTACTGGTGTACTGCCGACGTCGGCTGGGTCACCGGTCATAGCTACATTGTCTACGGTCCGCTGGCCAACGGCGCCACGCAGGTCATGTACGAAGGGGCGCCGGACTGGCCGGACAAGGACCGCTTCTGGGCGTTGATCGCCAAGTACGGCGTCACGATCCTCTACACGGCGCCGACGTCCATCCGCACCTTCATGCGCTGGGGCACGGAGTACCCCGAACGGCATGACCTTTCCAGCCTGCGCCTCCTGGGCACCGTTGGGGAGCCGATTAATCCGGAAGCCTGGATGTGGTATCGCGAGCACATCGGCGGCGGCCGCTGCCCGATCGTCGATACCTGGTGGCAAACGGAAACGGGCATGATTCTGATCTCGCCCCTTCCTGGCTTGACCACCACCCGCCCCGGCTCGGCCACCTTCGCCTTTCCCGGCGTGGAAGCCGATATCCTCGATGAGCAGGGCAACCCGGTGCCGCTCGGCTCGGGCGGCTATCTGGTGATCAAGCGCCCCTGGCCGGCGATGCTGCGCACAATCTGGGGCGACCCGGACCGCTATGTCAGCCAGTACTGGAGCAAGTATCCCGGCGTGTACCTCACCGGCGACGGCGCCCGCCGCGACGAGGACGGCTATTTCTGGCTGTTAGGACGCGTCGACGACGTGCTCAACGTCTCAGCCCACCGCCTCGGCACCATGGAACTGGAGAGCGCGCTGGTGAGCCACCCGGCTGTGGCGGAAGCTGCGGTGATCGGCATCACGCACGAGATCAAGGGGCAGGCGCCGGCGGCCTTCGTCACCTTGCGTAGCGGCGTTGAGCCGACAGAAGCCTTGAAGAAGGAGCTGAGCGATCACGTCGCCATGAAGATCGGCGGCATCGCGCGACCGGAGAAGGTGTTCTTCACGGCAGAGTTGCCCAAGACGCGCAGCGCCAAGATCATGCGCCGATTGCTCCGGGATATCGCTGAAGGGCGGGTAGTGGGCGACACCACGACCTTGACTGACCCAACAGTTCTGGCCGATATCAAGGCGCGCTACGCGCAAGAGGAAGGATAAGGCGGAGCAGGGCGGCGACTGCCCGCCCACGGCAGTGGGTGCGCAGTCGCCGCCATAACGACTGTCAGGGAGCAAGCGGCAGGTCAACGGCTGTGCCGCTGGCCGCTGACTGAAAGACGGCTTCGGTGAAGTCCATATAGCGCACACCATCGGCAAAGGAAGGTTCGGGAGCGCGGCGGCCGGCGCGAATGGCGTCGATAAAGTCAGCTTCCGCTGTCCAAATTCGTGCCTCTTCCTGGCTGACGGGAATCACCCGCAGGTCCGAATCGCCTGCCCGCCCACCCAGGATGCGGTCCGTCTGATACTCGTACTTCAACGTGCCGGCGCTACCGAAGAGTTCGATGCTATTGAGGCCGGGGAAGCGCGCCACGCTGCTGAACAAGAAACTGCCCATGCCGCCGCCGGCCATGTCGGCGGCGATCGTGACGGAGTCGGGACGTTCGACGGGATGTAGCTCACCGTCAGCGCCTCGACGTTGCGGGGTGGCGGTGAAGGTACGGGCGACGACGCGCCGGGCATCGCCGACCCAGCGCTGCGTCACCTCCGCCAGCATGCCGACCGCCATGGTGTTGACGCCGGAAATCGCGCCGATTTGCCGCCAGTGCAGCAGCGCTGACGGATCGACATACTCGTCGGTGTAGTTGCGGACGTTCAGGTGATAGAGGTCGCCCAGGTAGCCTTCGGCGATCAAGCGTCGGACCAGACGGTCGCCGCGCAGGTAGTGTGGTGGCAGGCAAAGCATGGCAGTGCGGTCGGAACGCTCCGCCCGCGCCAGCATGGCGCGGGCATCGGCGGCATTCATTGCCATGCGCGCCTGACAGAAGACGTGCTTGCCGGCATCAAGGGCGGCAATGGAGACCTGGTGGTGCAGGAGGGGAGGCGTGCCGATCAGCACGGCGTCGAGACCGTCCCAGGCGACCAGGTCTTGCCAGCGGGCAAAGGTATGCCCGATGCCGAACTCCTGGGCGGCGCGTTGGGTGCTCTCCGGCGTGCTATTGCTGACGGCAACGATCTGCACGCCTGGAATCGTCAGCAAACCGGGAATGTGGCGTTGGCGGACGATGCCGCCGAGTCCAACGATGCCAACGCGAACCGACTGTTCCATCATATTCAACTTCCTTCACTTCGGCGCCAATGCCTGCAAGAAGGATAGCAGAACTGGGTAGGGTGGTAACAGTCGCCCGGTTTGGTGGAACTGCTACTTCTTGAGAGTCGCCGTGGCCGTCACCACGCCGGAGGGCAACGGAGCCGTGCCGCCGCTGTTAAAGATGCCCGAGCCGGTGAACAGCCAGATGATGGCCGCGATCACGACGATGGCAACCGCGATGAGGATCAGCACGGTGACCATATTGATGCCGGCCGCTACCGCCGAACTCCCGTTGTCGTTTGGACCGGTCGTGCTGGGGGGGTTGACATTGACCTGACTCATGTGGTGGTTCCTCCGATCACTGCGCCGCCGCCCGATGACCTCGAGTGGCGCGGGGACCAGGCCCCTGAGGTGCAGGATAAGCAAGGTACGTGCCAGAGTGGCGACCAGCAGTCGGCTGGCGACTGAAGTCGCGCCTACGAACGGGCGAAGTCCGCCTGCGCGGACTCGTATCCAGCCCGCGCAGGGCCCAGAGGGCGCCCACTTCGCTCCCCGGTAGGCGCGACTTCAGTCGCCGGCTCTCTGCTCCACTCCTACTGTCCGGCCAGCAGTCTGCCTCGTAACTGCCCAACCAGGTAGAGCGAGCCGGTGACACAGACGAGCCCGTTCGGGCCGGCGATGTTGCGCGCCTGGTCCAGGGCAGCGTCCAGATCGCGTTGAATGACGATCGCCGGTTCGGAGACGGCGCCAAGCGTTTGCTGGAGGAGCGCCGGATCAACGCTTTCCTCACGGCCCCAATCGGTGCTGGCGCTGATCTGGGTCAGGATAATGGTTCCCGCCACGGTGAGCAGCGGCGCCAGAGTACCGGCGATATCGTGGCCGCGGCGCATGGCCACCACACACACCGGACGGGTGAGAGGAGAGAGCAGGCTTAGGGCCGCCGCCAGGGCTGCCATCTTTTCGGGGTTGTGTGCGCCGTCCAGGAGCACATCTGGCGTACCCGCGACGCGCTCCAGGCGGCCGGGAACGCGGCACGTCGCCAGGCCGTGGCGCAGGGCTTCCTCGAGGACGGGGAAGCCGCGTTCGGCAAGGGCGACGGCGGCCGCGGTGGCCAGCGCCGCATTGTCCACCTGGTGCCGCCCCAACAAGCCGAGCTCCAGGTCCCGAAAGCTTGCTCCCGGTACGACGAGGTCGAAGTGCGCACCCTGGTTGTTGACGGTGCGGGTCTTGACCACGATCTCCTGCCCCAGTCTCCAGAGCGGCTGGCCCACTTGCTGCGCACGCGCCTCAAGAATGGCAAGTACCGATGGTTGCGATGCTCCGGTAATGGCGGTCGCCGCCGCCTTCAGGATGCCTGCCTTATCCCGAGCGATGGCTTCGACCGTTGTCCCCAAGAGCTCTGTGTGATCCAGTCCTACAGTGGTGAGAACGGTGACGAGCGGCTGGAGCACGTTCGTTGCGTCCCAGGCGCCGCCTAGCCCGACTTCCACGACGACTGGCCGCGCGCCACGCGACCGAAACCAATCAAAGGCCAGCGCCACCACGAGCTCGAACCAGGTAGGCCGGCCGTCGAGCCATTCGCCGGCGTCCAACAGCGGTCGCACCCTGTCGAGTAATGCGAGGAGTTCTTCGGCAGGGACCGGCGCCCCGTTTTGTACCAGCCGCTCGCAGACGGTTGCCAGGTGCGGTTTGCTGTGCATGCCGACCGGGTAGCCGGCGGCTTGCAGCATCGACGTCAGCAAGTGGCAGGTCGAGCCCTTGCCGGAGGTACCGCCAACATGCACCGAGGCCAGTTGTTCCTGGGGGTTGCCGAGCAACGCCAGGAGCTGGCGCGTGCGGCGCAGTGTTGGGACGGCGCCACGCGGCGATGGGCGTGCCAACTCCCAGAGCCGGTCGTCCACGGTTGTCTCTTGGGGCGTGATGGGAGACACGGCGGCGTCCTATGCTTAGCCCCGGCCGAAGAGGCGGCGAAACACGCCGCCCTCGGAACCGGTCTGGATCGGGAGAGGTTCAGCGACGTCGAGCCTCCGGTCTTCCACGATGGCGCGCGGCTGGTCATCAAGTAGGGCCTTGGCGATGTCAGGTCCGAACTCGTCGCGGATTTGGTCGAACGTGGTCTGCAACTGCGGTGCACGCCGGTTCGGATCGTGCGCGTCGCTGGCGATGACGTGGCAGAGGCGATGGGTGATCGCCAGGCGGCAGACGCGGGCGGCGGTGCGGCCGAAGCCGCCCGTCAAGCTGGCCGCCGAGCATTGCAGCAATGCGCCGTGTGTGACCCAGTCGAAGAGCCGCTCCGGCTCCCGTTGCACCTGGGCGTTGCGCTCGGGGTGGCCAATCACGGGGATGAAGCCGTCCGTCTGCAGGATGAAAAGCGTTTGGTCGACGTAGATCGGCAGGGCCTGGAACGGCAATTCGACGAGGACGTAACGGGAACCATTCAGAGACATGAGTTGCCGTTGCTTCAACCGCTCAGGGGTATCGGGCTCCAGATAGATTTCGCTGCCCAACAACAGCGACACCGCAATGCCATCGGCGGTCACTGCCTCCTGGACGGCAGCCAGCCTGGCCTGCATGCCGTCGTAGCCGTCGCCATGCTGCAGGATTTCGGCGGAGTGACTGGTGGCGACGAGAACGCCCGTGCCACCCGCAACTGCGGCGCGCACCAGGGCGACGGCCGTCGCCATATCCTCCGGTCCATCGTCGAAGGCCGGAATGATGTGCGTGTGGATGTCCACGAACCCCGGCAGGAGACTCACGCCGGGCTGAGCACGTTGCCCAGCAAGCCGCGCGGTTGATGGGCATGGTTGAGCGCCGCTCCCAGGATGTGGGCATGCACGCGTTCCAACAGGTCGCGGGCGCTGCGCAGATCGCCGCGACGGCTTTTCCCGCTGTCTGCCACCAGCAGCACGCCATCGACTCGGGCCGCAAAGAGGGCGCTGTCGGCCAGGGCAGCCAGCGCCGGCGTATCAAAGAGCACGACGTCAGCGAATTCCAGCAGGCTGCTGATGACGCCGGCCATGCGCGGCGAGTTCAGCGCCTGGGCGGGATTAGGACTGGACGCGCCGGCGGCGAGCAAACGGACACCCAGAGCCACGGTGTCCTGCAGCGCTTGTTGTGCCGAGACCTCGCCTGCCAGGACGTTTACCAGGCCCGTCGTGTTGGCGGCGTCGAAGATGACGTGCTGCACCGGGTTCAGCAGGTCGGCATCCACGACGATGACCTGCTTGCCGGACTGGGCAAAGGCGACAGCAAGGTTGGCGACAATCGTGCTTTTGCCGCTGCCGGCCTGCGGCGCCGCCACTGCCAGCGTCCGGAGCGGGCGGTCGACGTCGGCGAACTGCACATTGATGCGCAAGCGGCGAAAGGCTTCGGCCGCCGCTGAGGTCGGCTCGGCCAGGGTGATGAGCGAATCTTGGGGTCGCACTGCGGGCACGCGCTTCCTACCTTCTTACTTCGGCGACGGGCTCGTTGACACTTGCCTCATACGCCCGCCCGTTGGCGCTCGGCGGTGAGGTTGGCGAGATGGGAGCACCGGCAAAATGCGGGATGTTGCCAAGCAGGGCGAGCGTCAGGCCAGCTTCAACATCGTGCTCGGTTCGCAGCCGGTCATCCCAAACATCCAGCACGTAGGCAGCGCCGCACCCCAAAAACAGCCCGATGAGCAGCCCCGCCAGGACGTTGGTCTTCGACTTCGGTCGGTTGGGGCTGCCGGGAACAGCGGCACTGTGGACGATCTGCACGTCCACGTCCGGGTTGAGGTGCGACAGGTTGTATTGCGTCTGTTTGGTCAGAAAGAGTTGTGTCAGGTTGTTGGCGATGGCGGCAGCGCGATTGGGATCGGTGTCATCAACCGTCAGGCTGATGGTGAGGGCGGTGTTATCGGAGGTGGCCGTGATGTTGTGCGCCAGCACGTCTGGCGAAATGTCCAGCTTCAGTTGCTGGTCGAGTTGCCGCAGCAGGTCCTGTCCGGTGATGTTTACTGCGTAGTTGGCGAGAAGTTGCTGGGCGGCCAGGCCGTTGCCGTAGTCGAAGCGCGCCGGTGTGACCGAAATGGTCGTGGCGGCGCGATAGATCTTGGTGGTGAACTTGCTATAGATGCCGGCAACGCCGGCGCAGATGAGGATGCAGGCCAGGATGATGACCCAGCGGCGACGGAAGGCGGCGAGGACATCGACGAGGCGCATGCAGTTCCTTCCAGGTGTGCCCGTTGACTATAAAGGGAGAGCCGCAGTGCTGTCAAACGGCCGCGCATGGCAATGCAGATAGCGGGGGTTGCGTTGACCGGTGCTGTGATGCCGCGGTATACTCTGCCACGGTCGTTGTGAACCGGGTCGGGGCGATGGGTGTGGCGACGCGGACCGGTGGCGTTCGGCTTGGAGGGATGTCCGAGCGGTTTATGGTGGCCGTCTTGAAAACGGCTGAGGTGGTGAGCCTCCGGGGGTTCGAATCCCTCTCCCTCCGCCGAAGTGAAGACATATGGAGAGGTCGCATAGTGGCCTAGTGCGACGGTTTGCTAAACCGTTGTGGGAGTAATTCCACCCGGGGTTCGAATCCCCGCCTCTCCGCCGATGTCCAGAGAAACCAACAGGGGGGAGGAAGCGCTCCGGCGCTTCCTCCCCCTGTTGTGGTTCCCCTCCTGGGTTAGGAGGCCACGGGTAGGCCGTCCGGGTTGGCTTCGAAGCTGAAGCGCTGGGTGTTCAGGCGCTCCTGGACGCCGTTCGGGCCGTTCACCCAGGTGTGATAGCCGTCGGTAAAGGCTGTCCAGTTGTCCGCCTTACGCCAGACCAGCAGTCCGCCCGCTGTGTGCTGAATGGCATCGCCGTTCGTCGGGTTGTGGCTCTCTTCGCCGGAACACTGACCGACGGCCTGGGGAATGGCATTGGCCATTGTGGCAAAGCCAAGTATAAACTGGCAGCCCGTTGACGATGAGGCTGCCGGCGCTGGGGCAGCGGTTGGGGTTGGCGTTGGCTGCGTCTCGGTCACCGTGGTGGCAGGCTGGGCGCCCGGGCCGCCGCTGAAGACCTGGACGAAGATCGAGGCCTGGTCGCTTAGGTGGACATTGGTGCCGCTAAAGGTACCGGCCCAGCAACACTGCACGACGACGCCCGTGTAGATCAGCTTGGGGTCCATAATGTTCGCTTTGTGTTCTGGGCTGTTCAGCCAGGCAGTGTTGGTGTTGGCGGCGGCGGTATCAGCGTTCGCGGCTATGTAGTTGTTGAGCGCCAGATTCTCGGCGATGGTTGTCCCCGGCACGTTAACGCCGATCCCTGCTTGCATCATGCGCGGCGTGATGTCAAGGCTGGATTGCGGGCAACTCAAGCTACTCTCGCCGCCGCTGCAGTGGGAAAAGTAGCTGTGCGTGATCAGAAACTGGGCGCGCTGTTGTGCGACCTGGGTCAAGCGCGGATCAACGGTCAAGGCACTTAACCCGTTCGAAACACGATCTTGATTAATAATCTGGACGATCTGGTCGCTCATGGCGGTGCCCGCTGCTGATGCATTAGCACTGGCTGATAGGGCTCCACCTGTAACAGTGAAGGCCATCATTCCCGCCATCGCCAGGGGGCGCCACCACCCCCGAAAATTGAACCGCATGCCCGCACTCCTTCGCTTATCGCCTGTGTCAATCATACCTGTCTGTGTGAGTAGCATCGCATGCGCCGGTGACAATTGGGGTCGTCCAGCCAGAAAGTACTAGGCAATTTTGCGACGGACTACCTATCTCAATGTGACGTCAACGCGATTCCCACTGGCGCGGCGGCTACATTAACAAAGTGTGATTGTTACGAGAAACAGGCGGTGAGACCTTTGGAATGTCGGTCCCAAAGACAAACGATCTGTATTGTGAGGCCGCCAGTGCTCCGACAAAGGTCCTAGCCGGGCGTCGTTCGTGTCGCCATGGGGCGCCGGGGTTTGTAAAGGCAGTCACCTGAGCAATGGGTGGGCAACCGGCGCCCCTTATTCGCCCGACTTCAGCAAATTCGACATCTTTGACGGGGCGTCGGGGCGCGAGAGGGCTTTGCCGTAGGCCCAGTAGACATTGAGGAGGTAGTTGACAGCAAAGGCCAGGAGTACACCGAGGGCGTTCGCCGCGAGGTAATGCAGGGTGGTGAAATGCGTACACAATTGAACCACCAGGATGTTCACGACGAGGCTGACCAGGGAGACGCCGTTAAAGCGGCAAAAGCGCTCCCAGGAGGGGTGCGCGTGATGAAACGTCCAGCGATCATTAAGCAGGTAGTTGCAGATAATGGCCGATTCGATGGCGATCACCTGGGCAAGCCACAACGCCAGATGCAAGCGGCCGTGGCCGACGTACAGGAGCCCCTCGTTTACGCCGAAGCCGATGCCGCCGACTGTACCGAAGCGCAGCAGGCGCACGAGCGAGACGTGCCAGCGCTCCGGCGCCAAACGTAACAGAGCGGTGAAAGGCGACGCGACCTGGACGCGCCTGCTCATGCAGCGTTACTCGCCGCGACGGGGCGATTCCCAGCGGCGGGGCGGGCGGTCGCGGCTCTCGTCTCGATCGTTGCGGCGCTCAAACGGACGCGATGGGCCGCGATCCGGGGCATCGTTGCGGGGGCGGTCGCCAAAGCGTCCCTCGGGGCGCCCGAAGCCGCTGGAGGGCGGCCGCTCACCGAAGCGCGGACGGTCATCCTGGCGTCGTGGCCCGGCATAGCTGCCACGGTCGCCATAGCTTGGGCGTTCGCTCGGTCCGCGATCGCCGAAGCCGCCGGACGGAGCGCGGCTGCCAAAGTCGCCGCGCGGCCGCTCCTCTGGTCGTCGGGCGGGAGCGGGTGTCTCCGGGCGAGGGCGTGCCGCTCCGAGCTCAGCGACGCTGCGTTCCACCTTCTCCAACCGTGCCAGGACCTCCGTCAACGATTCTGCTGCCGGCCGCCGGACGGCAGCGCCGAGCAGTTCCTCGGCCAGTTCCTCGGCGGTGACGCCCTCGCGATCCGCTCGGCGTCGCAAGCGCCGCCGAAGGTCGGTAGAGAGCCGTAGCGTGATCGAGCCCGTCTCTTCGCTCGTTGCCGGCGCATCATCGGCGTCATCATCAACCATCATGACCTCATCCACTGTATCGTCGTCCTCATCTTCATCATCGTCGTCGCTATCGTCGCTATCGTCATCGTCGTCTTCGGCGAGATCCTCGACATCATCAATCGCACGTGAGCCGTGGGCGGGCTTTGCCGAGCCGTTCTCTCTAGCGGCCGCAGGAGCGGCCTCGGCTGGCAGCGCCGACGCTCCCGGCGCGTCTCCTGCCTGCTGGACAATCGTCTCTTCAGTCATCTGGTCATCCTTCAATATCCGGCACGATTGTGTCCAGCGTCCTATGGGCGCGACGCACCGTAGTCGTCTGCAGCGCTGCTCACTCCGGCGGAAGATGCGACCATTGGTGAGTCGGTATCACGCCGCGAGTGCTGCGAATCAGCACCGCATCAACGGTGCATCGAGAATAGCATACCACCGTAGTGCGGTGGACGGGCGCCCTCGGTCGTGACCCTAGTCCTGCAGTGTCTCCACCAGGGCACGCAGCGCGGCGGTGTAGCTGCGCCAGCCGAGGCCGGTGACGGTTCCCCGGCAGGCCGGCGCGATGATGGAACGATGGCGCCACTCTTCGCGCGCTGCCAGGTTGGAGAGATGGGCTTCCATCACCGGAAAAGGCATCGCCTTGATACAGTCGTGCAGCGAGACGCTGTACTGCGTCAGCCCGCCGGGATTCAACACCGCGCCTTGCGCGTCGTCGATGTGGGCGTGAAAGAAATCGATCAGTACACCCTCGTGATTGGATTGAACGGTGGACAGCCGGCAGCCGAGCTCCTTCGCCAGCGTTGCCAGGCGTTCGTTGATCTGCGGTAGCGTGACGCTGCCGTAGATGTGCGGTTCGCGCCGTCCAAAGAGGTTGAGATTCGGGCCATGGAGAATCAATAGATGCACGTGCAGCGCCTCCCCGCGCCAGCAGACAGTATAGGAGATCGCTGGTACAATCGCCTAGCAACGTGGAACGGTGGGAGAGATGCAAGCGGTCGCGGTGGTTCCCAGCACTGACGCCGCTCGTGCTGACCTTTCCGCGCGGAAGCTGGCCGTCGAGGCCTATCTCCGGCAATACTTTGCTGCAAAGTTAGCCGACGCGGCGCTGGTATCGCCGGAGAGTTACCAGTTGCTCGACGCCTTGCGGGTCTTCACCCTGGCGGGGGGCAAGCGTATTCGTGCCGCGCTGGTGGCCACGGGATACCGCTGTTTTGCTCCAGAGCCGGACGATGACCGCCTGGTCGTTGCCGGCGCTGCCGTCGAACTCCTGCACGCCTTTCTCCTGGCCCACGACGACGTGTTTGATCGTGACGCGACGCGCCACGGCCAGCCGACGTTGCATCAGGTCCTGCGCGCCGATGTCGCGGCGCGCTATCCTGCCGCCGATGCGGCGCGCTACGGCACGTCGCTGGCGATTCTCGCCGGCGACGTAGCGGCAATGCTGGCCTACGATGTGCTGGCGCGAGCGCCGGTAGCGCCGGATCGCCTGCTGCGCGCCACGCTGGTGCTCTCGCGGGTCGCCCTGGAGACCGGCTACGGTGAGGCGCTCGACGTGCTGGCTGAACTTGACCCGCAGGTCGACGAGGCTCGCGTGCTGCTGATCCATCGCTACAAGACTGCCAAGTACACCATCGAAGGACCTTTACACATCGGCGCCATATTGGCAGGAGCCGGTCCGGAGCAACTGGCCGCTTTGAGCCAGTTTGCGGTGCCGCTTGGCATTGCCTACCAGGTCCAAGACGACATCCTGGGAGTGTTCGGCAGTGAGCGCGTCACCGGCAAGCCCGTGGGTGCGGACCTGCGCGAAGGGAAACGAACACTCCTCTCGGTACACGGCCTGCGCGGGCCGCATGCGGCTGCCCTGGCGGCATTGATTGGTGATCACGAGTTGGATAATGCTGCGGCTCGCCAGGCGCAGCACCTCTTGCGCGACGGCGGTTCGCTCGCCTATAGCGAATCGCTCAGCGCCCAGTTGGTGACGCAGGCTGCGGCCGCTCTGGAGCAGCTCAGCATCCCGGCGGAAGTGCGCGCGTTCCTAACAGGGCTGGTGTTCCTGTTGACGCAGCGCAGCGAATGATGGCGGCGCTGAACGTGCCGCTGCGTGTCGGCACGCGCGGCAGCGACCTGGCGCTGGTGCAAACGCGGACGGTCATCGACCTCCTCCAGACAGCCTGGCCGGGACTGCGCTGCCAGGAAATCGTGCTGTCAACCCGCGGTGATCGCTACACCGATCGCCCGTTTGCGGCGGTAGGCAGCCGGGGCATCTTCGCGCGGGAGATCGAAGGCGCCCTGCTGGCTGGTCGTATCGACCTGGCCGTCCACAGCCTCAAGGACTTGGAGAGCGACCTGCCGGAGGGTCTCGTCATCGGCGCCTTGCCGCCGCGTGCAGATCCCCGCGATGCGCTGGCGGCAGCCGGCAGCTTCACGCTGGCGACACTGCCGGCCGGCGCTCGCCTGGCGACCAGCAGCATCCGGAGAACCGCCTTGCTTCGTCGTATCCGTCCCGATTGTCAAGTCGAGCCGATTCGCGGCAATGTGCCGACCCGCCTGCGCAAGGCGGCCGAGTTGCAACTGGACGGTGTGGTGCTGGCCTGTGCCGGTCTCGACCGCCTGGGCCTCGCGTCCTCCATTAGCGAGCGCCTGTCACCGGAAGTCGTCCTCCCCGAAGCGGGGCAAGGCGCGATCGCCGTGGAACTGCGCGGCGAGGATGCTGCGTTGCGCGAGTTGCTGAGCGCTATTCACGACCCGGTGACGGCCGCCTGCTGCAGCGCTGAGCGCGCCTGTGTCCGGCGGCTGGAAGGAAGTTGTCGCACGCCAATCGCCGCCTACGCAGTGTGGCAGGACACAGTGTTGTGGCTACGGGCGCTCGTTTGTTCCGCCGATGGCCGACGCCAGCTCCAGGCGGAACAGCGCGGGCCATCCGACGCGCCGGGGGCGCTGGGGCTGGCCGTGGCGGAGGTATTACTGCAGGAGGGTGCGGCGGAGTTGCTTGCGCCTGGATAGGTAGGCGCGGGTCGTGGACAGGCCCTCTCTCCGCTCCCCCAGCCGTCAGGCGTCACTGGCGCCGACGATGGCGTGGGCGCTGCCCATTTTCGCCTGGGTCTGGCCGCGTGGGTCCTCCTGAAAGGGCGTGACATCGCTTGTGTGGATGTACCAATCGAGAAGGCGGGTCTCCAGGTCGCCTTGCACAGCGGCGTACGCTGGATCGTTATAGCGATTGTTGAGTTCCAGTGGATCGGCAGCCAGGTCGTACAGCTCGGAGACCTCCTGCGGTCGCCGGACTAGTTTGTGGGTGGCGGTGCGGATCATCGTCGCCCGGCAGATGGAGAGCGGATCGCGCTGCTGCAAGTCACCTTTCGGCCAGTAGATATGCTTCCGGTTACGAGCGAACTGGTCGCGTCCCGTCCTGCCCTCAAATGCGTGCGCTTCGTTGCTGTCGTAGCCGCCTTCCGCAAACGCGGCGCGCTGCGGGTCACCGGCGGCGCCGTGCAGTTGCGGGAGGAAGGAACGCCCGAACTGCGTGTGCGCCAGGGGGATGCCGGCGAGGTCCAGCACGGTAGGCGTGAGGTCGAGCAACTCGGTGACTTCCTTGACGGCGTGGCCCTGGACGCCGCCGGGGAGACGCGCGACAAAAGGAACGCGCGTCAATGTGTCGTCGAGGCCGCTGGGCCACTTCTCGACGATACCGTAGTCGCCCGCCCAGTCGCCGTGGTCGGAAAAGACGAGCACTACCGTGTTGTCCGCCAGGCCGCACTCGTCGAGCGTGCGCAGGACCTCACCGAGCAGCCAGTCGGTGTAGCTGATCATGCCGAGGTAGACTGCGCGGATCTGGCGCAACGTCGCGTCATCCAGCTCGTCCAGGCGCCGGCTGCGGCGGATCTCCTCGTAGAAGCGCGGCTTATCGGGCAAACCAGCGGGCCGCAAGGGTGGCAGCGCGGACGAATCGTACATCGTATGGAAGGGTTGCGGCGCGGTGTACGGTGGGTGCGGACTGCCGAGCGGCAGAAAGAGACAGAATGGTCGCTCGTGCTCTCCGCGCAGGAACTGCATGCCCGCCTCGGCGCAGCGATAGTCGTGGTGGTCGTGCCGGTCGCCGCCAGGACCAAAGAGGAAGCTGTGAAAGCGCGGGTCGCCTTCCGGCCACGGATTCGGGTGGCCTGCCCCGCGACCGGCCGGGTTACCGGCCTCTTCCACGCTGTCGGCGAAACTCGCCTGGGCCAGCAGATCGTTCTTACCGTACATGCGCACGTCGTAGCCGGCCTGCGTCAGGTAGCGCAGGAGGTTGGGTTCGTCGGGACGTAAGAGATGCCACAGTGTCCGGTGGCCGCGCACGTGCGGGTACCAGCCGGTCATGAAAGACGTGCGGGAAGGGGTGCAGACGGTGTGCTGGACGTGGCACTGATCAAAGCGCGTGCCCTGCGCTGCCAGCGCGTCCAGGTTCGGCGTCTGGACTACGGTGTCGCCGTAACAGCCGGCACAGTCCGCCCGCCATTCGTCGGGATTGAACAGCACAAAGTTCAGGGGGCCGGAGGCGGTGGTGTTGTCACGTGTCATAGTTGTTTATCCCTCATTGCCGGCATAAGCGTAGCCTTCTGCCTGGGAGGGCGTCAAGGGGGTGGTCACGCGGGAGTGCGACGCTAAAGTTTTGCGCGGTCTGCTTGCCAACGGCGTCTCCGCCGCGCCCGGCGACTGAAGTCGCGGGCTAGCACCCACGCTACGCGCGGGTACCCGGCAAAGCCCGCCTGCGCGGGCTGACCGAGTCCGCGCAGGCGGACTTCGCATCGTGTAGCCCGCGACTTCAGTCGCCGGGCGGGCGGTGCAAACAGATCGGGACTTGTCGGACGCACCACTTACCACCCGCTCCCTACCATCATGCTGCAGCACCGTCCGGTATTGCGTACACTACAGGCGAGCGCACGCCAGTTGGTGGCTTGCGTAGAGCGCATTACGGTTGCATGGGGCCTATCGCGCGCAGACGAAGGGAAGCGGTGTGTTGCGGACGCGGCTGTGCGAGCTGCTTGGGATCATGCACCCCATCATCAATGCGCCGATGGCGGGGCCGGCGAAGGCGGAACTGGCGGCGGCCGTGGCGGAGGCCGGCGGCCTTGGGCTGATCGGCGGCTCCAGTGGCGATGCCGAGTGGCTGCGCCAGCAAATTCGCGCAGTACGCGAGCGGACCGACCGGCCGTTTGGCGTCGGGTTCATTTCTTCCTTTCCGGGCCTGGATCGACTGGTCGCCACGGCCATTGAGGAACGCGTGCCGGTGATCACCCACTCCTTTGCCGATCCCACACCGTATGTGGCTGCGGCGCACGCCGCCGGCATCCTCGTGCTGGCGCAGGTGCAGACCGTGGCCCAGGCGGTGCGGGCCGCCCAGGCCGGCGTCGATGCCATCACGGCCCAGGGAGTGGAGGCCGGTGGGCACACGGGCACCAGCAGTGCCACCCTGCCGTTGGTGCCGGCGGTGATCGACGCCGTGGGTGACATCCCGGTGATCGCGGCGGGTGGTATCGCCGACGGCCGCGGCCTGGCGGCGGTGCTGATGCTCGGCGCGGAAGGCGCCTGGATCGGCACGCGCTTCGCGGCTAGCCGGGAATCGGCCGGCAGCGAGTGGGGCAAGGCCAGCATCGTCGGCGCGGGAACTGACGACACTGTGTTGACCAAGGTCTACGACACGATCAGCGGCTCGCCCTTCCCCGCCGGCATTGCCGACCGAGTCCTGCAAAATGCCTATACCCGAACCTGGCACGGGCGGGAGCAGGAACTGGTACCGGACCGGGAGCGATGGCGCCGCGTGTTGCAAGAGGCGTCGGAACACGGGGACCCGCAACTGGCGGCGGTGCGCGCGGGCAATGCTGCCGGCTTGATCCGGGCGATCGAACCCGCTGGTGATATCTTGCGCCGGATCGTGACGGAGGCCGAAGCGATCTTGCGGCAACGCCCGGCGCAACTCTTGCGAGAACCGTGGGAACAGGAGGGGGAGCGATGAGCGCGATCGAATACGTCCGGCCACGCTTGCGGGTCGATATGCCGGCCATCCTCGTGGGGTCGTTGTTCGCCTACGAGGATGTGCTGTGTACCTTTGCCGCGCGCATCGTGGCGCTACCCGTTTGGAGCGGCGCGGCCTTGAACACGGTTGCCTTGACCAGCGAACGGTTGATTGCCTTCGATAGCCACGGCGCCACCGAGTCCACCATCGCCATCCCGCTCAGCACGGTCACGGGGATCAGTTCGCCCGCTGACGCCGCAGCGGGCCGCGTCAGCGTCGTCTCCGCTGCCGTCGAGTTGCACCTCGCGGAGCTGGAACCGGTGGATGCCGAATTCGTGCAGACCGTCATCTATCACGCCGCCGCTGGACGGCTCTATAGGGTAGGTCAACCGGAGCCGCGCGACGGGTAGCCAGGAACGGCTGATACCGACGATAGTGGCGTAGGCGTCGTCCGGCGCGAACTCTCAGCAGATTATCAACTGGGTCCGGCATGCTACAGCGTGTGGTGATGGCCGTCGCCGCAGCACCGACAGGCAAGGGTCGCATGGACACTGGATTGACGTCATTGGTCGCTCGGAACCGAAAGGGGCCGCTGGTCCTCGTTGTGGACGACGAAGTCGGCATCGTGGACATGATCCAGCTCGGCCTCAAATACGAAGGGTACCGCTCCGCGGCGGCCTTCAGCGGGCCGGAAGCGCTGGAGGTCGCGCAGCGGCTGCAGCCGGATGTGGTCGTGCTCGACGTGATGTTGCCCGGCCTTGATGGCCGGCAGGTCTGCCGCAAGTTGCGCGCAGTCTCGGACGTGCCGGTCCTCATGTTGACGGCCCGTGACGCCGTGCCGGACCGCGTGTTGGGCCTTGACGCCGGCGCTGACGACTACCTCGTCAAGCCCTTCGCCTTCGAAGAACTCATGGCCCGCCTGCGCGCGCTCTTGCGGCGACGTCAGCCCCCGCCTGGCAGCGTGCTCACGGCCGCCGGCGTGAGCCTGGACGCACGGACGCGGGAGGTGGTGCGCGACGGGCGGGAACTGCGCCGCTTTGCCGCCGACGCCTCCCACGAGTTGCGCACGCCCCTCACAGCGCTGCGCGGGTATGTTGAGGTGCTCCTGCGCGGCGCCAAGGATGACCCGGAAGACATGGGGCACGCTCTGGCGGCAATGCAGCGCGAGGCGTTGCGCATGGAGCAGTTGACCTGCGACCTTCTCGACCTGACACGGCTGGATGCCCGGCTGGCGGGGGAGCGGTTGCCCCTCAGGCTGGATGGACTGGTCGACCAACTGCTCGTGGAGATGCCGGCGCCGGTCGTCCCGGTGTGCTGGGGCCGCCGCGAGACCGTGACGGTGGCCGGAAACGCCCCATCCCTGCGGCGGGCCGTCAGCAACTTGCTGGAGAACGCTCGCCGTTACAGTCCGGCCGGAAGTCCGCTCGAAATTGCTGTGTGGCTGGAGGGCAACCATGCAGTGCTTACCCTGCGTGATATGGGCGTCGGCATCGCGCCGGAGGACTTGCCGCACATCTTCGAGCGCTTCTACCGGGGCGACAGCGCACGGAGCCGGGTTACGGGCGGTAGTGGCCTGGGACTCTCCATCGTCCAGGCGATCGTCGCGGCGCACGGCGGCGAAGTGACCGCCGTAAGCCGTCCCGGCAACGGCAGTATCTTCACGATCCGGCTGCCCGCGCTTTAACTGGCGATGTCAACGACTTCGGCGCCGTTACCGCCGGCGCTCGCAGCGAGCGGCGTGCCGCCGGGTTCCGGCGTTGGGTAGCCCAGCGATGCTGCCCACTGGCGAGCAAGGACGACCGCCTCGCTGGGGCGCCCCTCCCCGCTGATACTTGCCCAGGCAATGACCATGCCATCGCGAATGACCTCGGCGCGCAAGTGCCTGGACAAGCCGAGTCGGTACACGCGCACCGAGTATGCTTCCACCATCAGTTGCCTGTTCCTGCCTCAGCGCCAACGCCCTGTGTCGACTGCTCGAATGGAATTGTACCGCTGGCGCAGCGGCCGGCGGAAATGGCCGGCGATTCCCCTGCTGCCATGGCGATGCCTTTCTCGTGCGGCTTTTGCGCCGCACAGTTGCCCATTCGGTGGGATCATTGCGACTTTGCAAGTGAGCGTGGGTATAGTGCAGAGAAGCCAGGGAGGGAGCGGCGCTGCGTGCCGTTGCACAACCGGGCTGCGGCATGCCAGTTTAGGCTGGCGGACGCGGTAATCAGGCCGTAAGAAACCGGTAGTAGCATCGGTAGCGCGCATGTCGCCAAATGGGCTGAGCAGAGGCAGCGAAACGCAGGCGCTGCCCTGACCCCTTGTGGGATTGACGAGTCGGGGGGCTTGGGATGGTGTTGGCGAGCATGGACGTGGAACAGCGGCCGCTGCGGGTGGCGGCGCTGCAACAGTCGCTCTATTTAGAGGTGAGCAACTACTGCAACTCCCTCTGTGCGACCTGTCCGCTGACGTTTTTCGGCAACGGCAGTCCCCACAATATGGGCTTTGCAGAGTTTCAACTCGTCGTTGACCAGATTCCCGAGTTGCAGCGGGCGGTCCTGCACGGCATCGGTGAGCCGCTGCTCAATCCGCACCTGCCCCGCATGATCGCCTACCTCAAGGCGCGCGGCGTCCACGTTGTGTTCAACTCCAACGCCATCCTGCTGACGCCTCGCCGCCAGGAACAACTCATCAACGCCGGCCTTGATGAGTATCGCGCCTCGTTGGATGCCAGCACGGCAGCGACCTATCACAAGGTCCGAGGCGTTCCGGCATTTGAGCGCGTCGTGCGCAACTTGACGGCGTTCATGGAGACGAAGCGGCGGCTGAACGCCGAGCGGCCGCACGTCTCCCTCTGGTTCACCACGTTGCGCGACAACATCGAAGAGCTGCCCGGCGTCGTCGATTTCGCCCTGGCTGTGGGGATTCCAGAAGTACACGTGCAGCGCCTGGTGTACTTCGGCGAAGGGCTGGCGGTGGAGGAGCAATCGCTCTACCGCCGGTTACAGGAGCGGGAGCGGGAACTGCTGGCCGGCTGCGCGGACCGCTGTCGCCGGCACGGGGTGACGTTTTCGGCGGCCGGGGCGACCGAGCCGTTCCTCAGCCTGGCGGGCAGCGACGAGCGGCGCCCCTGGCAGCGTTGCAACCGCCCCTGGTCACACAGTTATGTCACGGCGCGCGGCGACGTGCTGCCCTGCTGCTTTGTGCCCTTCGTGGCGCGCGACCAGACGCCCTTCACCCTGGGCAACGCCTACACGCAGCCCCTGGCGGAGATCTGGAACGGCGAACGCTACCAGGAGTTCCGCAAGAACTTTCTCAGCGATACCCCGCCGAGTTGCTGCGCCGGCTGCGGGGCGAACTGGAGCACCTGAAGCAAAGCCACGATGGAATCTCCATGGTGAGCGCTCAAGGAGAGACGCTGGCGGAAAGGAGGCAGCGATGCAGCGGCGTGTGCTCGTCGTCGACGACGAGCCGATGGTCGTGGACGTGCTCCGCCGCTACCTGCTGCGCGACGGCTTCACCGTCGACGTGGCTCGCGACGGCGCTGCTGCCCTGACCGCCGCGGCGCAACAGCCGCCCGATATGGTGATTCTCGACCTGATGCTGCCCGGCCTCGATGGTCTGGAGGTCTGTCGCGCGCTGCGGCGTTCCAGCCAGGTCCCCATCCTGATGGTCACTGCCCGTGGTGAGGTGGACGACCGGATTCGTGGCCTCAGCCTGGGCGCCGACGACTACGTCGTGAAGCCCTTCAGTCCGAGTGAGATCGTGGCGCGGGTCAACGCCATCCTGCGGCGCGCCGGCCTGAAGGATGCTGCCGGGGAGGCGGAGCTGCGTTTTCCCGGTCTGATCATCAGTCCAGCGCTCCACCGCGTGGAGCGCGATGGGCGGAGCATCGAACTGGCCGGCCGGGAATATGACTTGCTGCTCCACCTGGCGCGCCATCCGCGGCTGGTCTTCAGCCGCGACGCGCTGCTGGACGCCGTCTGGGGCTACGCCTTCGCCGGTGAACCCAGCACCGTCACCGTCCACGTGCGGCGCTTGCGGGAAAAGATCGAGACGGACCCGTCCCGGCCCGCCTACGTCAAGACCGTCTGGGGGATGGGCTACAAGTTCGACCCAGACCGGGCGGCGAACGGGTAACACGCTGTGAGGAAGCAGCCGCTGCTGATCGACGTCGTCGTGCTGGCCGGCGCCATCGTGATCGCGCTGTTGGTGGCGCTGATTGTGGCGGCGCTGGGGATGCACGTTCCGGGCGCCACTGACCGGGCCATCGGCGCTTTCCTGGGCATATCCGGCGGACTGACCGTGCTGCTCGGCGCCCTGGTGCTCGGCGTGATCTCCCGAGTCCGGCAGTTCGGACTGCGCCAGCAAATTGCCATCGCGCTATGCGGCGGCGCCCTCGTGGCGCTGCTGAATGTGCTCGTGACCGCCTGGCTCATGTTCATCTCCCCGCACGACCTGGGGCTGCTGCTGTTGCTGTTGCTCTTCTCGCTCCTGGTGTCGCTCTCCTTTGCTGCCGTCATCTCGCGCGCGCTCGTCGGTTCGCTGCGAGAGCTGGTCGGCGCGGCGCGCCGCCTGGCCGGTGGCGACCTGACGGTGCGGGTCGCTGTGGCAGGTCGGGGTGAACTGCGCGAACTGGCGCACGACTTCAACAGCATGGCGGAGCGGCTGCAAGCAGCCTTCCAGCACGAACGCGACCTGGACATGGCCCGGCGCTCGCTCGTCGCCAGCGTTTCCCACGATCTACGCAGCCCGCTCGCCTCGCTGCGCGTCGCGGCGGAGGCGTTGCAGGACGGCGTGGTGTCGAACGCCGAGGACGTGCAGCGCTATCTGCGCGCCATGCTGCAAGATATCGGCTACCTGTCACGCCTGATCGACGACCTCTTCGAGCTGGCCCGCCTGGAAGGCGGCAGCCTTGTGCTGGACCGCACGGAGACATCGCTGCGTGACCTCATCTCCGACACGCTGGAAAGCATGCAGCTGCGCGCCCAAAAATGCGGGGTCCAGTTACAGGGTGCGGTAGACGGCGATCCACTGGTCGTGGCCGACGGCGCGAAGCTTCAGCGCGTGCTGGACAACCTGCTCGACAACGCCTTGCGCTTCAGCCCCAGCGGCGGCCAGGTCGAACTCACCGCTCGTCAGGAGGGTGGCGCGGTGGTGGTGGCCGTCCGCGACAGCGGGGGCGGTATCGAGCCCGCCGACCTGCCGCACGTCTTTGATCGCTTCTACCGGGGTGACCGCTCCAGGCGGAGGGAGGACGGTGCTACCGGCCTCGGTCTGGCCATTGCCCGCGGCTTCGTGGAAGCCCACGGCGGCAAGATCTGGGTCGAGAACGACCCGGGCCGCGGCGCGGCCTTTATCTTTACGTTGCCGTGCGACTCCTGATTGCTGACCAGTACTCCGCTCCCTAGCCCCGCGTCGGGCGGTTGCGGCTGGGACGGAAGCGGTGGTCGCTGCCCTGGTCGGGGCCGCCGCGCTGAGGTGAGCGGCCGGGCACGTAGTTGGGGCGACCGCCGCTGAAGCGGCCGCCACGCGGGCTGTAGCGGCCGGTGCGCGCGGGGTAGGCGGGCCGCTCCTCGAACTCGCGGACGTTGATGTCGTCCAACGCCGAATCACCCGGCTTTTCGCTTCCCGGCCGGCCGGAGAGCAGCGCCAGGGCTGCCGCCGCCACATCGATCGGGTCGTGGTCGCCGGTGAGCCCTTCCACCAGTTCGCGGTAGGGTCCCCAGTTACCCTCCTGCAGACGGCGCTCCAGGCGCCCCGCCAGAATCTCGCGCTCGCGCTCCGCCACTTCGGTCATCGTGGGGATGTTGCGGCGTTCGATCTTGGCGCCCGTTTCGCGTTCGATCACGCGGATCTCCCGCTGCTCGTTGGGGTTGACCAGCGTGATGGCCTGACCGGTCTTGCCGACACGTGCAGTACGTCCGATGCGGTGGACGTAGTATTCGGGGTCGGGCGGAATGTCGAAGTTGAACACGTGCGTGACATTCTCGACGTCGATGCCGCGCGCTGCCACGTCGGTCGCCACCAGGATATCCAGCCGGCCCTCCCGAAAGCCGCGCATCACGCGCTCGCGCATGGTCTGGCTCATATCCCCGTGCAGCGCTTCCGCCGAGCGACCGCGCGCCTGCAGGCTCTCCGCCAACTCGTCCACCATGCGGCGGGTTGCCGCGAAGACGATGCTGCGTTCCGCCTGCTTGACCTCGATCAAGCGCAGCAGCGCCTCCAGCTTGTGGCGGAAAGGCACCACGTAGTACTCCTGGTCCACCGTCGGCACGGTGAGTTCCCTGGTGTGGCTCAACTGCACGGTCAGCGGGTCCTGCATGTACTTGCGGGAGAGGTCGCGAATCGGATCGGGGATCGTAGCGGAGAACAGCGCAGTCTGCCGTTCTGTCGGCAGGTGCGCCATCACGAACTCCACGTCTTCCTGGAAGCCCATGTTCAGCATCTCGTCAGCCTCGTCCAGCACCAGGACCTGCACCTGGCTGAGATCAATCTTGCCCTGGCGCATGTGGTCCATCAGGCGGCCCGGCGTGGCCACGACGATATCCACGCCCCGTTGCAGCGCGCGCAGCTGCGGCTCATAGGACTGGCCGCCGTAGATCGGCAGCACCCGCAGGCCGCGGTACTTGGCGATGCGGTGGACCTCTTCCGCCACCTGCAAGGCCAGCTCCCGCGTGGGGGCCAGCACGATGGCGCGGGGCAGCCGCTGCGGCTCTACCAGCCGTTCGATGATGGCGACGCCGAAGGCCGCCGTCTTGCCGGTGCCCGTCAGCGCCTGAGCGATGACGTCGCGCCCTTGCATCAGCATGGGGATGGCTTCGCGCTGCACCGGCGTCGGTTCCTCGAAGCCCATGTCTACCAGTGCCTTGAGCACGTCGGGACTTAATTGCAGGTCGGTAAACGTTGTCATTGATTACTCATTTCCGTGTGCCAGCGCCGATTCGCTGCGATCGGGCTGCCGAGTAGCGCGCCTAAGCGACGCTGCCAATATGGATGGCGACTGTGCCAAAGGCCAGCAAGCGGTACTGAACCCGGCGAAACCCCGCCTGCCGCAGCCGGCCGGCCAGTTCCGCCGCCCGCGGGAAGGTGGTCAAGGAGTTCGGCAGATAGCGGTAGGCGGCGCGCTGGCCGGTGATGGCGCCGCCCAGCGCCGGCACCAGGTGGTAGAAATAGAAGCCGAACAGGCGCGCGGACCAGCCCGGCGCCGGCCGGGTGATCTCCAGGCAGATCAGCGCGCCGCTGGGTCGCAGCACGCGCCGCATCTCGCGCAGGCCCCGGTCCAGATCCGACAGGTTGCGCAGCAGAAAGGCGTTCGTCACCCGGTCGAAGGAGGCGGCGGCAAAGGGCAGGTCCTGAGCGTCGGCCAGCACCAGCGGCACCGAAGGCGGAATCTTCTGCTGGGCCACGCGCAGCATGCTGCCGGCGAAGTCGGCGGCGGTGACGGTCGCCCCCTGCCGCTGCAGTTCGATGGCCAGATCGCCGGTGCCGGTGGCGACATCCAACACCAGTTGCCCCTGCGGCGTGGCCAGGCGGGCCGCCAGCCTGCGCCAGTTGCCGTCCATGCCGCCGGTCATCAGGCGGTTCATGAGGTCGTAGCCGGGTACGATGCGGTCGAACATGCGGCGCACAAACTGGGCCTTGGCCTCCCCGGTCAACGATGCCCCGCCGTCTTGCCTTACTTGCCCTACCACTCATACTCCCGCGTTCATTAAGACCCCTTTACTATACGGCGCATTGCGCTACAATCGCAGCGCGCCGTATCGACGGCGAATAGAAAGAAGGAAACAACGCCATGCTGAATTTGCCCGACGCGAAGCTGGGCTGCCACCCGATCGCCTGGAAGGATGTGCCGTTCACGCAGATCCTGGACGACATCGCGGCCAACACCTATCAGGGCACCGAGGGCGGCGCCGCCTTCCGGAACGATCCGGATGCCTACCGGCGCGAGTTGACGCAGCGCAACCTGCTCAACGCTACCGTGTATGCCGGCGGCCCCTACTACGACCCGGCGCAGTCGGCCGCCGCTGTCGAGAAGGCCCTGGAGTCCGCCCGCTTCGTCAAGGCGCTGGGCGGCAACGTGCTCTGCGTCGCCACCGGCGGCAATGCCGAGCGCCGCAACAGCCCCGGCTTCTTCCCGCAGGGCAACCGCACCGACGGCCTGGACGAGGCCGGCTGGCGCACCTTCGCCGAGGCCATGAAACGGCTGGGCGCCGGCTGCCGGGAGCTCGGCATCACCGCCGCCTTCCACAACCATGTCGGCACCTTCGTGGAGACCCGTGACGAGTTGGACAAGCTCATGTCGCTGGTAGAGCCCGAGCTGCTGGCCCTGGCGCCCGACACCGGCCACCTCTACTACGGCGGCGCCGACCCGGTGGCCGTCTACCGCGACTACGCCAGCCGTGTTCGCTATATGCACTTCAAGGACGCCGACGCCGGGGCCATCGCACGGGCACGGCGCGAGAAGATGAATCAGGGCCAGTGCATGGCCATCGGCGGCTTTGCCGAGCTGGGCCGGGGCGTCATCGACCTGGAAGCCTGCCTGAAGGCGCTGGAACCTCACCACTACGACGGCTGGATCATGGTCGAGCAGGACCGCTCGCTGATCGGCGCCGCCCAGAGCGCCGAGGTCAGCCGCGCCTGGCTGCGCGAGCATCTGGGCCGGTGAACATCGGCATCCTCGGCGCGGGGCGGCGGGGCACAGCGCTGGCGCACGCGGCGGCGCGGGTGCCGGGAGTGGTCATCGTTGCTGTCGGTGACGACGACCTGGCGCGTGCCGCCGAGCTGGCGGAGCTCTGGGAGGCCACATCCTACAGCATCTGGCAGAGCATGCTGATCTTCGAGCAGTTGGATGCCGTCATCATCGCCACGCCCTCCGCCGTCCACGCCGAGCAGGTGCTGACGGCGCTGGACCAGGGCATGCACGTCTACGTCGAGAAGCCGCCGGCGCTGGACATGGCCATGGCGCAGCGCATTGGGGAGGCGGCCTCCGCCCACAACCGCCTGGTCCACGTCGGCTTCCAGCACCGCTACAGCAGCCTGGTGGCGCCCTGGTATCAGGCGCTGGAGGGGCGCACCGTGTCGTTGGTACACGCCCACGTCTATCAAGGCGTGCCGGAGAGCGACGACGGCGGGGACCCGGCGCTGAGCGGCGGGCAGGCGATGGTGCAGGCCATGCACTTGCTCGACCTCTGCCGCTTCCTGGTGGACGACATCACTGCAGTGTCCGCCTTCGGCGGCCGCACCCTCTGGCGCGACCAGCCCGCCTGGCAGAGCACCGACAGCCTGGCGGTGGCCCTGCAGTTCGCCTCCGGCGCTACCGGTACGTTCAGCATGACCTATGGCCTGCCGCTCCCCATCGTCGGCCACCTGGCCCTGGATATCGTCACGGACGGGCCAATGCTGCTGCGCTTCACCGGCTCCGAGTTGCAAGTGGTGACCGAAGGCGGCATCGAGAGCTACGCCCTGGAGGAGCCGCCCGACTTCGCTGCGGTGGCGGCCTTCCTGGAAGCAGCCCGCAGCGGCGACCACGGGCTGCTGCGCGTGCCGTACGAGGATGCCATGCAGACCTTGCGCGTGGCGTTGGCGTGTGGCGAGGCGGCGGAGCAGGGGAGGATCGTGCGGCTGTAGGGCTAGCTGAGACGCCGGAGCATCGCCACGTGAACGATCCCGTTGTCGTCTTTGCTGGTCAACTCAGTGGTGCATCCGCCAAGTCTTGGCTAGCTCGCGACGCTCGCCCAGCGACTGAAGGCGCGGGCTGGGAACGAGTCCGCGCAGGCGCACTTGGCCCGAGCAAGGCTTGCTGAGACCGATCCCTGGTTGGGATTGCACACCTGGCGAACGGAATCGCAACATGGCATTCACGGATCATCGAAGATCGCATGTGTGCCGACACGGCGCCAGATTATATGTACGTCGCCGAGACGCAACGAAGGGCCATACGCGAATGTTGCACGTCCATCGCCGGCCCACGTCATCTCCCATACGCCCGGATGACCTTCGACGTCTCGAACCCGCAGGCTCGCCCGAAAGCGCCGCGTCGGCAGGTCTTCCAAGAATTTCCGAACGGCGAGCCGGAAGAGGCGAACTTGCTCATCGGTCAAGCGATCAAAGTCCCGCCAGAATCGATCCAGTTCCTCATGCGTGGGCAACGCGCGGCCGTCTCAGGTAGAGCGCGTCGAGAAAGGAAGCGTCATCAGCGTGCGTTGTCGTCCGGCTGGCCGCCTGGTCCGCGTCAGCGTCTCGTTCGCCGGTCTGCCATTCCTCGGTCCAGAACCAGCGCTGTTCCGGCACGAGGTTGCTGAGGAGCAGATACGCCGTGCGTCGCAGCGCCTTCGTCACGGTCAACCACTTCTCGAGTTCGCGTCGCTCCGTTTCTGGAGCGTCTTGAAGCAGCGCGGTAAAGCAATCAGCGGCCCGAATGATCTCTGCGAGCTGTCGTATCGCCTGCTCGCGCGGAGCGCGGTCGGCCGCCACGGAGGAAACATTTCCCGCGCCCTCCGCAAGCCTGTTCGCCGCTTGGGCAAGCTGCGCTTGCGCCTCGGGCATGGTCATCGTCGGCATACGCCCATCCTCCATTGTCCTGCCTTCTGATAGTACCGTCCGAGGCCTGGCGGTCGAGGAAGCAGTATGACGCGCCTTCACGATTTCAGGTATTGCTCCGGCGGCTTCGGTCGGCTTTACTCCTGTCCTGATGCCGAACTCCCCTACGATGGAACCTCAAGCCTCGACCGACGGATGAGCGCCAGATCACGAATCGCAATCTGCACGTGAGAACGGTCGAACAAATGTGATCCGGGATACAGCACAGACCCCTCCTGGAAGGCCGCTCGGACGGAGCGAACCGGCTGCCCCGAGATGCGCACGACACGGTTGATGACTGCACGATCCAACCGATGGGCGCCGGCCGTCTGTTTGGGTATGTCAAGATGCTGCTGTTGGATGGGAGCCATGCTGACGGAGAACTTCAGCGGGCTACAACGTCAACAGGGCGACCGGCGAGCGTGAGTGTAGACGCCATCACTCAGTTCTGGGAGAGGGGCGCAAGGGGCGTTCCGTGATTCCGGCCTGGAAGGACGTATCAAAGGCGCCAAGCGCGCGAAGAAGTCCCCGCACTCCCGCTAGTCGCTCGGCCACGATGCCACCGAACACCACCGCCGGAATGCGCCAGCCCTGGGCTGGGATCGTCCGAAATTCCTCACCAGACTCTACAAGAAGCTGCCGGGCTCGCCGGCTCTCTTCCGTGTCGTCGACGAAGAGCACCATCTCCGGCGTAAACGGCTCGCTCGTTGACTCGGCGAGAGCCACCAGGTCATCGCTGCTAGTCAGCCCGGCATCCAGAAGATCTGGCACGCGCGGCGACACTGATTGAGCATGACGTTTGGCATTCATCGCTGCCCACCCTCACTTGGCGCCCATTACACGCCCTCAGATGACTCATTATTGTTCTCAGAGCCGGACACGAGCACAGTGTACCATTGCGCTGGACGCGCCGCAGCGCGGGGGGACTGCTGGCGAACGCACCGGGGCTGCCTTTGGCCGGAGCGCGGTTGTCGGGCGAGCGGAGGCGCCGGAGCATCGCCACGTGAACGATCCCGTTGTCGTCTTTGCCGGTCAAGTCAGCGACACTCGCCCGGCGACCGAAGTCGCGGGCTAACACCCACGCTGCGACTTATGAAGTTTGACGAATAAGTCGTGGATTGTAGCCGCCTCGCGTAGGACCCAGAGGACTCTCTCTGTCAAGCCCCCATCAAAAGCGAGTA
>DAIMXP010000053.1:0-50172 GCA_036734945.1 Chloroflexota bacterium
GCGCCCGCCCTGACGCCCTCAATTGTAAAAGTTATTCCGTGACGGCTCCTTAGCGGAGTAGACCTTGTCGCCGGTCATCTGGTACGCCAGGGCCAGCGGCAGTGTGGCGGCGTACCACCCTTCACCCTGGTAATCGTAAAAGATTGTGTTGTTTGGCTCCTCCGAGCGCCGGGCGTAGTTGTAGGGGAAGATGGCATAGGTGGTGAGCGTATCGGCCTGGGTCTTCAGCGCAAGCCAGGTGGAATCCCCGGCATCTTTCCTGGCCAGCAGGCGCGTCTTCACGTCGGGAGAGAGGAGAAGACGGGGATGTTCAGCGCGGACTCCGGACAGCGTGGTCACGCCGCCCGGCGCGACTCGCGTGCTGCTGCCGGCACTCGCCTGATTGGCGATACTGGTTGCTGCTGCAGCGCTCCTGTCGGTTGTGGCTACCAGCGTTGATATGGCCTGCGTTGATTCCGACGTCGCCGTGTCTGACGAGGCGAGGTCGGTACTGCCATTGCCAGCGGAACGGCAGGAAGTGAGCACGATGAGCAACGCGAGGACGACGGACAGTCGTTGCAGCATAGGAGGAGGCCGACCTTTCCCGCTCCAGCCTTTGCCTGGGCGGATAGAGGACATGATTAAGAGTGGACATCCACCCAGCGTCACTACACCAGGAAGCAGACACCAAGGGGGCACGAGCATCACCGAACCTCGTCAGCCCGAACGAGAGCGGACGGCGCAACCTACATTTGCCCGGCGGCTACCTCTCCCACGCTGCCTACGGCTACTTCGTCAGGCTGCACGTGACGATTACGGTTTCCAAACGCTGATGAAGTCGTGGCCGCTCGACAGGGCGACGCGCGTGCCGGCGGGGTTCCAGGCCAGGAGATAGACGCCCGTCAGGTAGTTTTGGCGGTTGCCCGCGAGCGACAACTGGAACGACTCCAGCGTCTTCCCCGTGGCGGCGTCCCACACCTGCACCGAGTTGTTGTCACTGGAGACGAGGCGGCGACCGTCCGCCGACCAACTGACCGCGTAGACGCGCTGGCGCGGGCTGAGGGCGGACGAAGAGTTGCGTCGACTGAAGAGGAGCCAGATCTTGTTGTCGGTGATGTGCCCGCTATAGGCGAGGACCGTCCGGTTCGCCCCGACGTCCCAGATTTGCACCAGATGGTCGTTGTAGCCGGTGATCGCCAGGCGCTGTCCGTCCGGTGACCACGCCATTGGCTGCCTGATGTCGGGGCGGATCGACTGCTGGTAACTAAAGATCTGGCGTTGGGTCGCAACGTCCCATACGACGACGATGCCGTCGAACTCGGCGGCGATTCGCTTGCCGTCGGGCGACCAGGCCAGCCGCGCACCCACGCTGGGCTGCGGCAGGATATATGTTGCCAGCTTGCGACCAGTCGCTGCGTCCCACAGTTGCACCGTTTTGTCCTGGGCCACCGAAGCGACGGTCTTAGAGTCAGGCGACCAGGCGACCGCTTCCACCGGAGCAGCGCCGTGGCCGTGGTAGGCCAGGAGCGTCTGCCCCGTTGTGGCGTTCCACACCTGTACCTCCGGCTGCGCGGGCGTTTGGCCAGAGGCGGCGACCGCACCCTGATCGGCCGACGCGATGCGGGTGCCGTCCGGCGACCACGCAAGACCCTTCACGATCGTCTTGTGACCGGCATAGAGGAGCACCGACTTGCCGGTCGCGGCGTCCCAGATATGGACAGTGCGATCGCCCATCGCGGCCGCCGCGATGCGGCTGCCGTCGGGGGACCACGCCATGGATTCGAACCCGCCAGGCATGCCAAAAAGGTTGACGGATGAAAAAGGGATGTACACCCACGGGTTGTAGTACACCAGATAGGGAAGGGCCAACGTTCGCGTCGCCAGGAGCGCGAGGGCGACGAGGAGCAGCGGAATAAGGATCGTCCCCAGGCAGCAACCGCAGCCCCGGCGAGCCGTACCGCCGGCGGCCTGCTGCATAGCGGCAACGCGCGCGGCCTGCACCCGCGGGTCGGCGTAGGGGCTACCCGGTGGCAAGTTAGCCATTGCTCGCACCGCCTTAATTCGTGGCGCCACCGGTACCCCGCCGCCGCCTCGCCGTTGCAAGTCGGTTTCTCGTGTTGCTCCGCGCGCCATCCCATTCATCATGAACCTGGTATGGCAACCATACGGTTCTCGGCTACTACCGAGAATTTTCGAGAATTATGGCTCCCCCCGCTCACTGTGCAGTCACAACCTGCACAACGTCCGGAGGCACCCCTGCTGGCGACGCCGCAACCTCCCTTCCGGTGACGCTTGTGACCGGCCGGTGAGCGAACGCTGGTTGACTGCCCGCGCATGGCCGATGTCTGCGGGCAGCACGCGGTGCCCGTTGTTGCGCTGCACGCCACCGGAGCGCCTGTCCAGTGGCGGGAACGCAGCACGATCAGCACTCGTTGACCCGGCGACGGCCGAGAGGAGCGCGACATGCCAGAATATCTGTCCCCCGGCGTCTATATCCAGGAGGTCGACAGCGGCCCGCGTCCGATTGAAGGCGTGGGCACTGCCTGTGCCGCCTTCGTCGGCCTGGCTCCCAGCGGCGCCATCAACACGCCGGCGTTGATTACCAACTGGACGCAGTACGTCGAGACGTTCGGCAGCCTGGACGAGAGTGGCCGGCGCAACCCGCATCTGCCGGGCGCCTACCTCTCCCACGCCGTCTACGGCTACTTCTTGAACGGCGGCGGCCGCTGTTATGTCACTCGCGTCGCGCCGCCGGTGGACAAAGACGCCAAGGCGGCGGCCGCTGGGGACGGGACGCTGGCGTTGCCCAGTCGCGCCTCCAAGGCGCGACCTTCGCTCACGGTTCGCCCCAAAGGCGGCGCTTCCCAGGACATTCAGGTGGAAGTCGCGCCGCCGACCGGTGAGAAGCCGCCGGAAGGAGACTTCACCCTGCGCGTGCGCATGGGGAAGGTCGAGGAGACCTACGAGAACATCAGCCTGGCCGACGGCAGCCTTCGGCCAGCGGTGCAGACTGTGAACGACGCCAGCCGCTTGATCGTCCTGGAAGTGGCGCCGGGCGGCGGACCTATCGCCGAGCGCACACCTGACGTCGGCACATACCTCGTGAAGTCGGCTCGCCCGGTGGCTGTGCTGCAGGTGCAGGCGAGCACCTTCACGGGCAGCGTCGCCGACCGCTCCGGTATGGAGGGGCTGGAGGTAGCCGACGACGTGACGATGGTCTGCTGTCCCGACCTGATGGCTGCCTACGAGAGCGGTGCGGTCGACCTGGATGGCGTCAAGGCTGTCCAACTCGCCATGATCGCCCACTGCGAGCGCCTGGGCGACCGCATGGCCATCCTGGATGCCGTTCCCTCTATGGCGCCGAAAGAGAATGGCCCGCTGTCTCCCCAGGAAGTGAAGCGCTGGCGCGAGGTCGTGACGAACTACGACTCCAAGTTTGCCGCCCTCTACTACCCCTGGATCAAGGTGGCCGGTCCCGATGGTAGGCCGCTGGCCGTGCCGCCCTGCGGGCACATTGCCGGCATCTATGCCCGCAACGACAACCAGCGGGGCGTCCACAAGGCCCCCGCTAACGAAGTCGTGACGGGCGCGCTGGAGGCCGTCACCACGATCACCAAAGGGGAGCAAGACACGCTCAACCCTATCGGCGTCAACTGCATCCGCTCGTTCACCGGCCGCGGCGTGCGGGTCTGGGGGGCGCGCACCCTGAGCAGCGACCCCGCCTGGCGCTATATCAACGTGCGCCGTCTCTTCAATTATGTCGAGAAATCGCTGGAGCGCGGCTTGCAATGGGTCGTCTTCGAACCGAACGACCCCGATCTGTGGGCGCGCGTGCGGCGCGATGTCGGCGCGTTCCTGACGGGCGCCTGGCGGGAGGGCATGCTCTTCGGGCTGTCGCCGGCGGAGGCTTTTTTCGTCAAGTGCGATGCGGAGTTGAACCCGCCGGATGTGCGCGACCGGGGCCAGTTGTTCGTCGATATTGGTCTGGCGCCGGTGAAACCGGCGGAGTTTGTCGTGTTCCGCTTCAGTCAGTGGGCGGGCGGCGGGGCCTGATCGCCGCCGGGACATAGCATGAGAGAGGGGTGAGGTGATGCCGGATGCGGTCAAGGATCCGCTGGTTTCTGCATGGTTCGGTATAGAGTTTCAGGGTCAGGTGGCCGGGGCCTTTCGCGAGTGTACCGGGCTCGGCAGCGAGAACGAGATCGTCGAGTACAAGGGGACCGTCGCCGGCAAGCCGACGATCAGCAAGCAACCGGGCCGGCTGAAGTGGAACAATATCGTCCTCAAGCGCGGCATCACCGACTCGCTGGATATGTGGAAATGGCGCCAGACCGTCGAGCAGGGCGACATGGCCAGCGCGCGCAAGAATGGCACCATTACCATGTTTAGTCCGAAGGGTGAGGCGGTCGCCAAGTGGGACTTCGTCAATGCCTGGCCCAGCAAGATCACCGGCCCGACGGCCAATGCCGCCAACAATGAGGTCGGCATTGAGGAGATGGAAATCACGCACGAGGGCTACGCACGGACACAATAGGAGCTGAGAGCGAGGGAGCAGGATCGTGGCGGCGCCAATGCTGCAAACCGAGTTCCCTTTCACACTGCCTCTCGGCTATGTGGATGAGCGGGGCACGCTGCACCGGGAGGGCGTGATGCGCCTGGCCCTGGCCCTGGACGAAGTGGAGCCGCTGGGCGACCCGCGCGTCCAGGCCAATCAGGCCTACCTGAGCATCGTGCTGCTCGCGCGCGTCGTGACCCGCCTGGGCGACCTGAGCCCGGTGCCTCCGACGGCCATCGGGCGCCTGTTCTCCCCCGACTTCGCCTTCTTACAAGAACTCTACGTGCGCGTCAACGAGGTGGGCTCCAGCGTCGTGGAAACGCAGTGCCCGGCGTGCGGCGCCCGCTTTCAGCTCGACGTGGCCGGCGACAGCGCCGCAGTTGGCGCGGCCTGATGGACCGATTGTCAGGCGGCAATTCGGTGGAGGGCGAGCGACAGCAGGCCACACCTGAGACCCGGCAAGCGGGTGCGCCGGGGGCGAACGGCGCTGTGGACATGGCGCTCCTGGCGGACAGGGTCTACCGTTTGCTGCTCGCTGACCTGCGCTTAACCCAGAGGCGGGGTGCGGTACACGCCCGCCAGAACGGCTAAGGAGGGAGCGCATGGTTGACGACGCTCACCCCAACTACCGTTTCTACGTCGAAATCGACGGCATCAAAGAAGCAGTGTTCAGTGAGGTAGCGGGACTACAGGTGGAAATGGACGTCTTCGAGTACCAGGAAGGCGGGACCAACGACTTCGTCTACCGGCTGCCAGGGCGCACCAGGGTCAGCAACATCACGCTGAAGCGCGGCCTGACGAGCAGCAACCAGTTCTTTCACTGGTGCATGGATGTGGCAGCCGGACAGATCGCTCGGCGCAACCTGTCGGTCGTGATGTTCGACGTGGGCGGCAAGGAAGTGCTCCGCTGGAATTTTATCGGGGCCTATCCGGTGAAGTGGATTGGCCCGCAATTTCAGGCCTCCGGCAACACGCCCGCCATCGAGACGCTGGAGTTGGCGCACAATGGCCTGCAGCGTAGCCGATAGGGTAGCGGAGATGACGATAAAGGCGATGCCGTCCCACGAAGCGATGGTTACTATGCCTGGTGGTTGCGCGGCGCCCGTCAACCTGCAGCAGGTTTAGAGACGAAGCGGGACGCGAAACATGCGATCACTCTGGCAACGTATCACCCTGCCGCCGCCGGTTCGCCGCTTGACACGGCCGTCGCCGCTGGTTCGTACTACTTCGCGGTCGCTGCTGCTGGTCAAGGCGCTGGACCTGGCGACGCCGGCCAGGGCGCCCCGCTCGCCCAATGTCGCGCCCGGCCGGCTACGAGTGCTGCACATGCCGCCGGACGCCCTGCAAGAGGCTACGGTACCGTTGCCACCGCACATTGCGCCGTCGCCGGTTGGCGCCGAACCGACCGGCGACGCCCGGCCGCGCTTCGCCACGGAACCAGCAATACCGGTCATTCGCCCAATGCAGCGCAGGAGCGATCCGCCGACCAGCCCGACGACGCCCGATCCCGTCTCCAGCGCGGACGCCACTCCGACATTTGCTCAGGTGGCCCAGACCTGGTTACAACAGGTGCGAGACAACCAGCGGCTTGCGCGGGCGGATGTAGCGGTAGTCGGCCAGGGCAACCAGCCGGCGCCGAGAAGGGGGGCGGGGACGCCGTCGCCGGACGGTGAGCAGGCGAAACTTCTGCCGGCGTCGGCGGTATCGCCTTTGCCGACAACCTCAGGGCCAATTGAGCTGGCCGGAGCGCCGGCCCGCCAGCGCCGATCGCCGGCGCCGCCAGCGACGAGAGAGCCATCCGCAGCCCCGTTGTCGCCGCGCTCGCCGGAACCGTCACCACAGAGCGCGATGCCGCTTCTGGACGAGGCGCCTAGCGACAGCGCGCAAGTGGAAGACCTGTTCCTCGAAGCTGGGGCAACGGCTTCGCTTCTGTCTCCTCCAGATAGCGTAACGCTACCGGACGACGAAGCACCAGACGGCAGCCAGATCGAGGGCGCACTGTTGTCCGCTGCCGCGCTCACGCCAGAACCAGCGCCGGAGCCGGACGCAGCGTTCCGACGCAGGGGCGACCTCCCATCGCCGCCCGACCTGTTGCCACCGGGTACGCCAATGGAGGCGCCCGGTCCAGTGGAGCTGCCCAGCCCAATAGAGGCGCCCCGGCGCGCTGACGCGTTGCAGCAACCGGTGGCCCTGGAGCGCCGGTCCAGTTCTGATGCTCCTGACGATTGGACGGACGGCCCGGTCACACGGCCGGAGCGCGCCCCCACAAGTGGGTACCCGCCCGCCCGCCCCAGTACACCTGACGTTGTGCGGTGGACCCAAGCGCCGCGCGACCCGACCGGCGACGGGGGCGGGCGGGGTGCCCTCTGGGCCCCTACCGATGTTTCGCCGGAGGTCGCTGCACCCGCGCTCGATCGCCCAGGCGCTGCGCCAATTCTGACGCCGATCAAACCGGAGGAGACGCGACCGTCGCCACCAATGCCGGCTGATCCAGCAATGCCGGCTGGTCCGGCCCTGAGGGCTGATCCAGCCCTGGCGGTTGATCCAGCAATGCCGGATGACGTGGCCCTGTTGAACCGCGGCCAGTTCCTTGAACACGCTGATGGAGCGGACGCCCCCTTCGTCGCCAGCGGGCCGGTACCCATCAACCCAGTCGCGCCGATCATCAGCAGTGGCGAAGCTGCTCCACCCGGCGGATCTGACGCCTCGAATCCGGCCCCACCCTCGCCTGTCTTGCCATCAAGCGATGAGCGGGATGACGGCTCTTTGCTAGAGCACCAGTCTACCAATGACGCTGTTGACGATAGGCAGGATAGGTCGGTCCCACGGCGGCAGCTTCCGGCCGTGCCGGACATGAGTCAGAGCGACCCGCGTGAATACTGGCCAGACGCTTTAGAATCATCTCGGCAATCTGCTGACGCCGTTCCACCGGAAGAGCCCCAACTCGCGGTGACCACGGTTGAGCCGCCGGATGCAGCCTCGGTCACGGAGTCGACAGCACCGCTGGCAAGTACGCTGGACGCGGACAGCCCAGCCGCCGCCGGCCTCAATGCGTCGTTCGCCCAGGGTAGTTCAGTCCTGGGCGACGTGCCTTCCCCGCGATCGTCAGCGCCCGCCCAGGCAGCGGCAGACGACCTTGGTACGGCGCTCACCGCCGAAGCACGCCCGGCGTCGGTCAGCTCTGTGGGCGAAGAGGCTGGACCGGACCTCGGCGCCTCTGTTGAGCCTCTCCTATCGGCGGGTGGGGACGATCCGCCCAGCGTCCTTTCTGCTTCCAGCCGTGCCTTTCTGACGCCGCTCGTGGGAATCGACCCCGCCTCGGTCATCATCCGCCAGGATGCTGCAGCGCAAGCGGTGACGGCAGCGCAGGGCGCCGACGCCCTGACGCAGGGCGAAGTGATCGCTCTCGGCAGTGGCCAGGCCCCCGATATGCCGTCAACCATCGGCCTGCTGGCCCACGAATTGACGCATGTGGCGCAGGGCCGCCAGCCTCGCTTCGTCCCGCCAGTCCTGCAGGCGCCATTTCGTGCGGACACGGCCGGCCCCATTGGCCAGCCGGCAGAGTCGACAACGATCTTGCCCACAGTGCCAACCGCCCCGATTGCCCCACCGGTCGGAGGACCAACCGGCGATCTGGAAGCCGTCGCCCGAGCGGTTGAGTCGCGGGTAACCACCCTGGCCAGGGGGCGCTTCGCACCAGCAGTTGCCGCATGGGCCGGGCAGTCGGAGGCACCGGCAGCGCCGCTCTCGCTTTCGCTACCAGCGCCGGTTTCGGCAGCGCAGTTGCCCGCCGACCCCTGGAATGGACTGCCCGCGCCCTGGGAGCCCTGGCCGGCATGGGCGGCCGATCCGCCGTCGCTCACCGTGGCGGCCGCGCAACCAGCGCACACCGTGTTGTCCGCCGACCCCATGGGCGGCGCAGCCGGTGACAGCGGAGCTACAGTCGGCGCAACGAGCTCGGTGCAGCGGGCGGACACCGGGCGCATGTTGCCGCAAGAAGAGGCGCCCGCCGTGCATCCAGGATCGATCCAACCAGACCAGGACCTCGATGCCCTCGCCCGCCAGGTCTATGCCATCCTGGGGCGACGCCTGGCCGCCGAACGCCGGCGGCTTGGCTGATCCGCGTACTTCCGAGTAGAGAGGAAAGCAACCATGGCTGATACCAGCCTTGCGCCGGCAGCGTTGATCAATCTGGATGCCGCTGGTGCGACACCGATCCCCTGCCTTTTCAACCCCAAGGAATACACGTTCGGCAAGCAGAACCAGTGGACACTCGGCACGAAGAAGGGGTCGAACGTCCCGCAGTTCGACTTCGGGGGCGGCCATGCGGCAACCCTGCAGGTGCAACTGTTCTTTGATACCTATTCCGGCGCCAAAGGCAACGGCGGTCAGGAAGGGCCGGCGGAGGATGTGCGCGAGCGCTACACGGAAAAGATCTGGGACCTCATGCTGGTCTCGCCTCACTTGACAGATCACAAGAACAAGAAGGGCCGCCCGCCGCGCGTGCGCTTTCAATGGGGCCGCGCCTGGTCATTCGATGCGGTGATCGTCAGTATCAATCAGAAGTTCACTCTGTTTCTGGCCGATGGCACGCCGGTGCGGGCGACTTTGGACGTGAATTTCCAGCAGATCAAGGATGACAGCCTCTACCCGCCGCAGAACCCGACTTCGGCCGGAGAGGGCGGCGAACGGCAATGGGTGGTCGGAGCCGGCGACACCCTGGCCGGCATCGCCTATGCCGCCTACGGTGACCCGAACCTCTGGCGGCGCATCGCCGACAGCAATGGCCTTTCCCAGGTGCGCCGCTTACGCCCGGGGACGGTACTGGAGTTACCCGGTGCCTGATACCGCCGAGCTGCTCAGCCAGCTCTATCTGGAGTTTGATGGCGCCCCTGCGCCCGATGCGCTCATCGAAGACATTCTGGAGATCACCGTCGACAACAGCCTGCATGTGCCGGATGTGGCAACCGTTCGCCTGCATGACTCGCGCCTCAAGTGGATTGACGATGCCGGACTCGCGCCAGGAAAATCGCTGCGCGTCTCCGCCAAAGTAGGGTCGGACAACCTCGTCATCTTCGATGGCGAAATCGTGGAGATCGAAGGAGACTTCTCGCCGGCGACGCAGACGTTTGTCGTGCGGGCCTTCGACCGGTTGCACCGCCTGGCGCGTGGCCGTCACGTTCGCTCCTTCCAGAATGTGACCGACGGCGACCTGATCCAGCGCCTGGCGCAGGAGGTGCAGTTGCAAAGCGAGGTGGCGCCGACCCACCAGGTCCACCCCTACCTCCTCCAAAACAACCAGACCAACCTGGAGTTCCTGCGCGAACGCGCCGCCGCTCTGGGTTACCTACTTTACGTCCAGGGGAAAACGCTCCACTGTGGGCCGCCCAAGCCACCCGGCTCGACCGTCACCATGGAATGGGGAGTGGCCTTGCAGGAGTTCCATCCGCGTCTGACCACCGTTGATCAGTGCGACAGTGTCACGGTACGCGGTTGGGACCCTGACAGCCGCCAACCGATTATCGGCCAGTCGCAGCACGGCGAGGGCGTACCAGCCATCGGTGAGAAGCGGCAAGGTGGCGCCGTTGCCCACGACGCCTTCCACGTCGACGCCCAATGGCTCGTGGCCGACCGTCCGATCCGCAAGCAGGCGACGGCCGAGAGCCTGGCCCAGGCCGTCCTCAATCGGATCAGCGGCCGCTACATCGAAGCCGATGGTCGTTGCGGTGGCAACCCTCGCGTCCTGGCGGGCGCGGCCGTGCAACTGAGCGCCGTCGGCGATCGCTTCAGTGGCGTCTATTACGTGACCGCCAGCACCCACCTGTACAGCGCTCAGCACGGCTACAGCACCGAGTTCAGCGTCTCCGGTCACTACCCGGCAACCGTGTTCTCCATCTTGCAGGGGCCGGCCCAGGCGGCAGCGATGGGCCTCGTCATCGGCATTGTCACCGACAACAGTGACCCAAAGGGGCAGGGCCGCGTGAAAGTCAAGTACCCCTGGCTGTCGCCCGACCACGCCAGCGACTGGGCACGCCTGGTCTCCCCCGGCGCCGGCGCGCAGCGTGGCCTGCAGTTCCTGCCGGAAGTGAATGACGAGGTGCTGGTCGGCTTTGAGCTGGGCGACATCAACCATCCCTACGTCCTGGGCGGCCTGTGGAACGGCCAGGATGCGCCGCCCAAGGGCAGCAGCCAGGTGGTCAGCAGTGGCAAGGTCCAACAACGCCTGATCCGTTCCCGCGCGGGACACCTGATCACCCTGGACGATAGCGACGACGGTGGCGGCGTGTCGATCGTGGACAAGAACGGCAACAGCGTGCGCCTGGACAGTTCCGGCAACAACCTCACCATCGACGTGCAGGGCAACGTCACCGTGAAGAGCCAGGGCAACCTGACGCTAGAAGCGCAAGGTGAGGTGCAGATCAAAGGGTTAGGCGTCACCGTCGATGCCGGCGCGGCCAACGCGACGGTGAAGGGGACGATGATCAGTTTGAATTAGGGGCAGGGCCGCGACTGCGGTCTGCGGCCCAAAGACAGCACTGCCGTGCCGAAGGCCTTTCCAGGACCGTAGTCCGGTCTTTGGGCCGCAGACCGCAGTCGCGGCCCCATAAAATAAGGAGTACCTATGGGCCAACCAGCCGCAAAGCAAGGAGATCAGGTCGTGGCGACCGATGTGCATATCGTGTTGATCCCGTCGCCGGGCGGACCGGTGCCGACGCCGCTGCCCCATCCCTTCGTCGGGATCATCAGCGGCAACCTGAGCAGCAACGTCCAGATCATGGGTGCGCCGGCCGCCACGCAGGGCAGCACAGCCGACAACGCGCCGCCGCACATCCCGCAGGGTGGCCCCTTCCAGAAGCCGCCGACCAACAAAGGGCAGATCATGAGCGGCAGCGCCACGGTGTTCATCAACAACAAGCCGGCTGCCCGGAGTGGTGACCCGGCGCTGACCTGCAACGACCCGGCCGACATGCCGGTGGGTACAGTGGTAGCGGTCGGCACCGTGCTGATCGGCTGAATGGGGCTGGAAGTGAGCAGGTAGCCGGCGATTGAAATCGCCAGGCGTGCGTTGGAAGGAGGGAACCTGTATGGCGGACGTCATCGGTGTCGGGTGGGCCTTCCCGGTGAGCGTGGAGCGGGGACGCATCGCCATGGCCCGGCGGGAGCGGGATATCGAGGAGGCGATGGGTATTATTCTGCTCACGTCCAAAGGGCAACGGCCGATGCGCCCGGAGTTTGGCTGCAAGATTCACGATCTGCTCTTCGCGCCGAACGACGCCACGACCGCCGGTCTGGCCGCCTATTATGTGGAAGATGCCCTCAACATGTGGGAACCGCGCATCCGCGTGGTCCGCGTGCGGGCCGCGCCCGATACTGCCAATGACGGGAAGTTGCTCATCAACATTGAGTACGAAATCAAGGCGACGTATGATCGTCGCACCCTGGTCTTTCCCTTCTATCGGATTCCGGGCGAGCCGGCGACTGCTGTTGCCGAGTAAGGTGTGCCATGCCGTTGCCAACGCCGAAGCTGGATACGCGCCGCTTCCAGGACATCGTCGACGAGGCGAAGCGCCTCATCCCCCGCTACTGCCCGGAGTGGACCGATCACAACGTCAGCGACCCGGGGATCACCCTGATCGAACTGTTCGCCTGGATGACCGACCTGCTGCTTTACCGGACCAATCAGGTGCCGGATCGCATGTATGTCAAGTTCCTGGAATTAATTGGCGTGCGCCTGGACCCGCCGCGCGCGGCGCGAGCGCCGGTGACGTTCTACCTTTCCGCGCCACAGCCGAACGAGGTGACCATTCCCGAGGACACGGAAGTGGCGACCGTGCGCACGGAGACCAGTGAGGCCGTGATCTTCACCACCGAGGCCGATCTCACGATTCGCCCGCCGAAGCTGGTCGGCGCGTACAGCCGGGCAGCGCTGGGCGGCAACGCCGGCGATTGGACGGTACACGACCTTCGCCAGCTGGAACTGCCTGGTCAGACCATCGACGTCTTCTCCGGTAATCCCAGCCCTGGTGATGCGTTCTACCTCGCTTTCGCCGCCGACCACGGCCAGCACGTGCTGGCACTGGCGCTGGATTGCACCCTGGCCGGCGGCGCCGGGGTCGACCCCACCAACCCGCCGCTCGCCTGGCAGGTGTATCAGGGCGGCGCCACGCGTTGGGGAGCGTGCGTGCTGGAGTACGACGGCACCGGCGGCTTCAATACGCCGGGCGAGGTGATCCTGCGCCTGCCCGTGATGACGGAGGCGGAAATCCAGGGCGTGCGCGCCTACTGGCTGCGCTGCATCCTGACGGATGCGCAGGCCGGCCCGAATTCCTACCGTGTCTCCCCGCAACTGCAGCGCCTCCAGGTCGAGGCGCGCGGCGGCAGCGTGGGGGCGCGCCACGCAGTGACCGTCCGCG
Source organism: Chloroflexota bacterium (assembly GCA_036734945.1). Classification (GTDB taxonomy): domain Bacteria; phylum Chloroflexota; class UBA4733; order UBA4733; family UBA4733; genus UBA4733. The sequence continues at coordinate 12,949 of DAIMXP010000053.1, forward strand.
ACGAGATCCTGGGGAGCAGCGACGGCACGCCGGGTCAGTCCTTCCGCCTGTTGCACGCCCCGCTGCTGGCGCGCGACCCGCAACGAGATCGTCTCGCGGTCGCGCTACCGGGGGAGGCGAGCAGCGCCTGGACGGAAGTGGCGGACTTCGCCGACTCCGGCCCCATGGACCGCCAGTACACGCTGGACAGCAGCGACGGCGCTCTGGCCTTTGGTCCGTCGCTGCTGCAGCCCGATGGCAGCGTCTACGCCTTCGGCGCTGTGCCGCCGAAGGACAGCCTGCTGCGCATGCTGCGCTACCAGTACGGCGGCGGCACCGAAGGCAACCTGCCGCCCGGCGCTATCGCCGTCGCCAAGTCCTCCATCCCCTATGTCGCCCACGTCAAGAACTGGGAGCCGGCCATCGGCGGACGCAATGCCCAGAGTCTGGACGACGCCAAACTGCGGGCGCCGCAGGCGTTGCGCACGCGCACCCGCGCCGTCACCGCCGACGACTACGAGTTCCTGGCCGGCCAGGTGGTTGGCGTCGCCCGCGCGCGCTGCCTCGCCCCCGGCGCGCAACCGGGCGGAGCGACCGATCCGAAACCGGGCCAGGTCTTTGTGATCGTGTTGCCTCAGGTCGACGCTCCGGCCGGTCCCCACCAGCCGGAGCAGTTGCGGCTCTCGCCGGAACTCCGGGCCGCGGTACTGGCCAACCTGGATGAGCACCGTGTGCTTGGTACGACGCTGGACGTGCGGGAGCCGGCCTATCGCTGGCTCTCCGTCCAGGCGCTGCTCCATGTGCGCGGCGCGGCCGACAGCGTGCTGCTGGCCGAGACGCAACGCCAGGCCACCGACGCGCTAGCCGCCTATCTCAACCCCTATATCGGCGGGCCGGACGGTAACGGCTGGCCGTTTGGTCGTCCCCTGCACCTGTCGGAGCTCTTCGGGCTGCTGCAGCGCCTGCCCACGGTCGAATACATCGAGAGCGTCGAGGTGCGGCTGGTTGATCCGAGTGGGCAGACGGAGCCGCGCATCGCCCCACCGACGGTGGAGTTGCCGCCACACGGCCTATTTTGCTCCTGGCAACACCGCGTCCAGGCGACGGCCGGATGAGCGACTGTTGCCGACTGAACTAGCGGGACCGGGTGGGGATGGGAACGGGATGGTAGACGAGAAGCCGCGACTGGAAGTCCAACTGGAGGGCAACGTCGTCCAGATGCTGTCCCTCGAGACGCCGGTGCTGAGCATCGGCCGGCTGCCCGACAACGGGCTGGCGCTGCCGCACCCGATGGTCTCCCGCCATCACGCCGACCTCACCCTGGACGGCGGCCGGGTCGTGCTGACCGACACGGGTAGCGCCAACGGCACCTTTATCAACGGCGTGCGCCTGCTCGCCAACCAGCCGCGTGAACTGGACGGGGGTGAGGCGATCCAGATCGGCCCGTTCGTGCTTCGCTACTCGCCGGGTACGGCTGCCCCTGCGCTGACAGCGCCCGAGGAAGCGGCCGTCAGCGAAGCACCGCCGCCGGCAATTGAACATACGGCCATCCTCACCGTCGTGCCGTCGAGCCCGGCACTGACCCCCCGCGCTACCCTGCCGGCTCCCGTACCGTCGGGACCGGCCAGCGCCTATCTGGAGGACCTGCCGGTCATCTATCAAAACAGCGACTTCCTGGGCCGCTTTCTGCTGATCTTCGAGGCGATCTGGGAGCCGTTGGAGCAACGGCAGGACCACATTGCCATGTTCTTCGACCCGCGCACCTGCCCGGCGTCGTTCCTGCCCTGGCTGGCAACCTGGCTCGATGTCGCCCAGCCGGCGCGCTGGCCGGAGTCCCGCTTGCGCCGCCTGCTCGCTGAGGCGATGGACCTCTACCGCTGGCGCGGTACGCGCTACGGCATGACGCGGCTGCTGGAACTCTGCACCGGGCTGCCGGTTACTATCTCTGAGTCACCGGATGCGCCGTTCCTGTTCCGCGTGGCGGTTCGCGTGCCGCCGGACGATGCTGACAGCGTGACGCTCATCGAACGGCTGGTCCAAGCCCACAAGCCGGCCCACGCCGGCTACATCCTGGAGGTCGCGGCATGAGTATGCAACCGTTGATCGGCCAGACGCTGGGCCAGTACCGCATCGACGCCTTCCTGGGCAGCGGCGGCATGGCGCAGGTCTACCGGGGCATCCACCTGCTGCTGGAGCGGCCGGTCGCGGTGAAGGTGATGCTGCCGCACCTCGCGCAGGACCCGACGTTTCGCACTCGTTTCCTGCAGGAAGGGAAAACGGTCGCCGCGCTCAGTCACCCGAATATCGTTGATGTTTATGATTTCGGCGAAAAGGACGGCGCCTTCTACCTGGTGATGGAGCTCCTGACCGACGGCTCGTTGCAGACGCTGCTCGCGCACGGCGATCAAGCCGGCTGGTCGCTGGGACTGGGGTTGGACCTGGTCAGCCAGGCGGCGGAGGGGCTGGCCTATGCCCATGCCCGCGGCATGGTCCACCGCGACATCAAGCCGGACAACCTGTTGCTGCGGAAGATCGAGGACAGCGGCGGGGCGACCGGCCACCCGTATCAAGTCAAGATCAGCGACTTCGGCCTGGCTCGGCTGGCCGAGGGCGGCATGTTGACTGCCACCGGGATGACCATGGGCACGCCGGCCTACATGTCGCCCGAGCAGTGCCAGGGCCTCGAACTGGACGGGCGGAGTGACCTCTACTCGCTCGGTGTGGTGCTCTACGAGGTGGCGACGGGGACGCTGCCCTTTGCCGCAAAGTCGCTCACGGAGGCCGTCTACAAGCACGTCTACACTCAGCCGCCGGCGCCACGTCAGATCAAGCCGGACCTCGATCCCGCGCTGGAAGCGATCATCCTGCGCTGCCTGGCGAAGAACCCGGCCGAGCGTTTCGCCACCGGCGGTGTACTGGTGGCGGCCCTGCGCGCCCTTGGTCCGACGACCGGGGCGACGATGCTCGCTCCGGCGGTGCGCTTGCCCACACCGGCTGAAGCAACCATGCTCGGTCCCGCCGCCGGGCCAGTGCCGTCGACGGCGCCAGCGCCGACCGCCCTGTCTGTGACCCCGGCGCCGATAGCGCCGTCTTCCCCACCTGTGTACCCGGCGCCGCCTACTGCGGCGCCCGACAGCACTGTGCCGCTGCCAGGGCAAACCGTGATGCGTCCGCCCGCGCCGAGCGCGCAACCGCCGGCGCTACCGAGCCTCTACGGGCGGGTCACTGTACCGCAGGTGCTGGCGCTGACTGCCGCCGGTGCGACCCTCGCCACCGTGACGCTCTCCGGCGATGGGCTGACCATTGGACGGGTAGCCGACAACGGCATCGTGCTGGATGACCCCGCCATCTCCCGCCACCACCTGCGCATCGACTGGGACGGCGAACGCGCGACGGTGACGGACCTTGGCTCGGCCAACGGCGCTTTTCTGGCCGGTTCCCGGCTGCTGCCCCAGATCGCCCAGCCCTGGAATGCCGACGACTGGTTGCGGGCCGGCCCCTTCTGGTTGCGCCTGCAGTTGCCCTTCGCTGCGCCGCCGCCGGTTGGGCGTCACCAGGGGGGCGCAACGCAACCGCTCACCACGCCGCTCCCCGCCGACAGCGGCCGCATCCGGGTGTTGCTCGGCGCCGAAACGCTGACGATCACGCCTGGTCAACCGACGCTGGTCCACGTCACCCTGGGCAACCTTGGCAACACGGTGGATCACTTCAGCATTGCTGTCGAGGGCCTGCCTGCCGGCTGGGCCAAAGGGCCGGAACAGGCAGTGCAACTCAACCCCCGCGCGCAGGGCAATATCGTGCTCAACATCCAGGTCCCGCGCGGCCCGGGCAGCTATGCCGGACAATACCCGGTGACAATCCGCGCCCGCTCCCGCGAAGATCCCAACGAGTCGGGCACGGCGACCGCGCTCTGGACGGTGCTGCCCTTCGAAGCGATCACCACCACCCTGGCGCCGCAGCGCGCCGCCGGGCGCACTCAGGCGAAATATGTGCTAACCATAGCCAACGGTGGCAATGCGCCCGCTCGCTACGCGCTGCAAGGGCAGGACGAGGAGCAACGACTGCGCTATCGCTTTCAGCAGACGAGCGTAGCACTCGACCCCTTCCGCGCAACGACCGTTCCGCTGGTCGTGACCGCCCCGTTGCGGTTGATCGGCCGGCCGATCATACGGACGTTCACCGTCCAGACCCGCTCGGCCGCTACGGCGCCGCCGGTCGTTACGAGCGGGGAGTTTGTCCACAACGCCCTGTTGCCCCCCTGGGTAGTGGCGATTCCCGCCGTGGTGGTCGCCCTGTTCCTGCTATTGCGCACCCTGCTCCAACCGTCGATCGACGCCTTCCAGGCCGTTCCGCTCAACCCGGTGGCGGGCCAGCCGTTCTATTTGACCTGGCAGGTCCACCACGCCCAGCAGTTAGAGATCCTGCCGGAGCACATCGTCGTCGATCCCAAGATCGACCGCTACATCTTCCCCAACGGCGTCAACAACCCCGAGGCATTGACCCTGGTGGCATCAAACGTCTTCGGGCGGGTGCAGAAGAATCAGGACGTCACCGTGTTGCAGGCGACGACCACGCCAACGGCGATCATCCCCACGGCGACGGCAACCAGCGTGCCGGCAACGGCGACAGCGACCGCCGTACCGGGTGCGCCGGTGATCCAGCGCTGGCAGGCCACGTCACAGAACGGCACCGTGTTAGACGCTGCTACCCTGGAAGTACCGCCCAACACACTGGTGACACTGACCTGGCAGGTCACCAGCGCCGACGCCGTGGAGATCGACGGCATCGGTACTGTCGATACCAGCGGCTCGCTCCAGCGGGCGGTGCTCGCCAACACGACCTTTACCCTCAAAGCCTCAAACAAGGGAATCCATCCCATATCCCGTGCTATCCAGATCATCGTCGTCGCGCCGACCGCCGTGCCGACGGCGACGCCGGCCCCTACGGCGACACCGCCGCCGACTGTGACCCCGGTTCCCACCGCCGTACCGCTGCCGCCGACCGCCGCGCCACTCCCGGCAACACCAGTGCCGCCCGTGCCGGTGGGCGGTGGTGTGACCGGCGCCGCGTCGCCAACTGCCGTTGCCGCCAGAACCTGGACCGCCCTGGCGGTTGGTCGTGACGCTAGTGGCAACGATGTCCTCTGGAGCGCCAACGTCACGGATAACGTCGTGCGGCGGATCGACGTCCAAACGCGCACGCAGGCACTTATACCCGTCGGCAAAGCACCCGACAGCCTGGTCGTGAGCAGTACCGCCCTCTGGGTAGCCAACGCCGCTGACGGCACGGTGCAGCGTCTGGACCTTCAGACCGGCCAGCCGATCGGTGCGCCAATCGCCGTCGGCAAGAACCCCACGGCCATGGTTGTGGCGAAAGACAACGCCGGTAAAGACGTCATCCTGGTGGCAAACGCCGCCGACGGCACGGTGCAGCGCATCGACGGGCAAACCGGGCAGACGCAGCCGGCCGTGCCAGTAGTGCAAGGGATCACCGCCCTGGCCGCCGGCAAGGACAGTCTGTGGGTGGCGATCGGCACGGACAACACGGTGCGGCGGTTGCCGCTTCAGGACGGCCGGCCCACAGGACCTGCCGTGACCATTGCCGTCGGCAAGCGGCCGAGCGCCCTGGTGATCGTGCGCGACGCTGCCGGCAAGGAAACAGTCTGGGTGGCGAACCAGGACGACGGCACTGTCCAGCCTATCGACACGGCCACCAACCATGCCGGCCTGGTCACGCCCGTCGGCAAGGGACCAAGTAGCCTTGCCGTGCAGACGGCGGCATCTGGACGCACCTTCATCTGGGTCGCCAACAGCGGCGAAGCCACGGTGCAGGCCATTGACAGCCAGACCGGCAAGGTCGCCGCTACGGCAGCCGTCGCTGCTAATCCGGGCAGCGTCGCCACCGGCAAGGATCAGGTCTGGGTCTCCAACCAGGGCAGCGGCGCGGTGCAGGGGGTGGCGGTGAATTGAATCGCCGGACCAGGCAAAATTTGTGACTGTTGGCGTGTCCCCTATTTTGGGGTTTTACACGACGCAGTTCGTTAGTTAATCTGAGAGCAGTTGTCAGTCACTCGGGTAGTGGCCGTCACCGTCTTGCCGGTATTGTCACGCAGGGTCAAGGTATATAGAATCGCGCCGCTGTAGCACCCCATTTTCGAATCGGCAAGTGATCCCGCTGGTTGGCTGACCGCGTACGTCGCATAGGGAGCGGCGCCAATTGCAACCTGCGCAGTGATCGTCCCAACATAGGGCGGGCAGCCGGGGACCGAGCTCCATCTGACGACCACGTACGGGTTACCGGAGGACGGCGTGAACAACGAGGCGCTGATGCTGGCCTGGGCGATCGGTGCGCACGGCGTCGCTGTGGGGGTGGGCGGATTGGCCGCGACGCCGCTCAAAGCGACGTGCTGCGGACTGCCGACGCCGGAGTCGGTAAAATCGAGACTTCCCGTATAGGCGCCGACCCCCGGCGGATAGAAAATAATCCCAACCGTACACGTCGCGTTCGGCGCCAAGGGATGGGTAGCATCGTAGTTGATGCAATCGTTCTGAGCGTAGACGAAGGCGCCACCGCCACCATTGATGGCGATCCCAATGAAGGAGAGCGGCGCAGTGCCGGTATTGACCGCCGTAACGGTCGCCGGCTGGCTTTGGGTCTGCGGCGCCTGAGTGGCAAAGGAGAGGCTGCTGGGGCGGAAGGCGAGGCGGGCGACGCCCACCGTCGCGGACGCGGTTGGCGTCGCCGTGGCCGTGCTGGTTGGCGTCACGGTGGCAGTCATTGTCGGTGTGTTGGTCGGTGTCACGCTAGCGGTCACCGTCGGCGTGCTCGTCGGCGTCACAGTAGCGGTCACCGTTAGCGTGCTCGTCGGTACCACGGTAGCGGTCATCGTTGGCGCGCTGGTCGGCAGGGGGGACGGGGTAGGTGACGCTGCTGCCTCGGTAGGCACGGCGGTGGGCGCCGCGACTGGCGGTAGAGCAGTCGCGGCGCCCACCGCCGTGCTTGCGGTGACCTGGAGCGTTGCTTTCGTCACGCTCGTCGGCGGGACGGTGGCGGTCGCGGTCGGCGTCGGGACAGCGGTCGGGGTTGCCGACGCGGACACGGTTGCCGTGACCGTTGGCGTCGCTGTTGCGGTCGCTGTTGGCGTTGCGCTTGCAGGCGGGCCCGTCAGGACAGCGAATCGGTAGGTCTGGACGGGGGACGTGTTGCCTGCCAGGTCGGTGGCCCGAACGCTCAGGACGTGATTACCGGGCGCTCCGACCGTGAGGACCTGCTGGAAGCTGACGTCGTTCGAGTAGGTCCCCCACGGCGCGCCATCCAGCTGATACTCGATGCTGATCACCCCACTCAAGTTATCCAGCGCCTGCACCTGAAGATGGATCGGACCGATTGACTGTGGTATGGCCGGTGAGGATGTCTGGTCGAGCGTGTTGGTGAGCGGCGCCTGGAGTTTGGCCGGACCGAGTTGCTGCGCGAGGCGAACGTCGGCGGGGCCCGGCGATACGTTGGCCTGGGCGCCACCCGGCAACCAGAGCACGTCAATATGAGGCGGTGTGTGGTCGATAATGAACTTTGTGACAGTGAGTTGTGCGGCGCTGCTCACCTTGGCCTGGGTGATCAACTGATAGATCCCCTCCTGGCTCAGCACGGATGCGGCAGTGAGCGGGACGAAGGGGAACGGTCGGTTGGGGGGGATCACCACCGGCGTGATGAAGAAGTGCGGCACATGGTAGGTGACCGTGATCAGGGTGAATGTCGCCACCGTGTGCGAGCTGGTTGCCACGGCGGATGTACTGGCCGTGGTAACTGTTGAAGTCGTACTCGCCACACTTATCGTAGAGGAACTGGCAGCCGACGTGGCGACGATCGTTGTGGACGTGGCCAGGGAGGACCCGGCGGCCGTGCCGCTACTCGTTTGACTTGTACCGCCGGCTGATGTGTTGCCACCCGGATTGCCGATCACTGCGCCGCCGCTTGCCGGCGTGACCGCGACGGGCGTGCCGTTTGACTGCACGGTACCAAAGTCATCCAACGACAGGTTAAGCACATTGGCGCTGACCAGCAGCGTGGGATCGCCGCTGACGCTCAGTTGGACCGGCGTGCGATAGACGCCGCCATCGGTCACGCCGGTCACTGCCACGCCGGCCTGCTTGGCCGGCGGGACGAGGCGCTGGCAGTTGCGTGTCGTCCCGCTGTAGGTGACGATCCAGGCCGGGTTATAGCCTGCGTTGAAAAAGGTCTGCAAAGTCTTGGTGGTCGTAGCGTCCCAGGGATCGGTCACGGCATAGCCGGCGGCATTGCCGCCGCCACCGGCGGTGACGACCACGAAGTGCATGCCGGTCTGGCCACGCAGCATGCCGACGATGGCGGGACCGTTGGAGAGCGTTTGATCCAGCACCGGCCAGGAGAAGTTGACGCGATTGCCACCGTTGACCAGACCGTTGACGCAACCGGGCGCCTGGGTCCAGTAGAGCGGATCAGCCGCTCCTTTCAGGCAGGCGTTCAGCGCTGCCGGCGTCATGCTGGCGCCATAGAAGTTGAGGATCATCGACGTCGAAGTCATAGCGCAGCCGTAGTTGCCGATCTGGTCACCGGCACTCTGCATCAGTTCGAAACGCCAGGCCGGATCGTTCTGGCTGAACACAGGCATGGCGCAGGCGCTGCCGGTCGGCTTGTTCGGCGTCCCCGTATTGAAAGCAGCAGGCGACAGCTTGACGACCGCCGGCACGACCTGCACGGCGCCGGTCAAGGTGTTCACCTGCACCTGCAGTTGTGGTCCGGTCGGCGCCGGCCCATCGGCCTGCACCGTGATCGGCGAGGCGATGACGGCGTTGCCGGTTGCCGGCGCACTCGCGCTAGTCGTGGCGGTACCCGTCACCGTCGTCACGCCGGCCTGGCCGGACGTCAGGTTCTGGCCCTGCACGCCGTCGAAGATCAAGGTCCGGTTATCAGCAGCCCAGCACATCGGCGTCTTGTGATCGCCGTAGAAATCCTCCGGGCGGAGCTGCGGCAGGTTGCTGAGCTGGCGCAACTGGCCATTAGGACCGGCGATCCAGAGCACGAGCTGGGTCTTGTGCTGCGCGGCGAGCGTGGGATCAAGCGCCAGGAAAGCAACCTGCTGGTTGTCCGGCGACCAGGCGGGACGAACTGCCCAGAAACCGGTCGAGACGTGCGCCAGTTCCTGGGGCTGTCCGGGGGCCGTGGCGCTGATCGTCCATAGGTGCGCTTCGTCCATTGATTCGTTGTTGGCCGTCACATAGGCGATCCGCGAGTTGTCGTCGGAGAGAGACAGCAGGGAGTCGAAGAGGCCGGGCAGGACGGCGGCCGGTTCGGTGTGCAGCACGCGCATGTCGCTGAAGTCCGGGTTGCTGAGGCGGATCGCCGTCGTCGTGTCGTCACTCAGCAGGCTGGCGACCTGTGTCGACGGCTTGCCGCAGGACAGGCTGGCCGGCGACGCAGGCAGCGCTTGCTGGTGAGCGTGACGGTAGAACAGGACGCCCAGCAGGACGATCAGCGCAGCCGCGATGCCGCCGGCCGCCAGGATCGCGGCAGGCACAGCACGCGATGGCGCCGTTACCTCCCGACCGGCGGCGCTGATCGGCGTGAAGGGAACCGTCGTGGCGGTCGCCACGGCAGTCGTACTCAGTGGCGTTTCGGCCACGACCTCACCGTTGCTCTGGGCGAGCAGCCGCAGGAGCGGCACCCCCGGCGGAACCACGGCGTCGGCAGGCACATTGAGCAGCACGGTCAGACTTCCCTGCTGCCCTGGGGCGAGGGGCAGCAGGGGCGGACGGAATGTCAGCCAGGCCGGGTCAATGTTGCGGGCGCTCAGGACAAACTCGTCGGCCGCAGTTCCGGTGTTGGTGACCAGCGCGGTGAGGGTGGTCTGCGTGCCGGCGGTAATCGGTGGGTCGGAGCCTTCGAGGGCCAGGGTTGCGCTCGTGCTCACGGCGTGTGCGCAAAAAGGAACGAAGTAGCGTCAAGGATCGGCATCAGTACCGCCAGAGGACCTTCGTCAACAGCAACACACGTTCAGAGTACCGGGAGCATGGCGCAGAGACCCAGTTCCGCCCCACTTGCACTACACCCATCGGTCAACACCGGATGCTCACAAGGATCACCGGGCGCGGCCGGCACTACGGAGGTCCTTGCGTCGTTCCGCAGCAGTTCGTGGTAAGAGCCAAGATCGCCGCATTGCTGGTGACAGAGAAATAGGGCATAATCGGCTGGGCTGGTAAGAGCGTACGACACTGGGAGACGAGTGAGATGCCGGACCGACCGCCAAATATCCTCTGGTACTGCACCGACCAGCAGCGCTACGACACGATTGGGGAGCTCGGCAACCCGCATGTCCACACGCCGCGGCTTGACCAGTTGGTAGCGGAAGGGACAGCCTTCACCCATGCCTTCTGCCAGTGCCCGATCTGCACGCCCAGCCGCGCCAGCTTCCTCACCGGCAAGTACCCCAGCACCGTCCACATCAACACCAACGGCAACACTGCCTTTCCGGCGCAGGAACGGCTGGTCACGCGCCGGTTGGCCGATGTCGGCTACGACTGTGGCCTCACCGGCAAGCTCCACCTGGCCGGCGCTGCCAACGGGCGGGAGCCGCGCATCGACGACGGCTACCGCTTCTTTCGCTACAGCCACGGCCCGCGCGACAACTGGCCGCGCGGCCACGACTACGCCGACTGGCTGCGGAGGCAGGGGCACGATCCCTCGCGGGTGTTGACGGTCCAGAATAACCTGTTCGGCGGCCTCATGGAGCCGACGCCCGATCAGGACAATGTGCCGCCGCACCTGCACCAGACCACCTGGTGCAGCGAGCAGGCTATCGAGTTCATCGGAGAACAGCGGGACCAGCCCTGGCTGATCAGTGTCAACCCCTACGATCCGCATCCGCCCTATAACCCGCCCTGGGAGTTCTACCGGCGCTTTGATCCCGAACAGTTGCCCGGCCCGCACTTCCAGGCGAGCGATCTCGCCCACCAGACCGCTCTGGCTGCCGTGGACTTCCAGAGCAAGCCGCAGCCGCCGGAAGCTATCGCCGCGAAGAAGATCCAGGCCGCCTACTACGCCATGATCGAGCAGTCCGACGAGCAGTTCGGCCGCATCCTCGACGCCCTGGACCGGAGCGGCCAGCGCGACAACACGGTCATCGTCTTCATGAGCGACCACGGTGAGGCCCTCGGCGACCACGGCTTGACCCAGAAGGGCTGCCGCTTCTTTGACGGCCTGGTCCGCGTGCCGCTGATCATCTCCTGGCCGGGGCGCCTCCTGGCAGGCCTACGCAGCGATGCCCTGGTGGAATTGATCGACGTAGCCCCGACGCTGCTGCAACTGGCGGGCCTGCCCATCCCGGATGACATGCAAGGCAGGTCCTTGCTGCCGATCCTGACCGGTCAGGCGTCGCCCCATCGCCATCGCGACTTCGTGCGTAGCGAATACTACGACGCCGTTGACTTGCCGAACCACAGCTTCGCCACCATGTATCGAGACCAGCGCTGGAAGCTTGTCGTCTACCACGGCACAGGGTTGGGCGAACTCTACGATCTGGAGAATGACCCGTTCGAGTTCCGCAGCCTGTGGGACGAGCCGGCCTTACTGGCCACCAAAGCGGACCTGCTCCAGCGCAGCTTCGACGCCTCCGTGGCGGCTCTGGACTATGGGCCCCGGCGGGTGATGCCGTTCTAATTCGTCCCGGCCACCATGGGCCGGTGGGTGTCAGCCGAGCAGCCGCACCTCCTGGCGGGTACAACGAACATCCATCTCAATGTCCAAGTCTTCCACTGGCGGGCGGCTGTAGAACCAGTGGATGCCGTGGACTGCCGCCGGGCCGATCCTGGCGAGGATGTCGGCTTCGATGACGGCATGCAGTGGCGCGGTGGTGTAGACGTTGAGCCTGGTGACGTCGGCCCAGGGGGCGGCGATCTGCGCGAGGCGGCCGCCCATGGTCGCCATGACGTCGGCTGTTTTTTCGCGCAAGGCGTCAAGTGAGGTGTCTGAGGGGCGTACCTCTGGTCGCTCCGCCGCGCCGGAGATCACGAAGCTGAGGGCGGATGCGCTGGATGCCACGGTATAGGAAAAGGCGTACAGCGACTGCTCCGCGGGGGCGACGATGGCGGGAGCCACATTACTGCGCGCCGCCGGGACGTAGCCATCAACCACGATGGCCCAGCTTTCCAACAGCGCGCGATACTGCTGGTTGTATGCGGCGAAGCCTTCGGTCGTGTACGGCTTTGGGCAGCGCAGCTCCAGCGCACAGAGCGCCGCCCGCGGTCGGCCGAGTTCCTCCAGGTGGCGCGCAATGCGGGCGAAGCCCTGCCGCCAGGGGAGCGGCGCCGGCAAGGTGGCGTGGACGATCTCGTAGCCCGTCAGCGCCACGACGCCGTTGGAGAAGGGCGCTTGTGGTGAGCTCGCCAGAAACTGGTAGCCACCAGCAGATTGCGTGTACAGTGCCATAGGTTGCCTTATCCTTGCTTGATGAGCGGCGCAGCCTGCAGCGCCGCGGCGTTGAGGGCCTCTTGCGGCGACTTCTTCAGCGCTGCGGCATCGTCGCGCGCCGTTGCCAGGAGGGTGATGATCTGCTGCCAGCCGACCAACTTCGGCGTGGGGCGGCCGTAGGCCAGCATGTCCACGAAGGGCTGGAGGCGCGGTTCGTCCTTCAGACCCTGTTTCCATGCCGGCTGTTGCGCGCTGGCGTGCCAGGGCGGCAGTGTCGCGCTCGCCACCAGGTACTCCGCGTTCTGCGGCGGCTGGGTCCACCACTGCACAAACTGCCAGGCCTGTTCCTGATACTTCTTGGTGTTCAGCACCGCCAGGCAGTGGCCGCCCACCGTCGTTGCCTGCTGCTTCTGCTTGGGCAGCACGGCGGTTGTCCACTCAAAAGCGTTCTTGACGGTGATCTTGAGCGCGCTCACATTCCCCGGCGGGAGATGCCAGATGCCGATGTTCCCTGTTTCGGCGCCGGGGCTTGGTAACGTCGCCACATTGAATTTATGCACAAGGTCGACCTGGAACTGCAGCGCCTCCACCGCCGGCGCTTCGGTCCAGCGCGGCGTCGTGTTGGTGGCGTCCATTATGTCGCCGCCGTTCTGCCAGATGAAGGCCAGCAGAGGCGATATCGGGTCCGCCGTGCCTTTGGGAAAGACGGTCCCCCAGACGGGAGCAGCGCCGGTATGGTTGGTCAGCCGCTGGGCCTGCGCCACCAGTTCATCCCAGGTCGTCGGCGGTTTGGCCGGATCGAGCCCGACCCGCTTGTAGAGCGTCTGGTTGTAGGCCAGCCCGGAATTGTTCAGGACGTAGGGCATCGCCATGAGCTTGCCGTTGAACGTGGCCTGCTCGCGTGCGCCGGCGACCAGGTCGTTCTGGTCGTAGCGATACTGCCCTTTGGCCAAGTCCTCGGCGGCCACCACCGCTTTGGTGACGATCAATTCGGGCAGGAAGGCCAGGTTATAGGTCACCACGTCCGGCCAATCGCCACCAGCCAGTACGGTGGTCAGCTTCTGGTAGTAGTTCGCCGCGTACACCGGCTGGATGTCGATGGAAGGATTGAGTTGCCGGAAGCGTGCTGCCAACGTGTTCGTGATCGGTCCATGCCCCTGGGTCGGGCTCCACTGGTGCAAGTAGGTCAACTTGACCGGTGGCGCCGTCGGCCTGGCGCTCGCACCCGCTGAACTGCCGGCCACAGCGCAACCCGCCAGCAAGCTGGCCGCGCCGGCTGCCGCCACGGAGAGCGCCGCCCGGCCCAGCAGCATCCGCCGGGTCAACAGCGCTCCTGCCAGTGGCTTCGGTGCAGCGTTCGTCGGTGTTGCTGGAACGGAGTCAACCATTGCGTCTACCCTTCCGTTCGTCGGTCGCGACCGGGCGATTCAGCTCTTCACCAGCAGCGCCGTCACCTGTTGCGCTGCCTGCGTTGCGGCGTCCTGCACGGTGATCTTACCCGCAATGGCATCGCTCATCGCCTTGGTCAGCACCGGCCCGATGCTGCCGTTGTAGCCGATGGGGAACGTGATGAGCGGGGCCACCTTCGCCCATTCCAGCACGTTCTGGCGGGTCGTCGGCGGCGCACTGCCGTCTTTGATCCAGAGGTTGAGGTAGCTCTGGCGCACGGTCGGCCAGCCATGGGCGGTCATCCAGAACGGTTCCGCATCCTTGCCAGTGTACTCGCTCAGGACGGTCCAGGCCGCTTCCGGGTTCTTCGTGCCCTGCACGACCCCGCCGGCATGCACGAAGGCGTAGGACATGGGGGCGGCCGGCCCCATCACCACCGGCCCGCTATCCCAGTCGGCAGCGTTGGAGAGCGGCCGGAAATTCTGCGCCAGCGCCGCATTGCCCAGAGCCATAGCGATGTCGTTGGAGGTAGCATGCGGGACGACCCCGCCCGTTGCCGGCCCAAACTTGTTCTGCACGACCAGATCGAAGGCGTGCTGTATTCCCGTAATCGCCTGGGGCGAGTCGAGCAGACATTTTGTCTGCGCGTCGTCCAGGAACTTGCCGCCGAAGCCGAAGACGTAAATGAGGATGTCCCACCAGGTCCTGTCGACGAATAACCCGTACAGCTTGTCGGAGGTGAGCTTTTGCGCCATATCCTCCAGTTGGCGTTCCGTTACGTTGGCTGGCGCGGATGGGCCTACCGGTAAGGCGACGCCGTGCTCGGCCAGCGTTTGCCGGTTGAACCACCAGATGCGCACGGCGATCTCCATCGGCAGTCCGTACACCTTGCCGTTGATGGTGTTGGCCTTGAGCCCGATGGGTAGGAAGTCGTCGACGCCGATCGCTTTAGCGTCCCGGTTGATGTAGGCATTGAGCGGCGCCAGGAAGCGGGCGGTGTCGTGGAAGAAGGGAGCGGTGATGTAGAAGCCGCCCGGCGGGGTGCCGCCGGCAGCGGCTGCTACCAGCTTGGTAGCCAGCGCCGCCGCGCCGTAGGGCACGAAGTTCACTTTCAGTTGCGGGTACTTCTGCTGCAATAGAGCGACGAGCTTGGGGATGGCGGTCGAGGGGTTATAGACATGCCAGAAGTCCACCGGCCCGCTCAGGCCGCCGACAGCCGCCGCGGCAGGCTGTGGCGCGGTCGTTGCCGTGCCGGTCGTCCCAGACGCCGCCGCTGTGGTAGCCTGGCGACTGACGGTGCTGACCTGGCTCTGCCTGCCGATCGCTGTCGGCGTTGCCGTCGTCGCCCCCTGGCAGGCTGCGGCCAGGACGGAGATGAGCGGCAGCCCGGCAACCGTCGCCACCGCCCGCAATATGGCACGGCGGGAGCTACCGTTGCTGGTAGTCAGCATCTCTGGCCCTTTCCGGCATCCTAAAGCCGAGGTCATTCCTGAGACTGACCTAGCGGATGGAGTGACTGTGATGTTCTGTGCCAGAGTCTAGCACAGGAGCATTGGGCGGGCCCGCCCCAGGCTCCCATCCTGGCTAATTGCGAAGCCTTGTGCTAGCCTGGCGCGGACAGTCGCGAGCAAAGGAGCAACGATGCACGATATTTCCCAGCCGGAAGCAACAGCCGGCGGTACCGCCTGGTTCGTCCGGGACCGCTTCGGTCTCTTCATTCACTGGGGCATCTATGCCCTGGCGGCGCGCCACGAGTGGGTAAAGAACCGCGAGAAGCTGAGTGACGAGCACTACCAGCGCTACTTCGACCATTTCGACCCGGACCTCTACGACCCGACCGCCTGGGCGCGGGCTGCCAAAGCCGCCGGGATGAAGTACGCAGTGCTGACGACCAAGCACCACGACGGCTTCTGCCTCTGGGACTCGACCCTCACCGATTACAAGGCCACCAACACGCCGGCTGGCCGCGATCTCATTCGCGTCTACGTGGACGCCTTTCGGGCTGAAGGCTTGAAGATCGGCTTCTACCACTCCTTGATCGACTGGCATCACCCGGAGTTCCCAGTCGATGGTTTGCATCCCCAGCGCGACGACCTACCTTTCCGCGAGCAGACCAGGGGTCGCGATGTGCGCAAGTACGCCGAGTACCTGCACGGTCAGGTGCGCGAGCTGCTCACCAACTACGGCAAAGTCGACGTGCTGTGGCTGGACTTTTCGTACTCGTCCCGCGATTGGGGCTGGTCGAAAGGCAAGGGCAAGGAGGATTGGCAGTCCGAACAACTGGTCGCCATGGTGCGGGAGCTGCAGCCCGGCATCTTAATCAACAATCGCAGCGAGATGATGGGCGACTTCCATACGCCGGAGCAGGTGCAGCCGCGTGGCTGGGTCGAGGTGGACGGCAAGCCGGTGGTCTGGGAGGCCTGCCAGACGCTGAACGGCAGTTGGGGCTACGACCGTGACAACCTTGACTGGAAGCCACCGGCGTTGCTGTTGCGCATGCTGGTGGATGCCGTCTCCAAAGGCGGCAACATGCTCTTGAATGTGGGGCCGACCGGCCGTGGCGAGTTCGATCCACGGGCGTTAGCAACGCTGCACGCGTTGGGCGACTGGATGCGCCTGCATGGTCGCGCCATTTACGGCGCCACGCAGAGCGCCTATACGCCGCCGCCCGATTGTCGCTTCACGCAGCGCGGCGACCGGCTGTACCTTCACCTCTTTGCCTGGCCGTTCAAGCACGTGTATCTGGATGGCCTGGTTGGTCGCGTTGCCTACGCCCAACTGCTCAACGATGCCTCCGAAGTCAAGGTGAGCGAGCAGCCGGCACCGGGCAACGCTGCTGGCGAGATGACCGTGCGGCTGGAACTGCCGGTTCAGCAACCGGGCGTGCTGATACCCGTGGTGGAACTCTTCTTGAAATAGCGTCGGCGCGGTTGCCACTCGGCCAGTTAGCCCGGCGACTGAAGTCGCGGGCTACACAAAGCGAAGTCCGCCTGCGCGGACTAACCCAGCCGCCGAAGGGCGGCTTTGCAAAGATAGCCGCGACTTCAGTCGCCGGGCACGGACTCCGCTGCCGGTCGGTCGGCACGCGGTAGGCTGACAGTGAACGTGGATCCCTGTCCCGGTGTACTCTCCACGGTGAGCTGGCCGCCGTGGCGCTCCACTAAGGTGCGGGTGATGACCAGGCCCAGCCCGGTGCCACCCGCCTCCTGGGCGAGCTGGTTCTTGGCGCGAAAAAACCTGGTGAAGAGTTGCGTCTGCTCCTGGCGCGAGAGGCCGATGCCGCTATCCTGGACGGCCACCCAGACCTGGTCTTGCGCCAGCCGGGCGGTGACGGAAATACGGCCGCCATCGGGCGTGTATTTGTTGGCATTGGAGATGAGGTTGGTGAACACCTGGGTGAGCCGGTCGGCGTTGCCGAGCACAAGCGGCAGTCCCACCGGCACGGCCAGCGACACCTGCTGCCCCCTGGCGTCGCAGGCTGGGCGTAAGGAGGACACGACATCGGTCAGGAGCGGCCCCAGCGCCAGCGGCGCCAGCAGGATCTCCAGGTCACCCGCCTCCAGACGAGAAAGGTCGAGCAGGTCATTCACCAGCGTGACTTCGCGGTCGGCGTTGCGTTGCACGATGGTCAGAAACTCCCGTTGCTCTTCCGTCAGATCACCGACGTCGCCGGCCAGCAGGAGGTCGATAAAGCCCTTGATCGAGGTGAGCGGGGTGCGTAGCTCGTGGGAGACCAGGCCGACGAACTCGTCCTTCATGCGCTGGACTGCCCGTTCCTGTGTCACATCGCGAAAGGTGTGCAGACGACCCAGGATCGTGCCATCAGCGAGACGCACCAGCGTCGAGAACAACTGCAGTTCCCGCGGCTCCGGCCAGCGCTGGCGAAGCACCAGCATGGCCTGCTGCTCCGTGTTGGCCACGCTATCTATGGTCCGGCTCGCGGCCGGGAGATCCTCAAAGATCCGCTCCAGGTCTTCGCGGAGATCGTCCAATTTGCGCCCTATAATGGTGGCGGCCGGCAAGCCGAGCAACTCCTCATAGCGCCGGTTGACCGCCAGGACTCGCCGTTCGTAGGAAATGAGCAGCATCCCGTCCGTGGCGGCATCCAGCACGGCGCGCAACTCGCCGCGCGCCTGTTCCGCCTGGCGTACTGCTGCGCCTGGGTCAGGGCCGCCTTGTTCAGTTCCTCCAGGAAGGCAGCGCGGATCGTTTCCTGCTCGGAGAGGAGCATGGACCTGACTTGACGCGAAAAGCCGGTGCCCAGTTCACTCAACAGGTGGACCAGGCGGAGTTCCAGACTGCCACGTTCCGCACGGTGTAGTTCAGGAAGCAGGTGTTGCGCCAATACCGCCTGGGTCTGGCCGAGCGCGTCCGGCTGGACGTAGTGCAGCCGAGCCACGGCGGCGCCGATCTCCTGCGCTCCCGCTGCCGGCGCCGCTTCATCCAGCAGCAACGTCATCAGTCGCTCCGTCAAGCCGACGAGTTGTTGTCGTACCTCGTCGCTATCGAAGTTGGCGAAGCCGGTGGGTGCGATGGCGCGCTGCCAGGCTCGGCTGAGCGCCGTGGACTGCCGGCGCAAGCGCGCCGAGAAGGCTGCCCGCGCGACGACGTCCATGCGCTTCGCTCCCAATCCGCTACGGTTTGCGCGCCACGCCGACCAGCGCCAGGGAGAGTTCCGGCTGCTCCAGCAGCAGGTCATCCAGACCCTCCGGGCGCCACAGTGGCGTGTACACGACGCCCGGCTCGACCAGCAGCAGACCGCCGAAGAACCGTTCGACGGCAGCGCGCGTTCGCATGACCATGGGGTTAGACGTCCCGCGAGAAATGTGCTCCAGACGGCTACAGACTTCCGCCGGCACCCCCTCGGTGGTCCCGTGCGACAGCACCAGATAGCTGCCGCTGGGCAGCGCGTCGAGCATCCGCTGCACCAGGCCGTAGGCTTCCTCGTCCTTCGTCACGAAGTGGAGCATGGCCACGAGCACGAGGCTGACCGGCTGTTCGAAGTCCAGCAGCCGCTGCGCGTCGGGATGACGGAGGAACTGCTCGGGATAGCGCGCATCGGCCTCGACAATCGCCGTCTGCGCATTGCCCTGGAGGATAGACTTGCTGTGGGCCACGGCAACCGGGTCCATGTCTACATAGACGACGCGGGCTGCCGTGTTGACCCGTTGCGCGACCTCGTGTACGTTGCCCACCGTGGGGATGCCGGAGCCAACGTCGAGGAACTGCTCCACGCCCTCGGCCAGCAGGTAGCGAACCGCACGGCGCAGGAAACCACGGTTGGCCCGCATCGCCAGCGGAAACTCCAGACATGCCGCGACCACCTGATCTGCCGCCTGGCGATCGATAGCGAAGTTGTGCGCCCCGCCCAGGAAGTAATCGTACATCCGGGCCACGCTCGGCTTGTCCAACGAGATGTTGCCGGGGAGCCAACTGGCGCTCATTGCAGGCGTTCTCCTTTGCTGAACATGCTCTTCATCCATACGCATGGGTCCGTCGGCGCGCGACAAGAGCGCCGCGAGTCCGCACGCTCGCTCTGGACAGTAGCATAGCAGCGACGCTCGGTTTTGGCGGACCGTTTACGGTCTGGTCCCGGCTACGACGGGAGCCGTCAGCGCAGCCCCCGGGAGTTCGCCTGCTCCGCTTCGACGTACAGCCAGCGTTGCCGCGACCAGCGCCCGGACGACGACAATCTGCACGGGGAGGACGGCTCCAAAGTGATAGGCGTCGTCGCTGATATCGCCCGGCAGATGGGTGGCAACCACCACGTCGGCGGCGCGCCCCACCGGAGAGTCCGGCGCATTGGTCACGGCGAGCAAGCGTGCGCCGCGGGCGCGGATCGTGGGGAAGGCCGGAAGGATCCCGGCCGTGGGACTGACCGCCTGACCTCGGTGGGAGATCACGACGACGACGTCACCGGGATCAAGGTCGTTGGCCCAGGTGGCATCGGCTGGCGACACCTCGGCCCGCGCGCGACAGTTGCGTCGCGCCAGCATACCGGCCAGCCGTCGGGCCATGAACCCGGAGGCGTCATTGCCGACCGTCACCACGCGATTCGCCCCGGCCAGCATGACCCCGGCTGCGGTCATCGCTGCTGGATCCAGCGCTTCCAGGCTTTGCTGGATCGCCGTCATGTCCTCAACGCAGGCGCCATACGCCGCCTCCCACACGGCTCCGCCGCCGGGAGTCGGCTGTACCTGACCTTCCCGGCGTGACGCGAGCGCCGCCGCCGCTCCCAGTTCCTCGGCGACCGCCAGGCGCATGGCGCGGTAGCCGGACAAACCAATGGCGCGACTGAAGCGCGAGATGACGGCGGGGGCGACGCCGATCTCCCGGGCCAGATCATAGATGGGCGAGTCGACGACCAGGCGTGGCCGGCGCAGGATGGCGGTGGCCACTTGCTGTTCCGCCGCCGTGAACTGCTGGGAACGGCGCACGATGCGCTGCCGGACCGAGGGCGGGGTGTCCACAGCACTCCGATCATCGCGTGTTTCACTGTGCATGGAGAGATACTTTCTGTCTACACTAGAATTCCTCTACAATATTGACATGTCTCGCTGCTCGTCCTATTGTGTGGTGAGCCGCCGACCTGTCACGACCACCCGGAGCAAAGAAATCTGGGTAGCGGCTGGTAGGGCAGGCGAACGAACCGGCTGGGACGAAAGTGGGCCTCCGTGGAACTGGCGACCTCGCTCAACGTTTTCTTCGACGGTGTTGTCGATCCTGAGCAGGCCATCCGGCGCTGCGCCGCCGCCGGCTTTCGGGCGCTTGACTTCAACTACTGCGATCACCAGAAGTACTTGCTCGGCCAGACCTGGAGCGTGGAGGAGGCCTGGGCACAGCGCCTGCGCGCGGTGGCCGAGGATTCCGGCGCGCACTTCGTCCAGATGCACGGTCCGATGTTCAATAAGTTCGGTGCAGGCGGCGAGCACGAGGCGTTGCTCGCCCTCTGTGGGCGCAGTTTGCAGACCGCCCAGATCCTGGGCGTACCCTGGGTCGTCCTGGAACCGGAAACGAGCGCCGGCGCCTTTGACGCTGCTCAGCACCAGTTCCTCCTGGAGCAGAATGCAGCGTTCGTGCGCCGGCTGTTGCCGGTGGCGGAGCGCGGCGGCATCGGCATCGCCCTGGAGAACCTGCCGGATAGTGGCGCGCGCAGTCGTGGCGCGCGCCGCTGGTACGGCGCCGTGCCGGAGGAGTTGATCGAGCTCGTGGATGCGCTGGATCACCCACTGGTCGGCGTCTGCTGGGATACCGGGCACGCGCAGTTGCAAGCGCTTAACCAGGGGCAAGCGCTGTGCGCCATCGGCGGCCGCCTGAAGGCCCTGCACATCCAGGATAACGACGGCGTCAGCGACCAGCATTTGCTGCCCTTTCACGGCGCCGTGGACTGGCCGGCCCTGATGGGGGCGCTGTTCGCCATCTCCTATCCCGGCGCCTTCACCTACGAAGTGCATCGCGCCATTCGCGTCCTGCCGGATGCCTTGCGTGACGCCGCACTGCGCTACGCCTACGCCGTGGGCACCTTTCTGCTCGAGTCGCGGGATCACCAGGCATGACAATCGCTGCTGACCCGGCTGGAAAACGGCAGGAAGCCCGGCGAGGCACGCCCCGCCCTGCTCAGGCCGGCGCGGTACCGCTGCGGACCCATCCCCCCATTCAGCTCGTGGCGCTCGACCTCGACGGCACGATACTGGAGCGCGGTCAGCACATTCGATCGGCGGTGGTGCAGGCACTGCAGGCGCTCAGTGCGCGCGGAATCCGCTGGACGACGGCCACCGGCCGACCCCTGGCCTTCCAACTGGAGCAATTGCAGCAACACGGGCTCGGCCCTGGCGCCGCGACGCCGGCGGCACTGATGGTTGATGAGCGAGAATTGTTCCTATGTGCCATGCCAAACGCTGAACGAGGGGCGGAGGGGAACGGCGCGGACGTGCCGAGCTACCAGCCACACGCCGCCTGGAATTCGGGCGTGCGTGTACGCTGGCACACGCTCCATCCGTTCGCTATGGCCTGGTTGGATCGCGCCCATGACGAGGCCGCCGGTCGCGGCTGGCCGGCGTCGCTGCACCTGTCGGAGGTCGAGGCAGCGGCGCGTGGCTTGCCGACGCTGCAACTCGAGCAACCGGCGCAGGCGGCAGCTATCTGCGACTGGCTCGCTGAACAGTTGGCCGCGTCGGCTCCAGCGCTCGCCTGCAACCGCAATGTGCGCCTGGTGCAACTGCACGACGTACACGTTGGCAAGGGGCCGGTGCTGGCAGAGTTGGCCCGGCTCTGGAATATCCCAGCGGCACAGGTGCTCGCCATTGGCGACTCCCACAATGACCTCTCTATGCTGGATGACCGCTTTGGTTTCCAGGTGGCCACGGTCGGCAACGCCGATGAGCACATCAAAGCATTGGTCACACAGCGCGGTGGCTATGTCGCCGATGGTGTCGCCGGCGAAGGAGTACTGCAAGCCTTCGCTGCCTATGGCTTGAGCGATAGGGAAGGGAGGGACGAGCGGAATTGTTGAAATGACGGCATGACCGTGTGCTGATTGGCGAGGAGGAATTCAGGGACAGCGGTATCGCCGGCCCACCTCACGCCCCGTTCCTACGTGAAGAGAGGAATACCACCACGATGCATCATCTACCGATTGCTCGGCGCGCAGTGTTACGCACTCTGAGCGGTACTGCGGGATTGCTCCTCAGCATGCCGCTGCTCGCCGCATGCGGCGCTGCGGCGGCCACGACGTCGCTGACGAGTACGACGGCGCTGACGGCGTCCAGCGCACCGACCACAGTTGCTCAAGCCGTTTCGACATCGGCCGCTCTGGTGACGTCGACTGCCGCGTCCATTGCCGCTCGGACCACGGCGGCTACGACGACCCAGCCGGCCACTGCCTCGGCAGTTGCTGTGAAAGCAGCCGCCGGCAGCGTCGAGTTCTGGCATCCCTGGACCGGACCACAGTACGAGGGGCCGACCGGCATGATCGCCAAGATCGACGCGGCCTTCAATGCCAAGCATCCTGACCTGCACATCGTCGCCAGCAACGCCGGTTCGACCGTCATCGAGAAACTGTTGGCGTCTGTGGCAGCGGGGACACCGCCGGGCGTTGTCGTCGTGACGAACGGCAACGGCGATGTCTACAGCCTCGCCTACAAGAGCGTGATTCAGCCGGTGGAGACCGTCGCTGGTCCGGAACTCGGGCAGCTCAAGGACTGGTTCTTCCCGGCGATCTGGGATCTTGGCGTCTATCAGGGCAAGGTCTGGGCGCTCCCCATGTGGACGCAGGGCTACGCCATGATGTGGAACAACAACGCCTTCCAGGAATCCGGTTTAGATCCGGCCAAGCTGCCGATCCAGACCCTTGATGAGCTGCCGCAACTCAGCCAGAAACTCAGCAAGCAGAGCGGTAACACCTACAGCCGCGTCGGCTACTGGGATACCTGGTTCGACTGCTGTTCCCAACTGGCCCTCACCAAATATGCCGCCTCCTACGGCGGCAAGCTGATGGACGCCACGGGGACGAAGGTGACCGCCAACGACCCGAACAACGTCAAAGCGCTGCAGTGGATCGTGGATTACCTCAAGCTGATGGACCTGGCGCGAGTCCAGGCGTACCAGAAGA
Organism: Chloroflexota bacterium; assembly: GCA_036734945.1. GTDB lineage: Bacteria > Chloroflexota > UBA4733 > UBA4733 > UBA4733 > UBA4733. The sequence continues at coordinate 36,368 of DAIMXP010000053.1, forward strand.
CCCTGGGCAGTCCGAAAGAGGGCCCCTATCTGGCCGGCAAGTATGCCATGTGGCCGGATGGTCCCTGGCGGCTGCGCACCTTGCAGTTGTTCAACCTGCCGCGCGAGCAATTCGGCCTTGGACCTATCCCCGCGCCGGCCGGCGTGACGGGCGGCGCCGAGAGCCACTACGGCGACATTCCAGTGATCCCGCGTGGCGCGAAGCAGGCGGACGCCTGGCAGTTCATTCGGTTCCTGACCGGTTTCGATGGTCAGGATACGTATGCCAATCTGATCATGATCCAGCCGCAGATTCCGAACTCGCAGACATTCGCTAAGAGCGCCGCCTTCAAGCCGGTGCTGACGCAGTATCCCGGCTTCGAGGTCTGGCTGGACCAGTTCTACACCGCCCGGCACTTCCTCACGCCGCCGAAGATACCAACAGCCGCCGCCTACTTTGCTACGCTCAAGCTGTACGCCGGCAAGGCGTTCTCCGGCGCGTTGTCGCCGCAGGCCGCGCTCGAGCAAGCGACCACCGCCGCCCAGCACGATCTCGATACCGTCCTGGCCACGAAATAGCTGGGCAGGAGGACCAGATGAACCTGCAACATCGGCTGGCCGGCTCGCTGACGGCGGAACAGGCAGCCCGCTACGATGCGGAGGGCTATCTGGTGCGCAGCCGACAGCACCCGGAGCGCATCGCCACGCTGGAGGATTGGTTAGCCAAACGGCCTGAGCACGCAGCGGCAAACAGCGTCGCTGCCATAGTCTGAACGTGCATTTCGGGTGGCAGCGTCCGGGATGTCCCAGCGGTCGGCGTCTACGCTTGAGGCCCTTCCAGCGTTGCGCGCAAACGTGCCAACTCTGCCTCGGCCGCAGCAGCGCGTGCGGCCTCGCGCACCGCTCGTGCGGCTTCTTCCTCTGGAGAAGGCAAACGCTCCCCGTGCTCGTCCACCACGCGGAGCCAGGGAAGTTCGCTCACCTGCAGCCCCAGGCCGTTTAGCACCGCGCTGCGCAGCACCCCGGCAGCATCAACCGCCCACTCCACCCAGGCGCCGTCGCCAGCACGGCGCCAGCCGAACAACTTTGGCCCGTCCTCTGGGCGTTCTGGCCAAAACAGCACGTACTCCTCCACGCCCATTTGCTCGTAATAGCCCGGCTTCTTGACGGTGTCGCGCTCCACGCTGTCGTGCGTCACGATCTCCAGCACCAGACGCGGCGGCTTGCCTTCAATGCGCACGTCCCAGGAATCGCGCAGCCGCTCGTCGGCCTCCACCACCAACACGTCCGGCCCCAGCGTCAACGTGCCGCCCTCCGACTTTGGTGCAGTGACGCTGAGCTCGCCAGTGACATGCCAGCCCAGGTTGCGGCGTTCGGCGTGCAGGCGCAGGATGCCGACCAGCAAACGCGCCACGAAGTATTGGAACTCCGGCATCGTCATCCAGGGCGCCTCATTCGTGTCATCGACTGCTCCCTGCACCAGCGGCGTCGTCCGGACAACGGTCTCCGCAAGGTTGGCGATGGCCATCCGCTGCTCCTCTCTCCTGCACCTGCAGCGTCATTCTAGCGCATTACCAGGGCAGTGCTCGACGAGCGCCGTCGTCGGAAGCAAGAGGGCGCTACGGGCCGATGATGCAGCCGCCCTTCCATTTCACACGGCGTGTTGCTGTACATGCCTTGTGGACGGCCTTCTGGCCGCCTACACGTCCAGCGTTACCCAGCGATGCTCGCGCATGGAGCGGTAGGCGGCGTCGATGATGGTGTTGACGACCAAGCCATCGGCAAACGTCTCTCGGGGCTGCTGCCGGCGGGCGACGCATTCGACAAAGTGCTTCATCTCTTCGTGGTAGCCGTACACTCGAGCCTCGTCGGGGAGCGGGAAGACCCAACCGCTGGCCGATTCCGCCTTCTCCAGCAGGTAGCTGCCCGTGCCGCGCACGAACCCATGTATAGGAGTAGAACGGGTGACGTCGGTGAAAAGGCTGCCTTCCGTCCCGAAGACCTCGTTGCGCAGGTCCAGCGAGCCCCGCGCTGTCCAGCTCAGTTCGCTCTGGCCCAGCGAGCCATCGGCAAAGCGCAGCAAGACGACCGCGTTATCCTCCGCCGTGGTCTTATCGGTGTGAACGAGCGTCGCGCCCCAGGCGAGTACCTCGACCGGCTTGACCTCCTTGCCGATGAAGTAGCGAGCAGCTTCGATGGTATGGCAGCCCATATCCAGCAGAGCGCCGCCGCCGGCTTCTTCGGCGCTCCAGAAGTGCGGGGCGTGCGGCCCGGCGTGCGCCTCGCGGGAGCGCACGGTCAGCACCCTGCCGATGGCACCCTCCTCGATCAGGCTGCGGGCGCGCATCACGGCCGGGCTGAACACCTCCGTTTCGGCGTAGCCGTGCAGCACACCGGCCGCTTCCACCGCGGCCAACATCTGGCGGGCCTCGTCGGCGTTGCGCCCCAGTGGCTTCGTGCAGACGACGTGCTTCTTGTGGCGCGCTGCCAGGTGCACGGCCTCCAGGTGGACCTTGTTGGGAAGGGCGATCAGCAGCAGGTCAAGGTCGGCTCGTGCCGCCAGCGCTTCCATATCGCTGGTGGCGTCCGGGATGTCCCAGCGATCCGCAAAAGCTCGGGCACGGGCGGCATCACGTCCCGCCACGGCCAGCACGCGGGCGTTGGGCACCTCCGCCAGCCCTTGCATATAGAAGGTGGCGACGAAGCCGCAACCGAGCAGACCGATGTTGACCATAGCGTTGCTCCTCTCATTGGCGTCCAGGGTGTGATAGTACTCGCTGAATCGTAGGGTATCCTCCGTCCCAGCAGCAAGGAGTCGAGAGTTGGAGGGCGACGTGACGGCTCCGAACTACCGCTATGCGGGGTTGCAGCGGGTGCAGTCCGCCGGCCTCTCGGTGGCGATGAGCGCCGAGCGGTTGCGACGCTTCGCCTACACGGAGCAACGCCTGATGCGGCTGCTGGCCTCGCGGATCGTGTCCATCCCGGAGCGCGACATCAAAGTCCTGCTCGGGCGCTGCCAGTACGAAGCTGCCCTCCGCGCCGACAGTTGGCGGCAGCGCATCATGGAGTTGCGCATCCCCAAAGGCAAGCTGGAAGCCGTGCCCGACCCGGCGCTCGCCACGCTATTTGATGTGGCCGAGCACCTGCCGGGCAGCTATCCGTTCCTGGCGGCTGTCAGCAACGTCCTGCTACCCGCGCTTCGCCAGGCCCACTCGGCATATATCGCCAGTGCCAACGACCTCGCCGACTACGCCAGCGTTCGGCTTGCCCGCCAGGCATTGCTGGAACTGGAACAGCACGCGCACCTCCTGGCCGCCGCCCGGGCAGGCCTCGAAGCCACCTACGGTCGGCGTGACGCCATCCCGATGCGCGATTACGAGGGTGTGTTCGCCATGGAAGCGCCACCCTTGGAGCAGTACGCCGTACTTGGCCTGGAGGTCGAAGGCAAGAACATGAGGTACCCGCCAGGCAAACGCCAGGAATGGGAGTTCGCCCGCGACACGGCGAGGCACCCGCTGGCGACCGCCTTCCAGGATTTCGATTGGGCCGACGAGGTGTTGCACGTCAACATCGCTCGCCGCCAGCTCGATAGCTGGTTTCCGGGCGGCCTTAAGCAGATCGGCGAGTTCGCCAGGCAGGGCAAGGAGCACCGCAGCGAAGTCAAGCACCGGCAAGCCCCCACGGCCATTCCCCGTCCGCCGGGGGTGCATAAGTAGGAGAGGAAGGCAGCCCATGGACTATCGCAGCACGCGGCGCGGTTTTCTGGCAATGTTGAGTCTTAGCGTTGTCGGTCTCGCCCTAAGCGCCTGCGGCACCACGCCTGTGTCCACGACGGCAGCGACCAGCAGTGCCGCATCCAGCGCCGTCACCAGCGCGCGACTGAGCGGGCAAGTCACCACGCAGGCAACTGCAACAACCCAGTCGGCGGCAATTACGTCAGCGACGTCCGTCTCCAGCAGCGCCGCGACACACACGTCGGCGGCGGAAACGGCGTCATCTGCATTGACGGCAGTCACGCCAGCCGCGGCCACACCCATCGGCAAGGCAGTGACGTTGCAGATCACCTCCTGGCTCACCCCCAAGCCGGATCAAGCTGCCTATGCCGGCATTTTTGCCGCCTATCAGAAGGTGCAGCCGAACGTCCAGCTCCAGCAGCAAACGACGCCGAACGCACAGTACTTTACGCACGCGACGGCCCTGCTGGCGGGTGGCTCGATTCCTGACCTCATGGAGACGAATCCCGGCTTCAGCCAATCGCTGGGCGTGAAGGGCGCCATCCGCGCGCTTGACCCGTTGATCGCCCAGGCCAAGATTCCGCTCGACCAGTATGTGCAGACGGCGCTGGAGTTAGGCCGCTGGCCCCCGTCGAGCAACAGGTGGCAGACGCCACCTCGCGGTTGCTGGGGCCGGAGCGCCTGCGGTGGCTGCGCCAACTACCCTTGCAGTGGCGCGCTGGCGATATGCTCCTCGTCCACGCGACCCCCGACGACCTGGAACGTGCCCCCGCGCTCACCGCCAGTGCCGACGAGTTGCAGCGGCAGTTTGGCGGGCAGGGGGTGGCGCTGGTGGTCTATGGCCACACCCATCGTCCCGGCGTGCGCCGGATTTCCGATTTCACACTCGCCAACAGCGGCAGTGTCGGGCAGCCCTATGACGGAGATTGGCGTGCCTCGTACCTGTTGATAGACGATGGGAGGGTCGAGGTTCGGCGGGTGACCTATGACCCCCAGCGCGAGCTGGCCGACCTGGCGGCTTCGGACTACCCGTTTGCAGCGTCGATTTTCGAGATGCGCCGCCGAGGCGAATATCTATCGCTCCCGGCGACGGCGCCATAGCCTGGAGGTGCGGTTCGTGCGGCCTCCGACCGGTTCCAGCGATGTTGCTGGGAACGAACCTGATTGGGACGTCAGCAATGTCCAGAAATCAGCTCCTGCTTGATCCGGCGCAGTTGGCGCACCAGATCAGCGCCGCGGTGGTACCGGCTGTGGTCGGCCCAGCCGCCGCCGAGCTGATGCACCCAGTCCAGGGGCGCTGGCGGTTCATCCCTCCACTCGCTGTCCGGCGGATAGAAGAGGTACATGTCCCAGGCAACCCGATCTTCGGCCCCGAGGGAGCGCGCAATGCTCCGGCCCGCCAGTCGAGAAGGGTCATAGAACTGGCGCACGCTCGGATCGTCGACCAGGCTTGCCGACCGACAGGCGGCGTCTTCGTCGTCTCCCGCCAACATCGGCAGCCAGACGACGAACGCAGGGATTATCGGCTCGTCGGCGTTGCCAATGATTGCTGTGCGCACCGCACGGGCGCCGGCGAGACATGGCGGTCAGGTGGGCGAGAGTAGGGCGAGAAAGCGCGGTTCGCCCTTGTGGTCGTTGAAGGAGTGCTGGAGTGGCTCCAGCGATACTGACAGCCCGGTGACACCACCAGCCTGCGCGCCGCTCCATGATGCGGTCATGAGACACCTTCCGCCGGTTGCGCCCAGTCCCTCAACACAGCCAATTGTCGCGGATATGGGGACGAGCATTGGCGCCCTACGCGCTCGTATGGCCAGTTGAGCAAACTGCTCAGCAGTATCGCGTATGTGACTCCAACAAGCGTACCAGGGTGGTCCTCCGGCTGGACCAATGCAATAACGGCGTCTATACTCTACACAACCCCCAAGACAAGCTGCAGACGCGGCCACTCCTGGCAAAGCGGAGTTCGTGGTGGAGGTAGAGGAGGTCATCGTATCAGCATCAATGTCCCGGCGTCGCTGGCTGCACCGGCCTGAACCTCGTCAGCGCCCGCGCCGGGGCCTTCGTCGGGTTGGCAAACTTTACCCAACTCGCCCAGGACACTGACCTGCGTGACGCCATTGACCACACGTTGATCTTCGCCGGTGGCTCGCTGGCGATCTCCTGCTCGCTCGGACTGTTGCTGGCACTGCTGCTTGATCAGCCGCGCCGGCTGCCCGGTTTGCTGCTGGCCTTCTTCGGCCAATTCAAGAGCGATTGGGCCGGCCTGATGGCCGCCTCCGTGGTGATGAGCATCCCGGCGATCCTGCTCTTCGCGCTCGTCCAGCGCTTTCTGGTTGGGGGGTTGGCGGCCGGGGCGGTGCGCGGGTGAGCAACGGTTTGGTAGTTGGAGTTCCGATGCGAACATCGGTCAGAAAGGATTGCTGTCAGTATTGCGCTCCTGACCAGCGCGGAGGAAGATACGCGGCGCGCCCACTTGATCGCGCGACATCACCAACGCCATAACGTCATAAGGAAAGGGGTCCCTGCATGGCCGTTCTAACCCATCGATATTCGCGGCGTCACGTCTTGCGTGTGGCCGCGGTCGCGCCGGTTGGCGCTGCCGTACTCACCGCCTGCGGCGGCGCCGGGACGGCCACGAGCGGCAGCACGACCGGCGCCGCCCCGGTTGCCGTCACCTCATCCGCCCCGGCGAAGGCGGTGACGACCGCGACCACGGCTGCCAAGGCCACGTCCGCCACCGCCGCGTCCGCTGGGGCGGCGAAGCCGACGCCGACCCCGCAGGCGGGCGATAGCCGCAAGGGAGCCGCCACTACAGTACGTCTGTCCTACGGTTGGGGCGGGACCTCTGTCCTGCCGACATGGGACACGATCAGCAAGCAGTTCGGCGACGCCTTCCCCAGCTTCAATGTGCAATGGGTGGTCGGTGACAACAACACGAAGCTGGTCGCCACCATCGCCGCCGGCACGCCGCCCGATGCCGCCGTCGGCAACGCCCCCTATCCGGAGTTCTGGGCAAAGGGGGCGGCAACCGCGCTGGATAGCATGATCGCCGCGAGCAAGGTGATCAACAAGAAGGATATCCCTACCGCCGCCTGGGACTACGCGAGCTACAAGGGCAAGGTCTACGGCGTGCCGGCGGTGGAGGCGTTCGTCCGCTACAGCCTCTGCATGGACATGACGAACCTGCAAAAGTACAGCATTGATCCGAAGACGCTGTCCTGGGATTGGGACACCGTGGTGCAGTTGCAGCAGCAACTCACCACGAAGACTGCCAGCGGCGATATTGCGATCCTTGGCATCGATCCTCAGGACTGCGCGGCCGGCGGCCTGAGCGGCGGCAACCCCTTCTACTGGGGGCACGCCTACGACATCGAGTACTTCGATCCGACGACGGGCAAGTTCAACTTCGACAACGATCAGTTGGTCGAGGCGATGACGATGATCAAGCGGCTGCACGACGTTGCCGGCGGCGTGCAGGCGGTCAAAAAATTCCAGGCCAGTACCGGCTTCTGGAACGGCAATCCCAAGGCGATGCTGCCCTCCGGTATGGAAGCCATGGCGGTGAATATCTATACGGCGCCCGGTGTGCTGGCCCACGACGCTCCCAGCCGCAGTTTCGCCTATACCTGGGCGCCGGTCCCCACCTCCCACAAGGGCTGGAAGGTGCAGGCCACCGGTGGGCACAACGCCTTCATCCCCAGCGGCGCCAAATATGCGGCGCAGGGCTTCCAGGTGATCGAGCATCTGGTGGGCGACCTGGCGGAGCAGACGATTTACGACAATATCGGTTGGCTCGGCGCGCGCACTTCGTTTCTCGCCAAGGTCAATGCCGGCAAATATCCGGGCCTGGACTTCTTTATCCAGTCCGTCAAGCAGAACGACAAGCTCTTCGGTATGCCTGCGAACCCGATCGAGAACCAGACGGCGACGCTGTGGAACACGGCGCTCCAGAGCGTGCTCACGGCCAAAGCGACGCCGAAGGATGCGCTCGCGCAATTGCAACAGGTCGTGACCGCCCAGATGTCGCAGCAGTTCCCGAACGGCTGATGACCTGAACCGCCTTCTTGGGAGGCTTTAGCGATCCCCAATTGCGTGTAGTTGGATGTTCTTCCAGCGACATTTCGCGCCCGGCCACCACCGCTCCTTGCCCAGCCCGGGGTCATTGCTGTGTACTTCCAGCGCGATGTGCCCCGCTCGTCCCAGCAGTTCCGCGACCCGGTCCTTGTCATACGCCGGCAGTTGGATCGACTCTGTGTCCAGCTCGCAGACCTTGAGCCCGTTCACCCAGGTCGTCAACCTCGGGTACTTTCCGACACAGCGAATCTTGAATGTGTTCCACTCATCCCATTTCCACACCTGGAGGAACTCTTCAATCGGCGCTGCGTACGACAGCAACCTGCGGTCTTCGTCGGTCACCGGCCGAAAGCTGCCATTTGGATCGGCAGCGACTAACCTGATCGGTGTCCCTTCCGCATCGCGCTGCACATCGAAGGCGTAGGGCATCGCCCGGAAATTCCCTATCCCGTTGCCGTAAAACCCCCCGATACCGCCGGACCGCCGGTGATCCAGCAGAATTTGGAATCCCTGCGAACCGCGCGCCGTCGCTCTGACCAACACGCCGGTATCGGCGGGCCAATCGGGCTTCGCGTCGATTTGGAGCTCGAAGTCAGCGTACGTCTCGTCGGTCAGCAAGTAGCCACCATACCCGCATCCCGGAGGGTCTTGCTCTCCGACGATTGCCCCGTCCACGACGCTCCATTTTGCTGGGTGTTGCTCGGCGTTCCTGTATGCTTCGCCCTGTGTATTGGGCCCGGGATCGCCCGGCCTCGGCGCGCCCGGCAAGCGGGGCACCGAGTGCCACCCCGCGAGCGACTGGCCGTCAAAAAGACGCACACTGTTACTCACGTACTCGCTCCCTCCATAGGTTGTCGAACGATGCTGACCCGACATGCCGAGCCTGATAGGGTAAGTGTCTTGTGGTGCCGTGCGGCTGGTGACTGCGACTTGAACACATCGCCTACAGCGCCAGCCGCGCCGCGATGCTCAGTCCCTGCGCTTGCGCCACATTGACGGAGAGGCGCACCGTCGGCGCCAGTCGCTCGATGCTGACCCGATGGTCGGCGGAGAGGACCTTCGACGCCGGCCGCGCCAGTTCGATCCGAATGGTACCGACATGTTGCTGCGTTGGGTCCGCAATGGCCAGATCGAGCGTTGTTCCGCCCCCCGTGTCCTGGACGAGGACAGCAGCCGGGCTATCGCAGGTAAGGAAATCGACAGTCTTCGGCCCCGCTGTCCAGAAGGTGGCGGCCAGGATCTTCAGCCCAGTGTGTCGCAGCGCCTGGACCTCCGCCGTATTCGCCAGGACGACGACCGGCGGACGCGCTGCGAAGCTGGCCGTTTGGGCCGCCGAGGCCGTGGGCAGGAGCGCGTAGGCGTACCCAGCGTTGTCTGGATGAGCGCCGTGGTCAAGCCAGAGCGTGACAAAGGTGTTGGTGATCGGCGTTGCCGAGGTATAGAGCTTGTTGATGTCCGTCCAAGCCGCTGTGCGCTGCTCTCGCAGGGCTTGCACGACACTGCGAGCCAGCGGCACGTAGCCGCCGACTCCCTGCAGATGCAAGTACTGCGGATTGGTCAGCGCCGCTGTCCAGCCGACGTGTGTTGGCTGGATGCTGCCATCGACGGTCAGCGCGCCGGCGTCGCTGCCCACGATCCGGCGATTCTCCAGGATCGTTTCCACGCGGTCCCCGCCGGCGCTGCTGATCCCCGCTCCCAGCGCTACTACCTCGTCATCGAAGAGAAACCAGGACTTCCGAGCGCGCACAAGGTCAGCCCAGGCTTGCAGGTCCATCCCGGCGACACCATAGCGGTCGCCCAGCACGGCGCCGCCGGTCCAGGGATTCGGACTGCGATAGTTGGCGCCGGAACTGTCGGCTCGCGGCGTCACAGCGACTGTGGTCCCTGGGAGGCGATACGGATTGACGGTTGGCCAGTAGCCCTCGCCGAACTGCGCGAGATCATCGGTATACAGGGTGGTCATGCCGTCACCGGTGTACCAGCCGTGGAGGTTTTCGTGGTTGATGCTCTCGTAGGTGAAGATGCGCTGCGACGACATGCTGATGCCCATGCTCCAGCCGGGCCGACGGTGTACGACGCGATCCATGCCGGCGTAGCAGCGATGCGTTACCAGTTCCGGCATGGCCGTAAGGCTCGCCTTGCTCAGCAACCGCTTGGCGAGCGCCACCGCCGGCGCCGGCGACGTGCGCAGAAAGGTGCGGTAGGTGTCGGCCTCGATTTCCCGCTTCACCCAGCGCTGCAGCGTCTCCGCCTCGGCGGCCGGCGCCTCCTGCGCGAGTAGGAGGACCGATTGGAGGACGTTCTGGCCGGTGGCGTGGTCGGGCGAGCCGGTTCGGGAGACTTCCCGTCCTCGCACCATGTCCATCATCGCGCCTTTGACGATGAGCGGACTGAAGGCGTTCGCCACCCAGTCGTAGACGTTCCGCATGTTGGGATCCGTGACGGCCCAGGGCGAACCGGCGAGGGCAGAGAGGAGGGGCGACAGATTCGCCAGCAAGGCAGCGCCATAGCCGCCGTTGTAGGGATGGGCGCCGTGTTGGATGAAGGAACCGTCGGCGTAAAAGCCGTCACCTTGCTGGACGTACGGAAAGACGGCGCTGAGTCCGTCCCGCGCGGCGGCCAGTTGCGCCGCATCCTCCACCAGCGATCCCCGAATTGCGATGATGGTGGCGATCCAGACCAGGTTGGCGCCGGTCATCTTGACGCTTGGCGTAAAGAAGGCGCTGGCGGCCATGGAGGTTGCCAGTTGTTGCGGTGTCAGCCGGTCATAGACGAGGAGGGCGGCGTCGTTGAGGCTCAGGGGAATGCCGATCTCCCAGTACCACCAGTTGCCGATCTTCGGCTTGCGGGCGTTGTAGGCGTTGGCCGCCAGCCAGTCCATCGCGCCCGTTATCGCCTCGCCGAGTTGCGCCTCATGGAAGAGCGCCGAACCCGGTATGGCGTAGGCCAGCGCCATCTGGCGCACGCGGCTGTAGCTGCTGCTGGCCTGTCCCGGATCGTCGGCTGCCTGCGGCAGGTCGGACCACAGGGCCGTGCGTCCGGCGGTGGTGGCCAGGCTATCCAGGGTGCGCTGGGCGGCGCGGCTCACTGCCGCGATGGCAGCGTTGACGTCCGGATCGCTGGCGTCCTCCGTGGCGCTCACGATGAGCGTCGATTGCCAGCGCGCCCGGACGGCGGCGAAGGGCCTCGACAGTCCAGTTGACTTTGGCACAGCGCCGGTCTCCGTACCGCCGCTGACTGCCGCGGTCATTGCGCTCGTCGTCCTGGTGCTGCTCGCCGTCGTGCTGGGCCCGGAAGACGGGGCGGGAACTGGCGTCGCTGGCAGAGCGAACGGCGAGGGCTGCTGCGAAACCAGGGCCCGGCCGCTGCAGGCGGCGAGCAGGCTGACCGGCGTCAGGGCAACGATGGCGCGGAGGGCGGTCCGGCGCGACACGAGCATGCTGGCCCCCCCTCCGTCGATTCCTGGATCATACCCCACCCTGGGTTGCGCGCGAGCCGTTGGCAATGGCGTCCACCATTCCAGCGCCTGCCCTGTTGCATACGCAGGTTGCAGCGCGGGCTGCGTGCGCGCCGTGAGGATGTGCTTCGGCACGCTGCCGTTCGGCTCAAGTGGTTGCTGCGGCCCAGCCGGTCTTTCGCAGCCAGGCTTCCAGGGTCAGCAGCTCGGGACGCAGTGACCGCAGCGCGGCGAGGTCGGCCTCGTACCCCACCTCGTTAAACCACCGGTACATTAAGACCAACGGGCCCCGTGCGGCCTGTCTTCATCTGCCCGTGCAGAGCGTCAATGATCCAGTCGCTATCGACCAGGTAGTGCCTACTATATCTCAGCTGCGGTAGGGCCGCGCGGTAGCCGTCCTCCTTGTCCAATGGTGCGGAGTGCGACTCACGACTATGTTTCGCGCACCGATCACGCGTCGTCCGGCTTCTTCAGCAGCAGCAGCGCGTGGGGGAGGGCGACGATGGGAAGCACCATGCCGTATCTCCACCGGAGGAGGAAACGGCGCTCTGTCGCTTGGGCAATGAGTGCCGGGATGAGGCCGACCAGCAGCAAGGCCAGCAGTGGGGCAACGACCGCAAAGGCGAACAGGACGTAGAGAAACAAGATAAAGCCGGCCAGGATCTGCCGCCAGCGGTGGGGTACCGCGATCAGCAGGACGAGCGGCGCGATTAGCCCGGCGATAAAGAAGACGGCGTTGCCGTTCATGGCGAACCCTTCCTTTCCGCTAGACGCGGCGCCGCCGCAGGCGCCACAAGCGGCCGCCTGCGGCGCCGCTACACCGGGCCGGGAGTCACGGCCCGGGCGTGCAACGCGGCATTGATCTCTTTCGTCGCCTGGCGGCAGGCCACGTCCGCTGTGGCACTGCCCTGCTGGAGCGGCTGGACCAGGGACTGGCGGAACGGACCAAAGATGTCCGGCTCCATGGCGAGGGCGCGACCATACCCGGCGGCACGCTGCACGGCCAGGGCGAAGTCGCCGCCCGGCGTCGCCCCCGGCGACGGGGAGGGCTGGGACACCAGCGACGGCTTCGGCGGCAGGTCGCTGCGCGGCTCGATTTCGGCGGCCAAGGCGGTCATCGCCGCGTAGGCCTGGTGCGGGTCCACCGTCCGCGCGGCCATGGCGAACGCCTGCTGGACCACAAGGTATGTGGCACGCGCCGTGCCGCGGAAGGGCTCGGCGGCCCGCAGCGGCGGCGTCGTTGACCCGCCACCCATCTCGAGGAAGACCATGGCAGCGCGCCCGCCGCCGACGGTGAGGTGGCCGCCATCCTGTGAAAAGCCGGTGGCTTGCGGCGTCACGACCTTGGAGCGCGTGAAGAGGTCGCCATAGAAGGCCGCCGCCTCGATCGCGGGGGGCTGGTCCAGGATGCAGCGTTGGCCGTCCGGGCTGAGGATGTCGGCACCGTTCTGCCAGAGGAATACGGAAAGGTCGGGCAGCAGGCCCCAGGCGTACTGCCCGGGCGGCCGGGTCAACTGCACACTCGCGTCCAGCATGCGCTGCCAGTTCCAGGAGGCGTCGGGCGGCTGCAGCCCCGCCTGCTGGAAGAGCGCCGGGTCGTAGAGCACCATCCCGACGCTGATGGCGAGCGGGAGGGCGTACAGCTTGCCGACCCAGCGGCCGGTGGCGAGGGCGCCCGGATAGTAGGCGCTCAGCGCGGCGGCGGAGGACGCCGCCAGGTCGTCCAGCGGGCGCAGCAGTCCTTTTGCCATGGCACGGATCTTGAAGGGGCTGGCGCCGGAGAAGAGGTAGTCGCCGAACACCAGCAGGTCCGGCGGCGCCTCGCCGCCCTGGCCGCCGAGCGCGGCCTCCAGCGCCTGCAGCTCGAGGTCGCTGCCCGCCGGCACCGGCGTCCCGAGCGGCGGCTGCACAATCGGCACGAGAGTGACCTGACGGTCAAGGGCGACGCGGCCGGCGGTGGCCACCGCCTCTACCGCTTGCTGGAGCAGCGTCTGCTGCGCCTCCTTCGAGGAGACGCTGGTGCGGTCATCGTAGACCAGCGCGACGCGAGTCGGTGGCGCCGCCGGTGCGACGGTGGGCGGCGGCCCGAGGAGCGAGGGGGCGCGACACCCGGCGAGGGAAAACGCCGCCAGCGCCGTCGCGCCGCGGAGGACTGTTCGCCGCCCAACACGCATGGTCGTACGCCTCCTCATCGCTGCGGCGATTACCGCTCATTCTGGGAACGGCTGTGGCAAAAGAATGCCGCCGCCAGGTTAGCCCAGCGGTAGCGATTGGTCAATAGCAGGTAAACAGACCGGGCCGCCAGCGTGTCGGCCGTGATGGCCGCTCGCCTTGGCGTCGGCACGATCAGCCTCGGGGCCGATGAGGCCATCGGCTTCTATACCCATCTCGGCTGCACGGAGGCGAGTGGTGCGCTACACAAGCGGCTGGGGCGGGCGGTCCCGCTGGATGCTGGCGATTGATCCGGGCCGGCTTCCACCGCCGCCTTCCTTAACGCTCCCGCCGCTTTAGAGGGCTTTCAGATAATCCCTTGTGGGGGTAAAATGGGAGGAGGTTTGGGGA
>DAIMXP010000054.1:0-49642 GCA_036734945.1 Chloroflexota bacterium
ATCGCGCCCGCCCTGACGCCCTCAATTGTAAAAGTTATTCCGTGACGGCTCCTTATCGGTGACCGTTGTCGGGGCGACGGTGAAGGGGTCGTCGCTGGTGGTGGCTTTCAGTGGGCCGGTGGCCTGTGGCGCGTTCAACTCCTGCAACTCCTTTGCCGTGAAGGGGCCTGGGAACGCAACCAGCGGCAGCGGCGCCGTCGAAGCGAGCGACAGGACGAAGGTCGATGTGTCGCTAGGCTTTGGCGTCCCTGCCGGAACCGTCATCACGGTCGACTACGCCGCCAGCGGCAACATCACCGATCAAGCTGGCAACCCGATACCGGCTTTCAGCAACGAGGCAGTGACCGATCTCAGCACCGCTTCGACGGCCAGCTTCACTGGGGCCACGGTCAAAGGGGGGGCGCTGGTGATCGCCTTCAGCGCTCCCATCATCTGCGGCTCGGGTTGCTCCGGCTTCCTCCCCTACGATGTGACGCTGAACAACCGAGGCTTCGGCTACAGCGGCAAGGTCGACCCGAACGACGCGACCAAGGTCGATCTATCCCTCAGCCCCAGCATCGCAGCCGGCGACACGATGACCCTGAGCTACAGCTTCGGCCCCGTGACCGACCAGACCGGTAATCCCGTCCCCTGGTTCACCAACCAACCCGTCACTAACCTGGCGGGTCAGGAGACGATCACACAGAACATCCCGCTCTCCGCCGGCTGGCACCTGGTCAGCTTCTCCTTCCAACCCACGTCTACCGCCCTCACGACGGTGCTCAGTTCCCTGGGCAGCAACTACGACATTGTGCTGGGCTTCGATGCCAGCCAGGGTGGGGCGCAGAGCTACTTCACCAGTCCCAGTATGCAAGCGTTCAATACCCTGACGACGCTGCAACCCCTGCGCGGCTATTGGGTGCATCTCACGACCAACGCCACCTGGTCGCTCACGGGGACAACGCTGCCGTCGGGAACCACGCTGACCCTCACTCCGGGCTGGGACCTGGTGGGCTATAGCGGGGCGGCACCGGAGGCGCTGAGCACGGCCTTCGGCCACCTGAACAACAGCGTGGATATCGCCCTGAGCTTCGACCCGAGCCAGGGCGGCGCGCTGAGCTTCTTCACCGATCCAAACATGGCGCTTTTCAACAACCTGAACACGTTGCAGCCCAATGCCGGCTACTGGCTGCACCTGACAGGCAGCGGGCAGCAGTGGGCGGGGCAGTGACCTAACCGAGTGCCCCGCCTTGCACCGCGTCAATACCCACGGTTGTGATTTGCCTTCGACCCAACCGCGCCGTACCATTCCGTCTAATCAGAGAGGGCGGCTATCGAACCTGGCGTTACAACGCGAGCGGCGTCACCGCCGGTCCACCTGCGGCCGCTGCTGATCGGGGCGTTGCTGCTCTTCAGCACCGTCGCTGCGCTTGTCCCTGCTGCCGGACCCTACTCCTACGCCGGCATCGCGGGCTGGCTTGCCAGTATCGTCGCCGTGCTGTGTCTCACCAGCGCCGCAACCAGCTCGCTTGCCTGGTCGGCGGTGCCGGCGCAACTGTGGCAGCGGCTGCGGGCCGCCGGGCGAGATCGGGCGTTGCTGGCTCTTGTCGCCATTCTGCTGCTGGCACTCGTCCTCCGCCTGGTCGCCCTGTCATCCGTGCCGGCCCTCTTCTATGGCGACGAAGGGGAGATGGGCGCCAATGCTCTGGCCATCGTGCGCGGCCAACCGGACGCACCCTGGTTCTTTGGCATCGGCTTTGCCGAGCTGCCAAGCCTGCACTTCTACCTGGAGGCGCTCTCTATCCAGGTCTTCGGCGTGACGCTCTTTGCGCTGCGCTTCGTTTCCGCCCTCTGGGGAACGTTCGGCGTCTTCGCTGTCTACCTCGCCGGCTCCACGCTGGCCAACCGGCGCGTGGGGATACTGGCGGCATTGATCGCGGCCGCGGCTCCCGTTGATCTGCAACTCAGCCGCCTGTCGCTGAGCAATGTCGAAACAGCGGTGCTCGCTACCTGCACCTTCGCCGCCTTCGCCGCCGGTCTGCATCGCCTCACGGCCGAGCAACCGGAGGAGTTGCTGCAGCGCTTCTGGCTCTCCGGCGCTCCCTTCTGCTTCGCCCTGGCCGGCGTCGCCTGCGCGCTCAGCCTCTACTTCTACGTCGGCTCACGGGTAATCCCCATCGCGCTCGCGGCGCTCTGCATGGATGCTGTCCTTCGGTACCGCCGGCGCCGGCGCTGGTTCGCCGGCTGCGCCGCTGTGACGCTGGTAGCATGGCTGATCACCTTTCTGCCCATGCTGCTCTTCTACGTGCAGCATCCGCACACCGCCGACATGGGCCGAGCCGGAACCTATTTCGTGCTGTACCACCTGCACGACGCGGAACAGCGCTTCCACGTCGGCAACGTCGCCGCCGTGCTGGCCATACAGTTCCGCGACGCCATCTCCCAGTTCTTTACTCAACCGGACGGCAGCACCTTCTTTTCTTTTGGCGCACCGATCCTCCTGGCGCCCGTCGCCGGGCTGTTCGTTGGCGGGTTGCTCTTCGTCTCGCTGACGCTGCGCCGGCCGGCGAGCGTGATCCTGGCGGTCTGGTTCTGGTTTACCCTCCTTTCCGGCGGCGTACTCACCCTCGATCAGCCGTATACACCGCGCATCGTCGCTTTGCTGCCGGCGGTCTATCTGCTGGCGGCACTCAGCCTCGACTGGTTCCTGGCGACAGCAACGTTGGTCCTGGGCGCGGCAGCCCAGCGTGTACTCGTACCGGTGACCGTGCTCCTCCTCTCCGCCATCACCATCAGCTCGATTCACGACTACTTTGGCGTCTATTTCCGCAACGACCCCAATCCGCAAGTCACCGCCATCGCCAACTTCATCGGCAGTTTGCCATCCGGCACCTACATCTACGATCTTGCCGACGGCCTCTATTTCGCCTACGGACCCAACCGCTACCTTGGCTACCGCATTGCCGGGGAAGACCTGGCTGATCCGCCGCAGCAGGTACCGGCGCTGACCCCAAAGAGCCGTGCCATCGCCTTCATCGTCTTCCCGAAGTGGGCGACGCTTTTGCCCGAGATCGAGCAGCGCTTCCCCGGCGGGCAGGTGCGACCATTGTTGGGCTACCACAACGAGGTGCTGGTGACGACCTATACGGTCAGTACGGTCAGCAACCTGAGCACGGCGGCTTTGCCCCGGCGCTGAAAGCGTCCGCAGCAAGGTGCAGCCGGCTGATCAGCGCGCCGTTCCGGGCAACGGGCAGTAGCCGGGAGGGCCATTGTATTAGGACCTCCCGGCGACTGAAGTCGCGGGCTATTCGAAGCGAAGTCCGCCTACGCGGACTACCGGAGCCGCCGAAGGCGGGTACCCACCGCAGTGGGTGGTTGCTTACTGTAGCCCGCGACTTCAGTCGCCGGGCGCGGCGGAGACGCCGTTAGCAAGCAGAACGCGCAAAACTATGGGGTACACCTAGCCGCACAAAAAAGTCTCGTCTCTTTGGTCAACCGCTGCTCAAGCGGTTATCCGGGCAAGGATGCGGCGCATGATACACTTTGCACTCCGAAAAGGATATAGCATGTCGCGTTGTCGTCGACTGGCGCTTGTTCGCACGGTCGTCACGTTGCTCGTGGTGGCCGGGTTTTGTCTGGCCCCGTTTGCGGGCGTCACGCCCCGCGTGAGCGCCGACACCGCGGTGTCGGGGGGACAGTTTGCCGATACGGTATGGACGCTCGCTCAAAGCCCCTACCACGTTACCGGCAATGTGACGCTCTTCCCTGGCTACACGCTCGCCATCCAACCCGGCGTTTCCGTCCGCTTCGACGACAACACGAGTCTGATCGTGCGCGGCAGCCTCGTTGCCCAGGGTACGACTGATCAGACGATCACCTTTTCGTCGAGTGATGCTTCACCCAGCGTGGGAACGTGGGGCGGCATTCAGATCGCCAACAGTCAGGGCGGCAAGGCGTCGGTTGCCAATATCACTGTCGAATATGCAGCGAACGCGCTTTCCGTCGAGTGCTGCTGGGCTGGCGGCCCGGTCAGCATCGCCAACAGCACCTTCCGCAACAACAATACCGCGCTCGCGGGCTATGCCGGCTGGAAGGAAACTGTTGATCACTGCCTTTTCGATAGCAATTACGTCGCGGTGAATAGCGCCGACAAGATCATCACCAACTCGCAGTTTACGAATAACAACTACGGTCTGTACAATACCGAGCGCATCAACGTGAGCGGCAGTAGCTTCACCCACAATCAGGTAGCGCTCAACGGCGGGCGGGGACGACTGAGCTACACCACCATTAGCGACAATGGCACCGGCGTGGCGGCATTCTACGAAGGGTTCAGCATGGACCACAACGCCATCACCAACAATGGCGTGGGCGTGATTCTCGGCGCCTACGGCGGCGGCACGCCGCCCATAAGCCAGAACAACATCTATGGGAACACGACCTATAACATGAAGAATCCAACGGCGTACAACATTGGGGCTGCCAATAACTGGTGGGGAACGACCGATCCAACGGTGATCGCCGCCGGCATCTACGACGGGCATAACGACTCGACCCTTGGCCTGGTAATTTACCAACCGGTACTGACAGGACCGGTCGTCATACCGCCGACCACGACCTCAACGTCCACGACCTCCAGTACGACCAGCACCTCCAGCACCACGTCCACGACGTCGACCAGTGTCACGACGACTACGACCACCACCACAGCCTCGACAACCTCCAGCACCACCACGACGGGCACGGGCGTCATCGACACCCCCACCTTCGCCATTTATGCCGGGGCGGTGAATCTGCCTGGTGGTCCTGCGCCGGTCGGAGCAGTGGTGAAGGCGTATTGCCGCCAGCAAACCCTCTGCGGCACCTTCACGGTGGGTAGCGGGCCCGGCCTGCTGGCGCAAGCCGGCAACTACCGTATTGCCGTCTATGGCACCGACGGCACCAACGCCACGGCCAACTACGCGCAGACCGGCGACCCCATCACCTTCACCGTCAACGATCTACCGGCAGTACCGTCCGTCGCCATCTCCTGGGCGGACAAGAGCTTTGTCAGCGCCGACCTGCAACCGGGCAGCAGCCTCTCCTTGCACCTCTCTACCGGCTGGCATCTGGTGAGCTTCTCCTTCCAACCAACGTCCACGACCCTCACGACAGTGCTCAGTTCTCTGGGAACGAGTTACGACATCGTGTTGGGCTTCGACGCTTCGGCCGGCGGGGCGCAGAGCTACTTCACCAGCCCCGGCATGCGAGCCTTCAACACGCTGACCGACCTCAAACCCTTGCACGGCTATTGGCTCCATCTGGTCGCCCCCGGCACGCTCACCTTGACGGGGTTGCCGCTGCCCACCGGCACGGCCCTGGCGCTGACGCCGGGCTGGAACCTGGTCGGCTACGGCGGCGCCACGGCCGAGCCGGTCAGCACGGCCTTCGGGCGCCTGAATAACAGCGTGGATATCGCTCTGGGCTTCGATCCGAGCCAGGGCGGCGCCTTGAGTTACTTCACGGCTACCGCTATGGCGCGCTTCAATAACCTGGAGAGCATGCAGCCGAATGCCGGTTACTGGCTGCACGTCTCGGCTAGCGGCCAGCAATGGGCAGGGCAATGAGCCTTGCCAAAGCGCAGCGTCGTCCTCTGCGGGCTGTTGCGATGAGTGGCCGCACGCCGGGCAGGCCCATTTTTCCGGCGTCCTGACCGAGTTGAAGCGCGAGCGTGTTCGCCCGCCAACGGCAGGCCATGTGAGTGGCCTCTGGCAACAACGTCTGACGGCAATAGGCTGGATGGCGTACGCGTCGCTCATCGAACTCTCGCCAGACTATCCACGCACGATCGGAACATGGCGACTACCGACAGCGCTCACCGGCAACGGTCGCTGGACCGTCTTCTGTATCCTCGGCCCACCCGTTGTGCTCGCCCTCTGCGCTGCACAGGAACGCCGGCCTCGCTCGCACCCAGCCCTGCTGGCGGAAGTGCTCCTGGCCATCGCCGCTCTGGGAGCGATCGCTTCGGCCCTGTTGTCACTCGCCCCGGTACAGAGCACTACCGAGTACGCAGTGCGCTACGTTGCCTGCTGGCTGCTGTTCCGGACCCTGCTCAACCTGAAATCGGACACGCCTGATCGACTACTGCCGACCCTGCTGGCTGGGATCGGGTTGACGGAGGCGCTGGCGGCATTGGGACAGGGACTAATCGCCACTGTCCCCGCCTGGTGGCCGCCGAGCCGGCCACTTCCGGTTCACAATGGCGGCGCCGGTTCCGGCTGGTGGCTGCTGCGCGTTGAGGGCCTGACCGCCTATCACACCATCCTGGGGGCTCAGCTAGCGATACTCTTGCCTTTCGTCGTGCTGGTGAGCAGGCGAGCCGGCCGCGGAACTGTGCTGCCCGTAGGGCTGATCCTCGTCGCCCTCTTCTGCAGCAGCGCGCGGGCGAGCTGGTTCGCCTGCCTGGCAGGGCTCTTGGCAGCCGCACTGCCGGCCTTCGGCGCCAGGTGGCCACAGGCCCGGCGCTATTCGGCTATTGTCCTGCTCTGCCTCGGCTGTGCTGGCGCCGTCGTCGGACTACAGGGTCGCCTGGAAGAGCAACTGGTCCGCTACGTCCCTGGGCAGGTAACAACAGGCAACCTCAGTGAACGCGTCGCCGCTCAGGAGGTTGCCCTCGTCCTCTGGAGGCAACATCCCTGGCTGGGCGTTGGCTACGGCAACACGGCAGTGGCGGCGCGCCATACCGCGGCGTACCGCATCCTTGCGCGCCGGATCGTTCCCGCGCACAACTGGCTGCTGCTCGCGCTGGCCGAAGGCGGCCTCCCGGGCGCGACTGTGGAAGTCATGCTCTGGCTTGGCCCCGTTGTCTGGCTGCTCTACTTCGGAGAGGGTCCGAGAGATGCATCGCTGCTCTTTGCCTTTACCGTTCTCGCTGTCAGTCAATGGTTCGACTACGAGCTAACCTATTGGGTGGGTGGTGGCTTGCTTCAGGTACTATTACTCGTGCTATTGTTCCGCTGGCGGCGTGCCGCTCTACCTGCCGCCGCTTCCCGATAGGAGTACGCCGCGCGAGCGATGTGAAAAGGGCAAGGGTGCTGTGCGCGGCTGAATCGCGAGGCGCCGGTCGGCTCGACAACGTAAAGGAGAAGAGGATTGAATCGACACACTCTGGTTCGCGGCAGCGCGCTCAGTCTGCTCGCGCTATTTGGCCTCCTGGCGTCCTGGCTCCTCATCCCGCCCACGCCCTCCTGGAGCCCGTTCGGTCACAGGCAGGAAGCCATGGCCTACGCCAACGACGTCACCGGTCCGGGGTACAACACCACCGTCATTGATACGCCCACCTTCGCCATCTATGCCGGCACGGTCAACGTGACCAGTGGTCCTGCTCCAGTCGGAGCGGTGGTGAAGGCCTACTGCCGCCAGCAAACCCTCTGCGGTATCTTCACCGTCGGCAGTGGCAGCGGCTTGCTGGCTCAGGCGGGCAACTACCGCATTGCCGTCTACGGGACGGACGGCACCACTCCCACCACCAACTACGCCCAGCCCGGCGACCCCATCACCTTCACCGTCAACGACCTGCCTGCCGCACCTTCCATCCCCATCTCCTGGGGGGACAAGAGCTTCATCAGCGTCAACCTGCTACCGGGCAGCAGCCTCTCCTTGCCCCTCTCCGCCGGCTGGCATCTGGTGAGCTTCTCCTTCCAGCCAACTTCCACGACCCTCACGACGCTGCTCAGTTCCCTGGGCAGCAGCTACGACATCGTGCTCGGCTTCGATGCCAGCCAGGGCGGAGCGCAGAGCTACTTCACCGCCGCCAGTATGGCGCGCTTCAACACCCTCACCGACCTGCTGCCGCTGCACGGCTACTGGCTGCACCTGACCACCGGCAGCACGCTGTCCTTGACGGGGACGCCGTTGCCAGCCGGGACGACCCTGGCCCTGACGCCGGGTTGGAACCTGGTGGGCTACGGAGGCACGTCGCCGGAGCCACTGGCCACCGCCTTCGGTCACCTGAACAACGCTGTCGATATCACCCTCGGCTTCGATCCGAGCCAGGGTGGCGCGCTGAGCTATTTCACGGCTGCCAACATGGCGCCCTTCAACAACCTCACCACCCTGCAGCCGAACGCCGGCTACTGGCTGCATGTGACCAGTAGCGGGCAGCAGTGGGCTGGGCAGTAGCAGCAGCACCCGAAGTACGAGCGGCATCACTTTGAGATGCTGCCCAAGTTGACCAGTAAAGACGACAACGGGATCGCTCACGTGGCGATACTCCGGCGCCTCAGCTAGCCCGATAACCGTGCGCAAACCAAGGAGTCCCTTTGAGTTCGCCAGCAGAGCCATCTGTCGCCGGGTGACCGACCGGCGATCCGGCGATCCAGGATTCGCCAACAGCTACGCACTCTTCGGGAGATGGCACGGCCGCGCGTGCTTGGCGAGACCTGCACTGGTGCAGCGGTCAGGTCATGCCCTACACTGGAGTACACGGAGGATAGGACACGATGGCGCCGACCAGCGACCGACCGGACTACGACCAGACGCTGAAGCGGCTGTTCGCCCATGCCCACGAGGGCATGCTGGCCTTGCTGCTGCCCGGCGCGCACTGGCTGGGTGAACGCTCTCCGGAGTTGACGGCGGAGAAGCGCCTGGCCGACCTGGTCTGGGACGTGGCGCTCGGCAGCGGAGAACGCCTGCTGTTGCACATCGAACTCCAGACCAACCCGGACACCATGATCGGGGAGCGCGTGGCCGAGTATGGCCTGCGCCTCTGGCGGCATCTGCGCCTGCCGGTCTACTCGGTCGTCATCTACCTGCGGGAGAGCGGCGGCATCCCGGCGAGTCCCTTCGTGCTGGAACGCGGTGGTGGAGAGGAAGGGATGCGCTACCGCTATGGCGTGATCCGGCTCTGGGAAGAGCCGGCGGAGCAGGTGCTGGCGATGGCGGAGCCGGGGGCGTGGCTGTTGGCGACGTTGATGCGAGGTGAGCCGCTCACGACGCTGGAGACGGTGGCGGAACGGCTTGCCCGCGCGTCGCTGCCGCACAGCGAACGCGAGGAGTTGACGGGCATGCTGGCGGTGTTGGCGGGGCTGCGTGTGCCGCGTCCGTTGGTGGAACAGACATTGAGGAGGAACCCGATGCTTCGTGACTTGTTAGGTGAATCCAGTGTTGCTGAGATCTGGCGCGAGGAAGGCGAAGCCAAGGGTCTGGCGAAGGGTCTGGCTGAAGGTCTGGCTGAAGGCCAACGAGCGTTGGTGCAGACGATCCTGGAGAGCCGCTTCGGGCCGCTGAACGCCGCAGAGGCAGCGGCACTGGGAGCGGCGACGCCACCGGTGCTCCACGCGCTGGCGTTATACATTGCCACCGATTCGCGCGAACAGGTACGAGCGCGGCTGGGTTTGACGTAAGGCTGGCACACGCCAGGCAGCTTGCACCTGGGACCGCAGTCCCGATGCCCACGAATGACAACCCAGACATTCGCCGTGACGCCGGCCGACAGCAGTAGCGGCAGCGCGCCCCGAAACAAAGGTCAGAGTGCGCCGCAAAGTCCCGATCAGTTCGCACGGCACGCCCGGCGACTAAAGTCGCGGGCTACAGCCAGGCGAAGTCCGCCTGCGCGGACTCGGTCAGCCCGCGAAGGCGGGCTTCGCTCGTTCTAGCCCGCGACTTCAGTCGCCGGGAGGTCCCAAGCATCCGGCACAAGACGTTGGAGGACGTCCTGATCAGCCGGATGTCGTGCCTCTGTCATCGTCTTGGTATACTCTCCCCCGGGTCGTCCCCTTACTCGTACTTCCGCTGTGCGTCGGTCAGCGTGCGTCACGTGTACCACGACCCAAAGAACGAGGAGGCTCGTCGTGTGGGCAAAGCTGAAGACACGCCTGCTAATCGCGCTCGTCGCGGTGTTGCCGATCCTCCCGATGGCGGCAAGTCCCCAGCCGGTCGGGACACCTGCCGGCACTGGACGAATCGCGGGCGCCGATGCTCCCGCCCAGGCCACGGCCCGCACACTCTACGGCCAGTTACCGCTCAGCTTCGTGCCGGCGCCGACCGGCGCCGGCTATGACTTCTCCGTCGGCGGCAGCCGGCTCCCGATCACCTTGAGCCGCGGCGCCGCTCTGCTCAGTCTTCCCAACTCGGCAGGAGCGGCTCAAGGGCCGGACCAAGGTCCCGCCGTCGTGCCGCATCTGCCACCAACGCCGATCCCATCCAGCTCGCCGTTGGCAGCGCACCTGCTGCGACTGGGGCTGGCCGGGGCAAATGCACAGCCGGTCGTCACTACCGCCGAAGAACTGCCGGGGACGGTGAACTATTTCATCGGCAACGACCCTGCCAGGTGGCGCTCCAATGTGCCGACCTATGCGAAGGTGGTCTACCACGACGTCTATCCCGGCATAGACGTCGCCTACTACGGCAGGCAGGGGCAACTCGAAGACGACTTCATCGTCCATCCCGGCGCCGACCCTCAGGTCATCGCTTTGCGCTTCGCCGGTTCGGCACTGCCGGTTGTGAACGCCCAGGGCGACCTTGCGCTGCACGTGGGCCAGCAGGATGTCTTCTTGCGGCAGCCCCTCACCTATCAGGATGGCCCAACCGGTCGGCGGGTTGTAGGCGGACGCTATGCAGTTGCTGCGGACGGACAGGTGACCTTCCGCCTGGGCGCCTATGACGCCGCCCGGCTCCTGGTGATCGACCCCGTCCTCGCCTACGCCACCTACCTCGGCGGCAGCAACAACGATGCGGGTACCAGCGTCGCCGTGGACAGCGCCGGTAACGCCTATATCACGGGCACTACCAACTCCAACAACTTCCCGACCACCAACGGCGCCTTCCAGACGAGCTTCGCTGGAGGTAGTAGCGACCACGATGTCTTCGTGAGCAAACTCAACCCGTCGGGGAGCGCCCTGTTGTACAGCACCTACCTTGGGGGCAGCGGCGACGATCAAGGCAACGGCATCGCCGTGGACACTTCCGGCAACACCTATATCACCGGCGACACCAACTCCTCGAACTTCCCCACCACCAGCGGCGCCCTCCAGACGAGCTTCAGTGGAGGCTACTATCTGGCCTTCGTGAGCAAACTCAACCCGTCCGGCACCGCCCTGATCTACAGCAGCTACCTCGGTAGCCAGGGGAGCGCTTTCGGCAACGGTATCGCCGTGGACAGTGCCGGCGACGCCTACGTCACGGGCTACACCGGCTCCAACACCTTCCCCACCACCAGCGGCGCCTTCCAGACCAGTTCCGCTGGCGGTTACAACGCCGCCTTCGTGAGCAAGTTCAACCCATCCGGCAGCAGTCTGCTTTACAGCACCTACCTCAGCGGTAATAACTTCGATCGCGGCAACGCTATTGCCGTGGACAGTGGCGGCGACGCCTATGTCACGGGCTACACCGGCTCCAGCAACTTCCCCACCACCAGTGGCGCCTTCCAGGTGAACTCCGGTGGCGGCATCAACGCTTTCGTGAGCAAACTCAACCCGTCGGGCGGCGCCCTTCTTTACAGCACCTATCTCGGCGGCAGCGGTAACAACAACGGCAACGGCATCGCGGTGGATAGCGCCGGCGATGCCTACGTGACGGGCTCCATCAGCTCCGGCAACTTCCCCACCACCAGAAGCGCCATCCAGACGAGCTCCGGTGGCGGCATCGACGCTTTCGTGAGTAAACTCAACCCCTCCGGCAGCGCACTCCTCTACAGCACCTACCTCGGCGGCAGTGGCTACGACGCCGGCTACAGCATTACCGTAGACAGTGCCGGCAGCGCCTACGTGACGGGCGGTACCAACTCCACGAACTTTCCAACCACCAGCGGCGCGTTGCAGACGAGCTTCGGCGGCGGCAGCCTGGGCGGGAACGCCTTCCTGAGCAAACTCAACCCATTGGGCAACGCCCTCCTCTATAGCACCTACATCGGCGGCAGTGGCGGCGATTCCGGCAACGGCATCGCGGTGGACAGCCAGGGCAACGTCTACGTCGCGGGCTCCGCCCGATCCCCGAACTTCCCCACCACCAATGGCGCCTTCCAAACAAGCCTTGGTGGAGCAGCCAACGCCTTCGTGCTGAAGCTGGCTCTCGGGTCGCAGGCGACGCCATCCCCGACACCGACGATGACGGCGACACCCAGCCCAACCGCCGTTCCGATGGCGACGGTGACGGCATCACCCACGAACACGGCGACGCCATCCCCGACCGCGACCGGCGGCAGCAATCTCTCCCTGCCGCTCTCCGCCGGCTGGCATCTGGTCAGCTTCTCCTTCCAACCCACGTCCACCTCCCTCACGACGGTGCTCAGTTCCCTGGGCAGCAGCTACGACATCGTGCTCGGCTTCGACGCCAGCCAGGGCGGGGCACAGAGTTACTTCACCAGCCCCAGCATGCGGGCCTTCAACACGCTGACCGCACTGCTCCCGCTGCACGGCTACTGGCTGCACCTGACCACCGGCAGCACACTGTCCTTGACCGGGACACCACTGCCAGCCGGGACCACCCTGGCCCTGACGCCGGGTTGGAACCTGGTCGGCTACGGTGGCACGTCGCCAGAGCCACTCGCCACTGCCCTCGGCCACCTGAACAACGCTGTCGATATCACCCTCGGCTTCGATGCCGGCCAGGGTGGCGCGCTGAGCTACTTCACGGCGGCCAACATGGCGCCCTTCAACAACCTCACGACCCTGCAACCCAACGCCGGCTACTGGCTGCATATGACGGGCAACGGGCAGCAGTGGGCAGGTCAATGATGAATGATGACACCGGCCGGCAGAGAAGGCGTCCGGGGCTATCCCGAGACCTGTAGGCCGCAGAAGGGGTCGCTCGGCGGTGCGCCGTTGACCGTGACCTGGACGCAGTAGGAGCCGATCGCCCCGTTGGACGGCGCCAGGTTGGGCACTTGCACACCAAGGAAACCGTTGGTCCAGGTTTGAACGCTTGCCGGCGCGCTCCTGCTGCCACTCACAGGCGTTGCTGTCGGCGTGCCGACGCCAGCGGTGGCTGCGGGGCCCGGCTGGTAGAAGAAGAACACGCTACCGTTGGCGCCCCCCAGACCAGACCCGGGCGGCGGGGCGCCAAAGGGACCACCATTGACGGTGATCGCCTGCCCGCGGTTGAAGCGGGTCGGGTTGACGTCGGTAATGCTCGGCTTCGGCCCTACAGTGGCAGTGGCGGTGGGGACAGGCGTCGCTGTCGCAGTCGGCGTGCCTGTGGCGGTCGGCGTGCTCGTGGCGGTCGCCGCGCTCGCCGATCCGACCACGAAGTAGTTCGTCGTGCAGACCGTGGTGGTATCCACGTAATAGGTGTAGTCGTGCCGACCGGCCGATTGCACCGTCACCTGATAGACCCAGACATAGCCTTCCTGTCCCTGGTACTCCTTCACGAAGGCAGGGTGATCGGGCCCCGTCAGCACGACGCCGGTATGGCCGCGGGAGGAGGTGACGGTGATGTACACGGTATCGCCGATGCTCGCTGAGCCGCCGCCGGCGAAGGTCATGCGCTCATCACCGGCACAGGTGTTCCCGGCTGCCGTCGGGGAAGGAAGCGGCGTCGCCGTTATCGTCGGGGTGGCGGCGCCAGGCACAGGTGTCGGCACGATCGGCTGTCCCGCTACCGTCACCGGGTAGAAGGCGTTGGTGAGGTCGCTGTTGGGAAGGGCGTCCGGCCGAGCCAGGAACAGCGGCTGCTCCGGCGCCCACTGCGCCAGATAGGGACTGCCGGCCGCCTCCTGCGCCAGATCAGGGGGCAGCGCCCCAAGGGCACCCGGCCCCGTCATCACTGCCTTGAGATAGTCGGCCAGCAACGTGCCCTGGGTCAGGCCGGTGGTCGCATCGTACTGCATGATGCCGCGCTGGAAACGCAGGTAGACGAAGTTGGCGTTGGCCGGATCAACGTTCGGCGGCGCGGTGGGCAGCCCCCACAGTTCCAGATCCATCAGCGGTAGCAGCGCGGCATTGCCCTGACCATTGGGGAAGGCCTCCGCAGCGGTGACGCTGGAAAGGAAGGTGGCAGCGAAGTGTACTGGTTGACCATTGAAGGTGTCCGGCGCATGCGCCGCGACAAAAGCCAGCGCCGCGGCAGCATAGCCGGTGCTTCCGGCGGAGGGCGCCGACGCCGTGAGCCCGGCATCCACCGCTGGAAACGTCGAGCCGTTGAACTGCGTATAGGGCAGTATGCCGGGGTCGAGCAGGTTCAGCAGTCCGACCGAACCGTCAGACTGCAGTTGCATGACCCGGCGTTGAAAGAACTGCACGCGAAAGCCCAGCAGTGTGAAGGTTTCTGAAGTCGGATAGCCGAAGGTACGGATGCCCCCGCGGTGGGCGAAGTAGTCATAAAATGCGTCGTTGTCGATGCGATAGCCGGTCTGGACGAAATAGCGCGGGTCGCCGGCGGCACTCGCGCCATTCCAGGGCCAGCTACCCAGCACGATCACGGCCACCATCAACACCAGGGCCAAAAGCCGGGGCAGATGCACGCATGATCGGCATCCTTGGCGCTCGGCGAGCATGTGTCTCCGGTCTATGAGAGAGCCGCCTGGCTGCCCGCCACCAGCGGCAACCCGTCTGGATTCGCTTCCCAGGGGAACCGTTGCGTATTGAGGCGCTGCACAAGCCCGTTCGGGCCATTGATCCACGTCCAATAGCCGTTGGTAAAGGCAGTCCAGTTATCCGCTTTGCGCCAGACGAGCAGCCCGTTCGTCGTGTGCTGCAGCCCATCACCGTTCTGCGGGTTATGCCCTTCATCCTCGAGACAGTTGCCGACAGTGATCGAGGCCATATCGTGAAGCAGCTTGAAGCCGAACCGGAACTGGCAACTGCCGGTCGCCGCGGCGGCCGGTGCTGTAGGCTGGCTCGTCGCATCGGGCGCGATCTCCGGCGACGAAGACGCACCAGTCGAGGCCGGAGCTGCCCCTGGTACAGGCGTGGCGGGCGCCCCGGCTCCACCAGCCGCAGCAACCGGTGTGGCGGTCGGCACGGTCGCTGTTCCTGCCCCGGTTGCGGGTTGCCCGGATGACGTCGCGCTCAAGTCAAGTAAGACAAAGGCGTAAGGCGAAGGCGCCTGCGGCGCCGAAAACGTCTCTGGATTGGGCGTCACGCCGGCAGCGGTACCATTCACCGCAATGCTGTACTGTTGGCTGGCTGTAGGGTAACTGGGATGGACAGTGTCGCTGCCGTTCACCTGCATCGCATAATTGCCGGCTTGATCCACGGTGGCACAACCGATCGGCGTGCCGTTATAGCTCGCCGTGATCCGCGTGCCCACCGCCGCAGGGTTGCCATCAATCGTTATGGCGCCGGCAACCTCGTCCTGCAGATAAGAAACGGCGCCCGGATCAGAACCAAAGCAGTTGGCAGCCAAAGCAACCGGGGTGACCACCGGACTCAACAGCAACACCAGCAGCGCAGTAAAGCCAATCGCCCTGCTCGAGCCGGACCGCCAGGACAACCTCATCATCTTCGCGCTTTCCACTGTACCGTTCACCTACTCCGTCTATCGTTCTCGACTTGTGGCGCAGCGATAGAACTGCCTGCTATCGTTATACGTTCCGACTCTCGAATGTCCAAAATTCAGGTACTTATGGGGCCACAGCCGTGACGATACTCACGCCACCCACTCGCCGACGACGAATTGCCAGACGAAGATACCCTGAAGCAGGAAGAACACAATCACGATCGTGTTGTGCAGGCGCGGGTTGGCGCCCGCTCGGCCCAGCAGCAGGAAGAGCGGGAAGATCGTCACGATGTAGCGTGCCGACGCGGCCAGCGGCGACACTGCCGAGATGTGGGCCACGATGAACACCAACTGCTCCAGCATGTACACCACGTAGCTGAGCCGCAGGTAGCGCAGGGCCACGACACACCCAACCGCCAGGCCAATGATGGTGACGAGGTTCAATAACTCCAGTCCGTCCCCGGCCACGATGCGCTGCCAGCCCAACTGCAAGACGTCCCACGGCGCGAGCCAGCGGATGCCCCAGTAGTCGTTCACCTGCGTCATCGAACGTGGTTCGCCAACAATGAAGCGGCTGTACAACGTGAAGAGGATGTAGGCGATGCCGGGTAGAGGGGTGGCCAGAACGTCCACACCCAGGCGCCGTTTGCCGGCACGCACCTGTAGCCCATACTCCACCAACAGTGCCGGCGCCAGCAGCGCTCCTTGCCAGCGCGAGGTCGTGGCCACGAAGCCCCAGACGCCTGCCCACCACCACATGCCGCGCCGCGCGCAGTACATCGAGGCGACGGTGAAGACGAGAAACGTGGCCTCAGTGAAGGGCGCGAAGATGAAGAAACCGACCGGGAAGGCGCACATGTAGAGCGCCGCCCGGCTGCCGTCGTCTGACCGCCCATCCAGCGCGGCAATACGACGCAGCAGGTAAAAGGCAACGACAGCCGCAACGAAGTTCACCGCCATTCCGGCAAAGCCAAAGCTGCCGCCAAAGAGTGGCATCGTCAGGTGGGCAAGCAACGGAAAGAGCGGTGGGAAGTGTACGGAGCCGTCGCCCGCACGGTAGCCGGCGGTGGCGACGTGGTCGTACCAAAGGGCGTCCAGGTGCAGCCAGGGACCAAGCCAGGGATAGGCAGGTGAACTGAGTGCGGGAGCGAGTTGTTCCCAATCGCCGTGAAAGAACGGAGCGTACGGCTCGACAATGGTTTGAAGGCGCCACCAGCCGTAAAGCCAGTAACCCAGCCGCAAGGTGAGGCCGAGCGACAGCGCGAAGAGCACGTCAGTCGGCCACGTCGCTGCCTGCCTCGGCGCCACTACTGCGGCTTCCTCCTGTGACGTGGGTTGCGACAGGATTGCCACCCGTTTCCCTTTCCTCAAAACATGCAGCCGCGTTGAGACAGATGTCAGCGCTCCTGGAGACAGTCGCCAGCACATAGCCGCGCCCGGCGTTTCCGAATCCATAATCCATGGCCCGTGAGAGCATACAATATCGGCATGTGGAGCATCGTCGACCGCATAATTTGCCAAATTTGGCGTAGCCCTTGACAACCAAATCGTTGTATGATTACTGGTTTGCCATGGCCAACTACTCATATGCCACCTTCCATCTGCCGGAAGCGCTCTGGTTTGCCACCGATCGCGACCTCGTCGGCGCTGCTCACCCGCACTCATAGTTGGAGAAGCGTCCGACCATCCTGGCCGACATCGCGCGCGCCGCCGGTTGTTCCATCACTACGGCCTCGCGCGCCCTTGGCGGGTACCCAGACGTCAGCCCAGGGACTCGAGAGCGAGTCACCTCGCTTGCACTGGCGCTGGACTATCACCCGAATGCTATCGCGCGCCAGTTGCAGGGTCGGCGCACGAGCAGCGTCGCGTATGCCGCCGGGCCGGAGGCCGGCGGTAGTGAAGACCTCGTCTTTCGGGAGTTGGTCGCCCTCCTGGCCCACGAATGTGCCGAACGCGACCTGGATCTGTTACTGGTCGGGCCGCATCGCCGCGATGGTCCGGGGGCATTGGCGCGGTTGGTCCAGCGCAAGCGCACCGACGGTGTTATTGTGGCCGACACGCACGAGCATGACCCGCGCATCGAAATGCTGGCCACCCAGCGCGTTCCCTACGTCGCCTTCGGCCGCGTCAGCCTGGCCGGCGACATACCGTTCGTCGACGTCGATGGGCGGGCCGGGATGATGGAGGTGGTGACGCATCTGGTGGAGCAAGGGCACCGGCGCATCGCCTACCTCGGTGGTCCAGGCGGACGCTATTTCGTGCGTGACCGCCGGACGGGGTACGAGCAAGGGCTGCTGGAAGCCGGCCTGAGACTTGATCCGGCCTTGTGCTGCGAGGGGCTCTGTGACCCACTGGAAATCATGGAGGCCGTGCGCCAGTTGCTGGATCTGGCCGAACCGCCGACTGCGCTCGTGGCGATGAGTGATCTCATGGCTGTCCAGGCTCTGCACGAGGTACATCGCCGGGGGCTGGTCGTCGGCGCCGACATCGCCCTCACCGGCTTCGATGACACCCTGCTGGCTCCTGCCTTGTCCCCGCCCTTGACCAGCGTCCATCAGCCCTTCTCGGAGGTCTGCCGTCTGTTGCTCGACGCCTTGCAGCTCCAGATCGAACGGCCCGACGCGCTGGTACGGGGGTCCATCGTGACGCCGACCCTGATCGTGCGCGCCTCGTCACTTTGTCCGATGGGGCGGCCGCTGGCAACGTCTACCAACGGCAGGTGAAGATACTTAGGCGAAGCGCACCGCAACTATGCAGTCCGCCGAGAAGCTCCTGGTATCGGATGTACCAGGCATCTTTGTCTACCACAGTTTGATCGGCCAACTCTTCAAGCCCTTCGTCAAGGGGGATCCCCTGCTTGCGGACAATTTCGGCTACACGGGCGAGGAGTGGCCCGGTTTCGCTTCGTTCGCACTGAACTCGTGGCAGGAATACAACACGACCGCCGTACCGCCGTCCCGTAAGTCGTAGGAGCAGGCTGGCGCGGCGTGACGATCACAGCGGAGAAGTGGTCGGGTTCCCTTCTCGAAGTCCGCGACCTTCACACGCAGTTTTTTACGCGGCGCGGCGTTGTGCGGGCCGTGGATGGGTTATCGCTGACCCTGGAGGCGGGCGAAACACTTGGTCTGGTCGGCGAAAGCGGGTGTGGCAAGAGTGTCACCGCGCTCTCCATACCAAATGAGCGGTGGCATGCGCCAACGGGTGTTGATTGCCATGGCCATTGCATGCCAGCCGGGTCTGCTCATCGCCGACGAGCCGACGACGGCATTGGACGCGACCATTCAGGCGCAAATCCTGGAACTCCTGGGCGAATTGACGCGCGAAATACACATGGGACTGCTGCTCATCACGCATAACCTCGGTATCGTCGCCGGGCGTTGTGATCGCGTCGCGATCATGTACGCGGGGCGGATCGTCGAGACGGCACCGGTCAGAGAGCTGTTCGCCCACCCGCACCATCGCTATACCAATGGTCTGCTGGAATGTGTGCCTCGCCTCGACCGCCTGGGCAAGGGCGTCTTTCACACCATTCCCGGTTCACCACCCGACCCGGCGGCTATCCCCTCCGGCTGTCCCTTTCATCCTCGTTGCGCCTTCGCCGGATCCCGCTGCGTCGACGAGCAGCCGCAACTGACGAGGGCTACCGTCGATGGTAGCGTGGGTACCTTCGCCTGTTGGAATCCCCGCGGGATCGAAGTGGCGGCGCCGTCGTGAGCGCGTTACCACCTACCGCATCGAAGCTCCTGTCCGTGGATGATCTCCGCTGATTATGGCGTGTGTGATTCTCGTGGCCTTTTCGTGGGGCTTCACCTACCTCATCAGTGACTTGCTCTACACGATGGTCGATCCGCGTATACGGCTGGGCGGAGGACGGGCGTGAGCGTAGTCCCCAGCCATGCCGCACCTGGATCGCCTCTCGCTCGGGGGACCGGCGCGGCGGTCACGTCGGACAGGCCACACAGCGCCTTCCGGCAGGCGTTCGAACGTTTCTTGCGCAACCGTCCCGCCACCTTCGGCGCGGTCATCGCCAGCATCTTTATTCTCACAGGCCTCTTCGCGCCGATCATTGCCCACACGCCCTACTTCCAGATCAATCTGGCCGATACGTTGCTCTTTCCGAATGGCAAGTACTGGCTGGGTACCGACGCCATCGGTCGTGACTTCTTTAGCCGGCTGGTGTACGGCGCGCGCACCTCGCTGACAGTAGGTTTTGCTGTGCCGGTGATCGCCATCTGCATCGGCATCCCCCTTGGCTCGGCTGCCGGTTGGCTTGGCGGCAAGGTCGATTTTGTCGTGCTGCGGATCATCGAGTTCATGGCGGCCTTCCCGGCCATCCTCTTCGCCATCTTTTTGAGCAGCATCTTTGGTTCCAGACTGGGCCACGTGGTCCTCTATTTGGGCTTGTTAGGATGGGTCGATACATGCCGTTTAACCCGGGCCCAGTTCCTCACGCTCAGAGAGCGGGAGTTCGTGACGGCGGCACGCGCTGTCGGGACACCGGAGCGGCAGATCATGCTGCGGCACGTCCTCGTCAACGCCGCCGGGCCGCTCATTATTCAGTTTACGCTCGCCATCCCCGGCGCCATAATCGGTGAAGCCGGGCTCAGCTTTTTGGGCCTCGGCGTCAGTGATCCCCTGCCGAGTTGGGGCAAGATGCTGTCCGACAACGCCCAGTACGCCGCCACAAACGGCTACCTTATCGTTTTCCCTATCGTCTGCATCGCGCTGACGCTACTCAGCTTCAGCTTCATTGGCGATGGGCTACGTGATGCCCTGGATCCCTACGAACGCCGATAGCTCATCAGTAACGGTAATGATGATAGCGTACACGTTACGCCGGTCGAGCGCCGGGAGAGGGATGGAGATAATGACCCTGGAATGAGTGCTGCCACGCGCGGCTTCGCCGCCCACGCCGGAATCAATTGGGCGCTTGACTGGGTCGATCAACTGGGCTGGGACCGTGTCTTTCAGCGGATTGAGTACCTTTCCGGCTATCTCAAGCGCCGACTGGCCGAGGTGCGCGGCGTCGAGTTGTGGACGCCCCAGGAGTGGAAGCGATCAAGCGGCCTGGTGACGTTCCGGGTCCCCGGGCGCGATGAGACGGCGCTCGTGCAGCAGTTCGAGGCGAATCGGCTCTTCCCCCGCACCCTGGGCAAAGGTTCGGAGAAGGTCCGCGTCTCCTGCGCCTTCTTCAACGCCGAAGACGAGCTTGATCGGCTAGTCGGCTGCCTGCGCGCGTTCATCGGTTGAGGGCCGGGCCAGGCAGGTGCGGAGGAAGGCCCCCTCCGGCTCGCACCGCTCGCCAGGTTCCCCCACTGCGGTGGGGGGAACCGATCCTGCCCCGCTGGGGACGGCTGCCGATGCTCTGAGCTGGTGTAGCCGATAGAACGGGACAGAGCCTCACCTGGCGCACGGGGGGCACGCGCGGGTACAACGAAGTGCCCCGTGAGCGGCCCAGGGTGCCGGGTGGGGCCGACGAGCGCCCCCTCGCTGCGGTCGCCCTCTCCCTGCTGTCGTTGCCGCCCCGCCCGGAACCTCTGGCGCGCCGACGCCGCGCGCCGCTGACGCGCGTAGCGCGGCCGTCACGGCAACGGCACGCCGTATGGCCGATGCTCAGGTCCAACCGGCGCGTCCCGAAGGCGATCGTCCCCAGCGGAGCAGGATCGGTTCCCCCACTGCCGTGGGGGAACCTGGCGAGTAGTGCGAGCCGGAGGGGGCCTGCCTCCGCGCCCGACGGGCGGGCTTCGCTCGTTCGTAGCCGCAACCTCAGTCGCCGGGAAAGGCTACAGTTCAATCAGGCAATGCCCATAGACATTGATGACTCGCGTCGAACCGACCTGGCTCTCGCGTCCCGATGTGCCGTAGGCGAGGTGGGTGTGTCCATGCAGCCAGAAACGCGGTTGGGAGCGGCGAATCAGGTTGCCG
Organism: Chloroflexota bacterium; assembly: GCA_036734945.1. Lineage (GTDB taxonomy): Bacteria > Chloroflexota > UBA4733 > UBA4733 > UBA4733 > UBA4733. The sequence continues at coordinate 21,319 of DAIMXP010000054.1, forward strand.
AAGGCGAGGAAGCCGCGGTGACCGGGGTCCGGCGCGTTGCTGTGCGGCGTACCGCTGGCGTCGCCGCTCGTCGTTACCCGGTTGCGCCGTGGAGGCTGGTCTGACGAGAAGCGTGGCGGGGCATGGCTGATCACGAGGTCTGGCGCTCCCTGCCGCCAGATCGCCGCGCGGTGGCGGAGTAGCCGGAGCGCCATGGCCCGCTCGCTGTATTGTTCGCTGCCGCCGTTGTGGGGCGGGGCGCCGCCGACCCCAAGGAGCCGCAAGCCCTGCCAGCGCAAGAGACGCCCGTCGATTGAGACGCAACCGGCTGGCGGGTTGTACCGGTAGCTGCCGTTATGGTTGCCGAGCACATAGAACAACGGCGCCTGAAAGCGTCCGGCCAGGAAACACAGGTAGTCGGGGGGAAGGTCACCGCAGGATATCACCGCCGATACGCCTGCCTGCTGCCAGCGCGATTGATCAGATTCGGCGTACAGCAGCGGATCAACGACATCGCCTACCGCCAGGATACGCACGCGCGTTCCGCCTCAGCCGTGCAGGCGACAACCATCGCGCCTGTCTCGCCCCGGCAGCAACTGCTTCACGCGACCCCCTGCTGCGCGAGCGCCTCGTCCCACGTCGGCCAGGCGCCGGTGCGCGCTGCTTCGCCGGCGCGCCAGGCTGCAGCCCGACCGATCACGTCTGCCGGTCGCTCTCCAGGCGCCTGTTGCGTCTGCCGTTGCGCCCGCACGCGCCGCCGGAGCGGCCGATACACCGTCTCGTACCAGCGTTCGGCAGCAGCCGTCAACGACGCCAGCCCCTGCTCGCGGCGGTACGCCTCCAGCGCGGCCACCAGATGGCCATACGTCTCGACAGATGCCGCACCGATACGGTCGATGCCGGTCTCCTGTTCAAACGCTCTGCGGGCGAAGAACGCCTGCTCGGCAGCGTCATCCGAAAGCGCCAACTCGGTGACTGTCGCGGCGATCTCCTTCCTGCCCAGTTCCCGCGCCGCCGCGACACGGTGATGGCCGTCGCGGACGTAATAGCCAAAGCCGTACTTATAGAGTTCAACGGGAGGTATGTCGTCGCCGCGCACGTAGGCGGAGAGCAGTCCCCGGTGACGCTCCTGATCGCCCACCGAAGGATGGACCAGGCGAAAGTCGGCGTCCAGTTCGTGTACGCGCGTTGCGCTCCCCACGATCCGGCTTACCTCGACGAAACGCCGCCCCAGGTCGCGCGGCGCCAGCAAATCGGGCGGATCCAGACGCAACAACGCCTGACCAGTGTCCGGCGGGCTATCCGCTCGCACCAGCAACACCGGGCACGGCGTATCGCGGATGACAGCGTCGGCAATGCTGCCTAACAATGCCCGCGGCATGCGACCACGAACCGTGTTCCCAAGGATTATCAACCGAGCGTGATGCGCGGTTGCCACGCCTAAAATCGTCGCGGCCGGGCGACCGGATTGAATCAGCGTTTGCACCTGGAGACCGAGGGCGCGCAAACGAAAGGCGAGTGCATCCAGCGTCGCACGCGCCGTCGCTTCGGTCCCCGACACGGCGTCGGCGCCGATCGCGCCTGCCGGGAGCACATGCAGGAGGAGCAAGGGGATCGCCAACGCCCGGCTCTGCTGTTGGGCGACTTCCACCTTGACCTCGTTCGGCGCGCCGGCGACGAGCGGCAGCAGGATACAGCCCTCCACCCGTTGCACCCCCTTTGCCTACTGCCAATGGAGCAATGATACTGGCTTACTGGCGGGACGGCACGCGCTATGCGTTGTAGAGAGCGACTCGCATCACGGATGCCGGCGCGCTGGCGCTGTGCTGCGGCCGGCATGAACCGGTAAATAGATGGGAGGGAGTCATCATGATCGGCATCCACACCAGCACCGTCAACTTGCAGATTGGACTGGACACGCTGCTCGTCTGGATCATCGTCGGACTCATCGCCGGGTTCCTGGCCAGCCGAACGATGCTTGGCCACGGCATGGGCATGATCGGTGACATTGTTGTCGGCATCATCGGCGCCTTCATCGGCGGCTTCCTGGCTAGCTATTTTGGCATCCGCGTCACGATCACGGGCGTGCCACTGCTGGGCCAGATTATCATCGCCTTCATCGGGGCATTGTTGCTCCTGATGGTGCTGCGCCTCTTCGGCGTCGGTCGCCGCCGCGGACGAGTGCTGGTCTGAGCGACGGCGGCTTGACGATCTGCCCGCCGGCAAGTACGCTCAAGGGGTAGTCGCCCCGGGCGCCCGGCGGCGGATGGAAAGCGGGGCATCGTTCCGGTGCTCCCTCTGGGCGAGGGTGACCACTCCGTGCAGCCCGAGGTTTCTGATCCAGCAGGTAGGCAGGAGCGGCCAGCCAACGGTGTGGTTACCGGTGCGCTCGGGCGAACTGCGGGGGCGCCACGACCGACCTCCATGGTGATGCTGCGTGGCGTCGTTTTTGTCGGCGGCGCCAGTTCCCTGGCCGCCGAGATGTGCGCTTCGCGCCTGCTGGAACCGTACTTTGGCACCAGCCTATTCGTCTGGGCCAACATTATCGGCCTGATCCTCATCTACCTCTCCGCCGGCTACTATCTCGGCGGACGCATCGCTGATCGCTACCCAACGGCGCGACATCTCTATGCGTTAACGGCAGTTGCCGCTGCCGCCCTCATCGTTATTCCCTTCATCGCCCGACCCATCTTGCTCCTCTCACTCAACGCCTTCGCCAATTACTCCGTTGGGAGCTTCCTGGGGTCGCTGCTGGGCACCATCCTGTTGTTCGCCGTACCTATCACCTTGCTCGGCTGCGTCGCCCCCTTCGCCATCCGCCTGGCGGTACACGACCTGCAGCGCGCCGGCAACATCGCCGGCTCCCTTTACGCCCTCTCGACCGTCGGCAGTATTGTCGGGACCTTCCTTTCGGTGCTGGTGATGATCCCGACGATCGGCACAGCACGCACCCTGATCGTGTTCGGTCTGGTCCTGCTGGTCGCGTCGGTGATCGGCCTCGGCAGGCCCGCGCTGTGGCTCGGCGTCATTATCGGCGTCGTCTTGTTGATCCTGCCGCCAGCGCCGATCAAGCCCGACCCCGGCATGATCGCGGAGCGCGAGTCGCCCTACAACTACATTCAGGTCATCCAGGTGAACGGCATTCGCGAGTTGCTTCTGAACGAAGGCGTTGCAATCCACTCCATCTACAACCCGGCGGCCGCCAATGACCCGAACCCGCTCGCTCACCTGACGCGCGCGTATTGGGACTACGTCCTGGTCGCGCCCTACTTCAACCTGAATCACTCTCTCGATTCGATCCACCACACCGCCATCATTGGTATGGGAGCCGGCACGATGGCCAAGGAGTTGACCTACTTCTACGGCCCAGTGCCCATCGACGGCGTGGAGATAGACCCCGACATCATCCAGATGGGTCGCCAATACTTCGGCCTCAACGAGCCCAATGTTCAGGCGATTACCCAGGATGGCCGCTACTACCTACGAACGACATCCAAACAGTATGACCTGATCAGCGTGGACGCCTACCAGACCCCCTATATCCCCTTCCAGATGACGACGGAGGAGTTCTTCCGGGAGGTCGGCCAGCACCTGACGCCGGACGGTAGCGTGGTCATCAACGTCGGGCGCACGCCGGCGGACGTGCGCTTGGTGGACGTCATCGCACGGACCATGCGAGCGATATTTCCAGCCGTCTACGTCATCAACGTGCCGGCGCCACCGGGCACGCTGATTCTGAACAGTCTGATCGTCGCCAACAGGCAACCTGCCACGCTGGCAATGATCGGCGCCCGAATGCAAGAGCTCCAGAATCCGGTGCTCCGCGCGCTCGCGCAGCAGGCGGTGCAGAACACGTCGATCATCCAGCCGACCACCGGCCTCGTCTTTACCGACGATCACGCGCCGGTGGAACAGGTGGTCGATAACATGATAATTCATTACTTACGAACCGGACAATGAGGCGTCGGACGAAGGAAGAAGGCTTGACAATGAGCGTGACCGTTTACACCACACCAACGTGACCCTACTGCACCCAGGTGAAAGCGTGGCTTTCCCAGCATGGCGTGGCGTACCAGGAGAAGGATGTCTCGGTCGATCGTGCCGCCGCCTACGAAATGGTCGGCAAGACGAACCAGCAAGGCGTGCCGGTCATTGACTTTGACGGCCAGATGGTGGTGGGTTTCGATCGCCGCCGACTCGAACTGCTGCTCAGTCAGGATACGCAGAAGCCGACCCTTGGCGCCGCTGTGGCGGATGCTGCCAAAATTCTCATGAAGCAGGGGCAGATGCCGATCTTCGGCGCCTACGTGGGGAAGGTGGCCCCCGGCTCACCAGCGGCCAAACTCGGCCTGCGCCCGGGCGACGTGATCACGCAGATCAATATCCGCCCCGTTGCCAATGCCGGCGATGTGGAAGCCGCCATGAAGCAAATTGAACGCGGCGCCACCTTGGACGTCGCCTACCTGCGCGGCGCGCAAACGCTGCGAGGGCAGGTGCGCGCGTAGAACGTCCCGAACAGGGCGGCGACTGCGGTCTGCCGCCAAGTGACGGGGGCGACTGCGGTCGCGTTCAGAACCGTGGACGGCATGCCCAAGCGACCGCAGTCGCCGCCCTGGCCATCAGCCTACCAACTGAGTCGCTTTGGTCCTAAAACCGCGTGCTGCTGCGGTACCCTGACGGCGATCCATACAAGCGCCCGCCGCGGTGATCCTCGTAGCAGTCGCGGCAGTAGACCGGCTTCTCAGCAGAGGGCTGAAAGGGAACCTCGGTCTCGCGACCACAGGATGAGCAAACGACCTGAAACATCTCCCGCGGGCCGGTGGGACGCGGCATCTCTCCGCCCGAACTCTGCGCCGCCTTGCGTTGCGCTCGGCACGATGCGCACCGCGTGGGCTGATGCGTCAACCCGTGCGTCGCGTAGTATTGCTGCTCGCCCCCGGTAAAGGCGAATCGATTGTTGCAGTCCCGGCAAACCAACGTAATATCTGAACCTGACACGGAGCTTCCTTACCTAGCAATAGACGGGGACTCATCTTCCCGAACACTGCAACTGACAATTGCGTCGTCGCGCCGGCCACCATGGCGCCTGCCCGGGCCAGTCACACGCGACTTCATAGGCAGTATACCAGAGCAGGCAGCGCCTATGGGACCGGGAGCCGGGGGTCAGGGGTCAGGGGCGCCGAGCCGGCCAGTGCTGCACGCAGTTGCCCGCTGCTGGACGCGAGGCGACGCTGCGCGTCGTCGCGGCTCAGGCCGGCCTTGAGCATGACAATGGCAACCTTCGTCTCGAATTCTGCATCCTCCAGGGTCGACCAGGCTACGGCGTACTCGCTGCCCGTGACGCTGCTCACGATGCGGGCGGCGCGGTCGCGTAGCTTGCCGTTGGTGGCGCGTAGATCGACCATCAAGTTGCCATAACATTTGCCCAGGCGGACCATCGTCGCGGTGCTCAGCATGTTGAGCACGAGTTTCTGCGCGGTGCCCGACTTCAGGCGCGTCGAGCCGGTGAGTAGCTCAGGACCGACCACCGCGGCGATGACAAGGTCGCAGCGACCGATGAACGCCGAGTTGGCGGTGCAACACACGCCGATGGTGGCAGCCCCCAGGCGACGGGCTGCAGCCAACGCAGCGAGCACATACGGCGCCCGTCCGCTGGCCGATATTCCGACGACCGCATCCCTCGACGTTGCGCCCGCCGCCAGCAGGTCACGCCGACCGGCATCCGCGTCGTCCTCCGCGCCTTCTACGGCGTGCGTCAACGCCGCCGGGCCACCGGCAATCAGAGCCTGTACCAGTTCCGGCGGCGTGTTGAAGGTGGGTGGACACTCAGCAGCGTCCAGTACACCCAGACGGCCGCTGGTGCCGGCCCCAACGTAGTACAGGCGCCCCCCGCCCTGTAGCCGTGCGGTGATAACCTCGACGGCGGCGGCGATGATCGGCAACTGACTGGCCACGGCCTCTGGGACCAGGTGGTCCTCGGCGTTCATCAAGCGCACGACTTCCAGCGTCGATAGGGTGTCGATCATCGTCGACGCCGGGTTCACCTGTTCCGTGCTGAGTTGCTGGAGCGAGGGTTCAAGCTGTTGCATCAGGGAAGCCAGGCTGTTTCGGTTAGACCTGGACCAGGCTGCGCCGCAGGTAGGGCAATTCCTCCAGAGCCTTGCCGGTGCCGAGCGCCACGCAGTTGAGCGGGTTCTCGGCCACGTGGCAGGGGATCTCCGTGGCCTGGGTCATCAGCGCGTCCAGCCCCCGCAGCAGTGCCCCACCGCCGGTCATCACCATACCCTTATTGAAGATGTCCGACGCCAGTTCTGGCGGCGTGCGCTCCAGCACCCACTTCACGGCGTCCACAATCTGGCTGACCGGTTCGGCAATGGCCTCCCGAATCTCCGTGGTTCGCACCGTGACGCTGCGCGGCATGCCCATCACTTGATCGCGGCCGCGCACGTCCCATTCCAGGTCGCGTTCCAGCGGGATGGCGCTGGCGACCTGGATTTTGACCTCTTCCGCCGCGCGCTCACCGATCATCAAGTTATATTCGCGTTTGATATAGGCGGTGATCGCGTCGTCCAGGCTGTTGCCGCCGACGCGAATGGACGCTTTGACGACGATGCCGTACAGCGAGATCACGGCCACCTCGGTCGTGCCGCCGCCGATATCGATGATCAGGTTGCCGTCAGGACCGTCGATCGGCACGTTCGCCCCCAGCGCCGCCGCCAACGGCTCCGGAATCAGATACACGGTCTTGGCGCCGGCCTGGAGCGCTGCATCACGCACGGCACGGCCCTCCACGCTCGTCGCCCCGCAGGGAATGCAGATCATGACGTCGGGCTGGAAGATATGCCACCGACCGGTCACCTTGTGCAAAAAGTAAGAAAGCATCGCCTCGGTGACACTGTAGTGCGCAATGACGCCGCTGCGCATTGGCCGGTAGACAACGACACTATCCGGGGCCCGCCCGAGCATTTCCCGCGCTTCGTCACCGACCGCCCGAATCGTGCGTTCGCCGGCATGCACTGCCACGACCGAGGGCTCGTTCAGGACGATGCCTCGTCCGCGCACGAAGACGAGGACGTTTGTCGTCCCGAGGTCGATACCGATCTGCTTCGCCATGCTTATTCTGATCGGACTACGCCTGCACCAAGCGAAGCAGTGCCACGCCTGCGGTGGTTAGCGCGCTAACCGGCCCCCATCTCCTCATCCCCTCATCTCCTCATCCCCCTCACCCCGGCGCGGTCGCCGTGGCGAGCGGCGCTGGGCGACCTGGAGACGCACCTGGGCGTAGCGGAGCGTCAAGGCAGCATCGGCGGCGCGCTCCGGGTGCTCTCGCAGTTCGAGCTCAGCGCGTTCGCGGGCTTCCTGGGCTCGCGATTCGTCGATCTCGTCGGAGTGTTGCGCGTCATCGGCCAGCACCACCACTTTGTCGGACCGAACCTGGACGAAGCCGCCGCCAACTGCGTAAAACTCCTCTTGCCCTGCCCGGCGCACGCGCAGTTCGCCGGGCTTCAGCGTGCTGATCAGCGGCGCGTGGTTGGACAGAATGCCCAGTTCACCGAGTACACCGGGCACGACGACGAAGTCGACATCCTCGGCAAACAGTTCCCGGTCGGCCGTGACGATCTCCAGGCGGAAGGGCATGGCTACTTCCCTGCCTTCGCCACTGCATCTTCGATCGTGCCGACGTAGCTGAAGGCGCTTTCCGGCAGATCGTCGTGCTTACCATCCACGATCTCCTGGAAGCCCCGCACCGTGTCGGCCAGCGCGACGTACTTTGGCTCGCGACCGCCGGGGAAGCTAAAGAAGACCTGGGTCATGAACTGCTGAATTTTGCGGGCCCGCGCGACAATCAGGCGGTCATCCTCGGAGAGCTCATCGACACCGAGGATGGCGATGATGTCCTGCAGGTCACGATAGCGCTGCAGCACTTGCTGCACCTGCCGCGCCACGTTGTAGTGATCCTGACCGACGATATTCGGGTCCAGAATGCGCGAGGTCGACGCCAGCGGGTCAACCGCCGGGTAGCGACCGGCCTCGGATATTGAGCGATCCAGCACCAGCGTGGCGTCCAGATGGGCGAAGACGGAAGCCGGAGCGGGGTCGGTGATGTCGTCCGCCGGCACGTAGACTGCCTGAAAGGACGTGACGGAGCCCTTGTCGGTCGAGGTGATGCGCTCCTGCAACAGCCCCATGTCCACGGCCAGGGTGGGCTGGTAGCCGACGGCGGATGGCAGCCGACCCAGCAGGGTCGACACTTCCGAACCGGCTTGGGTGAAACGGAAGATGTTGTCGATGAAGAGCAGCACGTCGCGCTCCTCCACATCGCGGAAGTACTCCGCCATGGTCAACGCCGTCAGGCCGACCCGCTGGCGAGCGCCCGGTGGCTCGTTCATCTGCCCGAAGACGAGCGCGGCGCGGTCGAGCACACCGGCATCTTGCATCTCGTAGTAGAGGTCGTTGCCCTCGCGGGTGCGCTCGCCCACACCGCCAAAGACGGAGTAGCCACCGTGCTGGCTGGCCACGTTGTGGATAAGCTCAGTGATAATGACCGTCTTGCCGACACCGGCCCCACCGAAGATGCCGACCTTGCCGCCGCGCAGGATCGGCGCGATCAGGTCGATCACTTTGATCCCTGTCTCGAACGCTTCCGCCTCCGTCGCCTGAGCGCTAAAGGGCGGGGAGGGCCGGTGAATCGGCCAGTGTTCTTTGACCTCCGGGGCAGGCTTGCCGTCGATCGGCTCACCCAGCACGTTGAACATCCGCCCAAGTGTGCCCGGCCCCACCGGTACCTCGATCGATGCCCCGGTGTCAGTTGCTTCCGTGCCGCGCAGCAGGCCATCGGTCGAACTCATGGCGACGCAGCGCACCCAGTTGTTGCCGACGTGTTGGGCGACTTCCATGACGATCCGGCCGTTACCGACGGCGCCGGCGGCGCGCTCGGCGCTAGCAATGCGCGGCGCGGGCACCACGATAGCGTGCTCCAGGTCGGGCAATTCGCCGGCGGCGAACTCGACGTCGACCACGGGGCCGATAATCTGAACGACTTTCCCAATGGAGCCTTTGGCCATGCTTCCTCCTGCCGCCAGCCGTCAGTTACGGCTGAGGGGCAATATTCCACAATAGACAGACAAGACGAGTTTCTGCTCAGGCACACTCGAGTGCTCTGTATGGTAGCACACTGGAACCGCGCACCGCGACTACGCTCGCACCCGGTCCAACAAGGCCAAACCGCGCGGCGCTCGCTCGTCCAGCGCGCGAACACAGGCACGCAGAGTCGTGGCCGCCTCCTGCAAGCCGCCCGCCGTGGCGAGCTCGTCCTTCCACTGCGTGACGTGACCGGCCTGGAAGAACCGCAACAAGCCGAGCGCTTCCCCCGAGAGGCGCAACACATCGGGGGCGCCGGGGGCACATTCGCTACAGTAGACGCCGCCATTGGCCGGACTGAAGAGCACACTTCCACTCTCGGCGGGTGTGCCACACTGGGCGCAGCGCCACAGCGTCGGCCGGTAGCCGAGGTAGGCAAGCAGCCGCATCTCGAAGAAGCGGAGCAACAAGTCCGGTGATGTGTCACTATCGAGCCGACCGAGTAGGCCCAGCAGCAACTCGTAGAGGAGTCGGTTCTCCTGGTGGCTCTCACTCAGCCGATCGACCAGCTCGGCGGCATACCAGGCTGCCGCGGTGCGATAGAGATCGTCCCGCAGGATGCCGAACGAGTGAATCACCTGCGCCTGCGTCACGATATCCAGGTTGCGGCCCTTCGCCATCAACAGCCGGACGTGGAGGAGCGGCTCCAGGTGCCCGGCCAGCTTGCTGGCCGGGCGGTAGACGCCCTTGGCGATGGCCGAGATCTTGCCCTCCTCGGGCGTGAAGAGGGTCAACAAGACGCCGTGCTCGCCGAAGCGTCCGCGCCGGAGCACGATGGCATCCGTCGTATACACGCGACTCATTCGTTGGCTACTTCCTGCGAGTTGTTCCTCTCAAATATACCAAATTTGTCAGTTTCGCTGCCCCTTTCCGGTCATATTCGGCGGAAAAGCACCCTCCAGAGCGTCACTGAGAGCAGGTAAAAGAACGCCGTCAATAGGAAGCCCGGCAGGAAGCCGGCGCGCTCCAGCAGAGCCCCGCCGGCGATGCTGGACAGTGCCCAGGGACCCTGTTCGGCGACCAGCAGCAGGCTTGACGTGGTGGCCCGTTGCTCGGACGCAGCAAGTCCCAATAGCCAGCCCTGTGCTACCGGTGACGACATGTCCATCAGCGCCTGGCGCAGGGTGTACGCCGCCATCGCCACTGCCGGCGCTGGCGACGTGGCCAGTAGCAGCAGGAAGAGCACCGCGAGCAATTGCGTCAGGACCACCAGCCGCACCACGCCCAGACGTGCCGCCAGTACACCAGCCAGCAGCGTCGCCAGACCGAGCACGAGCTGGCTGATGGCTCCAAGGGTCCCAAAAGCCGCGACCGAAACACCCAGCACTCGCGTGAAGTAGAGGTTGAGATAGGGGATAACGAAGCCAGCGCCGAGACCCACCGTACCAACCACCAGCGCCAGCCGTGCAGCCAGGCGGCGCCAGGCCGGATCGCGCAACCCGGCGATGCTGCGCCGCCAAGACCGCGGCCGATGGATGTCGTGATACCAGGGAAGCAGCGGCAAAGCCGCAATACCGGCCACCGCCAGGGAGAGCAGCAAGGTCAGCCGATAGGCGAGGGCGCCGTCAGCCGGCATCCCCAATGTGCTGCCAAGCAGCACCGGAAGCCGCCCGCCCAGGACACTGCCGACTGCGCTGCCCAACAGCGCCAGCGCTCCGCCGGCCGCCAGTACGGCGTTCTGTTGCTGCGGGCGGGCCGCCTCCACCAGCATCGGCAGCGCCACTACGGCGATGGCGCCGCCACCGACTCCCGCCACGAAGCCGAACCCGGCGATGGCCCCCGCGCCCGGCAGAAGGCACTGCGCGACCGTCGCCAACCCGTTCAGGATGCCGCCCAGCACCAGCGTCCGCTTCCGTCCCCAGGCGTCCGCCAGCATGCCGGCCGGCACGACCGCCAGTGCCAACCCGAACGTGCCGGCGCCGAGGATCTGGCCCAACGCACCTGTCGAGATACGTAGACTTACGATGTAGAGGTTGAAAACCACACCAAACACGCCCACAGTGATGGCACCGCCGGCCGAGGTGAGCAAGAGCAACCAGGCGTTAGGGCCGAAGCGACGCAACAGTGGTCAGCAACTTCAGAGGACGTGCAGACGATTCACGAAGCGCCGTCACCTTCGGCGGCCTGGCGTAGTCGGTCCAGTTCTGCCCGTAGCCGCGCCACTTCCGCCTCGGCAGCGGCACGCGCCTCGGCTTCCTGCTGTCGGGCCCGTTCCGCCCGAAGCCGAGCCTCTGCCTCCTGCTGCCGCGCTGCCGCTTCTTGCTTCAGCAACTGCTCGGCGCGCAACTGCGCCTGCTCGGCCTGATTGCGCGCCTGGTCCGCCATGTGGCGCGCCTGCTCCGCCGTATAGCGGGCGGCTGCCTCCTCCCGCAGGAGCCGCTGCACCTCCTCGTAGCGCAGTGCCAACCGGCCAGTCCGCGCATCGATCACGCCCACGTGATTGTCTACCAGCAGAAACCGTACCGGCAGCACCCGACTCGCCACACCGCCGTCCGCCCTACGGAGCAAGGCGTCTCGCCCGCCGTCTCGCCGCAGCGTCCACCCCTGGATGCGCGGTACGCCATACGTTCCGTCTGGATCGAAGAGAAAGTACTCCCGCACCCCCAGTTCAGCATAACGCTTCGGCTTGCCGACCTTGTCCGCTCCCTCGGAGGTCGGCGACAGGAACTCCCCCAGCACCTCCGGCGCTTTGCCGACTTCCCAGGGCAGATACTCGTTCACGTTCCACTGTTGCTCCAGTACATGCAAGGCGATGAGCAAGTCCGGTAGCAGCTTGTCGGTCTGCTTCGCCGGGTCCATGCGCAGCCAGCGGTCCTTGGAGACGTAGTGGCCGTCGGGATTGAGCAGGTAGCGCAGGGCCATGAAGCAATAGTCCTGCCCGTCGGAGTGGCGATCAGTGGCCAAGGGCTCGTCTTGCTCCTCCCAACCCTCCAGGTGCATCGGATCGGGTAGGGCGACGGCAATCGCCGACTGTACCATTGGTGTCACCTTTCTCAGCCATAGGTAGCCGATCTCCTCCCGCTAGCATAGCACCGCTGATTGGCAGGCCGAGACTTTGCCGGGGATTCAGGCCAGCCGGTCCTTCCACGGGGCCGCGGGACCAGCCCGCCTTGTCAGTACGTGGCAGGGAACGGATAATACCTGGGTGAAGCCGCTCTGTTCGAAAGTCAACTATGCCGACAACCAACCCCATCGCCGAGTTTACCGATACGCCGCTGCCTGCCGCAGCTTACGCCCGCTTCCGGGCTGTGGTGCAGCCCCATGTGCGAGTGGAGTTGCTACCTCTTGACGTGGCACTGAACAGATACCTTGCAGCGAACGTCGACTCGCCAATCGACCTGCCGGAGTTTCCGCGCTCGACCGTCGATGGCTACGCCGTGCGCGTCGCCGATCTGGCCGGCGCCACGGGCGACGCGCCGGCCACCCTCAGCGTCGTCGGGGAAGCAAGGATGGGACGCGCGCCAACTGCCCGCGTCGGCGCCGGCACTGCCGTCAAGATCCACACCGGCACGATGTTGCCGGAAGGAACTGAAGCCGTGGCGATGGTGGAATGGTCCGCCGAGCTAGGTCCCGAACTCATCACCATCAACCGCAGCGTCCACTTAGGCGACAACACCATTGCTCGTGGGGAAGACGTGCATGCCGGCGAACCGCTGCTGCGCGCCGGACGGAGGCTGCGACCGGAAGACATCGGCGGGCTGGCGGCGATCGGCATGGTGCAGGTACCGGTAGCGCGGCGGCCGATTGTCGCCATCATCTCCGGAGGCGACGAGGTCGTGCCACCGCACGTCACCCCTGGACCAGCGCAAGTTCGTGATGTCAACGGCGCCACCCTTGCGGCGATGGTGGAAGCCATAGGCGGCAGCGCCTGGCGGCTCGGCATCGCTCCAGATGACCCGGCTACATTCACCGCCATGGCAGCGGAAGCGCTGGCCGGGGCGGACATTGTGATCGTGTCCGGCGGCAGTTCGGTCGGCACACGCGACGTCACCCGCGCTGCAGTGGACAGCTTCGGCCCGCCGGGTGTGATCGTCCACGGCATTGCCGTCCGACCCGGCAAGCCGACGCTGCTGGCCGTGGTGCGCGACCGCCCGTTCTTTGGGCTACCCGGCAATCCAGTTTCCGCCATCGCCACTTTTCGGCTGTTCGTCCAGCCAACCCTGCTGCGCTACCTGGGTGTTGAGGAGCCGCGACCGCGGCTGCCGATCAAGGCCCGGCTGACGGCTGCGGTCCCGCCCTCCGGCGGCCGTGAGGATTACGTCCAGGTGCGCCTGGTGGAACAGGCAGGCGAAACGCTCGCGGAACCGGTGCTCGGTAAGTCCAACCTGATCTTCACCGTCGTCCGTGCCGATGGCTACATCCGCGTCCCGGTGGAGCGTGCCGGTTTGCCTGCCGGAGAGGTAGTGCGCGTCTGGCAGTATTAGGCGTTGCGGTATCCATTGATGCGCTCTAGAATCGGGCGAATCTCTTCCGGGACCGCCCAGGCGACATCTTCTCCGCGCGCCAGGAGTTGCCGTACCGTGGTGGAGGAAAGGCGCTGCTCTTGCTCCTGGAGTCGGCTGAGCGGCAGGAACCGCACTCGCTCGGCATAGGCACAATGCTCCGGCTTCGCAAAGAGCCGTTCCAATTCAGCGGGACCGTCACCGTCGCGGGGGGCTACCAGGAAGCGCGCCCTGGCAAAGAGATCCTGTAACGCTGCATCGCGGTCGGCGTAGTAGCGGGGATCGAGGATTTGCACGATCTTGTCGAAGCCAACGACGAATGCCAGGTCGCGGGGCTTGAATGCGGCCCGGACGGCGATGGCCTGGTCCAGGTAGAGGCCGCGGTTGGACCCGATCACCGCCCAGCGTGGCTCGTACTCCACGACAGCGGCCAGCATCCGGCAGCGCTCAGCCAGCGTCGCGCCGACGACCTGCTCCTTATTGATCGTCCGCACCGCCAGGGCAAAGAGCAACCGATCAAACTGTTCGGTCGCCAGTGCTGCTTCGGCCAGCCCCACGTGGGCCCGCGTCGGCGGGTTGAAGGAACCGGACATCACGATAAGTCGGATTTCAGGCGGGCAATCGCCGACCAGCAATCGCACCTGTGGAGGGTCCTGGGGGTTAAGCAACCCCAGAGCGGCCAGATCAATCGCGTTGTTACCCAACGGCCCCTACACGCTCTTTCCCGATACCCGTGGCCCGCTCATGTTACAACCCGGCGGAGTGACCAAAGGACGGCAACGTCTGAGGAACGACAACACCCTGTTCGACGAACTCACGAACGTTTTTCGTGTAGACGGGACACTGACGCTGTGCGGCTAATGCTGCTAAATAGCTATCGACGAAGGCAAGTTGCTTCCTGCCACAGCAAGCGGTCAGCAGCAATATCAACCGGACCATCAATCCGGTAGCGATCCAGGGCCTCAGCCAACTCCATACGGGGCAGTACGTTGATCTCCACCTTGCCCTGCGCGAGGACTCGAATGCTCACCGTGTCCCCCGGTACAATATTCGCGGCACGCCGAATTTCATGCGGTAGTGTTATCTGACCGCGCGGCTGAACCTTCCCAATCCCCATCGTCAACCTCCAACAGAGTATGCGGTTTCCCGAAATACGTCGCAGCCATGAGTATACAGCAGATCTTGGAAGTGCAGCGCACTGCAAGAAGTATGCACTCTCGGCCACGCCACGTGCCGGTTACTCCGCTGTCCCGCTACCCATCTCGATGCCGTTACCAACATAGGCCGCCGCTTGCAGTGTGAAGAGGTGCGCGTAGCGGCCGCCGAGCGCCATCAACTGTTCGTGCGTCCCTTGCTCTATCAGGCGGCCTTCCTCCAGCACCAGGATGCGGTCGGCCTGACGGACTGTGGAGAAGCGATGGGAGATGAAAATGGTGGTGCAACCTGCAGCTAGCGCACGCAGACGCTGGAAGAGGTCATGCTCGGCCTGCGCATCCAGCGCCGCACTCGGCTCGTCCAGCACCAGAATGCGCGCCTGGCGCATGAAGGCGCGCGCGAGTGCCATCTTTTGCCACTCGCCGCCGGAAAGGTTGACCCCGCCCTCGAACCACTTGCCCAGCATCGTCTCGTAGCTATTGGGCAGCCGTTCAATGACGTCCGCGACGCCGCCTTGCTCCGCTGCGGCGGCGACCGCCGTCAGATCGTCCAAGCCATCCAGCTGCCCGATCCCCACGTTTTCCCGGGCCGTCATCTGATAGCCACTATGATCCTGGAAGACGGCGACCATCTGCGCCCGCAGGGCCACCGGATCATAATCGCGCAGATCGTGGCCATCGATGACTACGCGCCCTTGCGTGGGATCATAGAGCCGGAACAGCAGTTTGATCAGCGTCGTCTTGCCGGCACCGTTGCGCCCGACGATGGCGATCGTCTCCCCGGGCCGGATGGCAAAGCTGATGTCGTGCAGCACCGGTCGGTCGGCGCCCTGGTACCCGAAGCTGACGTGCTCGAAGGCCACCTCACCGGCCAGGGGTTGGGGGATGGGCGCGGGCTGCTTCGGCGCCAGCAGACCCGGCCGCGTTTGCAAGAGGTCGAACAGCGAGGTCAGGTAGAGGTTGCCTTCGTACAATCCATTAACGCCCGTAAGCAGCCCCGCAAAGGAATTCTGGACCGAGGTTGCTGCCTGGGTATAGAGGGAGATATCGCCCAACGTGATCCGCCCGGCTACGGCTTGCAGCGCCACGTACAGGTACGTCCCGGAACTGGCGAGCGTGGTCAATGTACCCCAGCCGTAGCTCCCCAGGGCGCGTCCAGTGATGATCTTGCGCTGCCCCTCGTAGTTCTCCAGTGCCAGCGCCCGGAAGCGGCCCAGCACAAACGCTCCCAGATCGAAGATCTTCACCTCCTTGGCGGCGTTGTCATTGGTGAGCAACATCAGCAGGTAGCTCATGCGCCGCCGCAGCGGCGATCGGTAGAAGTTGTTCCAGTAGCCTTGCCAGCTCCAGTGCGAGTTGGAGATGAAGGCCGGCAACGGCGCGGCCAGCGCTACTAGCGCCAGCAGCGGGTTGATGCCGAACAACAGAGCGATCATGGTCAGGAAGGTGAGCAGCGAACGCAGCATACCGAAGGTGCTGCTGACCATCGCAATGGGCCGCGACAACGCCTGCTGCTGCGCCTGCTGGAGCATGTCGTAGGACTTGGCGTCCTCGAAGAAGGCAAGGTCCAGGGTAGCGGCGTGTTCCATGATCAGCAGCTGCACGTGCATGCCGACCCGCTCGTTCAAGAGTTGCTGCGCGGCCTGGCTGAGCGCCTGGAGCAGCGCGTTCAGGGCGAGCAAGAGGAACTGGAGGCCGACCAGCGCCACCACCCGACCGACCGCCACGCGCCGGCTCCTCTCCACCAACCGGGCAGACTTCTGCCGTCCCATGGTACATTGGCGGACTGAGGCATCAAGCCCAGGAGGGCAGTGCATGTTGCGCCGTCGAGGAGTTCCTCAAGACGGCCGCGCCCATCGCCCGTTAGGATGATTCGGCAAGGACGTCGAGAAAGGCCCTTACCGTAACGATCCGAAGTTCCCCTAAGCGAGGATCACTCGCGAGGTCGAGCAGGTCGTTATCGTTTGTGACAATGTAACCTGCCTTCCCGCCAATGGCGGCGGCAAGGACCATATTGTCTTTCGGATCGCGAACGCTCAACGGCAACGTCCTCTTGGGTCGAACGTGGAGCGCATTCGCCTGGAGTCGACGCAAAAATGCCGCCCGCTGTTCGGCAGTAAGACCGTACCGCTGCGCAAACTCCGGGCGTGCCAGGACACGCTCGTATTCCGTGCGCAGTTCGGGCGTTAAGACAAGGATGAATTCCCTTCGTCGCCAGGCCAAGAGCACTCGGTGCGACATGCCGCGGTTGCTAATAAGCCCGCTGACTACCTGATTGGTATCAACGACGGCGCGTGGCGCGTCGGCTCTCGCCATAGACCTCCTGGCGGGCAGCGTCAACCACGGCGGTCACGTGGGCGAGCACTGCGTCTGGATCCTTGTCGGCATTTTGCGCTGCAACTTGGTCTATGACTTCCCAGTCGAGAGCCTCGTCGTCAGGTAGCACCGCAAATTGCTCCGGGCTAATGACAACGGCGTAGGGTATTCCGTTCCGTTCCACGACAACCGCTTCTTTCGTTTCGTGGACGGAGCCGAGGATGTCGGAGAGGTTGGCTCTTGCTTCGGCGACCGAAATGGTACGTACCAACGTCATCCCCCTTCCAGAGGATTGTACCTGATCGCATGCCCCTTGTTGCCAATTACGCCACATCGCCTCACGACAACCAGGTAGGACAGCGGTCTTCGTGGCCCGGCCAGAACAATAACCAGACCAGAAAGTAGGCGCCAAGGTTAAGAAAGGCGGGCAGGAGCACGACGACGGCAGCGGGGACTTCGACAAGTTCGGAGAGCGCCAGCACCGTTATCCCCAGGCCGATTGGGGTAAACGCGCCGTACATCCAAGCCAGGGAATCGCGTGCTGACGCCTGCAACGCTCGGGTGCCGCAGATCCACACGACCAGCACAGCGGGGAGCCAGACTTTCTCCGTGACTGCGAGCCGGGCGCTCAGCGGGTTTTGCTGCACAGCCAGGCCGAGCCAGGTGACGCCAACGGCAACGGAGGCGGCGAGGAGTACGAGTAGGGTAAGCGCCGTCCAGCACCACATCGCGCGCCGCGACTGTCGGGGAGGCTTCTCCCACGGGAATATCGTGGCCATTCGGACTCCCGCTTCGTTTCGAGCTGCCGCTACGCCGACCCAGGCGTGGCCGCCCTCCCCTGAAAAATCGCGTTGATGGCGTCGGTCGCCTCCTTGCAAGCGTCCGCCGCCTTTTTGGTACCCTGCTGCAGCGGTGTCACCAAGTTGTTGTAGAAGGCGGCAGTGATATCGGGGTCGAGTTGGCTGGCGCGGGCGTACTCGGCGGCGTTGAGCACCGCGGTCAATTCCGGCTGGCTCACGTTCTTGGGCGCCTGAATCGCTTTCGCCAGGCTGCGGCGCGCCGGCAGGAAGCTCTGCTTCTGCAGTTCGTTGGCGAGCGCCGCCATCGCCGGGTAGGCCCGCGCCGGATCGGCAGCACGGACGGTCATCACCAGCGCGTCATTGACAACCAGCGTAGTGGCGCGGGCGCTGTCGTGGAACGGCTCGCCAAACTGCAATGACGTCGGTAGGTTGTCGCCGACGGTGGTCATCAGCATGGCGACACGCGCCCCGTTGTAGGTCATCTGTCCACTGGGCTTGATCGGCCACTCGTACGCATCCTTCCCTGGTGGCGCGATGACCTTGTAACTGGTAAAGAGGTCGCCATAGAAGGTTGCGGCCTCAATGGCGGCAAGTTCATCCAGCGTGCAGTGCTGACCGTCGGCGCTGAGCAGGGCGCCGCCGTGCTGCCAGAGGAAAAACTCGGGCGTGGGGAAGTTGGTGGGGGCAAAGGCGTACTGGCTCGGCGGCTTCGTCAGCCGGGTCGCAGCGTCCAGCAAATGGGCCCAGTCCCACGTCTGCGGCGACTGTACGCCGGCTGCCGGCAACTGGTTGAGATCGGCCAGCAGGAGGTAGGGTTCGATCGCTGTGGGCAGACCGTAGAGTTTGCCTGCGATGCGGCAGGTGTTCAGGGCCTGCGGATAGTAGTCTTGCTGATCGGTGGTACGGTCGCTGCGCACCTGGCTGTCGATCGCCAGCACGAGCGGCCCGCCCACCAGTTTTTGCAACAGCCAGGGTGTGTAAATTTGCGCGGGATTACCGGCAAGCAAGAGCAGGTCCGGCGAGGGGGTGCCGCCGGCAGCATTCCCCATGTAGGCGGTTTCGATGTTCTGGAAGGTCGACATGCCGGCGGCGTAGCCGGACTGACCGGGCGGCGTGCCGGGAATCCAGGTGATGGTCTTGTCGACGGCAACGCCGTTGTCGGCCACCGTATCGACAACCTGCTGGTACGTGCGGCGATAATTCGCTTGATCCGCCGCCGTGAGGTTCTGACTCATTATGCCCGCAAGATGCACGGGGCGAGCGGGGATGACGGTCGGCGGCGGCTGAAACGCCGCTGGCACTAATTGACAACCGGCAAGGGGCAGCGCCGCCATCCCGGCCATGGTACCGAGCACCATCCGTCGTGAGATCCGCATGCCAATTCTCCTTTGCCGCCACCTGGCGCTGTGCATCCGTGGACGCTGGGGGCAGTGCGCTTGCTACTCCTCAAAGTTCAGGTTGACCGGCTGCCGGGGGAGCGGCGGCTTACCAGTCGTCGGCACGTCCTCGCCCACTACCTCAAGCTGGAAGTCATCGATCCAGACGGTACCTTTGCCATGAAGCAACACGCCGAAGTAGATGAGATTGCTGTCCAGCGGCACATCGAGCACGATCTGATAACGCTGCCAGTCCTGCGTGCCTTGAATGGGGCGGTTCTGCATATTGTCGAAGTGCTGAACATTGCCGGCACGGGGATCCACGCGCATCCACATGCCTACCCAGCCTTCGACGTGCTCGGCTCGGACGAAACCGGAGAGTCGTAGTCGTTGCCCCAGATAGTCGCTCGCCTGGAAGCCCTGGGTAAGCGTTGCAAAGTCCTGCGGCTCGTCGACAATCGATCTGATCCGGACACTGGCTTCGCCGCCGTGCGCCACACTACGATCCAGTCGGATCTCGTAGTCCTCGGGATGCGAGCTGCCTCCGCCCCAGCCGTTCGGGAACGGCGTCGTTGCGACGGTCGCCATTGCGATATCCTCCTTGCCCGCTCGTCATCAAGGGCACCCGTGCCTCCCCTACCTTACCCAATACCCACGCCAATGTCAATGACAAGAACCTAGTATAGTCACTGTCCTTGACTTAGACGATGATTGTTTGTAGCGTTGACACGCTCCCCTCTGCTGCTCCATACTGTGGGCATGCCGCCACGCCAGCCCCCTGCACCATCGCCCAATCCCCTCTATGCCCGGCTCGGTGAACGAGTGCTAAGCGCGCGGCGGCACATCGGAATCTCGCAGCAACAGCTTGCTGAGCGCGTTGGGCTGACGCGCACATCCATTACGAATCTGGAACGGGGCCGCCAGAAGATTCAAGTGCATACGCTCTACGCCATCGCCGCAGCGCTCGGTGTGGCGCCGGAGGCGCTCCTTCCGGCCCGCCCTGATGCATCCGGGAAGGTACACGAGCACGTCAGCGCGCCGCTGCGCCCCGAAGAACTCGACTGGGTCCAGCGCGTCGTCGGTGGTCAGAAGAAGTAAGGGGCAATGGACGACGGTAGAGTAACGCAGGCGGCGACGCGCCTGCTCAACGACGCGGGGATAGGCACGCCGCCCGTTCCAGTGGACCGCCTGGCCCGGCGACTCGGTGCCCAGTTGCGCTTCGAGCCATCGCGCGGCGACCTCGCCGGGCTCCTGTTCCGGGACCGCGAGCAGATCATCCTCGGCGTCAACGCCTTGCTGCCACGAACACGGCAGCGCTTCACCATGGCTCACGAGCTGGGCCACCTGCTCCTGCATCCTGGCGACGGCCTGCACATCGACCGCGACTTCCGGTCGCGAAGGAAGGCGGAGCGGACCCGTGCCGTTCAACCGGTCGACATCCGAGACCTCACGCTGGAAGCGCTCACGCCGGCCCTGACGCTGGATGTCGAGGCCATGCTTCGGTCAGCGCCCGGCAATCTGGTGGCTATGCACGCCGGACGCGAAGCCCGCGTCAGCGGCTACTTCACCTCCGAACCGGGAACGGTCACGGCGACCCTACCTATCGGAGGCGACAGCGCGGCCGCCAATGCACGGGAGCAAGAGGCCAACAGCTTTGCGGCGGAACTGCTGCTGCCGGCTGCCACGCTGCGTGCCGACATTGAAGGCGACCTCGACTACGAGGAAGACGACCGCGTCCGGCGGCTGGCGGAACGCTATCAGGTGAGCCTGCAACTGCTCCTGCGCCGGCTGGCGGCGCTCGGTCTCTTCGCACCCTCCAGATAGCCATGGCTGGCAACGCCCCGTATCTAGAACTTGCGTTCTTGCCACAATGCGGTATAATTAGAACGTTAGTTCGATTCCGGCCGGGCCGGAGAAAGGATCGTCAGCAGTGCCGTTTTCCAACAGTCAACTGGAGCAGCTCGAGGCCCGCATCGACGAGAGGCGCGTCCATACCCGTCGCAAGCAGGGAATCGAGTTGCGCTACCTCGAAGGTCACGATGTCATCGAGATGGCAAACACCGTCTTTGGCTACCACGCCTGGTCCTACCAGTTGACCAAGCTGGAAATGACTGCCGGAGTTTGGCTGGCCACGGTTCGCCTGGTTGTCACGCCCGCGGACGGCGAGACTGTGCAACGCGAGGACGTGGGTGTTGGTATTCCGGCTGTGCCGCGTGACGCGAATGAAGCATCGCCGGATGCTCAAGAGACTGCCATCAAAGGCGCCGTCACCGATGCGCTAAAGCGAGCATTGCGCACCTTTGGCAATGCCTTCGGCAATAGCCTGTACGACAAGGCCGAGGCAGCGGCCGCGCGTGACGACCAACCCGCGCGCCTGCAGCCCCGCGCTGCGGACGGGAGTACCGGCGCTGAGGACTCGGCCGCGACACGAGCCTGCCCATCCTGTGATGAGCCGATGCTGCTGCGCAGCGGCACCACCCGCGACGGCCGGCCCTATAGCGCCTGGTTCTGCTCGGCCAAGTGCGGTCAGAAGCCCGTCTGGCTAGCTGAACGCAAGGCCAGCTAGCGGCCAGGGGCGAGCTCCCCGGGTCGGGGAACTCGCCCATTTGTCTCGGCCTATTCCTTGCCCGGCAGTACCAGATCGGTGCCGACGTTCAGGTAGCTGGGGTCGTCGATGCGCCATTTGTTCGCTTCGTAGATGACTTCCCATTTCGACTCGTCGCCATCATACTCGCGAATGGCAATTTTGCGCAGTGTGTCACCCGGCATACTCTTGATCGTCTTCCCCTTGACCGCCGGCGCTTCCTTCTTGCCCCATGGTAGTTTCATGACCCTCTCCTCTCCCACCAGACACGCCACTGACCGCGGGAAGCATGGATCCCCGTCAGGTGCGTCGTTGGCGCATTGTACGCCACGGCGGCTGCAACGTCCAGAACAGGCGCGATGCAACGTGGTATGTGCCGACCTATCATGGCACGCGCCGAACGGCAAGCAAATCGCGTACCGTGTTTGGCGTCAAGCGTACCGTCGCTACCCCTGCCGGATGCGGTAGTCTGCACGCTACGTCGGCAACACCGGAAGGGACAAGGCACCCATGGACAGCACCGCGCCGCTGCAGAAACGCTCCCTGATCCTGGTCGCCTTGCTCCTGGCAACGTTCCTGACCGCGATGGAAGCAACCGTCGTCAGCACTGCCATGCCGACGATCATCGGTGATCTTCACGGCCTCAACCTGTACGCCTGGGTCTTCTCCATCTACCTGCTCACGTCGACGGCCACGGTGCCGCTCTATGGCCGGCTGGCCGACATGGTGGGACGCAAGCCGGTATTCATGGGCGGTATCGGGCTATTCCTGCTCGGCTCCGCCCTTTCCGGTCTCTCCCAGAATATGCCGGAACTGATCACCTTCCGAGGCCTGCAGGGGTTGGGCGCCGGGGCCGTCCAACCGACCGTCTTCACAATTCTGGGTGATCTCTATTCGCTCACTGAACGCGCCCGCATCCAGGGGCTGTTCAGTGCAGTCTGGGGGACGTCCAGTGTGGCCGGCCCGGCGCTCGGCGCTTTTATCACCGTGAACATTGGCTGGCGCTGGGTCTTCTACGTCAATGTTCCATTTGGTACCATTGCGGCCATCCTACTCTGGCGCACGCTCCAGGAATCGCGCCAGAGCAGGCAGCATTCCCTCGACTACGCCGGCGCCGCCACCTTGACCAGCGGCATCGCTCTGCTGCTCTATGGCCTGCTTGGTGGGGCGGGTGGCCAGGTCCTGCTGCCGGTCATCCTCCTCTCGTTGGTCGTCCTGGCCGCCTTCGTCCTGATCGAGTTGCGTGCCGATGAGCCAGTCTTGCCGCTCGGCATGTTCCGCGAGCCATTCATCGCCGTCCCCTGCCTGGCAGGCATTTTTGCCGGCGCTGTGCAGTTCGGCGTGTCCTCCTACGTGCCATTGTTCGTGCAGGGCGTACAGCTCGGCACAGCTGGTGACGCCGGCAAGGCGCTGGTACCGCTGTCTCTGGGCTGGCCGCTGGCCGCCTTTGTCTCGCCGCGCCTGCTGCTCCGATTCGGCTTTCGCCCGGTCGCCATGCTCGGCACCTTGCTTATGAGCATCGGCACTGCCCTACTTCTGATCTATGGCCTGTACACACCGCTGCTCTTCATTGTCGCCAACCTGTTCGTGCTCGGCATGGGCCTTGGCTTCAGCTCCAACTCCTTCTTGCTGGGCGCCCAGAATGCCGTGGGCCGGGAGCGACGGGGCGTGGTGACGGCGTCGGTCCAGTTCACGCGCACGATGGGCGGCACCGTCGGCATCGCCCTGCTCGGCGCGGTCCTCAATGCCCACCTGGCCACGACCCTGCGCGCCGCCGGTACCACCGATGTCAACGCCATCCTCAACCCAAGCGTGCGAGGCGCCTTGCCACCAGCTGTCGTACAGATCCTCCGCAACGGCCTGGCATCCGGCCTGCACCAGATCTACCTGCTGCTGGCCATCGCCGCCGTTGCCGCCTTCGGGGTGGCGTGCTTCTTCCCGAAAGGACGAGGCGAAGAAGCTACTCTGGTCCAGACTACAGCGCCGGAGCAACGGCAGCCGGAAGTAGTGGCCACTGAGGTGGAAGAGATTTCGCGATAGCTTCGGTTACGCCATGGGATCGCGCCTTGGCCACAGCGCTTACAATGGCTGCACAATTCGGGTGCGGGCGTACTTTGAACAATTTGGAACGGCAGCCAGAATAAGGGGGGCGCCGACCACGGCGCCTACTTGGCGTGTTGTATTGAAGACACCGGACGCCGCTCCGGCCATTTGTGGCTTGATGTTGCGCATCGCCACCGTGCTGAGGGGCGCGAAGATGCAGCCCATCCCCAGTCCAGCGACCACGGCGGGGAAGAAGAAAGTGAACCATGTCGAATCCGGCGACGCCACCAGGATGATCAGGCCCATGCCAGCGGCAAAGAGGGTCAGGCCGACCATCAGAATGTACTTGCCGCCGATGCGGTCGACCAGTCGCCCGGCATTGGGTGCGACGACCATCGAGACGAGCGACATGGGCGCCAGTGTCAAGCCGGCGCGCAGCGCGGTCACGCCGAGTACCGACTGGAAGTAGATCGTCAGAGGCAGGAAGAGCCCGAGCATGCCGAAGGACATCACGCCGCTGATCCAGTTCATCAGCGAATAGTTGCGATCGCTGAAAAGCGAGAGCGGCACCAGCGGCTCTGGCTGAAAGCGTTCCCAGAGCACGAAGAGGACCAGCACAACGATGCCGGCGCCGATGATCTCAGGGATGGTCAACCAGCCGGCGATCGCTCCCCAGTTGTAGCGCTGTCCTTCGATCAGGCCGAACACGATGCCAAAGAGGCCGCCGCTCGCCAGCAACACACCTACCAGATCGAGGCCGTGGCGTCGACCTGGCCGCAAGTCGGGCACGATGAGGAATGT
The DNA here is from genome assembly GCA_036734945.1 of Chloroflexota bacterium. Lineage (GTDB taxonomy): Bacteria > Chloroflexota > UBA4733 > UBA4733 > UBA4733 > UBA4733. The sequence continues at coordinate 45,955 of DAIMXP010000054.1, forward strand.
GCCAAGGATGGCCAGGATGCCCACCGGTAGATTGACATAAAAGATGCCGCGCCAACTCCAGTAGGTCACGATGAAGCCGCCGAGCGTCGGACCCAGCGTTGAACAGAGCGTCGGCAACCATGCTTTGCCAGCCGCATGATACGGCACGGGTAGCGTCCGCCGGCCCGTACAATGGTCGGCGACAGCCTCGTCACCTGGTAATGGAGCAACCGTCCTTGGTAAAGCCTTCGCTTTCAGCCCTGCCGCCCGGCCTGCGCTTCATTCCCCTTGACAACGGCGCAATCGCCCGGCTCGACAGCGCCTACCCCGTGGTCGCCCGCCTGGCGGCGGGAGATGACGGTTGGAGCGTCAGCCTGATCGGCGCCAGCTTTGACACGCAGCCTTCGCCGGTAGCGCGTGGGCTGAGCACACTCGAGGCAGCGCAAGCGGCGGCGGCGATCGCCCTGCAGACCGTCCAGGTGCTGGAAGCGCGCGACAGCTACCGCTTTCGGCGCCAGGAGACCGGCCCCAACCGCTGGTACAGCGACCAAACGGCGCGCCAGCCGGCGGTCTGGAACGGCAGGCTACCTGACCTCGGCGGTGCCGACCAGATGGAGCCGGTCGACCTGGATGCCGTCCTGGGCTACCTTGATGCCACGTTCCCCCACCTGGTGAATCTGGCCCAGCACCGCCCCCATTTCGATCCGGCGCGGGGACGAACGACCGATCCCAACGAACACACCATCGAGGTGCTGGCCGGGTTGAACACCAGCGAATTGGCAGACGAAGACGCCCGCCTGGCGCGGATGACGATTGTCTACCACGACATCGGCAAGGGGTTAGACGCCTACGATCCCCGGCACCCCCTGGAATCGGCCCGGCTGGCCGCGCCTTTGCTGGCGTACCATGGGCTGACGCCCGGGCAGCAAGCGACAGTGCTCCTGCAGATCCGGGAGCACGACCTGCTCGGCATCCTCAGCCGCGGACGTATGGCCGTAGGCGAAGCCATTGAACGGCTTCAACTGCTGGAACGCCCGCAAAATCTGGCGCTCCACGCCGCCATCTCCACCGCCGACATCAGCGCCATCCGCGGCCTGCGCTGGGTCGTGGAGGAGGGGAGGATCGAGCGAGCACGGCGAGAGGTGGCAGAGGCAGTTAGGTCGGCCAACAGCAGGCGTTCAGTCGGCATTCAGGAATAGGTCGCTCGGCTGCAGCAAGAGCACGTTCTCTCCCTGCGCCCGCCGCTGCACTGATGGCGTAAAGCCGGAGCGGCTGGCCAGCACCCAGAGCGGTGCGCTGTCCAAAGGCAGCTTCTGCGCCTTGACTTGTAGCGCCATCAACACGCCTTCATCTATTGGCGCGGCCGTCCACTTGCACTCGCCAACCAGCGTGACCTTGCCGCCCCACATCCCGACCAGATCAATCTCGTCCCGGCTATCCCACCAGCGGCCAAGCTGGGCGACCCGGACCGGCAACGCCTGTGCCGCGATACGACGCCAGAGATGCTGGCCACAGACCTCTTCCCAGGTGGTGCGGGCGACGAACTCCTGCAACGCCGGTCGGATCTCCCGATCCCAGACGGCGTCGCCCTGCCCCAACTGCAGCAGCGACTGAAACGGGGAGACGAAGCGATACCTATATCAGGTTGCAACCCGACAGGTTCAGACCTGCCAGGTTGCAACCTGCTAGGTCCATGGGGAGCAAAAGCCCGCGCTGGGTCCTTGCCTGCCGACCCAGACTGGCTACACGACGGGTCGCCGACGGGACTGTCCCAGCAGCACGCCGGCGATCACCACGATGACACCGATAACTACAAGGATCAGGCTGCCGTGGGATACACCGAGAATGCCGACCTTGGCAAAGTGCTGGAGCAGACCTAGCAGCACCACGATCACGCCGATAACCACCAGCACTAAACTCGTACCGCTCACGGGCTTCTCCCTCGCTCTGACCGCGTGAAACCGCACCACGCCTTGTCACCGCTATTGTGGCAGCAGATTGAGAACTCTGCATCAGCCGTAGGTATTCCGGCCAAGCAACTCCCGAAATGTCTGGGCACGCGCTTGCCACCGGACACTCCGTACAATAACGGCGGAACGCTGCGACGGGTAGCGCGAACGGCAAGAGAAGAGCGAGCAATGGACGGCGACACCGAGAACTACACGCAGGCGACCTATCTCTCGCCCTTTACCTGGCGGTATGGCAGCGCCGAACTGCGAAGCATCTGGTCGGAAGAACACTACCGTCTGCTCTGGCGGCAAATCTGGCTTGCCCTGGCGAGCGAACAGCAGAAGCTGGGACTGTTGACGGAGGAAGAGCTTGCCGACCTCCAGGCGCACGTCGAAGAGGTTGACCTGCCCCGAGCCCATGTTATCGAACGCCAAACGCGCCACGACGTGATGGCCGAGATCCGTACCTTCGCCGAGCAAGCCCCATTGGGCGGTGGCAAACTCCACCTCGGGGCCACGTCGGCGGATATCGAGGACAATGCCGACGTGCTACGCCTGCGAGAGTCGTTGGAGATCGTCACCAACCGCGTCGCCGCGGTGCTCCACGCCTTCGCCAACCAGATCGAGCGCTACGCCGACACCGTCTGTATGGCCTACACGCACCTGCAACCCGCCGAACCGACCACCCTGGGCTACCGCCTGGCAATGTATGCCCAGGACTTCCTCCTCGACTTGCGCCAACTGCGCTGGCTGCTGGAGCAGTTGCGCGGCAAAGGGCTGAAAGGCGCTGTCGGCACGGCTGCCTCTTACACGCTCCTGCTGGACGGCAATCCCGGCAGCGCCGCCGATCTGGAGCAAGGGGTGCTCGACGCGCTGCACCTGCCGGCCTTCCCCATCAGCGGGCAGACCTATCCGCGCAAGCAGGATCTCCTGGTGATGAACGCGCTGGCCGACGTGGCGCAATCGGCCTACCGCTTCGCCTTCGATGTGCGCGTGCTGCAGTCGCCCGGCTTCGGCGAGCTGGCCGAGCCGTTCGAGCGCCACCAGGTCGGCTCCAGCGCCATGCCCTTCAAGCGCAACCCGCGCACGACGGAGCGCATCTGCTCCCTCGCCCGCTACATCATGGCGTTGCCACCGGTCGCCGCCGGCAATGCCGCGCACAGCTTGCTGGAGCGCACCCTGGACGATTCCGCCGCCCGCCGCGTCATGTTCCCCGAAGCCTTCCTGGCCCTGGACGAAATCCTGGCCTCCACCCATTACGTTGCCGCCGAAATGGTGGTCAGCCAGCACGCCATCGACCGCAATCTGGCCACCTACGGCCCCTTCGCCGGCACCGAGCGCTTGCTCCTGACGTGGGTCGGTCGCCACGGCTTTGGCCGCCAGGAGTTGCACGAGTTGATCCGCGACGCCAGCATGGCCGCCTGGTCGGCACTGCAGGCCGGCCAGCCCAACCCGATCATCGACCACCTCACCGATGCGGCCATGAACAGCGGCCGCGTTCCCGGTGACTATGCAGCGGTGCGCGCTGAAGTGACGGCGCTGCTCGACCCCAGCACCCACACCGGCACCGCCGTGGAGCGCTGCCGAGCGTTCGCCGCCGCGTTGCGGACGGAGGTCGGCAGTGTTGGACGTGACGAAGTGGCGGCGGGGCCAGCGTACTGAATAGAACATGGGGATGCCGTCTGACCTGTAGATTTGGGCCGTTAGACAAGGTTCAAATCCGGCGTTATTGGCATGACAGTTGAGGGTGTGCGGTTGTG
>DAIMXP010000055.1:0-49115 GCA_036734945.1 Chloroflexota bacterium
AACCCTACCGCTACTTTGCCCATTTGTCAAAGTTATTTCGTGACGGGTCCTAAGTGCGCCTGCCATGACGTAGAACATCTCGTCCTCAGTCGGATGGGTGTGCTCGCCGGGCTCTTCGCCCTTCCGGGTGGTGTATTCGACGATGGCGGCGCCGTTGGCCGTTTTGAACTCGCCGGCCTTCACCGTAAAGTCGATCCCGTTTTGGTACGTCCAACCCTGCCCAAGCTGGAGCGCGTAGGCCTCGCTCGCCCTGGGCCTGCCAGTGATCCGATCAGCGGGATCTGTGCTCTCTGCTGCCATCTCAAATCTCCTGCTCTCGGCACATCGGTCGCCTGTCAATGTCGCCGGGGCGTCACCCCGTTTTCACGCAGCACAGTCTGTTCCCCAGGACCGTCCCCGTCAGGTCAGCACATTCTCTTGCCCTTGAATGCGCGGCGTGCGACGTCCATAATACAGGAGCCGGTCGCGGCGCGAGAAGAAAGGATCAGCAAACTATGGCGGTAGCAACCATGCCCCTACGACAGACGATCGAGCGCGAGGGCTATGTGGTCGTCCCAGGGGTCGTGCCGAAGGAGCACCTCCGCGCGGTCGTAGAGGACATCTGGCAGCACACCGGCGCCTGGCCGGATGACCGGGAGTCCTGGTATCGGGAGACCGTGCGGCGCAACGGCATGGTCGAGATGTACCACTACCAGTCGATGTGGAACACGCGCCAGCACCCCCACCTCTACGAGGTCTTCTGCGACGTGTATGGCAGCAAGAAGCTGTGGGTCAGCATCGACCGCACCAACCTCAAGCCGCCGGCCGATGCGGCGCACCCGGAGCACAACTCCGTTGGCTTTATCCACTGGGATACCGATACGGCGCGCTACCCGGACACCCCCTACCGGGTCCAGGCCGTCCTCGCCCTGGAAGACACGGAGGCGGCCATGGGCGGTTTCCAGTGCGTGCCGGAGCTGTACCGTGACCTGGCGGAATGGCTGCCGCGCCAGCCCAAAGAGCGCAACCCCCGCCAGCCCGACCTGACCGGCTACGACATCACCAAAGTGGCGCTGCAAGCCGGTGACCTTGTCATCTGGCACGTGCTGATGCCCCACGGCAACGGCCACAACACGTCCGACCAGCCGCGCCTGGCGCAGTACATCAGCATGTCCCCGGCCAACGAGGAGAACGAGGAGGCGCGCCAGACGCGCATCGCCTGCTGGCAGCAGCGCAAGCCGATGGCGGGCACTGCCTTCCCCGGCGACCCGCGCGGCACCGAGCAGCACTTCCCGGCGCCCGCACTGACGCCGCTGGGCCGCAAGCTCTTGGGGCAGGACCGCTGGGAGTGATAGCGCTGCCGGCGCGGCGCTTACCGCTCACCTACCGGCAACTGCTTCAGCAGCCCATCCACCTGCTGGGCAATGGCGCTGCCGGCATCTTGCGGCGTCGCCGTGCCGGCCCAGACGGGGGCGAGGCCTTTGCTCATGGTGGCGTTGAGGTCCGACCAGTCGGCGATCAGCGGGATGATCGGACCGCTGTTGGCGGCGGCGGCGTGGCTAGCACATCGTCTTCCGGCTCAGCCTGTTTCGATTGAGCGGGACGGGTAACCGGGCGCAGAGGGATAGCCGGGACGTTGCCGAGGATCTTGCCATCCTTCATATACATCACGTCGCCGGGAATCTCCCCCGACTCGATCGCGTAGATGAACCCAGCCATCCGTTCGCTCAGCAAATGCGTACGCATCAACTCCTGGATTGCCCGTTCCCGATCTTCCCGATCAGTCATTGGCGCCATCCCTTCCGTTGCAGTAGGCGGTCAATCGCATCCAGCACGGGTATAAAATCATCCGCTTCCCAATGCAGAGTATACGGCGCATCGCCTCCCGACGCGCTCGTTCGTAATAAGCCGCGGAGTTGCGCGCGCAGCACGTCACTACCGCCTCTTGTGGCAATGTATTGGGCATAGCTGCGTGCCCAGATTTCAGGAAAGGTGATCTGGGTCGCCAGGAAGCCGGACCTGACTGGTACATGCCGCGCGATACCATTCTGGACGACAGTCACTCCACCATCCCGTACCATTTCCTGCAAATGTCTCACCGACTGGGTCGCGTCCACCGCCCGTCGCCAATCTCCGAACGATTCGCTGTTCTGCGAAGCGAAGCTGCCGCGCTCGCCGAGCGTTTGCTGGTCCAGAAAATGGCCGATCTCGTGTATCAGTGCCCACTCCGGCAGGGTACTTTGGCCATACAGTAGGATTGCTTGGGGAGTGCCGTCCTCGGGAGAACGCACGTACGCCGCCTCGAACGCAACGTCGACCACCATGCGGATGGGTATTCTCGGCAGCGCACCGTCGCCATGCACTGCCTCAATCGCTCGCAGCGCGACGTGTGCTGCCTGTGCTGCGTCGCTCGTGTCCAGCGCCGCCGTAACCGGCACACCTGCCGGCTTTACATCGTTCACTCGTTCACGATCGGCAACGGCCGCTCACCGCTCACTCGCCGGTAACTGCTTGAGCAGCCCGTCTACCTGCTGGGCGATGGCGCTGCCGGCATCTTGGGGCGTTGCCGTGCCGGCCCAGACACCGGCGAGGCCTTTGCTCATGGCGGTGTTGAGGTCCGACCAGTCGGCGATCAGCGGGATGATCTTGATGTGGTTGGTGCCATCGACGAAGACCTTGCGGTGCGCCGGCAACTGCTTGGGGTCCAGATAGACCGCCGACGTGCCGATCGATTTGCGGGCGCCGATCCAGCCGTGTTGCGTCAGCGTGGTCAGCGACTGCGGACTCGCCATCCACTGCGTGAGCTGCCAGGCGTCGTCTTGCTGCTTGCCGGCGGCGGCGATCGACCAGCTCGATCCCTGGGAGCCACCGGTGGCGGAGAAGGCGCCGGCTGTACCGGACGGCAGGGCGGCGACATCCCAGGAGAACGACTTGATACTCTGGCTGGCCGGGTTGGAGAAGTACGCTCCGGCCACGCGCATGGCGACCGTGCCGGCGAAGAGGCGCGGGTTGCTGCCCTGCTTCGCCAGATCGGCGGCCGTAGGTAGCACCTTGTCTTTGATCATGAGTGTCTGCAAGTAGCCGATGGCCGCTTCCGCCGCCGGTTGGTCCATGAGCGACTTGGTCCAGTTGGCGTCCAGATAGTCGCCGCCGTAGGACCAGATCACCGGGGCGATGCCGGTGGGGTCGAGGCCGGCAAAGTCGGCGCCGAACTGTGTCGTCGCGCCGCCGTTCGTCACTGTCAGCTTGCGCGCAGTGTCCTCGAAGTCCTGCCAGGTCCAGTTCGGCGCCCCCCAGGTCGTCGGCGGATAGGCCACGCCGGCTTTGTCGAAGAGGTCCTTGTTGTAGTAGAGGCCCAGCAGGTTGAGGTCGTCGGGCAGGCCGTAGACCTTGCCCTTCCAGGTGGTGAGTTGCATACACACTGCAAAGAAGTCGCTGGTGTCGTAGTGGTCGCGGGCGATCAGGGCACTGAGGTCCTGCAGCACGCCTTTGCTGACGAACAGGCCGAAGTCGCGACCGCCCTGTTGGAAGACGTCGGGCGGCGTGCCACCGGCGACATCGGTCAACACCTTGTCGTCGTAGCTGCCGGAGACCGGCTCGACGCTGACCGTCAGGGTGGGGTTCTTGGTGGCAAAGGCTTTGGCGTTGACGCCGAAGTAGTCGACGCCGCTGGTGGTCCCAGCGCCGAACCAGGTGATGCGCAGCTCCTTGGCGCCGGGCTTGACGGCGGCAGCGCTGGCAACGGTTGCGCTGCTGCTTATCGCTTTCTGCGCTGTTGCCGATCCGGCCGCGTGCGTCGTTGCCGCTGCGGACGTACTCCTTGCCGCCGCGGCATCTGTAGCAGCGGCAGTGGTCGCCGCAGCGCTGGCCGTGCTGGCGGTGCTGGTCGCTGCGGTGACCGTCGCGCTGGAGCCGCAGGCGGAGAGCGCTAACGCGCCGGCGCCGACCGCCGTCGCCACGAGGAGGCGCCGTCGCGTCACAGAGAATGCTGTCATAGAGGAACCTTTCTCACCGATGCAGGCTGTTGAGCGATTCTAGCACCGGTTGCCCCGGCGGATACCGTAGAGGTCCCGCCCTCTAGCCCTTGCACAAGGCATTTGACGGTTCTGGCTCGCTGTTATAGGATGCTCGTGTGTTGCTCACCGTTCAGAAAGGAACCAATACCAAGATGTATGCTCGTGTCGCCGTCTACACGTTCACGCCTGGTGGCGCCGATACCGTTATTGAGCGGGCAAGGACCGGCATGCTGCCGATCTTCCGCCGCCATGCCGGGTTCCGCCGCTATTTTGTCATCAAGACCGGCGAGAATGCCGGCTACTCGATCAGCATCTGGGACTCCGAAGCGCAGGCGAACGAGGCAGTGCAAGCGGCCGCGCAGTGGGTGAAGGACAACGTGGCGGACTTGATCGCGTCAGCCACCAATCACGTCGGCAACGTTGCCTTCAACGAAGGGCCTGCCTCCTGAGCAGCAGGCGCTCCGTCCGCTGGCGAGCGTTAGCCCGGTAGGCCCTTCCCCAGCAGCCGCAACCAGTTGCCGTGCATGATGTTTTCCACGTCTTGCTGCGTGTAGCCGCGCTGCTCCAGCAAGGCGGGGAGTTTCTGTAGATCGGCAATAGTGTCGAGGTCGCCCGGCGATTGCTCGGTGCCGTAGCCGCCATCGAGGTCGGTGCCAATAGCGGCGTGCCTGCTGCTGCCGGCAAGCTGGCAGACGTGGTCGATGTGGTCGACGACGTCGCTCAGGCTGACCAGCGAGGGGTCGCTTTCGCCGCGCACCCAGCCGGGGTAGAGCATCCAGTCGTCCATGGCCGCGCCGATGACGGCGTCGCGGGCTGTCAGCCGGCGAATCTGGTCGTCGGTGAGCTGGCGGTCGCCCGGCACCAGCGCCCGGCAGTTGTGGTGGCTGGCCAGCACCGTGCCGCCGAAGGCGTCGAGCGCCTCGGCCATGCTCTGGTCGGCCAGGTGGGTCACGTCCAACAGCATGCCGGCAGCTTCCATCGCCTGCAACAGCGGCTTGCCGAGCGGCGTCAGGCCGCCTTCCGTCCCCGTGCCGTGGGCGTAGGTGCTGACGCCGTAGTGGGTGAGGCCGACGATGCGCAAGCCGGCGGCGTACCACTCGGGGACCTGCTCCGGCGAGACGATGGGATCAGCGCCCTCCATGCTGATGATGAAGCCCAACGGTGCGCTGCCGCCGGTGCCGCTTTGCCAGTCGGCGACGTGGCGGTCGAGCGCCGTCCGGTCGCTGATGACGCGGCAGACGCCATCCTGCTCCAGCCGGCGGTAATAGGCGAGCTGGCCGTGGGCCACGGCGTAGGCGATGTCCGGCGTGCGGTAACCGGACAGCGGGTTGCCGGCTCGCTCCACGCGGGCGATCAGCGTGGCGATGGAGAGGCCGACGCCGCTGCGCATCTCCGGGAAGGCGACGGTGGAGCGACCGCGGCCCTTGCCGGGCATATTCGCTTCCAACCGCCGCATCTCCGCCACCGGCACTCGCAGGTCGCGATTCCACAACAGCGCGTTCATCGCCAGATCAAGATGGCCGTCAATCACGAACATGGAGTTCCCCTCTTTCTATAGGTACAACGTCTGGTTGCCGTCGTGCTGTGGCGTTGCGGTTAGCCGATGGGCAGTTCGGCCAGGAGCAGGTGACCGTTCACGAGGAGCAGCAGAGCCACCGCGCCCAGCCCGACCCCTGTCCAGAGCAGCCAGCGCGCGGCAGCGACGATGCTCACCGACCCCAGGACAATGCCGATCTGGAGCAGCCCCTGCGCCACCTCGAAGTTTGGTAACTGCTTCTCCGTGTGCGCGCGTTGCGCATCGAACGCCTGCGCCTGCGTCAGCAGTTCCTTCTTGCCGTTGCCGCTAGCCGGATCACTCTCCAGGTGAGCCACCGTTGCCTTGTCGGCAGCGATCTGCTTCTGAATGGTTGTCCGTGCCGCGTCCGTGAGTGCGGGTTGCGTGAGCAGGAGCGCCGCCAACTGGTCGGCCGCCAGTTGCGTGTCGGTTTGCCGGATGTTCTTCGCCTGATAGAAGGCGTAGGTATCGGACGACTGGATATTGGCAGCGAGCACCTCCCGGTTGGCGCCCTCCGTACTGAGCGCCGTAATCGCCAGCACCATGGCCAGCACGCCGATCAAGACGGCCGCCATGCGGCGGAAGACATCGTTGGCGTGGTCTTTCTCCTCGTGCGCCTCCCGAATCTTGTCGGCTGCTTCTTGTGCTTCCATTGCCTGCTCCTCCCCCTCTTTGGTACCGCTCCGGCGCCACATGAGAAAGGCCGTGCTGGCCCGTTCCCGTCGCCGGACAGGGAGAGTGTAACGAACGCCAGCGCTGGGCAGTGCTCACAGGGTGCTGGATGTATGCTTAGCTTGCAGTCGGTCGGCTTCGGCTTCGTCTCGGGCCAGGCTGGCCTCAATCTCGTCGTGGTTGGCGTGGTAGTAGGTGAGGGCTGCATAGACCTGGGCGAGCGAGAGGTGCCGAATCTCCCGCTGAATCTCCTCGGGTGACAGCCCCGACTTGTACCAGGAGACGATGCGCTGGACGGTGACGCCCGTTCCATCGAGCCTCGGGCGCCCGCCACGAACGTCGGGAGAGCGAACGATCAACGTCCCAATATCGATAGCCGCAGGCATGCGCACCTCTTCTCAACTCCGGGCGATGCATGCAGCGTACCAGAATATAGTATCCGAGCCTGACTACCCGAACCCTTCCAATAGCGGGGGCGGGAACTCAGCATTACTGCTGCAAAGGCGGCCTCTATCGCGACAGCGCCATCGACAGACCAAGGAGAGTCTGATAGTGGGGTAATTGTATTCACCATCGGAGGGCTCCCTCCTAAACTGCAGCGCACGATAGTCAACCTCGTTCGCGACGCCCTGGGTGAGTTGTGTGACCGTCAGTACAAGGACTGGCAGACTGGCAAGCACCCTGTGTCGATCAACGATCCGCTCGCATCCCAGCATTTCCGCCCCGCTGACGGATCACCTGCAAAGCGACCAGCGGCAGGCAAATATGAGTACCCACCTCAATGACCTGGTTAATTCGCGCTGTTTAGCACCCGAGACAGCTCAATCGCGCCGTGGGATGATCCTAGGCTACTTCGATGATATGTACGTGGCGCTAAAGGAGCAGTGGCGTGTTTTACGGGGTGGTGGCGTCCTTGTGTACGTGGTTGCGAACTCCCGGCATTACTACTTGCCAATCGCTACGGATGTCATGTTGGCTGAGATTGCCCGCTGCATCGGTTTCGAGACTTTGGATCTCGTTGTGCTGCGAAAGCGAAACGGTCGAACTCGTCAGAAGTCGTTCCTGCGCGAGAGCGCGGTGTTTCTACGAAAGCCCAGGGCGACCCGTCCGTAAAGGGCTCTGCTGGTCGTAAATGCACTCGATCTCTGTGCTGGCTGGTGCCCCGCCGCTATACGGCATCGTGTCTCTGCCAAACCGGTGTAGCTGCCCCATCGGGTTGTTCCCGCAACGCCGTGCTGATGCTGGTCCTACCGCGTTCAGTACATACGGCGGGCCGCGAGCGGGAGGAGGACTGACGGGGACTATGTGCCGGCGGGCTCAGCCCAGAACGGCCTCCACCGGAATGACAAGGTGCGGGACGGCGATGGATGCAACCGTCATGCCGCGGCTGAAGCGCCGCACATCGAGAAAGCCAGCCTCGGTCGGCTCTGTATACCGCTCGATGACCTGACTCTCGAGATCGACCAGCCAGACCTCCGGCACCCCGGCGTGGGCATAGCGGGGGAGCTTGACGGTGCGGTCGTAGGCGAGCGAGCTGTCGCAGACTTCGATCAGGAGGAGGACATCGGTCGCCGTAGGCGTCGCTTGCTCATAGAAGTCCTCGCGTGGCTGCAGGACCGTCAGATCTGGCTCCGGCTCGGTGTCATCCCCCAAACGCAACGGATCCTGCACGCCCAACACCGCCTCGTCACCCAGTCGCCGGCCAAGTAGCCGGTTCAGGCGTTTGACGCAGGCTGCATGGTGGCTGCCGACCGGGCTCATCTGGACGATCTCCCCTCCGATTAGCTCAACTCGATCGTCCTCGTGCAGAATTCCCGTTTCGGCCATGCGGTGGTAGTCGTCGACACTAAAGCGTACACGTGCCAGGTCGGTTACCATCATGGTCTCCCATATTGCCTGCTCAGGTACTTGAGCACCGTAGCATGCCAGGCGATCAACTGGTAGCATAGGTTTGCGCACCGGTAGATTCCGTCGGATCGGAATGGTAAGCAAAAGGGAGCAGCCCCATGGCAATTGTGGCGCGGGAAGCCGACCTTGAGGAACCGGGCGTCACCGTCTATGAAGTGACTCCCGAGGAGCGGTGGGCCATCTTCGACAACGCTGCCCGGCATTACCTCCACATGAGCGGCGAGGAGTTCATCAGGGCCTGGGACTCCGGCGAATTCGCTGAGGATCCCGACCAACCTGGCATCGTACGCGTCTACATGCTCCGCCCCAGTGATCGGTAGGACCCCGCAGGAAGCCGTCAGAGCGTGGGTGGACATTGTTCAGCAAGCGTTCTCCTGTGTCACGCAAGCCAGGTTCAACGTGGATGGTTTTCGCCCATCGGACCTGCCTTATGATGCGGACCTCAATGGCGGTCTTGCCGTTCCTCTCTCGGCGGAAGCGCGGCTCGGTCTCATCGCCATCCTCCGGTACCGCATCGTAAAAGTAGCCAGTCCCCGTGATCCCTGGACCATCCGGATCGTCACCTACCACTATTCGCTGGTTGACTCCTCCGAGCGGGACATTATCTCCTACGAGTGGCACCCGGAAGGAACAAGCTGGGTGACCTGGCCCCATATCCACATCGGCAGTGCCATGCTTCGCGATGGCGCGCGCCTCTCTTCGCGAATGCACCTGCCCACAGGCCACGTTGCCATCGAGGAGGTAATTCGACTGGCGATCGTCGAGTTCGGCGTGCGTCCGCGTCGTCCCGATTGGTCGGCGGTGTTAGCGCGGACCAATCGAGATCGGATGACATCACCTTTGGAGTAATGACGACAGCACCTCGTCCGGCGGTCCCATCGCCACCAGCCGCCCTTCCTCCAGCACGATCACCTGATCGGCGGCGCGCAACAGCAGTGGGCGGTGGGAGACGGCCAGCACTGTTGCGTCGCGTCGTGCCAGCAGACGCTGCCAGAGCAGGTGCTCCGTTTCCACGTCCAGCGCGCTGGAGAGGTCGTCCATCACCAGCAGGTCGGACTCGCGCACGAACATGCGGGCGGCGGCGGTCCGCTGAATCTGGCCGCCGGAGAGCCGCACACCGCGAGCGCCGATCAGTGTCTCCAGTCCGGCGGGGAAGGTGGCCAGGTCCGCCTCCAGCACAGCGCAGTCGATGGCGCGGTGCAAAGCGCGGTCGTCGGCATCGCGCCCCAGCAGGAGGTTCTCGCGCAGCGTGCCGGAGAGAAGGGTCGGTACCTGCGGCGTGTAGGCAGCGCGCGGCGGCGCCAGCGCGACAACCAGCGCCACCAGCCGCTGCAGCGTGACATAGGCCGGCGCTCGCCCCTGCAGCAGGTCGAAGAAGGCTTTCGCCAGCAGCCCAGGGAAGAGCGGCCAGGGATGGAAGAGGACCCAGCAGCAGCCGCTGGCCACTTGGGACCAAAGATGGTAGGCCAGCAGCCGGCGAACGAAATAGGCGGTCGAAGGCAAGCGTGTCTGCGGTGTGCTCACTCCGGCACCTGCTCAGCCTCTAGCCCCTGCCGGTCACTCATACCAGTATCCCTTCCAACCCTTGCCGGTGCAGCCCCGCCAGGCGGGAATGCGGATCGGCCAGCAGTTGCTCGCGCCGTCCCTGCTCCTGCATCCGGCCCTCCTCCAGAATAAGGATGTCGTCAGCTCGCGCGATCGTCGTCAGGCGATGGGCAATGATGATCGCCGTGCGGCCGGCCAGCAGGCGGTCCAGCGCCCGATCCAGCAGCGCCTCCGTCAGCGGGTCGAGCCGGCTGGAGGCTTCGTCCAGAATGACCAGACCAGGGTCCTTGAGGAAGACGCGCGCCAGCGCTAGCAACTGCGCCTCCCCGGCCGAGAGGCTGGCGCTGGAGATGGGCGTGGCCAGTCCCTGCGGCAGCCGGGCCAGCCAGGGCAACAGCCCCAGCGCTGCCAGCGTCTCCTGCAGTTGCCCGTCCGGCACCGCCGCATCAAAGAAGGTGAGGTTGTCGCGCAGGCTGGCCGCGAAGAGTTGCACGTCCTGGGTGACAAGGCCGACGCGGCCGCGCAGCGCCGCCAACTGAAGCCGGCGCAGGTCGACGTCGCCCAGGCAGATTGACCCTTGCTGTGGATCGTACAGCCGGAAGAGCAGCCGGGCGATGGTCGTCTTGCCGCTACCGGTGCGCCCCAGCAGGCCGAGCATGCGCCCCACCGCCAGGCGGAAGCTCACCTGACTGAGCGCGACAGCGGCTCCACGTTGACGCGCTGCCCTGGTACCGCTCGTCGGAAGCAGTGCCGCATCTCCGTGTGCTCCAGGACGCCGTCTGGCAGGACCGCCGGCTGCGCTTGACCTATGCCCGTGACGAGGGTCAGGCCTTCGAGCGCGTGGTCGAGCCGTATGGCCTGGTGGTGAAGGGCAACGTCTGGTACCTGGTGGCGCGTGCCGACGACCAGATGCGTACCTACCGGGCAGCACGCATTCGGGACGTAGCAGAATTGGCGGAGCGCTTTCCGCGCGATGCGGCGTTCGATCTGGCGGCCTACTGGAACGCTTCCGTAGCGGAGTTCCGGGCCGGCGTGCCGCGCTATCCCCTCCTCATCCGCGTATCACCGGCCGGTCTTCCCATGCTGCCCCGCCGGCTGGGGCGCACCGACCTGGCGACGGTCGAACTGGCCGGACCGCCCGACGCCGACGGCTGGCGCACGCTGGCGCTGGAATTCGACACCCTGGAAGAGGCCCGCGCCGGCATCCTCCAACTGGGCGCCGGCGTGGAGGTGCTGGAACCGGCAGAACTGCGCGAGAGCATCCGAGCGGCGATTGGGGAGTTGGCGGCGTTGTATCGGATGCCGCAGGTTCGTTCCGTTGTCCCCTCTTGCATGGAGCGTGTTGAGACGTTCGGCGACGGATTGTAGGAAACAGCGGCCTGACCTACCGGGCCGGTGGCGTCTAAGCACGTAGCCAGAACAAAGGCATGCTTTTGCAGCCGATCCCCTCTGGAGCGACCCATGCCAAAGTTATGGCCACATGCTTAGCGGGAAACCACCATGGCGTATGATGAAGACACCGAGAGCGTGACAGGTGTCGGCGGTAGCCTGCCAAGAGTGATGTCGGCGTGGAGGAGGCGGTTCATGGCCGGTACCCCGATGGTGGCCGACCCCGAGTGGGATGACCTGGTCGACCGCCTTGCCGTCTATGACCTCGCCTATCTGACCGGCGGGAGCGCCTGGGATGGTCATCCTTCGCCCTATCACACGTCGGGCGATGTTCCAGTCCTGGAGCTCGTCACAGACCTCGCCCAGTCGCCGCACGGTCGCATGCGGAACGCGCTGGTGGCGCTACTGTTCCGCCATCCTGAGCTAGCTACCAGTACCCTTGCTGCTGCCGGTCAGTTGGTAGGCGACGAGCGGGCTCGCCTCCGTATTCGTAGCAGTGTCCTCGCCGCCGCGGCACTGCACATGAGGTGGCGTTTCGTGCTGGACATCTACCTGCCTGGCCAGCCGGGCATCGCTGCCGATGACCTTGCACAGGAGTTGGGGGCGCCATCGCCGCGTGAGGAGTATGGCCGTGCTTGCCTCAGCGCCCTGGCCGACGTGCTGCGCGAAGGCCAGACCTTCCCTTTCGCCTACGAGCGCGAGTGGCACGATGCAGCCGACCACGTCCTCGAGAGCCTGCGCGCCGAGGCGCGAGCGCGACCAACCTGATGCCCCGCACACCCGTCACTCGTGACCGCCTCGAGGAGTTCTTGCGGCGGTTAGGACGCGACTTCCACGGCCATGGTCGTCTGTACCTGGTCGGTGGAGCACAGATGGTGCAGGCGGGCTTCCGCCTGCAGACCATGGACGTTGATTACACCGTCCAGCTCGCGCCGATCGACCAGGAGCCGTTCAGCATCGCGCTGCACCGGCTGATTCGCGAGCTCGATATGAACATCGAGCCGGCAGGACCAGGCGACTTCATCCCCTTGCCAAGCGGTTGGGAGACGCGGAGCCCCTTCCTTGGCCGTTACGGAGGATTGGACGTCTTCGCCTTCGATCCGGTGTCGACGGCGCTCGCCAAGGTCGAACGTGGCACGACGCAGGACATTGATGACGTGCTCGCCTTGCTCGCCGCCGGTCGCTTCAATGTAGCCGACTTGGGTGCAGCCTTCGAGGAAATCCTGCCTCGTCTGGAACGGGAGTCGATTCGAGCAGACGAAGCCGACTTCCGTCGCAAGTTCGCCGCCTTCGTGCGGCTTGCCCTGGCGCATCCACCTACGTACGCGCCGCCCGACCTGTGACCAATACCGCCTTTTAGCCGAGGAACTCCCGGTCAGAGCAGCCGGGGACCCAGGGTGAGCAACCCTCCTTGACGGATCTCTTCGGCGCGGGCAATCAACTCGTCCAGATTCTGCGCCACGCTGATGAAGCGGCCGGAGAGCGCATCGGCCTTACCCGAGGACAGGGCGACCACCAGGTTTGCCGCCAGGTCGGGGGGAACATTCCGCCCATCCGCCAATGCTTTCTCGAAGAAGCCGGCGACGACCGGCGAGTCGCCCGCCAGCGCATAGTCCACCATCGCCGTATGGACGATGCCGGGAACAACGGCAAATACGGCGATGCTGCGACCTTGTGTCTCGAACGCCAGGCACTCCGTGAAGCGCTGGAGCGCCGTCTTGCTCACCACATAGGCCGACATGTCGGGCATTGGACCGTTTGCGGCGCCGCTGGACGTGTTGATAATGCGGCCACGCCCGCGAGCGAGCATGCCAGGCAGCGCCGCCCGTGTACAGTAGAGTACGCTACGCAGGTTGACCTCCTGCACACGCCACCAGGCATCGGGATCGACCTCAGCGAGTGGACCCAACGGGCCGCCGATGCCGGCGTTGTTGACGAGCACGGTGAGGGGACCAAGGCGCTGCTCGATAGTGGCTACCGACCGTTCGGCGTCCGCCCGTTGACTCACGTCCGCACAGACCGCCAGGGCTGTTCCGCCGCGCTGTCCGATGGCGTCAACGGTCTCCGCCAATTGCTCCTCGGAGCGGGCACAGACGCCGACGGCGGCGCCCGCTGCCGCCAATGCCAGCGCCATGGCGCGACCAAGACCCCTCCCCCACCGGTGACCAGCGCCACCTGACCGGTCAAGTCCATTCTTCAGGTCCCTTCCGCTCGCCCGGACCGCTCCGGCGGCTTCACTCAGACGGAGCGCACTGACGGCCCGCGAATCCTGATTGTAAGGATCCGCGGCGGAAACCGCCAGCGGAGGCTCGCCCTGCTGGTGACTATGAAGCCACGATGGCGCAGCGCAGGAACCAACGCATGGTCAACGCACTCATCGAGATAGACCGCCGGCCGCGGCATCAGCCCTGGTCGCCAGGGACGTTTTCGGCGATATATCGCTCAATCTCCGCTTGATGGGCGTCATAGAAGCAAAGAGCAGCAGTAATGTCGTCACCTGTGAGCATGGGAAATGCTTGCCTCAGACGTGCCATTTCAGGGGAGAGCCTGTGCATCAGAACCACCGCTCGCACCGGGACACGCGTACCTCGAACGGTCGGCTCGCCACCGAGGATGTGGGGGGCATAGACGATCCGAGCATGCGCAACACGCGCCATCGGTGCAGTCGTCGCCATATCAGCCAACTCGCTCCCTATACCGCATTGTGACATCTGTGCTATTGGACCGAGCACTCCCGGTAGGGCCGATGCGCCGGTCAATCGCTTCAGCCAAAGCCATCGTCCGGCGCGTCGGCCCTGCCCGTACCCGCTACGGGTTATAGAACCCGTGGTTCTTGCTGTAGGGCGCCTCGCCGGGGGCGCCGCGGCGGAAGTGGCCGGAGGGGCGGACGACGCCGTCGCGCTCCTTGCTCAGCAGCTCGATGAACCAGGCCTCGTGCTCGACTTCCTCGTTGAGGATGCGGGCGGCCATGTCATAGGTGCGGGGATCCTTGCCGAAGGTCAGGTCGCACACTTCGCTCCAGGTGCGGATGGCGCAGCGTTCGGCTTCCAGCAGCACTTCCAGGATCTGCGCCGCCGTGGCGGTGGTGACGATGTCGCGCGGGTTCTGGCCCACATGCTGGCCGTTGTTGCTGCCGGGCAGGAAGGCGTCGGGGCACCCGGCGCGGTCGGCGAAGGTGCGCACGTCGTAGGGGATGGTGCCGCCCAGTTCGTAGATACGCGGCGTGATCAGCTCGAAGTGGGCCCGATCCTCGAGGCGGGCATCCTCGCAGATCTCCTTGTAATCCTCTTCGCCGGCCAGGTACATGCGCAGGATCGTGTAGTAGTAGTAGGTCATAAATTCCGCCCCGGCGGCGTCCACCAGCTTCTCCAGCAACTGATCGACGTCGACGCCGCGGGCAGTGATCGCTTCCACCCCGACGCGTTGGGTCAGGTCTCCAGGCGCCACCCGTCCCTGGGCATTTGGCTTATCGGTTCCGGCCACGTGTTCTCCTTCCCTCCTGCCACCGTGCAAGAGCTGGAGGTATTCTACACGGTCTGGCGGGGTTGCGGGCGAGGTCGTCGCCGCTGGCGGCGGGTGCGCCAGGCCAGCAGCAGGCTCTGCTGGATGTAGCGGAGTGAGCGCTTGATGCCGATGGAGGAACTCTCCTCGGTGTAGCGGGTGGGGATCGGCACCTCTTCGATGACGAAGTCGCCCGCTACCGCCTCCAGCAGGATCTGGGTATCGAAGACGAAGTCGTCGGAGTAGCCGCGGTAGGGCGCCGCCTCCAGGAAGCGCCGGCTGTAGGCTTTGAAGCCGCTGTGCGTTTCCGTGAAGGTCGTGTCCAGCAGCAGGTTCATCAGCATCGTCGTCAGTTTGTTGCCGACGTAGCGGTAGAGGGGCATGCCGCCCAGGCGCGGATCGCTGCCGCCGGCGAAGCGCGAACCGAAAGTGAAGTCGGCCCGACCGGCCAGAATCGGCGCCACGAGGGCCGGCACGGCGCGCGGGTCGTACTGAAAATCGGGGTGCAGCAGCACCACGATGTCGGCCCCCAGGCGCAGCGCTTCGTCGTAACAGGTCTTCTGGTTGCCACCGTAGCCGAGGTTTTTGGGGTGGACCCGCACCTGGAGCCCCAGGCGGTGCGCCACGGCCACCGTATCATCCGGGCTGGCGTCGTCGACGAGCAAGAGGGCGTCGGCGGCGTCGACCGGTAGGGCGTTCACCGTCTTCTCCAGCGTGCGAGCGGCGCGATAGGCCGGCATGGCGACCACCACGTGTTTGGTGCGCGGCGCCACCGGCTGATCCAACTCCTGTGCCTTCGGCATCGCTCCCACTTCTGTCACCTTCTGTGCTGCTGCGCCAACCGTGTGCTGCGCCTGCCGCCCCGGCTCACGAGCGCCAGGCGGAAGCGGCGCCGCCGCGCAGGTCGGAGTCGGCCTGACGGTCGAGCGGCGCCGGGCGGCGCAACTCCTGCAAGGATAACCCTTCCCACCAAATGGCGACCAGCCCCAGCAGCGCCGGCGGCGCATACTGGGCGGCGCGCAGGCCGAGTGCTGCCAGCTGGGCCGGCGCAGCGGCGATGCCCATACTGCCGAGCAGGGCAAGGATCGTGGCCTCGTAGGTGCCGATGGCCGCCGGACCCGCCGGCACGATCTGGGCCAGGTTCAGGCCGGCCGTCAAGAGTAGCGCGCCGGGCAGCCCCACCGGCAGGGCGAACACCTTCAGCACACAGGCGGTGTTGAGCACGTCCACCAGCCAGAGCAGCAGCGATTGCCCCAGCAGCAGCGCCAGGCGACGCGGCCCCGGCACCATCGTCAGCGCTGAAAGCAGCAACCCTTGCAACCTGCCGGCCAGACCGGGGAAGCTGCGGCGCGTCAACAGAGCCTTGCAGGCCGGCATGGAGAGCAGCAACAGCACGATGATGCCGCAGGCGAAGGCTGCCGCGCCGATCACCGCGACCACCGTCACCCAGGCGGGTACCGGCAACAGGAACAGGGCAAGCAGCGACAGGCCGACCAGGGCACTGCCGTCGCAGATCTTCTCGACGACGATGGTCGCCACGATCGGCGCCGGTCGCACCGACGAGTTGCGGGCGACCAGCACCACGCGCGCCACCTCGCCGGCGCGAAAGGGGAAGATCGTGTTGCCGAGGTAGCCGATCAGTTGCCAGCGCAGCAGCCGGAAGAGCGGCAACGTTGCCGCTGGCCGCAGCAGCGTGCGCCAGCGCCAGGCGTTCAGGGTCAGAAAGCCGGCCAGGGTGAGGGCCGCCGGCAGCAACCAGATGGGTTGGGCCTGATGCAGGTCGGCCAGCAGGGCCGCCGGCTGAAAGACACGGGCAATCAACCAGATGCAGACAATGCTGATCAGCAGTCCGAGGAGGCGGACAAGGTGCTTCACGCAGTTCCTTCTCTGCCCGCTCTGGAGTGACGCCCACCTGACGACGCGCTGGCTGGTTGCCTGGCACCTACCACACCAACAGTATGCCCCATCGCTTTCGGGCGGGCAACTCAGCATGACCGATGGTGTACTGAGCGCGGGGGGCAATAGGGATGGCGTATCCTGATGGACTGCGGCAATCGTGCGTGGCGTTGGCGCCGGCAGGGGCGGAAGCGAGGCGGGCGTGGAGGGTCACGTCATCGTCTGTGGCCTGGGCCAGGTCGGGGCCGCCGCCGTCAGTGTGCTGCGCCAGCTCGGCACGGACGTGGTCGTCATCGACAGGGACCCTGACCCGACGTTGCGCGAGGAAGCGGAGCGCAGCGGCGCTACGGTGTTGCAGCGGGACATGCGCAACCACCAGACGCTGCGCGAGGCGGGCATTGCCGGTGCGCGGGCGTTGGTAATCGCCACCAGCGATGACGCCGCCAATGTACACCTGCTCTTCGATGTCCTCCGCTTGCAACCAGGGCTGCGCATCGTCTTCCGCCTGGCCGATGCCCAGTTAGCGCGGCAACTCGATGCGACTCTGCCCAACGCCATTGGCCTGACGGTACCGGAACTGGCGGCGCCGGCCTTTGCCTTCGCGCTGGGCAGTCCGGCCATCACGCGGGCGCTGATCGTGGACGGCCAGCACTGGGCGGTGGCCGAGGTCGATCCCCGGGAGCATCCCATCCAGATCAAAGCCGGGGAGCCGCTTCTGCTGCTGGAAGTGCGCACGCCGACGCAGGCGACCGCGCTGCCGTCGGCGCTGCCACGGGATGCCGTCCACGTGACATTTGCCGGACCCTGGGACGCCGTGCTCCAGGCGCTCGGGGTGGCGCGACCCTGGCCGCATTGGCAGCCGGGGGCGTGGCGGCGCATCGCCGCGGCCCTGCGGGGCGTGCGACCGGCGCTCTGGGCGGTTGCCGGGACTGCCTTGCTGCTGCTCGTTGGCAACGCCTTGCTCTTCGCGCGACTACTCAACCTACCCCTGGCCGACGCCCTCTACTTTGTCACGACCACGCTGACGACGGTAGGGTCGGGCGACACCACCCTGTTCAAGCAGGCGACGTTCGTCAAGCTCTACGCCTCGGCCCTGATGCTGCTGGGCGCCCTCATGACGGCGGTCCTCTACGCGCTGCTGACGGAGCACGTCATCGGCCACCGGCTGGAGCGGCTGCTGGCGGCCCGACCCTTGCCGCCGCACGGGCACGTCATCGTCTGTGGTCTGGGCACGGTTGGCTTCCATGTAGTGACGGTGCTGCGCCTCCTGGGCGCCCCGGTGGCGGTGATCGACCAGCAGGCGGAGAGCGTGCTGGCGCAGCGAGTACGCGCCATGGGCGTGCCGGTGCTTGCCGGCAATGCTGCGCTGGCAGCGACACTGGAGGAGGCGCGGGTCGGGTCAGCCAGTTCGGTCGTGGTCGTGACGAGCGACGACCTCACCAACCTGGGGATCGCCCTGGCGGTGCGCCAGGCGAACCCAGGGCAGCACGTGATCCTGCGCCTGTTCGATTTCGGCCTGGCGGCGCGGGTGCGCACCTCCCTGGGCATGCCGGCCACGCTGTCGGCGCCGGCCCTGGCCGCGCCCGCCATCGCCGCGCACGCCGCCTTCGGCGTTCAGGCGCTGGATAGCATCGTGCTGGCCGGCCAGCCCTACGTGGTCTGGACGCTGACCGTCGATGCTGAAACACCCCTCGCCAGCGTGGGGCAACTCCTGCAGCCGGGCCAACGAGCGCTGCTGCTCCACCGTGGCGCCGCCAGCCTGACGCTGCCGGCGGCGGACCTGGCGCTGGAGCCGGGGGATATGCTTGTGGTGTTGCAGACGGTTGACGAGTTTGGCTTCCCGAGGCAACCAGCGGCGCCCATGCTATGAGTTTCGTTGACAATCAACGTTCGGTCATTTTTAGGCCCCGCAATGGGTGCTGGTAGAGTACCGATTAGGCCTTGGACCTTGGATGATGGCGCACCAGCTTAGGGATGGGTTGCGGGCGCTTTTTGATCCGAATCGGGGGCAGATGCAATGGCTTCGACGACCGCAGTAGCAGAGCGCGTAACGAGCGGCCTGGCGCTCGTTGAGAGCGATGTTCGGGGGTTGCCCAACCTCGCCGACGAATGGGAGCAACTCGGTGAAAGTGCTCGCGTGTCGCTCAGCCTGGAATGGGCACATTCGATGGCGGACTATCTGACTGAGTTGGATGAGCAGTACCACGCTGATCGAATGACGCCTGGGCAGCAGGAACGTTACCAAGCGTTGCTGCGCGACTTGCGCACGGCACTCCCCACCATTAACCGGCTGAACCTGTACGGGCCACCCATCTGCCTGGAACCCTGACAAGATCAGGTGTCGTTGCATATGCCCACGAGGATGGGGCCTGCCCAAAGGTTCGTTACGGAGACCCATCGCCTACGGCGCATTGTCCATCACCAATGGCGATTGGGAATATCAGGGAACAGCGAAACGGAGTACGCGCCATGGTGACGACGCAAAGTCCACCCGAACATCGGCTGATTCTGCATCACGTGAGTTGGGAGACCTACCAGCGGTTGCTCCAGGACTTCGAGAACAGCAGCGCGCCTCGCCTGACCTATGATAGGGGGACGTTGGAGATCATGACCCCGTTGCCGGAACATGAGGAGTATGGCCGATTCTTCGAATTCGTGCTGGTGGCTGTGGAGGAAGCGACGGGCACGAAGATCTACAGTTTCGGTTCCACAACCTTCAGCCGCGACGACCTCCAGCAGGGATTTGAAGCGGATGCCTGCTTCTACATCCAAAACGGCTCCCGAGTCCGCGGCAAGGATCGGTTCGATCTACACGTCGCCCCCCCGCCTGACCTGGTGATCGAGATCGACATCAGCCATCCATCCCTGGGGAAGCTGCCCATCTACGCCCAAATAGGCGTGCCCGAGGTCTGGCGCTACGTCGATGGCGTCATAGAGATCCTCCTGCTGGATGGCGAGCAATACATTAACGTTCCGCGCAGCCGGGCGTTGCCGATCGTGACCGCCCAGGCGCTCACCGGGCTGGTCAGGGCAAGCCGGGGCCTGAGTCAGGGGGAGCGGCTGCGGCTGGCACGGGAGTGCATCGGCGCGCCGGGTACGCCGAGCGAATAGCAGGCGCGGGACCTGGGGCGTGTTGGCGCAAGAGCGCCGAACCGGCGGATGCTCGTGCTACAGTGGACCCGGTCCGTTCCTGACCGGGTAATGAGGAGGCAGCGGCAATGGCTCTGACCAAGCAGCGCTACACCTTCGAGGGCTGGCTCACGCTGCCTGACGACGGCAAGCGCTACGAGCTGCTGAATGGAGACCTGGTCGAGATGCCGCCGCCAACCGCCAACCACGCCCTGCTGGTTATGTCTCTGTCCCTCTGGCTCGGACAGGCGCAGCATGCCGGCTATGGCATCGTGCTGACGGCGCCGGTGGCGGTTATTCTCGATGCCGGCATGCGACGGGAGAACGCGCCGGAACCGGACGTCTTCTTCGTGCGCCGGGACCGCGAACACATCATACGTGCCAGTGCTGTGGAGGGGGTGCCGGATCTGGTGATCGCCGTCCTCTCCCCGAGCAACTGGCGAGATGATATAGCCGACGGCACGAAGTGGGATTTGTATCAGCGTTACGCGGTACCCCACTACTGGATCGTTGATCCGGGACTCCGGACGGTTACTCAGTACCAGCACAACGGCAGCCAGTATGGCGCGCCGGTGCTGCTCGGTGAGAGGGATTCCCTGGCTTGTCCCTTTGCCCCAGCCATTACCCTGTCTGTGGCCGAGCTCTTCCGCAATTTGCGGACCTCGTAGCCAGGAAGCTTTCCACTCGCCGGCGTGTACAGTAGCCGCGACGAGGCAACCGGGAGTTGGTTGCGCAACGCGCCGCCGCTCCCCTCGGAGACGGCGCCAGCGCGCGCCCACACGCGTCGCCGACTGCTACACATGTTAGGCGGACGATTTCTTGACAATACAGTACAAACGGATACACTCATCCCGTGAACGAGCTGGAGATACGGGGCCTACGCTGGGACGACTGGAACCGCGCCCACCTCGCACGCGAACATCACGCGGTAAGCGAAGAGGAAGTACGGCAAGTCTTGGCTGGCCCCTATCTCATGCTCACGAGCAAGACTAACCCGCGCCGCCCGATTTTCATGGGGCCAACGGCACGCGGGCGCATGCTGGTGATTGTGCTTGACCCGGAAGGGGAAGGCATCTATTACGCGGTCAGCGGGCGCCCGGCACACCGGACAGAACGCCGATATTACCAAGATCACCCAGAGGAGAGAAGAGCATGAGCGAACATGACGATACAACCATGGCGCCGCGCCATCTCCCCACCTTCCGGAGCCGGGAAGATCTGGCCGAATTCTGGGATACTCACACCTTTACGGACTACCTCTCAGCCCTGGAGCCAGGCAAGGCGCAGATCGCGGCGGAGGTGACCGCGCCGCTTTCTGAAATCACCCAGGTACGTTTTGATAAGGCTGCAGACCGGCAGCTCGCCACCTATGCGCAACAGCGCGGAATCCGAAAATCCACACTATTGCGGATGATTGCGCTCGAATGGCTCCGCAATCAGGAGCGCCGGGCCTCGTGATGGGGTCACCTTCGAGGATACCTACCCCGATACGGAGATGGTCCGCCGCAGCGCGGCGCGGGAACCGGAGGGGATGGATGCGGCGCTCGCCCGCTATGGCCGGAGCCACCCGCTCGGTCGCATCGGCACGGGTGAGGACATCGCCAACGTCGTCCTCTTCCTCACCGGTGATACGGCTTCCTTTATGACAGGCGAATACGTCTGCGTCGACGGGGGCTACATGGCACTGGGCGCCTGGGCCGGCGGAGCCGGCGGAGCCGGCGTGCGGAGCGAGCAGTAAGCGTATCGCCATACAAGGGCCACCACATGGTTTCAATCCTCACCGACCCTCTCGGGCCGGTGCACATTGTTGCGCGACTCATGCACGGCACTACTCACCGTTGGCCGACTGAACCTGTACCGGTCACCCATCCGCCTGGAACCGTGAAGGGATAAAGTGTCACATCACGCGCCCACGGGATCGGGGTTTGCCCCGCAATGCCAGGAGCGCAATAGAAGGCATTTGCCCCATCACCCAGGCGCATGTCGAGCGCCAGCAGCGATCGCTGCTCGAGGCGGGCCGCTTGTTCCACCGCCAGCATCAGGCGGCGACCGATGCTCCGCCGCTGTACGTCCGGGTGGACGAGCAACTTGGCGACTTCGGCGCGGTGCCGGGCGTTGGACCGCGCCGCCAGGTGGAGTTGGACCGTACCAACAATCCGGCTAGCCTGCTCGGCTATCAGGAGCCGCACGTCCGGCACGCAATGGACGGGGTACTTGACAAGAGTTGCTATATCATGCATAGTATCAGGGTGCCTGAACGGTCAAACAACCAAGAGCGGTCCTACGACATCAATACCCCGGGGTCGCGTGTCGTGGGTGATGCAATTGGCGATATACCGAAGTCTAGCAAGCCGGAGAAGAATCCCCACGCGGCGACACTCGGTCGATTGGGGGCCAGAAGGGCGGGCCTGCCCGTGCCACGAGACTGAGTGCAGAGCGGCGTAGCGAGATCACCCATTAGGCAGCTGAGGCCCGGTGGCGCAGTAAGGCAGGTAGCGAATGGCCAATCTGGTGCCGACGAGCGCCGATGGGTTCGTTGAACAGCAACTCGACGAGCGAATCTTGGCGATAGAAAAGGCGTTTGATGCTGACGCTCTGTGCATCGTAGGTACCCTCCTTTACGGTATTGATGATCTCATCCGGGTCATGATCGAAGCTCTACGCGTGCGGAATCAGCAGCGAGATCGCCTGGTTGTGCTACTCACGACCGACGGTGGCTACCTCGAACCCGTTCACAGGATCGTGGATACGATTCGGCACCATTACGGCCATGTTGGATTCATCATCCCAAACCACGCGTTCTCGGCCGGCACGGTCCTGGCCATGTCCGGGGACGATATCTATATGGACTACTATTCTCGACTCGGTCCCATCGACCCCCAGGTTCAAAGCGCCAGGGGCCGGCCAGTGCCTGCTCTCGGCTATCTGGTACAATGGGAACGTCTGCTTGCTAAGGCGAAGACAGGAGAATTGACGGAGCCGGAGGTTCTATTGATGATTCAGGGCTTCGATCAAGCTGAACTCTACGCCTATGAATAGGCACGTGAACTCTCAGTCGCCCTCCTCAAAGAATGGCTGGTTAAGTATAAATTCAAGAACTGGGTGACAACGCAGACGCGCAAGCGGAAAGTTACCGCTAAGATGCGACAGGAGAGAGCGGAAGACATCGCGCGAACACTCAACGATACTGAACGGTGGCACAGCCACGGTTACGGTATCTCGATGGCCGTCTTGCAGAATGACCTAAACCTACTGATTGATGATCTGGAACTGAAAGGCAATGTCATTCGTCACGAGAAGGTCAAGGAGTACGACGCTTTACTCTCCGACTATATGGTGAAGCTGCAACATGCCGGCATGCTGCATACTGTAGGTCAATTCGGACCATACATGTAGGTTAAGGAGGTAGTGCCATGCCCGAACCGCTTGATTTAGACGAAATACTGGCCCGCAACGCGCAGATTGACCGGGAGCACCTAGAAGAGACCCAGGAGATGCTTCAGCACCTTCGCGAACGGGGGGCGCATCGGAAGGGCTATGACCTGGCCCCACCGGGCGGCGGGCGGCGCGCTACTATTCGGAGCAACGCCCGCACTAATCCGGGACTGCTCCGGGTGCCACGGGATCAGGAAGTGACGGCTCGATAACCGCCAAGGCCCAACCATGTGAGTGAGCATACGGCGTATCCTCTTGCTGAGTGCATTGGTCAGCAAGAGGATATCCTTGCCACGCTGTCCAGACTCTTGTAGAAAAGGACGGTGGTATCCAGGCGGCCGCTGGCCGAACGGGCATAACCGGGGATACGGCCGCACTCCGAATAGCCAAGAGCGTGACAGAGGTCATTTGACCCATCACCCAGGCGGGTATCGAGCACGAGCAGTGATCGCTGCTCGCGGCGGGCCGCTTGTTCCACCTTCAGCATCAGGCGGCGACCGATGCCCCGCCGCTGTACGTCCGGGTGGACGAGCAACTTGGCGACTTCGGCGCGGTGTCGCGCGTTGGGCTTCGCCGCCAGGTGGCGCTGAACCGTGCCAACGATCCGGCCGGCCTGCTTGGCCACCAGAAGCTGCCATTCGACGCGGTCCACCCCCACGTGCGTGGGGAGGATCTCAACGACATGAGGCTTCCTCCAAGAGCTTTAGGTTCACCCCCACGTGCGTGGGGACGATACTGGCTCGGCGTCATACTTGCGGGAGACGCTCTGGTTCACCCCCACGTGCGTGGGGACGATGTAGGTACTTGCATTGTAGTCATGTGGCATACTGGTTCACCCCCACGTGCGTGGGGACGATGTAGGGAAGAACTTGACAATTCATAATCAGTCCGCTTGGAATGATTTCGTAGCAAAGGGTAAATAATGATTCATTCAGATGATGTTATTCGATTATTACTAGAGGTTGATAGGAAGAGTAAGCCTGCAATACCCGATACCCCAGAACTTGCAGCATTACGAGCACAACTCATAAAAGAAGATGCTGATATAAAGGCAAAAGGTGGTACAGTTCTTATCCCAAACGAATAAGAACTAGATGCTATACTAGCAAGTGGTGGTACCATCGTTTTTCCACATGAGATATAAATAGAGAAAGGCACCTTTGTGCCACATCTTATATTTGTACCGGTAACTGTACAGGAGTCTCAGCAATTCTATGCGCCAGGACAACCACGAGATAGCCACGGACGGTTTGGTTCTGGAGGAGGCAGCGCGATTCAACCTACCCAAGCTGAGCGTGACTTTGCAAAAGAGAAGTACGAGGTTTTCGATCAATACACGAAACAAGTGTATGAGAAGTGGGCACAAGCACTTGTTCCTGGTGAAGTAGAAGCAATAAAAGAGTATCAAAAACCTGAGTTTTTTCAACCGCTTGCAAAGTTTTTACGTCATATGTCTGGAGCTCCTACAGGTGTAACAGAAGTAGAGTCAACGCGTCAACTAACGAGTCTTATTGACACTGCATTAGCAACGTCGAGTACACCAGAGGATTTAGTAGTTTACCGTGGTGTACGTACACAGTACGGTTCACCCCCACGTGCGTGGGGACGATCGCTCTTAGGAAAGATGCCTTTTCCGTAGTATCGGTTCACCCCCACGTGCGTGGGGACGATGAAGGAGTGGCCACGTAGCGACTCGCACAACTCGGTTCACCCCCACGTGCGTGGGGACGATACTGAAATCTCGCCCGAAAACCCGTCCTCGCCGACAAGCATAGCAGAATTAAAGGGAGGGGATGCAGTTCTAGTCCCGTGGGTGCTGGACGAGCAGGAGACCGTCAAAGTCTACGATATGGCGGCTGGTGGTACCCCAGAAGCGAAATGCAAAGCCCTGCTCGGTATCCATGCTGTGAGCCATGAGCGCACCTCCGCCCTTCGTCCCCCTCACAGACGCGTTGCCACAACTTATCACGGACCATCGCCGAGACCTTGCCGACGAAGACGCCGGCCTTAAGTTCCAACAGCCAGCGAGTCAATTCACCGCGAAGGCGGACCGGTACCTTTTCAAGGATGATGACCACCATCGTCACACCTGCCCTTCCACCATGTCGGCATAGTTGACGCCACCTTCCACCGCGACACCGTCGGGTTCCCAGAGACCGCTGGGTAACGCATCGTGCGCGTCGAACTCGGTAGCAGTTACCGCCTCGTCGGGTTCGTCCTCGCCCAGGACACGATCAATGTCTGGGATAATGCGCTCGAGAATCCGCTGCTCTTTGAAGGCGTCGCGGCAGGCCCGTCGTACCCGGCCCGCGATGTCGCCTTCCCCGGCAGCGACCTCCCCAAAGGCGATGGGAATGGTGACGACAACTTTGTAGAGGTCGGCGATGTCGTACACGTTTCAATCCTCACCGACCCTCTCGGGCCGGTGCAACCTAGCTTTACTCACTAGAACCTGCAACCTGCCGGTTCGTTTCAATCCTCACCGACCCTCTCGGGCCGGTGCAACGCGAGGAGAGCGGCGGCGTTGGGCTGCCGCGTGGTGTTTCAATCCTCACCGACCCTCTCGGGCCGGTGCAACTCGCCTGCTGGCCGGCAATGCCGAACTCGGTCACGTTTCAATCCTCACCGACCCTCTCGGGCCGGTGCAACCCAGCATTGCCAACGTGCAATGGCCCTACCAGAGTGTTTCAATCCTCACCGACCCTCTCGGGCCGGTGCAACAAGCGATGCCCGGCACGGCGCAAGGATGCCGGTACAGTTTCAATCCTCACCGACCCTCTCGGGCCGGTGCAACACTAGGTCCCGACGCCGTTTCCGCCGGGGCAAGAGGTTTCAATCCTCACCGACCCTCTCGGGCCGGTGCAACGACGTGCTTGCCGCCGCCGGCGTCGAGGGCGCGTGGTTTCAATCCTCACCGACCCTCTCGGGCCGGTGCAACGACGTGCTTGCCGCCGCCGGCGTCGAGGGCGCGTGGTTTCAATCCTCACCGACCCTCTCGGGCCGGTGCAACCGCATCCGTTGCGTACTGTGCAGCGATACCAAGAGGTTTCAATCCTCACCGACCCTCTCGGGCCGGTGCAACGGTAACAAATTCCCATTTTGCCGCTGTTTACGACCGCTCTCCGCTTACTTCATGGCTGACTCCTCCGTTCACTCCTACGCTAACCGTAGTTCCAGCACTTGCAACCGCTGGAAGATGTCCGACAAGCGGGCTGAAACACCGCCTAAGCATACGCATGCTGCGCGGACCCCTTGGCGGTGGAGACATCATTGGGGTCCGCGCGATCACACGATCAGGGGATCGTGCAGATCGAAGAGCGGCACCTTGCCCATTACTTGCAGGTACTTGTCGCGCGGCTCCTGCAGGCGGTAGATGCGTAGGCTATCGTGGCTGGGTGCAATCTCCTTTGTCAAAGCGTGCTTTAGTTGCTCCATTTGCATGGCGTTCACGGTACACTCAAACACGGACTTTTGCACACGCTGTCCGAAAGCTTGACAGACCTTGGCGACCCGACGCAATCGCCGCCGCCCGGCAGCGTCTTCCGTCGAAACGTCGTAAGCAACAAGGACCTCCACGATAGGTTCCCCCGTAGTCCGCCGCACAGCGGCCTATTCGCAAACGCGTGGCCTTCACCGGTACAAGAACGGCGGGTAATCCGGTAGGTCGCCGCGAAGATGCCTCGCCAGCAACCTTGCCTGCACGTGAGGAATCAGACCGATTGGGAGCTTTTGCTTGAGCACCCTGTGCTGCAGCACTTCCACCTTGCGGCGCTGATAGGCAAGCAGCACCGCTCGCCTTCCATCCTCGCTGAGCAGGGTGGCGCCTCCCGGCGTCTGATCGAAATGCTCTGCCTGTAGCTGGCGCCGATTGATCAGCGACAGCGCCAGCCGATCCGCGAGAACCGGGCGAAACTCCTCCATCAGGTCGAGGGCTAGAGCAGGACGTCCCGGTCGAAGAGCGTGTAGATATCCTACCTGGGGATCGAGACCGACGCCTTCCAGCGCCGCTGTGCATTCGGCGCGGACGAGCGCATAAAGAAACGACAGCACAGCGTTCGTGCGATCCCTCGGCGGACGCCGTGATCGACCGTCGAAGGGAAACGTCGCTTGATCCGCTCGGATCATGTGGCTGAAAACGCCAAAATAGATTCGCGCCGCTTCACCCTCTATCCCACGAACCACGTTCAGATCTTCCGTGTCGTGCAACCTTGCAAGAGCATCTGCTTGGCGGACCGCCGCTTCGGCCAGGTACTCGCTCTCTGGAGCGCCGCTGGACTCACGGGCCGCGCGTAAGAGCACCTGACGATCGTTCTGAATCTTGGCAGCGACGATCTGGCGGGCGATGTCGCAAGTGCGCTCCTTGTCAGATAAAGCCAGGTGCTGAGCGCGCCGCAGCAGCACGTTGCCGCGGACTTGCCCCTCCACCCGCGCCTTGAAGCGGCCCTGCCGGTCAAGCCAAACCAGACTCCGGCCGTCCTCGGCACAACGCTGAATCAGAAACGACGTGATGCTTACCTGGCCTAAAAGCACGAGGCCGCTCAAGCGTAACAGTGGCACACGAAGCTTCGTTTCGCGCTCCAATTCGATACGCACGGTGTCGTGATCAAGATGCAATACCGCGCCTTGCGTGAGGACGTAGAGCACGTTCAGCAGTTCATGCATGATCACTCCCCACGGCCAATGGCTGAAAAAGCGCGCCTTGTAGGCCGCGCAGTCGCGCCCGCTCGCCCACCACACTAGGTAAACAAGCGGTAATCAAAGAGCAGTTCGGACAGCGGGCGTCATTCGGCGCTTCGGGAAGGTGCTGGTCGTGCAGTATCTGCCGCACAGCAGTCACGGCATCGAGCGTGCGGCGACGCAAAACGTGATCAAAGACCACCTCATGTCGCTGACGGGTGGCATGGTAGAAGATCGCGCCCTCCGGCACAGCCACACCGAGCATCTCTTCCAGGCAGAGCGCCTGGGCGCAAAGTTGAACGTCTGCATGCGTGCCATGTCGATGGCCAACCTTGTACTCAACCGGATATGGCCGCTCTCCGTGGAACTCAATCACATCGGCTTTGCCCTGCAAGCCGAGTTGGTGCGACCAGAGTGGAGCGCCTCGTACCACCCGAATACCCCGACTCGGCCCCTCCTCACCGGAGTGAACTCGCTCGTGAGCCAGATGGCCCTTGATCGTGAATAGGTTCTCGTCGAATGTCTGCTCGACGTGGATAAGCGCGCATTGCCGCGGACAGTAGCTGTAGTGCTCAAGCGCCGAAATAGCTACGTCATCAGCTTCCTCGAGCACCCCGTCATCCGGTGTGTCCATTTTCAGCCCTCAAGGCATGACAGGGTGACGCCGGCAGGCAGGTTATCGAAGTTGACCTCGACGTTGTAATCGCGGAATTGCCTCGGCAATGCAACTTTCGCATTGAGCACGATTCGATCAAACAGGCGGTGCGCTGGCGCATTACCCAGAGAACTCTCGTGGGAGAAGACGTACAGGCCACGACATGCCATCATACCGCGGGAAGCCGAGCGATCGAGATCCCACATCTGCTGCAGTGCCTGCCAGAACAACGCCAGGTCCTCGTCCATTACCCCGGTTTGC
Organism: Chloroflexota bacterium; assembly: GCA_036734945.1. Classification (GTDB taxonomy): domain Bacteria; phylum Chloroflexota; class UBA4733; order UBA4733; family UBA4733; genus UBA4733. Next base: position 28,619 of record DAIMXP010000055.1, read on the forward strand.
TTGGCGTAATGTGGGTTGAAGAAGCCGGAGGCACGGTACAGGCCATACGGCACGAGCGTCTTACGCCCCATCTCCGTTTGCTTTCCGCCGGTACCTGCCGAGCCGTCCTCACTCACTACCACCTTGGTGTCTTCCTCCTTCGTGACGGCCACCCTTGTGATAGAAAGATCTAACGGCACAATGGCGTCGATAGAGCGAGCAAAAGTGAGTTGCATCGGGCCCCGAACTTGCCCGCAGTTAACGCCGGTCGTCATGACAGCGCCGAACATTCGGATGTCGTAGAAGTTTTCGCACATCCACTTTCGTGCAGTCTCAACGTCACTCCGATTCTGCTTCGCGCCAGTCGAGGTGAGCCCGTTTGCCTCGTAGGCGCGCTTGTGGACGGTGTTGAGCGCATCTCCACTTTGCACGTATATCTTGTAGCGGCCTTCGTCGCCGCGTGCGGCATCGACCCAGTCGCGGACTTTCCGCTTGATGGCGACATCGGTCACCAAGCCCTGCATGGTCTCGGGATCGACGCGTGGTAAGTTGCCAGCGTCTGGGTCCCCGTTCGGATTGCCGTCTGTGACGTCGAACAGGAGTACGAAATCGTGCCGGCGGTTGACGTCAGAGTGCGCGTTGCTGGTCATCTCACTTCTCCTCTACTACTTCGCTCAGGTCCAGAGCATCGTCGGCGGCTTGGTCGACACTTGCATCGTTCAAGGCGGCGAGGGCACGGCGGTCGGCCCCCTCGCGCGCTCTTGCCCGGTTGTGTGCACGCTGGTGGTAATACCCAAGGGAAAAGAGCCCTTGCTCAGTGAGCGTCAACGTACGGGGGAAGGCTTTGAGGCCCGAGAGCACATCTTCCAGTTGTGCTTGCAGGCCGACATAAGCTCCATGCCGGTCGCGCTCCAGTTTGGACAGGTGCGGCTGGGCGCCGCGCATGAGCCGCCCAAAGACAGATGCCGGTGCCGAAGACGCGGTGCCAAAATAACGGTCGACAACCGTGGCCTTTATTCCCGGGACCGCGCGCCGCTGTATCTCCTCCAGCACGGCCAGCAAGCGTCCGCAGCGGTAGGCGGGATCGATGTTCGTCTCGTCAAGTCCAACCATGTCCTCTCCTCTCGTGATTCTGCCGCTGTACACCAGCACCATTTTGATGAGCATGGCCCGCCCATGCGTCACAGTGCCCTCTGCCCGGTTTCGGCGCACTGCCTGGAAGAGCAAGCCGAGCGGTAGCGGCACACCGGTGAGCGCCGTCCGCACCAGTGCGCGCGGTACCTCGGGGGTAAGATCTTTCAGGTCGCGCACCGTGGCGCCCGCAAGCTGTAACAGGCCCAAAGGGCGGGAGCGTTCGCCGTATGGGGTCAGGATCTCTTGCGCTCCGAACCAATCCCCAAGATGGCCCTGAGCTACCCCAACAGTCGTGTCGATCCAGTCGCGTACGACCACCCGGGCGCCACTACCGGATAACACGGTAGCGTAGAAGGCCGTAGACTCGACATCCGGCTGCGTTTTGCCGGAGCGAATTGACCCCAGCATCGCCCGAACCTGCTCGGAGTCGGGAGCCAGCATATAGTTGAGAAAGTCGAACCCGACCTGCTCACGAGTCCAGAACACGAATGCCGCATCACCCAGGGTGAGTCGATGCGACCGGTCGGCAAGCAGGGCATTCAGTGCCCTGGTGAACTTCTCGCCACAACTGGCGCAGGTAGGCGCGACGAGGGATGCCTCGAGACCATAACTTTCAAAAGCGCCACTGTTGGCTGAAATGATCGAGGTGCCGGACGTCTGTCCGCCCGGAATTCCCTTAATCTTCCCCTGTAACCGATCAAGCACCGGACGGACATTGCCGCACACGATGCATTGCATATGGGGTGCGGACTTCAAGGCAGGATCGTTCTCGTCGGCCCAGAATTGCCGGACGCCTGGCAGGTCCACCGGGAAGATGTCGCCAACACGGAAAGTGACGCTCGCGCCGCGATCGTAACTCTCATCAAGGTCAAGCTGGCTGACAGGGTCCTGCACGAGGAATTGCTGTACTGCCTGTACGGCCGGATCTTCCGTTACAATGGCGCACCGCTGCAATAACTCAAGATACGCGCGGTGGCAGCCAACAACCCGCTTGGCCTTTGACGCCTCACGAGCAAGCCCAAGCGTATATTCAGCATTGTCTGCCAAGAGCAACGGCTTGATCTCTGAGGCGCGCGTCACCTGAGGCACCAAGCGGCGCTCACCACGCCGCATCGCCGGACTGGTCGTGTCAGCCGTGTCGACGGGCCGGCGGCTGGCCGGGCGCCCATCGGGATTGAGTTCGATGATGTAACGGACCGGCGCCTCACTGTACAGCGTCGGTCGATTGTCAGCGACACCTTCCCGGCCCGCGTACTCAACCAGCCGTTGCAATAGCATCGTCCCCTCCTCTCTCAGAATGGGCCGGAACGTGAAGGACGCCCCGCTCCAGGCGAGCAGTGAAGAACTGCGGACGATAGCGGCCGTCGACATCCTTTGTATAGTCGAGATCGAGCAGCATCGGACCGAGTTCCTCATTCATATCCACTGGCCGTTCAGTACCGTCCGGCGTCGCGAAGGCAGCAGAAAACTCCCGGCAGCCGAGATAGGGCATGGCAAAACATCGACCTGCTGCGACACGACGGCGGAACTGGTCACGGAACTTGGCGGGGTCTTCTTGTACATCCGGTTTGACGTCAACTTGGGCGTGAATGACGTAGGCCACGTCTCGTAAGGCCAGCGTGTGGCGTTGCGCACGATCCTGGCTGGCAACGTAACCACCACCGTCTCTTCCCCAGGCCGTGGCCGAACGATCGCTCACTCGGCTGTTTACCTCGTTCCTCAGCATGGAAAAGTAGCGAATGGGATTCAGTACCCAGATTTCTGTGATACGCCAGGTGAACTGCGGCTTCCAGCAAACGGCCTCGCAAATGCCCCTGGCCGCCGACGGTGTCGGCACCGGATAGCTAACGCGCTCAACCTTCATCTCCGGGCGCGTGAAGCACGCGTACTGTCCCCACACCTTTATGCTGACCGGTCGGTACTCGTCGCTCATGCCGTTTTGCGGCCTCCTCGTCGCTACACGCTTCCGCACGTCCACTGGTAGGTTTGCTAGTCCGACACGTGATTTCAATCCCCACGGCAGGTTCGCACCGCGCCTATGCTATTCCAATACATGGAGTCTCAATGTATTGTCCGTTAGTTCAGCCTGCTTGAAAAGGGATCTAGGTAGATAGTACTAGCGTTAGAACACGAGCCGGTCGATAGGCAGGTCCTCCCCTGTTACCCCTTGAACTTCGTCGTAGCGGCCATGCCATTGCCACACGCCGTCAATAACTCTGCTGACGAGGCCTTGCCGCGCGAGGTGCTCCAGTTCCCGTTTGCGCATGGCCACGGTGTAGGGCTGTATCTCGCGCATGAGTAGCCGGGCGTTCGGCGTTCCAGACCGAAGTTGATCCACCGCTGCCCGCACCCGCCCTTGCTCTTGCTCGACTCCGTACTCAACGACCACCGTATCGCTGTCGTCATCAATCATCCGAAACGCGCGCGCGACATCGGGATACTTCAACTTTTGCCGCAGTTCTTGAATGTGTTCCCGGTCGGCGTCCAGCGTCTCATAGAGGAGTTGGAAGTAGCGTCTCGCCACCGCTGGATCATCCGGGTCAAGCGGTCCTTCGCCAGAAAGCTTGCGGGTGATTCCAATGCCAACTTTATAGGCGCCCTGCGGTTCCCCGCCTTCTGCGGGCTCGAATACGATGACGCGTCCATGATCGAGGGAACCTTCACGATTGCACCGGCCGGCTGCTTGAATGATCCCGTCAAGAGGGCCGATGGCCCGGAGCACCAGGGGAAAATCCAGGTCCACGCCAGCCTCCACGACTTGCGTCGAGATGAGCCGGCAGCGCTCGCTGGTCCTCAGTCGCTCACGTACCGTGTTGATGACGGCCCGCCGGTGCGCGCCGCAAAGTGATGTGGAAAGGTGTAAGGCACCCGGGTCGTCCAGGGCGTCAAGGAGGGCCCGAGCGTCACGTTTGGTGTTCACAATAGCAAGGGCCTTCGGCTGCTCAGACAGTAAGGCGGCGACTTCCGGCCAATCCAGCGGACGTTCTGTACGCCAATCGTAGGTGACGCGCCGTAGCGCGCTGAACAGCTCGCCTGGGCTCTGCACGATCTCCCTGGCGTCAAGGCCGCGAAAGGCGGGGATTACCTCAAAGGCCGGCTGCGTGGCCGTGGAAATCACGACGGATGTACGGTAATGCGTGCAGAGTTGCTGAAGCGCATCCAAGATCGGCGTCAAGAGGTGAGGGGGCAAAGCCTGCGCTTCATCGAGGATGATGACGCTATTCGTCAGGCGGTGGACCTTGCGCGAGCGCGATGTCATCGCTGAAAACAAGCTCTCGAACAGTTGAACGGTCGTGGTGACGATAATGGGGGCATCCCAATTCTCCGCCGCTAAGCGCGACCAGTTCACCGCCGGGTCGAAGTCGTCGTTGGCGACATCGGCGCGATAGGCGCCGCTGTGGTGCTCCAGCACTGCCGGTCGGCCCTGATCATCGGTGCCGAAGATGTCTCGGTACACCTGAGCCGTTTGCTCAGTGATGGTGATGAAAGGGACGGCAACGATGATGCGTTGTTGTCCGTGACGCAAGGCGTGCCGGAGGGCAAAGGCCATCGCTGCTCTGGTCTTTCCGCCACCCGTCGGCGCCGAAAGTCGGAACATGCCGGACGAAGCATCGGCGGCGGCGAGGCAGTCCTCGTAGATTCGTGTGCGCGCACGGTCAACGATGTCCGAATGCTCCCCTTCTCGTTGCAGGCGCCGTTCAATGAGTTGGGTATGAGAAGCTGCGAACCGCTCCCACAACTCGCCCATGCTCAGGGTTGCACCGCGGGTCACCGCACTGTCACGTCGAGCATGACCCTCCGTATCGAGAAAGTCGGCGTCTACCAGAGCAGAGAAAAGGAAGCGTAGGAATAACTCTGTCGCAAGCGGATCCTTGGTGACGTGAGGCGCAAGTGCCGGCAACCGCGCTGGCTCTATCTCGGGGACGGCGTGACGCGCCTGCGCCAGAGCCTCTTCGACGCCCGGTTCACGCAGCCGGGTACTCAACCATGATCTGAGGTCGGTTGGGTCCTTGAGTCCTCCGTGGTGTCCTTGAATGCACAAGGCAGTAGGTCCCAACCGACTCAACGCCAATTGTGCTCCGACTGCCTTATGATCTGGTCCGTGACCTCGCTTCGTCAGCCCTCGTTCACTGTCCAGGAGATACCGCTGCCAATTCGGGTTGAACTTCCCAAGGTCGTGCCATAGACCCAAGAGGTAACCAATCTCAGCGGAATCGAAGGCGGAGGAAAACTGCGTAGCTAGTTCAGCGACGCCTCGAAGATGGGCCACCAGATCCTGGCGCTGCCCGAGGTCGTTGCGAGAGTGAGCGTATGGCATTGCCTGTCCTCCTTCATCTACCTGTTCCGCCAATAGTAGCCTTTGTCGACATTGCCCAACATCACTCCAATCACCCCATAGCTGCGGCCGTGCTGCGAATCGCGCCGCATCGGGAACGCCGGGGGATACGCGGCCAGTATTCTGGAACGGGCTAGAAAATGAGCAAAGCCGCTACGAACGCTGGGCGGTACGCCAGGCGGCGGACCTGTTGGAGGCTGCTTCGCATCAGGAACATGGAGTGCTGCAATGGGTACAAGGGTTTTGGTAGGCCTCAATGCAACAGCCGTTGAGCAGTTGCTGCAGACTCTGGACAGCGAGTATTTTCCGCTCGTGGCTGCGTTCTGGCGGGAGGCAACGGACGAAAGTGACGGCGAGATCGTCATCGTCTCGCCGGAAGTCGATCGGATTGGCAGCCTGGCGGTCTATGAGCGGATCCAGGGCATGCTCGCCCACTTGCCCGATCATCCGCTCACCCTGGATGATGTGAAGGTGGTGGGGGAGAGGGATCCGATGATGGCGCGCCTGCGCCGTGCTGTTCCTTCCGGGTTCCCCATCGAGCAGTTCGACGTTCGCATTACCGTGCCCGATGACACGTCCGACGTGGGTGCGCCGGTCAATCTCCACATCTACCGTTGGCGATTGTCGAACGAGCGTCCCGCCGTCACGCGGCGCGGCTAAGCAGGAATACATCGTCGAGTCACTCCTCCTCCAACTCTTGCCTCGCACTGTACGCTATCCTTCAACGGTGCAGACAGGAAGGTCCCCATGAACTTCTCGCCCCAGGTGAACCCTTCATCAACAGCCCACGGCTATTCCTTCGGTCCAGACCCTGTGGGCGAGCTGCACGACTCCATTACTCTGGCCGACCAGCCGGACGACTTGCGAGACGGTGAGGCATGGACAACACAGAGGAAATGGTCTCCCTGCCCGAGCCGGCGGGAGGTATGACCCCGCCCACCCTCACCAACATCCTCGACCCCGCCAAGCTAGCGGAGATGGTGGCAGAGCGCTACATCCGCGTGCAGCGCCATCCCTCGCTGCCGTTGCGCATCTATAACTACACCGAGAAGGCGCAGTACGGGCGCGTCTGGAATACCGAAACGCTCACCTGCCGGGGACTTATCGTCGATGACGCCGAACGCATCGTGGCGCGCCCGCTGCGCAAGTTCTTCAACCTCAGCGAGTACGCCGCCACTTTCCTGCCGCCACTGCCGAACGAGCCGTTCTCCGTGTTCGAGAAGGTCGACGGGTCGCTCGGTATCCGGTACCCCACGCCGGATGGACCCGCCATTGCCACCCGCGGCTCTTTCACTTCCGACCAGGCGCTGTGGGCGACGCAGCACTACCGCCAGCACTATGGCGGCATCGCGCTGCCCGACAGGGTGACGTACCTGTTCGAGATCGTCGCCCCGCAGTTCCGGGTGGTGGTGGATTACCGCGATCGGGAAGCGTTAGTGCTCCTGGCCGTCATCGACAACGCCACGGGCCAGGACCTGCCGCTGCCGGCGCCGAACGCCGAAGGCGGACCGTGGCCGGGGCCGGTGGTGGAGCATTTCGATGGGCTGACTGATCTGGCGCAGGTCGTTGCGCTGCAGCGGGACAACGCCGAGGGCTTTGTTCTCCGCTTCGCCTCCGGGTTGCGCGTCAAAGTGAAACACGAGGAGTACCTGCGCCTGCACCGTATCCTGCTCGGCCTCTCCAACGTAGCAGTCTGGGAGCAACTGGCGGCCGGCGGCGAGCTCGACAGCTACCTCGGCACGGTGCCGGACGAGTGGTACGCCTGGCTGCAAGCGACCGTCGCCGAGTTGCGGGAGCGCTACGCCGAGGTCGAGCGAGCGGTGCAGGAGGAGTTCGCGCGCGTCCGGGCCGACGTCGGGCTGGCCGACCGCAAAGCCTTTGCCCTGGCTGTGCAGCAGAGCCGCTATCGCCAACTGCTCTTCCTGCTGCTCGATGGCCGCGACTACCGTCAACAACTCTGGCGCCTGCTGAAGCCGGCCTACGTCGCCCCGTTCCGTCAAGCGGGGGAGGATGCCTAACGGCAGACGGGCGAGGCTTGGCGGCTGCTCTTTGAATCAGGAAGGCTCCAAAGCAAGTCGTGAATAGGAGGGCGAGGACGCAATCAACCTCCTCGCGGTAGCCGAGTGCGGGTTGACTGCGCCGCGTCGCGTCGCACTGTCGTTTAGTACACTATCCCTGCTCGGTCATTCGGTTAGATACCAGGCCACTGCCGCTCAAAAGTGTGGCGCGTGCGTTGGAGCACGGTATCCCAGTCGGCGCGGCGCGGCGTGACACCGAACTCGGTGATGACGAGCCGTAAGATGTCCTCCAGGGCGACTGGTCCTGTCGACAAATGCGCGCGGGTCGCCACTCGCAACAGTCGGCCCATTCCCGCACCGAGATGGAGATGGGGCCGAAGCAGCGAACTGGGTCCTTGCGGGTGCCAATGATAGGCGAACATCTCTGCACCGGAAGCGTCAAGGAGACGATAGGCATATCCTTCTATTTGGAGTGCCCAACTACGCCTATGGTCCTTGTCCTCCACAACCTTGTACTGGAGCAACACGACCAAATGTAGCGGCCCGTCACCGATGAGGGCGACGGGAAGGCCTCGATTGAGATTTGCGCTGTACGATCCCACGCCCTCACGGTAGGCTTCTGCCTGGAACCCAGCCTGGGTGATACAGGAGCATGCGAGTTGCATGTCCGCCGCGAAATCGTGGACCGCCGCGTAGGGTGTTCTAGCGGCCACCGGGACGCAGCATTACCAAACTGATAACCTCTGGCCGATCAGGGTCGTCGTCAAACTCGCCGGCATCAACTGCGCGGATAAAGGCCTCGCCGGTTATGCCGAGATAGTACTGAGCAGCTTCATCGAAGATGGCCCATGCGTCGTCAGGCGCCATGAGCTGGGCTTGGGGACTCACGACCCGCACGCTTTGGTCATCGATCCCAATGCGTTCAGTTGTTGTCATTCCGATCGTTCCTTTCGCCATCGCACCACTGTACCGGAATTCCTTCGCCTGCACGTTATCCTGATTGTTCACCGGTCACTTGAGACTAGCATCGACACGTACGTCAAGAATATTCCCCTCGGCATTGAAGGCTTGCGTACCGCACCCAGGCGCAGTCCATCCTGCTAATCGGAGCCCTATTGGCGCCCGATTTTCGTGAGGGCATGCTTGCCATGTACCGACGTACCCGTGACGCTTTGGTATGATGCAGTACCTCGCAGTCCTAAGAAAGGAGGTACCAGGATGGCAGCCGCTGCGACCGAGCGCCGGCGCTACACCATGTTCGAGTTCCTGGAGTTCGTCGCCGATTTGGAACGTGCCGGCGTCCAGCAGGAGTACGAGATCATTGAGGGGGAACTGGTGGCGCGCGCTTCGCCTGTGAACCCGCATATGCGGGCGGCAGTTGCTTGCCTGGGGTTGCTGATCGACGCCCACCGGGCGGGTTACGGCCTGGCCGGCACTGACCGCATGGTCGTCCTTGACTACCAGGCTCCAAATATTCCCGTTGAGCACGCCTACAAGCCGGACGCCTTCTTCGTCGTGCGCGAACGCGAAGCCATCCTGGAACACCCGGAGGTGCCGTCCGTCGTCGGCGCGCCGGATATCGTGGTGGAGGTGCTCTCCCCGACCACCGCGCGCCACGACCGCCCGCCAAAGGGCAAGAAGTTCCGCGCCTATCAGCAGTTCGGCGTGCGTTACTACTGGCTGGTGGATACAAACCGCCGAATCATCACGACCCATGAGCGCCAAGGGGAACGGTTGGTAGAGACGGCGGTACTGCAGCCGGGCGACACCTTGCGCTGTCCCCTCTTTCCTGAACTGGGACTGGCGGTCGATCACCTCTTTCGACCGCGTTAACGCGCTTCTACTGGGGTTCCAAGGTGACTCCAAGTGGGGTATGTGACGATACATCTCGTGGAGCAAAAGGGACGGCAGGCGCACAGGCGCTGTGCAGACCGTATCCTATAGAAAGAGCGCCTCCACAATGGAGTATTGCCATGCAGCACACTGGGCCCCGCTTCCTTCCTCTCGCCGCGTCGCTGGTTCTCCTGGCCGGCTGCGCCACCCCTGCCGCCCTGACGCAGGCGCAACAGCAGGTCGCCGCCGCCCCCGCCAAAGTGGCCCAGGTGCAACGCCAGGTCGCGGCCGCCGTATCGGCCGCGCAGTCGGCCGCAGCGGCTGCGGCGACCACGACGGCAACATCGACCGCCAGCGCGGCCACGACCACATCCGCAAGCGCAGCACCGCCGCAGGTCGCATCCATCACGACCACCACGTCGACCTCCACGACGCCGGCTGCCGCCAGCACCGGCGCGGCCACACAGGCTCGCGCAGCCCGAGTGACTGCCACCGCTGGTGTGACGCAGGCCGTCCAGAACGTCATCCAGCAGGCCAACAACGAGCAGCAGGCAGCGTTTACGCAGCATGATCCGACGCTCATGCGCGACACCGCGACCACCTCCTATTACCAGGACCTGGTGCAAACCAATCAGGACATGGCCAACAGTGGCGTCGCCTCGATCAAGCTCCTGAAGTTGCAGTGGGGCGCCGTCACCCAGCAGGGCACGACGCTCGTGCAGGCCACCACCAACGAGACCTGGCAGACGACGCTCTCCGACGGCAGCGTTGACCAGAGCACAGATCGCAATGTCTACGTCCTGGTGCTGCAGAACGGCTCCTGGAAGATCCAGACCGACGATCATCCCGACGCCAACCAGGGCAACCCCGGCAGCAGCGCCTCCGGTCAGCCGGGAACGCTGCCTGCTCCTTCCACTCCGCCAGTTCCCCTGACGATCGGGGAGTCGCACAACTGGTCCGGCTACGCCGCGACCGGCGGCACCTACACGTCCGTGACGGGCGCCTGGAAGGTTCCGACCGTATCAGCCACCAACGCCGGCAGCGACGCCACCTGGGTGGGCATCGGCGGCGTGCAGACCCACGACCTGATCCAGGCGGGCACCGAAGCGATGGTGTCGGGCGCCGGCAACGTGCAGTACGAAGCCTGGATCGAGTTGCTGCCCCGCTCCTCCCACACGGTACCCTTGGTCGTCACTCCCGGTGACTCCGTGACCATCTCCATCACCCAGCAAAGCGCGGGCAACTGGCTGGTCGACTTCAAGAACAACACCAGCGGCAAGACCTACCAGACTGCTGAGCAGTACACCTCCTCCCTCTCCTCGGCGGAGTGGGTGGAAGAGGCCCCCAGTGGCGGCCGCCGCGTCATGCCCCTTGACCAGTTCGGCAGCGTGCAGTTCAGCGCCGGCTCGACCGTCAAGGACGGCGCGACCGACACCATCGCCAAAGCCGGCGCCAGGGCGATCACGATGGCCGACCGCTACGGCCAGCCCATCGCCAGGCCGACAGCGCTGAGCGCCGATGGCGCCGGCTTCACCGTCAGCCGCCTGGTCGACACCACGCCCGTCGTGCCGGCGCAGGGTATCGCGCCGAACCAGCTCTTCCCCGGCAGTGGCAACGGCCGCGGCTTCGGCAACGGCGCCGGTGTGGGCAGCATCGCGCCGGCAGGCTTTCAGGGCCCCATGGCCTGACCGGAGGGTGGGAACAAGGCCGCGATTGCGATCGGCGGCCAAGTTACCGGGGCGACTGCGGTCGCGCTCCGCATCGTGAACGGAGGCGCAAGGCGACCGCAGTCGCCCCTCGTGACTTGGCCGCCGATCGCAATCGCGGCCTTGTACCTCCGGGTAATTCCGTCGTTCGCTTGCTGTACAAAACGTCGCGGCGCACTCTTCTCTCCATCGCCGTTTGACAGCGCAGTGCTTTGCGTGCATAACTCTGCCTTGATTTGGCGAAGGAGACCCGGCAACGCGAGCCGGGATCAGCCGCCAGGAGAGAAAGAGCACACATGCCGGAGCAGCGACCGAACATCGTCTACATCATGTCCGACGACCATGCAGCACACGCCATGAGCTGCTACAGCAGCCGCATCAACAGCACCCCTAACCTTGACCGCATCGCCAGCGGCGGCATGCGCTTTGACAACTGTTACTGCACAAACTCCATCTGCGCCCCCAGCCGCGCCACCATCCTCACCGGCACCTACAACCACATCAACGGCGTCACCACCCTCAACGCCAAGCTGGATGGCCGCCAGACCACGTTCCCCCAACTGCTGCAGCAAGCCGGCTATCAGACGGCGCTGGTCGGCAAGTGGCACCTCGGCCACGGCGGCGTCAACGACCCCACCGGCTTTGACTACTGGAAGGTGCTGCCCGGCCAGGGCCTCTACCACAACCCCGAGCTGATCGATCCGAACGGCCGGCAGGTCTACCCCGGTTATGTCACCGACATCATCACCGACCTCTCCCTGGACTGGCTGGAGCAGCGCGACCGCGAACGGCCCTTCTGCCTGCTGGTGCATCACAAGGCTCCGCACCGTTCCTGGGACCCCGACGAGCTCCACGCTGCCATGTACGAGGACATCGACATCCCCGAGCCGGAAACCTTCAACGACGACTACGAGCACCGCGCCAGGGCGGCAGCCGCGGCCCGCATGCGCGTTGATCGCGACCTCAATCAGCGCGACCTGAAGCGGCCGGTGCCGGAGGGGCTGACACCGGAGCAGGAAAAGAGCTGGAAATACCAGCGCTATATCAAGGACTACCTGCGCTGCATTGCCTCGATCGACGACAACGTGGGACGCCTGCTCGACTATCTCGACGCGCAAGGTCTCACCGACGACACCATCGTCGTCTACACCTCCGACCAGGGCTTCTTCCTGGGCGACCACGGCTGGTTCGACAAGCGCTTCATGTACGAGGAGTCGCTGCGCATGCCCTTCCTCATGCGCTATCCGCGCGAGATCGCGGCGGGCTCCGTCTGCGACCAGATCATCCTCAACGTCGATTTCCCGGAGACCTTCCTCGACTATGCGGGCATCCCCAGCCCCGACACTTTCCAGGGCGTCAGTTTCCGGGCGCTGTGTCGGGGCGAGGCGCCGGATGGCTGGCAGACCTCGCTCTACTACCGCTACTGGATGCACATCGCCCACCACAACGTCTATGCCCACTACGGCGTGCGCACGACCCGCCACAAGCTGATCTATTACTACGCCGACGCCCTCGGCCAGCCCGGCGCCATTGACGACCCCAAAGAGCCGGAATGGGAACTATTCGACCTGGAGCAGGACCCACGCGAACTCTTCAGCGTCTACCACGACCCCGCCTACGCCGACGTCGTACGCGATCTCCGCGCGGAACTGCGGCGGTTGCAGGTGCAGGTCGGGGACGCGCCGTTTGCGCGGGAGGAGTGAAACGCACTCCCGGCGACTGAAGTCGCGGGCTAGCATTGCCAAGTCCGCCTACGCGGACTGGTCCAGCCGCCGAAGGCGGGTGCCCGCTTGCGGGCGATCGCAGATGTAGCCCGCGACTTCAGTCGCCGGGCCAACTGAATCTCGCCCTCATCCCCCCGAAGCGGCGGGCGAAGCGGGACGTGCCGGCGGTGAGCGGCAGGCGGACGAGCGCGGTGGTTCCAGCGCCGGGCTGGCTGGTCAGGCTGAGTTGACCGCCGTGGGCCGCGACGAGGGAGCGGGCGATAGCGAGACCGAGGCCGGCGCCACCCTGAGCACGGGAACGGGCGGGGTCTACCCGATAGAAGCGGTCGAACAGCCGGGAGAGGTGTTCGGCGGAGATGCCTTCACCGCTGTCGCTCACTGCCAGCGTCGCTTCGTTACCGTGGCGAGCGACGTGTACGCGCACCTGGCCACCGGCCGGCGTGTACTTGAGCGCGTTGTCCAGCAGGATCAACAGCACCTGTTGCAGCCGGTTGGGGTCCGCCTCCACGCTCACCGGCGCTTTTGCCGGTTCCAGCCCCAGGGCGATGCCGCGTTCCTGGGCCAACGGCGTGACCTGGCGAACCACAGTGCCGGCCAGCGCTTCCAGGTCGACCTCGCCCACCGCCAGTTCCAGTTCACCGAGGTCGGAGCGGGCGAGCGTCAGCAAGTCGGACGTGAGGCGTTCCATGCGGACGATCTCGTGCTGGATATCCTCAAAGAGCTGGGCGTTGGCCGTCAGCGGCTCGTCGCGGTGCTGCTGAAGGACATCGGTAGCGGCGTGCAGCACCGTCAGTGGTGTACGCAGCTCGTGGGCGGCGTCGGCGGAAAACTCCCGCTGGCGGTTGTAGGCGCGCTGGATGGGGATCAAGGAACGGCTCACGAGAAACCAGGCTCCGGCCAGGGAGAGCAAGAGTCCGCCGGCTGCGCTGACGATCAGCACGAGGAGCAGGCTATGCAGGGCGCTCTCCTCCGGTTGCAGGCTCTCCCCGGTCACCAGGAACAGGCGGCCACCCCTTCCGACGTCGAGCGGCAGCAGAAACAGACGGTCTTGCTCACCTTGTACACTGATGGTGGTGGCGCTGGCGCCGCTGCCGGTCGGCAGCGGCAGCGGGAGCGTCTGGATGTTCACGCGCTGGGGATTCTCGATAATTGCACCGGTGGGAGCGGCCAGCAGGTAGAAGACGCCGCCGCGAAAGTTCGAGGGATCGATGTGCGCTACGCCATAGTGATAGATCTCGGCCGCCACGTCGTTGGCGCGACTGGCGAGGTTGCGGTCGACCTTCGCCGTCAGGCTCTGCCGCAGAGTGACATAGACGGCAGTGCCGACCAAGGCGAGGATCAGCGTGAGCACCAGCATGGTCCATCCCAAAAGCCGCCAGCGCACGCGCGCGAACACCGCGATCACTCTTTCAACATGTAGCCGGCGCCGCGCACTGTGCGGATGAGCGGAACGGCGAAGCCGCGGTCAATCTTGTCGCGCAAGTAGTGGATATAGATTTCCGCCACGTTGGAGGAGACTTCCGCGTCGTAGCCCCAGACGTGCTGGGTAATCTGGTCCTTGGTGAGCAGCCGCCCGGCGTGGCGCATCAGATACTCCAGCAGTTGGAACTCCTTGGCGGTCAGGTCGATGGTGCGGTCACCGCGCGTGGCCTGGCGTTGCTCCAGATCCAGGCGAAGGTCGCCCACCGTCAGCGCCTCGCTGCCCAGGCGCGCCTCCCCGCGCCGGCCGAGGGCGCGAATGCGCGCCAGCAGTTCGGTCAGGGCGAAGGGCTTGACGAGGTAGTCGTCGGCGCCGGCGTCCAGGCCGCGCACACGGTCGCCGATAGCGTCGCGGGCGGTCAGCATCAGGATCGGCGTGGCAATACCATCCCGCCGCAACTGCCGGCAGATCGCCATGCCGTCCATGCCGGGCAGCAGCACATCCAACACGATCAGATCGTAAGCGCCGGTCGCCGCGCGTTCCAGGCCTTCCGTGCCGTCAGTAGCCAGGTCCACTCGATGCGCAGCATCAGTCAGCCCCTGGACGACGGCCCGCCCGACGCGGACATCATCTTCGACATAGAGTATGTACATGAATCCCCAGAGCACAGTATGCCGGATGCCGCTTGGAAATTGCTTGGCCGTCACCACCTCTCGCGTCCGCGGTGGCCTGCCATGTGTGGGTATGCGCGTCACACCATGGCGTCATTGGAGTGAGAATGGTGAGCCAGGTGGGGATACTAAGCGGTTCTTCCCTTTCCGGCACGTTCCCTCGGAACAAGACGATGAACATAGACGGTGACCTCGCTAGCTCCTTCCGCGAGATACGGCGCGTAGGAGACATAGCCCGGCAGACGAACCGTCGTCTCTCGTTCCATCCGCTTGGGAAGATCGACTGCCACCTGGAAGTCATCTGGAGCAAAGCCAGCGGGCATCAAGTCTTGGAGAGAACGTACCACCGGATCATTCGTACCCACCGCGACAATGTCGGCGACCGAAATCCGAATGTCGGGGAGATTGCGCAATGCTCGCTGTATCCGTTGGTAGGCCGGCAGGCCG
The DNA here is from genome assembly GCA_036734945.1 of Chloroflexota bacterium. Lineage (GTDB taxonomy): Bacteria > Chloroflexota > UBA4733 > UBA4733 > UBA4733 > UBA4733. The sequence continues at coordinate 43,887 of DAIMXP010000055.1, forward strand.
CCCTCACGATCAACCAATGCCGACGAAATCACGAGATGCCAGTCCCTGCCGGTACTTTCAGGAAACGGCCAGAATGCCGCCGTGAGCGGAAATTGTTCCCGGTCTAATTCCTTCAAGAGCCGCACGCTGTCGGGAATATTCGGCCTTACCAATATTGACGTAGCCATCGCAGTACTCCATGTCCTACATCAGACACCGCAATATAGAGATGTTCAGCATCTACTCGCCGCGGAAAAGCATACCTGCTTTGCTCTGTCCAGTCCTTGGCAACCGTCCAGTAGCTCGCAAAGACAGCATCCGAAGCAGATTCATTGCGTAGCAACGTCTCCAAGCCAGCCACCCGGGTCAAACGCTCTACATCGTGGGTATAGACGCTTGGCACCGCGGACCTCGACGGAAATACCTGCCCAGGCTGCTGTTTGCAAATACAGGCCTTAAGCGCACCCTCAACAGCATACCCGGCGAGATAATACGCGCCTGAGTAATGCCCAACCGCAAGGAGGGCCGATGATTCCCACAGACGCATCTCAGCGAGGCGCCGGAAGTCGGAGCCCTGTATCGGATTCAGACTCCGCATGGCTACTATGCACGCTCGCTGGTGTTGCGTTTACTGGCCGCCAGCACGGAGGCATCAGCGACCAGCGCGGGCATCGCGGCTATCGCGAATGATCTCTGTCGAGTCGTCAGCAGTCTGAAGTCCCAAGGAGGTGATCTGTTGATACGCCTCCTCTACTGTGAGTCGTTTTGGCTCCAGTGCCTCCTCGATTACCGCGAGTAACTCTCCCTGCAATGACCGATGATGGCTGCGCGAGCGCGCACGCAACCGCTCTACCACATCCGCGGGACGTTCTTAACGGAGAGATTCATGGACACCCACCCTTCCTCGGGTCTATTCTGGAGCCATTATACCGCCGCCGGTCGGGTGATTCGTCAATCGGAGAATAGTCAGATCGAGCTGGCCAAGGCGGTTGTGGTCAGCGAACTGGTCGATTTTGACGATCCTCCCGCCCGTGATCGTGAAGCTGAAGACGACGCGCGGCCGACCGCCCGGAGCCCACACGGCTCCGACGGCTCCGTTGATGAGGGCCGGCTGGGCGGCGTGGGCGCGCCCGGCGAAGATGCCGGCCACGGCCGCTGCGCCGCGGACCTCCGGCGCCAGCTTCGGTGCACCCTTGTCCTGTCGCGCTGCGCCCATCTGCACGGCTGCGCCGTCGGCCCGGAGCACGACATCCGGGTCAAGCAGCGCGAGCAACGCAGCGAAGTCACCGCCGCGCGCGGCCGCGAGGAAGGCGTCGACCACTGCGCGCTGGCGGGTGAGGTCGGCGTCGGGCATCGAGGCCGCTCCCTTCAACCGGCGACGGGCACGGCTGGCGAGCTGCCTGGCCGCGGTCGGGGAGCGCTCCACGATGGGGGCGATCTCGTCGAAGGGAACGCCGAACACGTCGTGCAGCACGAAGGCGACCCGCTCGGCGGGGGCCAGCGTTTCGAGGACCACGAGCAGGGCGAGACCGACCGAATCGGCCAGGAGCGCTTCGTGTTCGGGGTCGGTCCCGTCCTCACGGCGCGCGGTCGGCTCGGGCAGGTGCGCGTCCAGCGGCTCCTCGCGCCGCGATTGGCGCGTGCGCAGCATGTCGAGGCACACCCGCGCGACAACCGTCGTCAGCCAGCCGCCGAGATTCTCGACGCCGCTGGTGTCGGAGCGGCTGAGCCGCAGCCAGGACTCCTGCACGGCGTCGTCCGCTTCGCTCAAGGAGCCGAGCATCCGGTAGGCGACCGCCCGCAGGTGGGTGCGGTTGGTCTCGAATTGTGCCGCCAGCCAGTCGTGTTCGTACATCAAACGTGCGCCAGGGGGCACTCGCTTGCAAGCGGGTGGTACTTGGCGCGTCCTCCTCTCCAGACTATCCAAAACACGCTGCATATGGTATTTGTATCGGATGCAACGAACCATACGCTTGGTCTTGCGCCCGCTGCCGGAACAGCTTCCGGTGCTGGCGGAGACGCTTGCTCAGTTCACGCAGTCCTTCAATGCGGTCTGCCGTTATGGCTGGGAGCACAGCGAGAAAAACGGCGTGACGTTGCACCACGCCACGTACTACGACCAGAAGGCGGCGTTGCCGACGTTGGTAAGCGACCTGCACGTGCAGGCGCGTGTCAAGGCGACGGAAGCCGTCAAGAGCGCCCTGACGGTGCGGAAGCAGGGGCGCAAAGTATCCTGCCCGCAGGCGACCGTTTGCCCGGCACGCTACAACGTCCACACCTACAAGCTGGACTGGGAAGCGCGCACCGTGCGCCTGTCCACCACGCAGGGACGCCAGACGTTGCGCTTCGACCTGCCGGCCTACGCCGCCAAGTATGCGGAGTGTCCGACCGCCACCGCCGACCTGCTCTGCCGCAAGGGACGCTGGAGGCTGCACGTCGTCGTGACCGTTCCAGCACCGGAGATTGCACCAACGGATGCGGTGATGGGGGTAGATCTTGGCGTGGTGCGGCCTGCGGTCACCAGCACCGCCCAGTTCCTGGGGGAGCGCCGTTGGCGGGAACTGGAGGCACGCACGTTCCGGCTGCGGCGCAAACTGCAAGCAAAGGGCACGCGCAGCGCCAAGCGGCACTTGAAGCGCCTCAGCGGCAAGACCATGCGGCGACGCCGGGACCACGACCACGTGCTGAGTAAGCGCATTGTCCAGGCAGTTCCGGTTGGCGGTACTGTTGTGCTGGAGAACCTGACCAACATTCGCCAGCGGATACGGGTCAAGAAGGGGACCCAGGTCAGCAGGCGCATCCACTGCTGGAGTTTCGCGCAACTCAAGGGCTTCATCGAGTACAAAGCGGAGGAACGTGGGTTGAAGGTGGTCGGGGTCGATCCCCGGCATACCTCGCAGACCTGTCACGCTTGCGGCCATCAGGCTCGCAACAACCGGCGTTCCCAAGGCGATTTCTGGTGTCGGGCGTGCGGCTATCGCTGCAACGCCGACTGGAATGGCGCTGCCAACATCGCCGCCAAGTACCTTGCCAGCAGGGGTACATCCCTTGCTGGCGGCCAGCCTGTCAACCTGGCTACCGTGTCGCATTCGGAACCTCTGTGTGCAGATGCAAGCCTCCGGCTTTAGCTGGGGGTTGTTGACCGGTCACATTCCCTCGCCGTGTTCCGTCATTGTAGTGACGGTCGAAACCCGGCCGATGTGACAAGGATGTTCAGTAAGGAGAGCAAGTATGCCGGCACGGATGAAGAACCCGGCGATGATCCTTCCAGGCGCCATGCAGGCCATACAGGCCTTGCAGGCGGCCATGGAAAAAGGCGGCGTGCCATCGGCGACGCTTGGCCTTGTCCACCTGCGCGCGAGCCAGATCAATGGTTGCAGCGTTTGTGTTGACTCGGGTACATGCCAGGTCAAGGCAGCGGGGGAGACAGACGAGCGCCTCCTGGCCGTGGCGACCTGGCGGGAGACGCCCTACTTTACCGACGCCGAACGAGCCGCGCTGGCGCTCACCGAGTCCGTCACCCGGCTCAGCGACCGGGCGGACCCGGTACCAGACGCGATCTGGGCGGAAGCTGCCCGGCACTACGACGAGCCGGCGCTGGCGGCGTTGATCCTCGCGATCGCCACGACCAATGTTTACAACCGGCTCAACGTCGCCACCGGGCAGGTGGTGGGCTCCTGGGGCTGAGTGCTTCGCGCTGAGGCGTTCCAGGTGAGCAGTGACCGGCAAATCACCTCGGCGGGGATGCGAAGATCAGCTGCGCAGCAAGCGGCAACAAGGGCGGCTCCAACGGACCGCGAACCACCTGCGGGCGGCGGCATTGACTGCAATGCCGCCGCCCTTGCGATTTGGCCGTTGGTCCAGTATAGTAGATGGATGACTACTCTAATAGATTCGCCGGGCACTCAGCTTGCCCGTCGTCTGCGCCTCGAGCGCGCCATGCGGGGCTGGTCGCTGGCGGAGTTGGCAGAACGCTCGGGTGTCTCCAAGGCGACGATCAGCAAGATCGAACGCGACGAGGTCAGCCCAACCGCCGTGATCCTGGTGCGGCTGGCCGGCGCGTTCGAGCTGACCCTGGCGGGCCTGCTGCTACGGGCGGAAGGTGAGGGCGAGCGGCTCTCTCGGGCTGTCGACCAGCCGGTCTGGCGCGACCCGGCGACCGGCTACCGGCGCAGGCAGGTGTTCTGCCGGCCCGATCATCCGCTGGAGATCACCCAGATCGAGCTGCCGGCCGGCCAGCGGGTGGTCTTTCCCGCCTCGTCCTACGCGCATATCCGTCAGGCCGTCTGGGTGCAGTCGGGCGAACTGGTCATCCTGGAGGGTGGCGACCGCCATGTTTTGCGCGCCGGCGACTGCCTGGGCTTCGGTCCGCCGTCCGAGGTGATCCTTGCCAACGAAACCGCCGCACCGTGTACCTATCTCGTCGTCCTCGCTCGGAGTTAGCCGCTATGGCAGAGATCACCATCGCCCCCTTGACCGCCTCAGCGCCGATTCGCCGGGCATTGAGCGAGCTCCTGGTCGAGGTGGTGGCGGACGGCGGCTCGGTGAGTTTCATGCATCCGCTGACGGCCGAGGTGGCGGACGCCTTCTGGGAGCGGTCGCTGGCAGCCGCGGCGCGGGGCGAACGCATCGTGCTGGGCGCCTTTGACGGCGAGACCCTGGTCGGGACGGTGACGCTGCTGCTCGACTGCCCGCCTAACCAGCCGCACCGGGCCGAAATCGCCAAGCTCATGACGCGCGTGAGCCATCGCGGTCGCGGCGTGGCGACCGCGCTGATGCGCACCGCCGAGCGCCTGGCCGTCGAACGGGGGCGAACCCTGCTGGTGCTTGACACCGCTGTAGATGGTGGCGCTTCAACGCTCTATGAGCGGCTGGGCTTCACGCTGGCCGGCGTGATCCCCGACTACGCCTTGAAGCCGCACGGCGGGCTGACCGGGACCATGATCTACTGGAAACGGCTCGGTGAGGAGTCCTCAGCGGCCGCTGGCGAAGCCTGATCGTCTCGCATCCTGCGCGGTCACATACGCTCGTCGCCATCCGTCATGGTAGTGTCGGCCGACACGAGGCCGACGTGACGCGGTCTCCGTGATGGTAAAGGAGTGTATCGTGAATTAAGGCATCCGCACGTGCCATGCGCGCCGAGCGCAGTGAGAAGGTAAAGGCCGCCCAGTAAGCTCTTACCCGTTGCGGCCGGGTACTAAGGAGCCGTCACGGAATAACTTTTACAATTGAGGGCGTCAGGGCGGGCGC
>DAIMXP010000056.1:0-48975 GCA_036734945.1 Chloroflexota bacterium
TAGCACCCCGAACACCTTCCCGCCTCTCCCCATAATCAATGCGCATCACACGTCTAAAGCGTAGGGCTACGTTCACAAAGCCTGCTGAAGCAGGCTGGACCCCATTTTGGACTCTGCGCAGCCTTCTCCGCCCGTAGGCGCCATCGCTCGACGTCACGGGTATTGCGCCAATTGCGCTGCCCCAACCTTCTGAAAGGTCGCCAGCGTGTCCCTCGACGTTGTCGTGCCTTGCACGGGACCGAAGAGGAGGTTGTGGAAGTCGGCCGGCAGGATGTCACCCCAACCGGCGACGTTCGGCGGCGTGGTCTGCGCGCTTTGGAGGACCCTAAGGTACCAGTCGTAGCCGAACTGCGTGGCCACGCGCTTCAGGAACGGTGAGGGGCTGTAGGCAGGCAGAAAGCCGTTGATGCTGGCCCAGGCATCGGTGCCCTCCGGCGTGGCGGTGAGCCAGTGGATCAGTTGCCAGCTCTGGTCAGGATGCGGCGCGCCTTCGGGCTGAGATATTGCCCAGCCGCCCACCCATCCCTTGTTCTTCTGGGCGGCCTGGGCCGTTGGCATATAGCCGAGCGCGAAGTCCTGGGAGCTGATGGCGCCGCTCTTGGTGAGGCTCACCAGGTGCGTGAAGTCGGCCGAGACGAGCGGGGCCATGCCGATCTGGCCGGTGGCGAGGGCGCTGACCGAGCCAAACTTGCCGTACCCTTTGGTGAAGGCAGTCACCGCCGCAAAGTCGTAGGTTCGCGCATAGGCGGCGATCCAGTCCAGCGCTGAAGTGTTCTCCGCTCCAGCGACCGCCAGCTTGCCATTGCTATCGATGAAACCGCCGCCGAACTGGGTGAACCAGGTGAGCAACGTGTTGGGGTCACCGTAGACCGACCAGGGCGGCGTGCTGCCCATGCGGGCGATGGTGCTGCCCGTCTTCTTGAGCAGCTTCTGGTTGGCAGCATCGAAGTCGGCAATGGTGGTCGGCGGCATCGCCGGATCAAGGCCAACCTCGGCGAACATTGACTTGTTGTAGACGAGGGCGAAGTTGGGATCGACCTCGGCCACGAGCCCGTAGTTCTTGCCGCGGAAAATGTTCTCTTGCCAGCAGGGGGCGTAGAAGTCGCTCTCCTGCACCTTGCTCGTCGTGAGGTACTGGTCGAGCGGCGCCAGCAACCCTTTGTAGGCCCAACTGATCACCAGCATGGCCTGGCCGAGTCCGCCGTAGATGGCATCGGGCGGCACGCCACCAGCCGCCGCAGCAACAAACTTGGTTGGCCAGGGCGAGACGGCCATGTAGGCAGCGTTCACCGCCGGCTGCTGCTTGTTCAGCAACTGGAGGCTGGCGTCGTAGCCCTGCTGCACCGGCCCAGGCCCCCAGGGTCCCCAGACTTCGGTGCGCACCGTCGCGCTCCCCACGGCAGCGGTTGAGGCAGCCACGGTCGGCTGCGCGCTCGTGGCAACGCTGCTGCTCGTGACAGCGGCGGCGATAGAAGTCGTGCTTTTTGGCGCCGTGCTGGTCGCCACTGCCGTCGTAGCGCTCGTCGTCACCACTGACGTCGCTGTCGTTCCGCCGCAGGCAGCGAGGCCGATTCCCGTCACGCCAAGCAAGACGGCCCGCAGGCAGCGCCGTCGTGAGAGCAAGGAGATACGCGGCGGCGACAGGGTCTTGACGAATGTGCTCTGCATTGCCGTTTGACTTCCCCAAATCTGCGCGCGACTCCCCGCGGTGGACGGGACGACCTGCGCGCTGGGGAACGCTATAAGGTGGGAGGCGGGCTGTCAAGGGCACGAACGGGAGGACCCCTTCCGGCTCGCACCGGCAACACCACGCGCGACGCATGCAGCGCATCATGGTAAATGGTGTTCATCGTCGCCAGTCCCTGCGTTTCCTCATAGAGCGGTCCGCCCGTGTTGAGGTTGCGATCGTAGCGCGGCAAGTCGCTGCTGGTGACTTCCAGGCGCAGCCGGTGGCCGGCCTGGAATACCTGGGCCGTCGACCAGAGGTCGACCTCGAAGCGATAGACCTGTCCCGGCTGCAGCAGTGCTGGCCGTTCCAGCGAGTCGCGGTAGCGGGCACGCAGGATGCCCTGGCAGATCGACATGGAGCGGCCATCCGGCAGCACGTCACAGACGCGGGCTACCCAGTCGGTATCGCGCGCTGCGGAAGAAGCGTAGAGGACGGCTTTCACCGGCCCGATAGCGGTGAGATCACGCTCCAGTGGCGCCGTCGTGTAGGTCAACATGCAGCCCTCCAGCGGGCGGTGGTCGCGTGGGGCAAGGTTGGGTTGGAGGAGCAGGCTGGGGATGGGGTCTTGCGGATCGTAGGTATAGCTATCGGGCGGCGGGGCTGCTCCCGGCGGCTCAAAACGCAGCAGGCAGTTGTTGAGGGAATCGGCGCTCCTGCCGGCGCCGGCGTGCAGGTAGAGCGGACGGTAGAGACGTCGGCGCGCAGCACCGTGCCGTCGCGCATCGGCGCCGGCACGTCGTAGCTGATTTCCACCGCATCGGTGGGCTCGGAGAGCGCGATGACGCCGCCCCTAACTGGCGGTGACGTTGGCGGCCAGCCCGCGCCAGTAATACTGGTACTGTTTGGACTGCCAGCCGGCGTAGATATCGTCCCAGGTCAACTGCCCGTGGTGGGGCAGCAGAGAACTGGGGTGAACGGCAGCGGATGCCCCCTGGTAGCGGAAATCCACCGATAGGCGCAGACGATCGGCGGTGACGTTGTCCAGCCCTTTGTGGACGGTGTGGCTGTGGAAAAGCAGCGCGTCACCTATCTGCAATGGGCTGGCCACCCAATGATAGGGGAGCGGCTCCGTCACGATGCCCTTCCCGCCGGCCCCTAACGCCGGGATGTGCGGCAGGAGGCCTTCCGGGTGCGACTCCGCCATGATCGCCAGCCCGCCCAGGTCCGGCGGGCAATCGCCCAGCGGGAACCAGCAGGTGTAGGTGTCGGCAGTGCCCTTGATGTGGATGAAGTCCTGGTGGGCCGGCGTCGTGAAGGCAGTGTTCTCCGGGAAGATCACGCGCGCGATGTTGCGCGGATGCGCCAGCACGTCATCGTCCACGATCACGCGGACGATATCAAGAATGCCCTGCTGATGCGCCAGGGCATGGAATGACTCCAACTTCTGGATTTCGCTATAGACGGCATTGAACTCCGGCTGGCCGGCGACGTAGCGCACCCCCGGCGCGGCGATGGCGTCGTCCGAGTTCGTCCCCGGCGCCAGCCAGCCGGCGCGCGCACAGATCGCCAGGATGTCCTGCCGCGCCTGGTGCATGGCCCCCTGGTCGATCAGCGCCGGCAGGAAGAGGTAGCGTTGCTCCGCCATGCGGCGACGCAGCACCTCCGGCGCTTCCTGTTCGGGATCTGATCGAATGAACGGTTCAGTCTGCATGTCGTTCGCTCCTTGTCACTATGCAAGCGTGCCAGCCTCAATCGAATGGTACACCACGGGCGAACAGGGCGGCCCCTGCTCGGGTTGATCTAAACTGCCGGTCAGAGGCCCTGGCAACCCGGGCAGCAGCCGAAGAGCGTGAGCGCGTGGCGGTCGATGCGGTAGCCACTGCTCTGCGCCACGTCTGCTTCCAGCTCGGCGATGCGGCAGTCGGTCACCTCCTGCATACGCCCGCAGGCCGTGCAAATGAGGTGGTGGTGGTGATCGGCCAGGCCGCAGGGTAAGAAGTGGCGTTCCTGTTGCGCCTGATCGGTGGGCATGATGACGTGGGCGAGGTTGCAGGCTACCAGCAGATCAAGCGTGCGATAGATCGTCACCAGCCCGATGGTTTCGCCCTGGCCCCGCAAGCGGGTGTAGAGATCGGCGGCGGTGACCGCCTCCTGCCGTTGCAGGAAGCAGGCCACAATCTGCCGCCGCGGCTCGGTCGTGGCGTAGCCTCGCTCTGTGAGTCGTTGCAATGCAGCGGCTGCGGCAGCATCCGGCAGGATCATGATGGCGGCGCCCCCGTCATCTGCGCAGTGGCGCGCGGCCAGCGCCGTCCTGCCTCACGCAAGGCCCGCGCCAGCGATCCGCCGCCCACGCCCAGCACCACCACCACCACGAGCAGGAAGCCGATGTCGAGCTGATCGAGGTTGTGGACGCGCAACGGCGTCACGATCTGCCAGGCGACCAGTTGCGGGGCGAACAGGCTGACCAGCCCGGCGGCGGCGAAGGCCAGGCCGCCCCACCAGAGCGTCGTTCCGGCGACCCGACGCGCGACCAGGGCGATCGCCTGCTCGGGTAAGCGCCGTCGCCACATCCACCAGCCGAACAAGGCGCCGGCGGCCGCCTGGGTCAGCATGGTGCCGACACCAAAGGCCAACCCCGGCAGCCAGGACGTGGCGACGTTGGGCATGGAGGGCGCCAGCCGCGTGTACAGGAGGATGGCAAAGGGCCCGACACCCCAGCCGGCGATGAAGCCGTGCAATGCCGCCATCCAGGGGCGCACGGCTCGCGTCGTACCCTGTTCTAAGGCAGCCGGTTCCAGGCGGCGCGCTTTTTCGCGCCGGAATGACGGCAGATGCAGGTGGGGGCTACGGCCCAGCCGGAGGATGTAGGCGCCGGCGCCGACCATGGCGATGCCGACCAGGAGATCCACCACGGCATTGACACGATCGCCCTGGAGCCAGCGGGCCAGCGCGACGTAGGCGAGGACGCAGGCCAGGGCACGTTGCACGGTGAAAGCGCCGGAAAAGGCGATGCCGGAAAGCAACCCCCGCCGCGTGGAGTAGCTCCCGATGGCATAGCTGAACGTGATCGGCCAGGTGTGCTCATCCGGCGTGATGCCGTGCACGATGCCCAACAGCAAGGCGGTCAGCAAGATCATGCCGACCGGCAGCCCTGCCGGTGGACTCCACAGGTTGACGCCCATCGCTGCCTTTATTTCCCGGTACCACGGCGTTCATGCCGTCTGTTCAGATTGAAACCGACAATCGTTTTCAATCTGCGTCCAGCATACGAGCAAAATCGGCGCACGTCAAATCGGCGGCAGACTACGCTGTCGAAAAGGCGGCCGCCATGTTCGGCGTCGCCGGGTCAGCCGCGCCGGCGAGGTGGGGCAGCTTCCAGGCATCCTCGATGGTGCGCAGGAGCGCGTAGTGATCGTAGGGTACGCTAATCTGCCCGCCGCTCCGGGCGAACGGGCTCGTCACCAGGGTAAAGACCCGGCCACCCCGGGCCAGATGGCAGCAGCCGCTGGTCGCGCCATCGGCGGCTTCATCGAAGGTGATGAACAGGGCGCCACCCTGCCGGTAGGCGGTGGAGTTGAGAATCGTGGGCACGGTTTCGGACAGCCAGTGGTCGCTCTGCGCGAGGGAGCAGTCGTGTCCGTCGTGGCAGAAGTCGGGGGTAATCCAGGTGAAGTCCGCCACGTTGCCGGCGGCAAGATCCGCGCGGAACGAACTGAACGGCAGGACGTGGCGGCAGCGCTGGGGGTTGTTCCGAATATCGGCAAAGTAGAGGAACGGGTTGTGTTTCTTGGCGTACTGGCCGAACGGCCACAGCGGCAGTGGCGAACAGGCAGTGGGCATCCCTTCCATGTAGGCTTGCCAGCGCTTGCTCTGCTGCTCCAGTTGGTCCACCAGGTTCGGTCCGCTGACGCTGCAAGTGAGACAATCGCTGGTGATCCCAAACGTGCTGCCCCCCAGCAACGCGAGGTAGTTAGGCAGACTCGGGTGGGTGATGGCGTAGTAGTGTGTCGCCACGCTGTACGTGCTCCCCAAATGATTGAGGTAGGGCATCGTGTTGGCCTGGATGACCTGCTCGAAGGTGGCGTTTTCCAAAACGATGACAAATACATGCGTGAAAGCTGGGATGCCGGCGTTGCCCAGCACGGGTCGCGCACCCGTGGAAGTGCCGCCGGCCACACCGACCGTTCGGCTGCTGACCGCGCTGACAGCCGTGTTGCTAACCGCGCTGACAGCCTTGCTGCTAACCGCACCGGCCGTTCGACTAGCCACCGTCGCCACTGCCGGCACTGCGGTTGGCGCCACGCCGCTCGACGGTGCGGCCTGACAAGCGCTCAGCCCGAGCAACGCCGCGAGCACAAGAGGGACGGGTGCTCGTCGCGTCAAGGCACCAGTGCCAGTACAGACAACACGTCCGGCGGCAAATCGGGTCGCAGGGCATAATAGGCCCAGACACCGCGCTTCTGACTCGTCACCAGCCCCGCCTCCTTCAGGCGGGCCAGATGATGGCTGACCGTCGGCTGCCCGACATCCAGCGCGGCGGTGAGGTCGCAGACACAGACCGGCCCCCCGGCAGCCCGCAGCAGATGCAAGATCTGCAGTCGGGCTGGATCGCCGACGGCCTTCAGCAGCGCGCTCAACTGCCCCACGCGCTCCCCCGCCAGTAGCGGCGCCACCGGTAGACAGCAACCCCGCACGCGCTCAGCGGCGGGGAGGGGAGGTGTTTCGGCATGCATCCTTCGAGTGTACCGTCTCGGCGGAACCGTGCAGCTGCAAGCAGGTGAACCGCGCCGTCCCTATACTACGCGGCAAGGCAAACTGTAGGAGAAGGGCGGGTAATGAAGGCGCGCGCTGCAACCGTTGCTGATGCGTCCGCCATGGCGGACATCTATAACGCAGGCATCGCCGACCGCATCGCCACCTTCGAGACCCGCAGTCGAACGGCGGACGACATTCACTCCTGGTTTGACGATCGCCACCCGATCGTCGTCGTGGAAGAACCCGGCGCCGTCATCGCCTTCGCCGCCACCTCGACCTACCGTCCGCGCGACTGCTACGCCGGCATCGCCGAATTCTCGGTCTACGTCGCCCGCCACGCCCGCGGGCGAGGGGCCGGACGCAAGGCGATGGAGGCGTTGCTGGCAGCAGCAGAAGCCGCCGGCTACTGGAAGCTCGTCTCCCGTGTCTTCATCGACAACGCCGCCAGTCGGCGCCTCCTCGCCAACCTGGGCTTCCGTGAGGTCGGCATCTACGAACGCCACGCTCAACTGGACGGCGTGTGGCGCGACGTGGTGATCGTGGAGCGGTTGCTAGGCCACGGCGGCGAAGTGACGACCTCTCGCTCTGTCCGGGTTTAATGCTGCTGTCCGGCGCTCGTCAAGCGCGTGGGCAGGCCCCCTCCGGCTCGCACCGCTCGCCAGGTTCCCCCGTGCGCGGGGGGACCGATCCTGCGCTTCAAGGGACGGTCGCTTGCGGGACGATATGGTTGGACCGAAGCATTGACACTACCGCCCCACGAACTCCCGTACCCGCTCCCCGATCGCCTCGCGCACCTGTCGATACACCACGACTTGCTCCGCTTCGCTGCCCATGGCCTGCGATGGGTCGGGGAACGACCAGTGTTCGCGATTGACTGCTCCCGGGAAAAATGGGCACTGCTCGTTCGCCTGGTCGCAGACGGTGATGACAGCGTCCCAGGGCTGGCCCAGGTAACGCTCCAGCGTCTTGCTCTCCTGGCCGGAGAGATCAATGCCTACTTCAGCCATCGCGCGTATGGCAAGTGGCCGCACTCGCGTCGCCTCAGTTCCGGCACTGTGAACCTCATACCGGTCGCCGGCCAGATGCCGCAACCAGCCCTCCGCGATCTGGCTGCGTGCTGAGTTGTGAGTACAGAGGAAGAGGACGCGCCGCCGTTCCGTCACGGCGACTGCCCGCTGGGTAGGAGCGCAGGAGCCGCCGCGAATCGTCTCGCCAACCAGAGCGCCACGTACACCAGCCCGACCAGCGCCGGCACCTCGATCAGCGGCCCGACGGCGGCGGCCAGCGCCTCCCCGGAAGCAATGCCGAACGTGCCGACAGCCACGGCGATGGCCAGTTCAAAGTTGTTGCCGGCCGCCGTGAAGGCCAGGCTGGCAGTCTCGGCGTAGCCAAGGCCGGCGCGCCGCGCCAGCCAGTACGCTCCGAAGAACATCAAGGCGAAGTAGCAGACGAGCGGCAACGCAATACGCAGGACATCCAGTGGCCGTGCCAGGATGACGCTACCTTGCAGCGCGAACATGACGACGATCGTGAACAACAGCGCCAGCAGGGCCACCGGCGCCAGGCGCGGCATGGCGATGTCGTCGTACCAGGGGCGTCCCCGCAGCCGCACGCCGCCAAAGCGCGTGATCGCGCCGGCCAGCAAGGGAATACCCAGGTAGATTGCCACGCTCTGCGCAACCTCACCGAAGGCGATGCGCACCGCTTGACCACCGCCGAAGCCGAACCAGACCGGCAGGATGGCCAGGAAGAGGTAGGCATAGAAGGCGTAGGCCAGCACCTGGAAGACCGAGTTGAGGGCGACCAGCACGGCCGCCACCTCGCCGTCGCCCCCGGCAAGCTGATTCCAGACCAGCACCATGGCAATGCAGCGCGCCAGCCCGACCAGGATCAACCCGGTGCGGTACTGCGGAAGGTCGGGCAAGAAGAGCCAGGCGAGCGCGAACATGAGCAACGGGCCGACCACCCAGTTCAGGAGCAGGGAAAGGCCAAAGAGCTTCCAGGCCTGGCGGAACCTGCCGAGTTCCTCGTAGCGCACCCGCGCCAGCACGGGGTACATCATCAAGAGCAACCCGACGGCGATGGGCAGCGACGTTGTCCCGACCTGCAGCGCCCCCAGCACCCGCTGCAAACCCGGCGCTACCGCTCCCAGCGCGATGCCCAGGGCCATCGCCAGCAGGATCCACAGCGGTAGCAAGCGGTCCAGCAGCGAAAGGCTCCCCACGACGGCACGCACACTCGCTGTCGGCCTGCCAGCGGTCATGGCCCCAGCCACTCGCTACTCCCTTCGTCCATCCCCGCCGCCCAGTATATTAGCACATTTCGATATATAGACGCAAAGTTCCGGGTATTTGCAGCGTCGTATACTGGTGGCACGCCGAACGGAGAAAAGCTGCGCGTGTTGCCGGAACCAACGACCGACCTCTGCCTGCCGATCCTCCCTTTCGCCCCCTTGCGCCCGCCCCTTTCAGGGCCTGCCGCCCAGGACTACGCGCGGTTGGGTAAGGCGCTGGCAGACGAGACGCGAGTGCAAATCGTCGCGTTGCTGGCAGCGCAAGGGCAGCCGTTGTGCGTGTGCCACATCGAGAGTGCCTTCGCGCTCAGCCAGTCGGCAATCTCCTACCACCTCAAGGTGCTGCGCGACGCCGGCCTGGTGCAGACGCAGCGCCAGGGCACCTGGATCTATTACCAACTCTGTACCGACCGGTTGAGGGAGTTGCTGCCGCTGATGGAGGCTCCGACATCCCCCAGCACGCCCACCCGGCGCTAAAGCGCTTCCCCTACCCCGGCCCAATCTGCGGCAACTCACGCGCCTCCTGGTCATCCGGGCCCGCGCGCCTGTCGTTCTTGGGCGGCTTACGTACAGAACGAGCGGGTGGCGGCGCAACCGCCGGTGCTGCTCCGCCAATCTCCGGCAGGGCGGCAGTTGTTACGGGCGCCGCCCGGTTGCCGCGCTCGACAACCGGATGCCGCCTCTGGTCTACCGGGGCCGGTAGTGTCTGGATATCCGGCAGGTCGCGCGCGCGCTCGACCCTGGCCGGCGGCCACGGCGGTAAGGGAGCCTGCTGCGGCAGTGGTGGTGGCGCCGGCGGCGTGCTCGGTACAGGTCGCGGAACTGGATTACTGGGACGGTTGGAGGCGCTGGGAACAGGTGGCGTCGGACGGTACACCGGCGCCGCGGCAGCTCGGGCGCCCGGCAACAGGCGGGGATCGGTGAGTCGCTGGCCGCCCACCAGCGCCGTGTTCACGACTTCCCACAGGTCGTGGCAGACAGGGGCCAGGGTATCACCTTGAAAACCTGCCTGGTAGCGCTGCGGGTCAGGCGCCAGCATGTTAAGGCGCGTGCGCAGCATCGTCAGGCGCGCGCCAGCGGCCGCCAGGTCGCCCTTGACACGCTGGATGCCCGCCGCCAGCCAGTCCGGCGGCTGCGATGGCTGCAGCAGGGCCGTCAGGTCGGCCAGCAGGAGGCCGGCCGCGCCATGCAGGCGCTCGGCAGCTAGCAGCAAGCCGGTAACGTAGCCCACCGGCACGGGCCTTGGCAGCGAGAACGCCGCCACCTCACCACGTGGGCCGACCATGATGGCCGCGACAATCCAGGGTGGGCGGTTCGGATCGGCGGCGGCGGCGCTCGCCTCGGCGACGATCGTGTCAATCGGTCGCAGCACCGCCGCCGCCAGGTCGTGGCTGGCTGGGCTGAGCGAGTTCGGCCGGTCGGGGTGCGCTTCGGCCTCGGCCTCGCAGAGGCTGCGCGCCAGCGTTACCAGACCATCCCCCAGCCACAGCGGCATGGCCAGCGGCGCGATGTCGGCCAGGACGCGCCATTCCTCGCCGATGTGGTCGATCTGGGCGGAGAGGCGACGATCGGCGAGTTGCTGGCGCAGGATATCCAGCGACCCGCTGGCGGCCAGCAGCGCGTTGACGTCGCCGCCGCCAACGTCGCCGCTCCACGACGTTTTGAGCCGTTCTGCCCAGGTCATCAGGTTGCCACCCGGTTCGCTCCCTGGCCGGCGCGGGCTATTCGAGCATGCGCAGGAGCGCCCGCGCGATCACCTGCGGGTCGGTTTCGGAGCCGAAAGGCAGGACGCGGACGTGGGCATTCGCCGCCTCGATCTGCTGGTACGAGCGCAGGGCAGAATCGTGTTCCGGCCCGTAGCCCAGGATGGCCAGCGCGACGTAGACACCGCCGGAAGCCTTCTGGATAGCCTTGCCGAAGGCATCGCTGTCGTCGGCCTCGCCGTCGGTGATGACCAGGGCCATGAGCAGTGGGCGTTCCGCCGGAGCCGTCTGGCCGAACTCTTCGGTATAGGTCTCGATGAGCTTGTTCCAGCCGGGGATGATGCGCGTGCCGCCAGCCCAGCGGATGGTGCGCCACTTCTCTTCCAGGTTAGCTGGATTCAGGTCGCCGATGTCGCTGGCCTGACCGCCGGCAAAGACGACAGTGCGCAGGCCGCCACCTTCCTCCTCGTGCCCCGCCTGAGCGTCCTCTTTGGCCAAAGTGGCAACAATGATGCCGATGGCTTCTTTGATCGTCTCCCGGCGTGGCGTTGGGTCCCGCTCGGACGTGCCGTAGTTCATTGATCCGGTCACATCGAGCAAGAGCATCGGCTCTTTCTCGACGTCCTGTGTCTCGGCGGGCATACTGGTTGTTACCATAGAACCTCTACCTCCCTGGTGGGGATGTTGACCTGCTCGCGCAAGTCCGCCCCGCTACTCTGCGCGGCGTTCCGCGACGCTTGCCGTCGTTCGGCCACGTCTCTCAGTATACGTGGGCGTAACGAACGCGCCTGGTCCGACGCGGCCTAACGCTCGGCGCGGATCAGGGCGATGGCCGACGCCGCGTGGCCGGTGCGGGCGTTGCGCCGCCGATCGAGGAGTTGCACCTGGGCAAACCCCGCCTGCTGGATGGCTGCCAGAAGCGACGCTTCCGGCCAGGCGCCGCCCACTCAACGGAACCAGTCCTCGACGGAGGTCAATTCCCCATCTTCCAGGGGCCGCGTCAGGACAGTCTCGGCAGCGACCAGGCGGCCACCCGGCCGCGTCACGCGCGCCACTTCCGCCAACACTGCAGCCTTGTGCGGCGCCAGGTTAAAGAGACCGTTGACCAGCACGACATCCACGCTCGCTGTCGGCAGCGGCAGCGCCTCCGCGCTCGCCTGGCAGGGCAACACCCACGGCGCACCCAGCGCGTCGGCGGCAGCGGCGGTGCAGCGCACCATCCCCATTGCCAGATCGACGGCAATCACGCGGCCGGCGGGGCCGACCGCTTCCGCCGCCACTGCGGTGTCCACACCGGCGCCGCACCCCAGGTCGAGCACGCGTTCGCCCGGTTGCAGGGCAGCAGCGAAGACCGGTGTCGCCACGCCCGTGAAGCGGGCGACGCTCCCGGCCGGCAGGCGATCCAGCAACGCTGTCGGGTAGCCGAGGGCCTCAGCAAACTCCCGCCCGACGCGGAAGTTGAACTCGCCTCCCGGATCGGCCGCCACCGCCTCATAGCGTTGGCGCACCGCCCGCTCCAGCGTGTCGGCGCCGAGCCGTTCGATCAGGGTTGAGGATATGTTGGTTGCTTCCATAGCAGCAGTATAGCCGTTGCTGCGTGGCGAACGTAAGCCAACAGGGCCGCGACGAGCAACTCGCGGCCCCGCCACGGAAACGTCAGCGATGATGGGCGATCTGGCGAAGAGCATCTTCGTCATCATCCCCGGACGCGCCGAGTAACACGCTCACCATCAAGAGGCTGGGGAAGGCGTGCAGCAGCGTGTGACGGACCTCCTCGGCCAGCCGAGCGCCATCGCGTACCGGCAGGTCCCCGTTGAGCGTGATCGGCACCTCCGCCTCCAGGCGATGACCGAGCCAGCGCACGCGCACCCGCTGCACCTGCTCCACGCCGGGTACCGCCGCCGTGACGCGCTCGATGCCCGCCACCAGTTCCGGGTCGATGGCATCCATGAGGCGACGCCAGATAACCACCACCGTGTCTTTCACCACGAACAGGATCGCCACGGTGATGAGCAGGCCGATGATCGGGTCGGCCAGGGGGAAACCGGCCCACACCCCAAGCGCGCCAACCAGGACGGCCAGGGACGTGAAGCCATCGGTCCGGGCGTGCTGGCCGTCAGCCACGAGCGCTGCCGAACCGATTTGCTTGCCTTCACGGATGCGGAACTGGGCGACCGCTTCGTTGCCGATGAAGCCGACCAGCGCCGCTGCCATCACCCAGCCCAGGTGGTGCAGCGGTTGGGGATGGACGAGCTTGCGGTAGCTCTCGTAGGCAGCGACCAGGGCGCTCAAGAAGATCAAAGCGATGATCGCCACACCGGCGATATCTTCGGCGCGCGCGTAGCCGTAAGTGTAGCGCCGCGTCGGCGGGCGTCGCCCCAGCACGAACGCGATGCCCAGAGGCACTGCCGTCAGGGCGTCACCAAAGTTGTGGATGGTATCGGCCAGCAAGCCGACACTGCCACTGATCAGCACCACAGCAAGTTGCAGCAGCGCCGTCACTCCCAGACCCAGCAGCGAGACCTTGAGCGCCCAGATCCCGCGCTCGCTTCCTTCCAGTGCTGCGTCGACCTGCGACTCACCGTGGCTGTGGCCATGGAAGAAGGGCAGCGCCTCGCGCAGCCGACCGAACCACCCGTCATCATGCGCGTGTGCATGGTCGTGTTGCTCGTCGTGGGCGTGCCCATCAGCCGCCGGACCATACTGGCCAGCCTGCCCATCCTCGTGCTCATGGTCATCGTCATACGAATGCGGGTGCGCCTCGGCGTGATCATGCACGCCGCCCTGGTCGTGTGCTGCGTCGTGATCGTGCGCCGGATGCTGATGGCTATCGTGGGCATCCGAAGGGTGGTCGTGCTCGTGGTCGCGCATAGTCGCCAGGTCGCCGACTGACATGCTGTATTTCCTCCTTGGACCGCCTGATCCAGCGAGCCATGCCGAACGAAAACGACGCATTGGCCGTGCCATGGTCTCGTTCCACTGGAGCATAGTGAACACTGCTGGCAAAGGCAACCCGACGGCACTTTTGACTTTTGGCGCTGCCTGCGGTTTGCTGTACTGCGTTGCCGTGTTGGCCTCGATCTTGGTACGCAATCAAGCTATGGGCTTGCCCGCTCGCGCGGTAAGAAGGGAAGAGCATGCGGCTGGGCCGGCGCAATCGACAGCCTTCCAGTGTCGAACAGCATCCGCACGGCGGTGACTGGCTGCGCGAGATCGTGTTCGGCCTCAACGACGGGCTGGTGACCACGCTCGTCTTCATCATGACGGTCAGCGCCGTGGCCGGGACCGGCTCGCTGGTGCTGATCGCCCTCAGCGAGATCGTGGCGGGCGGTGTTTCCATGGCGCTGGGCGGCTACCTCTCCGCCAAGACGGAGTACGACATCCTCCAACAACGCATCGCCACCGAGCGCGCGGAGATCGCCGACGAGCCGGCGGAGGAGCGCGCCGAGTTGCGCCGCATCTATTATGACAAGGGCCTCCGTGGTCCCTTGCTGGATCGCGTCGTCGCCCAACTCACTGCCAACGACGACCGCTGGCTCAACGCGCTGCTGCGCGACGAGCACGGCGTCATCACTGACGTCGGTACGCCTCCCTGGCGGCAGGGCGCCCGCATCGGCGCCGCCTTCGTCGTCGGCGGCCTGATCCCGGCGCTACCGTTCCTGGTGAGCCTGCCCCACCCGCGCCCCCTCGCCTACGCCCTCACTGCGCTGACCGCGCTGGCCCTGGGCGCGCTCAAGGCGCGCTACACCCTGCAAGGCCCCGTCCGCGCCGCCCTGGAGTTCCTGGCCATCGTCACCGGCGGCGCGGTCGCCGGCATCGCCATCGGCGCGCTGCTGCACGCGGTGTGACGGCAAGCGTGCCGGTCGGACCAGGATGGTACCGGTGAGGTATCCTTCGCCCGGCGTTCCAAAGCATAGGTAGCGCGGGGATCTAGCCCGGCTCGTGCATGACGGAGAAAAGGTCGGCCACCGACAACGAACCGCCGGGAAAGAGGGGGGATGTCAGGGATTGTCCAGCACGAAGCGTCGCGCTTTCCGTAAATCGTCCGCCTGAAAGGACATACTGCCGCACTGTCCGTAATTCGGGGTCGACTAGCCAATAAAAGGGGACGCCGAAGCCTTCGTACATCCTCCATTTCTCGCCAGCGGGCAGATCACGGTCGCGTGTGGTAGGGGAGAGTATCTCGATGATAAGGTCGGGTACTCCCTCGATGGCGTCGGCCTTGCTGATGCCCTCGCGCCCGGCGCGAATGAAGAAGACATCCGGATTGAGAGCATTTTCCCGGCGCTGCTGGGGATCAAGGAGCACCGCGACCGGACCCAGGCGCGCCCGACCGTAACCCGCGCTTTGCGCCTGCCGCAGCCACATGTACAGCTCTTCAGCCAGTTCACCATGGTTGTTGGTCGGCGCCGCCATTTCGACAGGCTCCCCGTGCAGCAATTCATAGCGCCGACCATCGTCGGGCACTGTCAGCCAGTCGTTGAAGGTGTACCGTTGTTTCGTGAGGACCATCCTGCTCACCCCACCTATCGTCTACTGTGCCGCCAGCGTGCAGTGTAGCGTCAAGTGCAGTGCCACGCTTTGGTCCGCCATCAGGACGTGCCCTTTTAGATGTGGCAGACTGCCAGGCCTCGCTTCTCCAAATACTGCTGATGGTAGTCTTCCGCCGCATAGAACGTCGGCGCAGGCGTGATCTCCGTGACGATTGGCCGTTTGTACTTCCCGGATTGCGCCAACTGCTCCTTCGCCGCCAGGGCCGTCGCTTCCTGTTGGGCGTCGTGGACGAAGACGGCGGAGCGGTACTGGCTGCCGACATCCGGCCCCTGCCGGTCGCGCTGTGTCGGGTCGTGCTCATCCCAGAACACCGTCAGCAGATCATCGTAGGACACGCGCGCCGGGTCGTAGTCCACTTCGACCGCTTCCGCGTGGCCGGTGCGGTGGCTGCAGACCGCCTCGTAGGTCGGGTTGGGGACCGTCCCCCCGATGTAGCCGACCCGTGTGGAGCGCACTCCGGGCAAGCGCCGGAAGGCCGCCTCCACTCCCCAAAAACAACCGGCAGCAAATGTGGCTCGCGCCATATGCTGTACCCCTCTCAACACAGACGTTTAATCATGACCATGCATGATACAGGACGAGAAAGCGCTGTTTGACGACGCGGGTCAGGGAACGCTTGACAGTGGAATGGTCCGCCTATAAACTGGCTTCATCAGTGTTTCTCTACGGATTCGGACCCATCGGCGCGGATGTGCGCCGGGGCAAGCTTAACGGAAGGTTACGACTGTGGTCAGGTATACCAGACGGACACTCCTCCTCCGGGCGGTCTTCGGCGCCGCGGGCGCCGGTTCGATCGCTCTGTTGGCTGCCTGCGGCGCCGGCTCGGCGGCCACGACCGGGTCGTCGGCCGGCACGGCAAGCGTCCTTTCGGCATCGACGGCGGCCGCAGCAAAGAGCGCCGCCGCCACGACAACGGCGGCGGCAGCGGCGGCGGCGACCAGTGCGCCAGCCAAGGCGGGTGGCAACGTGACGCTGCACCTCTATGTCGGCGGCGACACGAACATCCAGGACCTCTGGAATAACAGCCTGCTGGCCGCCTGGAACAAAGCCAACCCCAATACCCAGGTCCAGTTGATCTTTTCCGAGCACGGTACCGGCGATCAGGCCAGCTACGATAAGCTGGCTGCCGCGCAGCAGGCGAAGAAGCCGACCGATGTCGACCTGTTCGAGGGCGACACACTGCTCCAGCAGGGCGGCGAGGCTGGCCTGTTTGAAAAGATGGACGCCAGCAAGGTGCCCAACATCACCAAGACCGATCCGAAGGTCGTCAGCCAGTACAGCAGTTTCGGTGTGCCGTACCGGGCATCCTCCGTCGTCCTCGCCTACAACAGCGCCTTTGTTACAGACCCGCCGAAAACGCTCGACGACATCTACACCTGGATCAAGGCCAACAAGGGCAAGTTCACCTACAACCCGCCGGATACCGGCGGCTCCGGCCAGCACTTCGTCATGGCAACCCTGAAGAAGTTCATCCCGGCCGATCAGTTGTCCACCTTCCAGACGGGCTACGATGCCAAGCTCGAATCGTCGTGGGACCAGGGCTTCGCCCTGCTGAAGAGCCTCGGCGCCGACATGGAGAACAACGGCTTCTACCCGAAAGGGAACGTGCCCATCCTGCAGGAACTCGGGAAGCAGACGATTTATGTCGCGCCTGTGTGGTCCGATCAGGGCCTGACCTATCTGGCGCAAAAACTCCTACCGGCGACGGTCAAGCTCTCCACCATCGATCCTCCCTTCAGCGGCGGCGCCGCCTATCTCGGCGTGCCGACCGGCTCCGAACACAAGGATCAGGCCTACCAGCTCATTAACTGGGTGCTGGAGCCCGCCCAGCAGACGGTGATTATCAATAAGGTCAACGGCTATCCGGGCCTGGAGTGGCAATACATGCCCGCCGACGTGCAAGCGAAGTTCGCCGACCTCGCCAAGGCCTACGACACGTTCGGCTTCAGCTCAAAGTTCAGCAGTGACTTGAATAAGGCATGGTACGAGAAGGTCGCGGGGACCCCGCCACCGGCTCCGAAGTCCTAGACATGGCGGTGACGGCGCCGCCGGGGTCCACGGCCTGGGTCACGGGCACTCGCAAGGCGCCGTCACGCTGGCGGCAGAGCCTGATCGGGCTCCTCCTGGCGTCGCCGCCGTTTCTGCTGATGCTACTGCTGATTGTTGTGCCGACGGTCCAGGCTTTTCTGTATTCCGTCGGCCAGGTACCCACGGACAACATCGTCTTCCAGGCCGATATCGATCTCGTCTCCAGCGCCGGGCCTACCTTCCTCGTCTACTCCCGCCTGCTCGCCTCCGTGTTCTTTCAGGCTGATCTGCAGTTGACCCTGTTCGTGACCTTCGTCTCCGTATTCCTGGTCTTGCTGATCGGCTACGTGCTCAGCCTCTATGTCCGGTTCGCCAAGGGGCGCTTACCGGCGATCGTCCGGATGCTCTACTTGATTCCCTTGTTTATCCCCGTCGTCATTGCGTCCTACGCGCTCATCGAGTTTTATGTCAACAGTGGCTTCCTCCAGGTGATCCTTGAGCACCTTGGCATCCACCACTACGCCTCGCCGGTCTACGCGCCGGCCGGCATCATCGTCGGCCAGATCTGGGTCAGCATTCCTTTCGCCGTCCTCTTGATCGGGTCGGGCTTGGACGGCGTGTCGCCGGAGTTGATCGAGGCGGCCCAAGACGTCGGCGCCTCCTTCCCGAGCATCCTCTGGCGGATCGTGACACCACTGGTGTCGGTGCCCTTGCTGATCGTGGCGACCTTTACCTTCATCGGTGTTCTGGGCAGCTATACGATCCCCTACCTCCTCGGGCCCAACGCCCCGCAGATGCTGGGCGTCGCCATGACGGCCTACAACGGCTCCTACCAGCGGCCCCAGCCGGCCGTCGCCATGGCCGTCATGACCTTCATTCTCGCCGCCGTGGCCGGGGCAATCTACGTCTGGGGCACGTCGCGCACCGATCGGACGGTAGTATGAGCTACACCTGGTTTCTGCGCGTCGGCGCCTTGCGTCAGGTGATCGCCCTGACCCTGGTGGCCGCTCTCAGTTGCTTCCTGCTCTTGCCCCTCTTCACGCTGATCATCTGGGCGTTCGCCAACCAGTGGCAGTATCCCTCGGTCCTACCCCAGGAGTGGGGTCTGCACTGGTGGCGCGAGGTCTTCCGGAATGGTAACCTCGGCAGCGCCATCAAGCTCAGCTTCGAGATTGCTCCGATCGTTACCCTGGCGTCCGCCGTCATCTGTCTGCCCGCCGCCTACGCCTTTTCCCGCTTCACCTTCCCCTTCCGGCGGCCGCTCTTCGTCTCGCTCCTGGCCGTCAACGCCTTCCCCAAGATCGGCCTCTACATCAGCATTGCCACGCTCTACTACCGGCTCAACTTGATGGATACCTTTCTGGGCGTCGTCATCATCCAACTCGTCAATACGCTCGTCTTCATGACCTGGATCCCCACTGCCGCCTTCAACGCAGTGCCCAGCGAACTGGAAGAGGCGGCGCGCGATGTCGGGGCACGTGGCTTGACGGTCTTCCGCAAAGTGACACTCCCCCTGGCCCTGCCGGGGATCATCGTCGCCAGCATCCTTGCCTTCCTCGCCTCGCTGGATGAAGCGCAGGGGACGCTGATCGTCGGCACGCCCTCACATATCACCATGCCGGTCATCATGTACGTGCTCGTCGCCAACTATCCGCAGCCGGTGGGCGCCGTCTTCTCTATCCTCCTCTCCCTGCCGTCGCTGGTGCTGCTCCTTTCCGCCCGCCGCTTTCTCACCGCCGGCTACCTGGCCGCCGGGTTCCGGGTGAAATAGGGGACACGAACGCCATGGCCCGCCTCACGCTTGTACACGTCACCAAACGCTACGGCCAGACCACCGCCGTCAATGATGTGTCCATCGAGATCGGCGACAACGAACTGCTCTGTTTGCTCGGGCCTTCCGGCTGCGGCAAGACGACTACCTTGCGCATGCTCGGCGGCTTCATCACGCCCGATGAAGGGGACATCCTGATCGATGACCAGACCGTCGTGCGCCTGCCACCGGAACGACGCCCCACCGCCATGGTCTTCCAGCGGCACGCGCTCTGGCCCCACATGACTGTCTACGACAACATCGCCTTCGGCCTCCAACTCCGCCGCATTCGCCGCGCACAGATCGCGAAAACGGTGGAAGAAGCGCTCGTCCTGGTCGGCTTGCCCGGAAAAGCGAAGCGCTATCCCCACCAGCTCTCCGGCGGCGAAGCCCAACGCGTCGCCCTGGCCCGCGCGTTGGTCTTGCAGCCGCGCATCCTCCTGCTGGATGAGCCGCTCTCCAACCTGGACGCCCAATTGCGTCTGCGGATGCGGGAGGAAGTCCGCAGCATTCAGCAGCGCGTCGGCATCACGACAGTCTTCGTCACCCACGATCAGGAGGAGGCGCTGGCCATCGCCGACCGCATCGGCGTTATGCAGAGCGGCCATCTCGAACAGTTGGCCAGCCCAGATGAACTGTATGCCCATCCGGCGACGCTGTTCGTGGCCGGCTTCATCGGCAGCATGAACCTGCTCTCCGCCACCGTTCAGGACGGCAAGGTACGCCTCGGCGACATCGCCCTACCCGTCCCCTCGGGCGCCCGGCTACAAGGCAACGCCGTAGTCGTCGCCATCCGCCCCGAAGATATCGCTCTGGGCGCCCAGGCAAACGGCGCCGGCTGCCGCGGGGTGGTGCAGCAAACCATCAACCTGGGCGACCATAAGGTGCTCGCCGTCGACACCGGCGGCAGCGGTCGGATCAACGTGTCCGTGGCCCGCGAGGATGCGCTCGCGCCCGGCGCCGCCATCGACCTCACGATCACCCGCTACCAACTCTACGAAGACGGCCTCCTGCGAGCAACGTCGGCATAATCCCATTACGGTTTCGTTAGGGTGAAAGCAGGGCCGCGACTGCGGTCTGCGGCCCTGATTGCCCCACCTAACCCTCACTATGCCCTGCTTATCCTCCCGCCCAGGAAGACTGCCTGCATGCGCGGATCGGCTGCCATCTCCTCCGCCGTCCCCGCCAGCACCAGGCGGCCGCGCTCCATGACGTAGGCGTGCTGGGAGATGGCCAGGGCTTGCCGCGCGTTTTGCTCCGCCAGCAGGACGGTGAGGCCGGTCCGGCGCAGCTCGGCGATGAGCTCGAAGACCTGGCGCACCAGCAGCGGCGTAAGCCCCAACGACGGCTCGTCCAGCAGCAGCAGCCGCGGCCGGGCCATCAGGCCGCGGGCGATAGCGAGCACCTGCTGCTCGCCGGCGGAGAGCGCGGCGGCGGATTCGCGCCGGCGCTCGCCCAGTATTGGGACTCGCCGCAACATGTCGTCAAGGTCAGCCCGGACCGCCGGGTCGTTGCCGCGCCAGTAGGCGCCCAGGCGCAGGTTTTCTTCGACGCTCAGCGTTGCCAGGATGCCCCGCCCCTCCGGCACGAGGACGAGGCCGCGCCGCACAACGACGTGGGGCGGAGTTCCCGTGATCGGGAAGCCGTCCAGCAGCACTTCACCACCCTTGGGCCGTATCAGACCAGAGATTGCCGCCAGCGTACTGGACTTACCGGCGCCGTTCGGCCCCAGGAGTGCGACGATCTCGCCGCGCGGTACACGGAAGCTCAACCCGCGCACCGCGCGCGTCTGACCGTAGGCCACCGCCAGGTCACGGACGTCCAGTATATTCCCCGGCGTTTGGTCGGGCGGCGCAGCGCTGGTACTCACGCTTCTTCGCTTCCCAGATAGGCCTGCTGCACTTCGGCATTGGCGCCAACTTCGCGCGCCGGCCCTTCCACCAGCACCTTGCCCGCGTTCAGCACGGCCACACGGTCACATACATCCAGCGCCAGGTTGGCATCGTGTTCGGCAAGCACTACCGTCACGCCGCCCTGCGTCACTTCCATGAGCAGACGGAGCAGGTTGCGCGTCTCGGCGGCGTTCATGCCGGCGGACGGCTCGTCCAGCAGCAGGTACTGCGGCGCCTGGGCCAGCGCGCGGGCAATATCCAGGCGTCGCTGATCGCCGGAGGTGAGCAAACCAGCCGAGCGGTCAGCGACGTGCCCCAGGTGGACCAGCTCCAGCAACGCTTGCGCCCGTTGGCTACGACGGCCCCGTTCGCGGCGCGTCAGCGCGCTGAAGGTCAACTCCTGCCAGAGGCGGCCATGGCCACGGCGGTGCTGCGCAATGATCAACTGTTCCCGCACGCTGCTCGCCTGCAGCAGGCGCGGTTGCTGGAAGGTACGGGCGATGCCCCGCCGGGCGATGCGGTAGGCCGGCAACTGGTCGATCCGTTCGCCATCGAGCACGATCCGGCCGGAGGTCGGCCGTGTCGCGCCGCTGATCAGGTCGAGCAGGGTCGTCTTGCCCGCGCCATTGGGCCCGATGATGCCGAAGACCTGATGTTGGGGGATGACGAAGCTCACATCGGAGACGGCCACGACGCCGCCATAGCGGCAGGCGAGCCCTTGCAACTCCAGCACAGCACGTTCCCTTATGGCGCCGGACGCAGTGCGCCGCTACCGACTGCCGCCGGCTCATCATCATCCGGCTGGTCATTGCCGGTGCGCCGGTGACGCTGCCAGCGGATCAGCGTGCCGCTGATGCCACCTGGGAAGTAGACGATCACCAGCAGGATGCTCGCACCGGTCAGGATCTGACCCAGATCAAAGGCGCCGAGTTGCTCCGCCGCGAGCATATTGGAGAGCCCGCGCAGCGACACGGGCAGCAGCGTCAGCAGCGCCGCGCCCGGGAAGGCGCCCCAGAAAGCGCCACTGCCTCCGAGCACCGCAGCGAAGAGCATCTCCACGGCTCGCGCCAGACCGAAGTCGGCGGGAGCAATCTGGTGCGTCAGGTGCGCCGAGAGTCCGCCGGCCAGCCCGGCGATGAAAGCGCCCAATAGAAAGGCGATCAGTCTATGGACGTTGACGTTGATGCCGAGGCTGGCGGCCAGCAGCTCATCCT
The DNA here is from genome assembly GCA_036734945.1 of Chloroflexota bacterium. Classification (GTDB taxonomy): domain Bacteria; phylum Chloroflexota; class UBA4733; order UBA4733; family UBA4733; genus UBA4733. The sequence goes on from DAIMXP010000056.1 coordinate 21,919, forward strand.
GGCGGATGACGGCGAAGGCGTGGCCGAGGCGCGAGCGTTCGACGTGCCAGAGCAGGTATGTTATGACCAGCAGCGCCAGACCGATTTGCCACCAGGCAGTGTCATCGGGAATGGCATGGATTCCCCCTGAACCGTCCGCCATGGGCAGGCGGAGGGACCCGAGACCGATCACTTTGCTAAACCCCAACGTCATGATGGCAAAGTAGACGCCGCGCAGCCGCACGACCGGCAACCCGAGCGGCAGCGCGACCAGTACCGCCGCCAGTGCTCCGGCCGGCAATACCGCCCAGAAAGGCCAGGTGGCATCGACGGTCAGGAGGGCGGCAGTGTAGGCGCCGATGCCCATAAAGGCGGCGTTGGCGAGCGACAGCACGGCACAGGAGAGGGGGACATAGACCGAAAGCGCCAGCAGGATGTTGATGCCCATGAGGTTGAGCAGCGTGCTGTGTAGGGCGTACCAGTCGTTCAGCGCCGCCATCTACGTTGCCCACAGGCTGTGTCGACCGAAGATGCCGCCGGGACGCAGCACCAGCACGAGGAACAGGACGACGAACGCCATGGCGTCACGGTAGGGCGCGCCCACCACCGAGCCGCCGAACACCGCGACCAGGGCCATCGCGAAACCGCCGACGACGGCTCCCGGTACGCTGCCCATGCCGCCCAGGACGATGATGGCCAGCCCGCGCAACTCGACCTGCTGGTCCATACCGACGGCCACACTGTTGACGCTCAGTGCATAGAGCGTCCCGGCCACGCCGCCCAGCGCCGACGCCAGGAAGAACGTCTGCGCGATCACCCGCTCTACGTCGATACCGAGCAGGCGCGCGACGCGAGGACTTTCGGCAATGGCGCGCAGCGCCCGGCCATAGCGGCTGGCCTGCGTCAACCAACGCAACAGCAGCAGGAGCACAATGGCGAGCGCCGCCGTCAGCAGTTGCAGCCAGCCGACGGCAACCGAGCCAACCGTGAACGCGCCGGAGGGAATCGTGCCCGTCGGAAACGTGTGCGCATCTGGACCGAAGAAACCAACAGCCAGCCCTTGTACTATGGCCGCCAAGGCCAGACCAGCAATCAGCGGGCTGAGGGGCGGAGCCGCCCGCCGCCGCAACGGCGCGAAGGCGAAACGATCCGTTAACAGGCCGAGCAGGCCGGCAACCATGGCCGCCATGAGCAGTGCCGCCGGCAACGGCAGAAGCACGACCGCCATCAACCACCATGCCATCAGCGCGCCACACATGAAGATGGCAGCATGCGCCAGGTTGAGCACATCCAGGAGGCCGAAGATCAGCGCATAGCCAACCGCAAACAGGGCATAGACGGCACCCAGGGAGATGGCGCCGGCAATCTGCTGTGGCAGCTCTGTGAGAAGCATGACTCTCCTCGATCGCTCCCACTATACGGGATGCGCCATGCCGGCATCACCAGTTGGTGAAGGAACCGTCCTCGCGGCGTAGCCTGTTCAGGTCACGCATCTGGAAGGGGTGACGGCGCGCCGTTTCCCGATCGAACTCCACGCCTAACCCCGGCGCAGTTGGCGGCAGCAGGTAGCCGTCGGCCCAGGGCATCTGCACCGGCACGACATCGGTCAGCAGCGTGCCCGGCTTGCGCGGCTGCTCCTGCACTGCGAAGTTGCTGGTGGCCAGGTTGAGGTGCAGGCAGGCGGCCGCCGACACCGGCCCCAACGGGTTATGCAGCGCGAGCTTGATATAGTGGGTCTCGCACCAGCCGGCGATCTTGCGCGCTTCGGTGATGCCGCCGACGATGCAGAGGTCGATGCGGGCGTAGTCGGTCAACTCCTGCTCGATGACCTCGCGGAACTCCCACTTGCTGGCAAACTGCTCCCCCACGGCCAGCGGTACCGCCGTCTGCTGACGCACCAGGCGCAGCGAGTAGGGCCCTTCCGAGCGCAACGGGTCTTCGATAAAGAAGGGGTGGAAGCGCTCGCTCTCCCGGCAGAGCCGGATGGCATCGGGCGAGTCCAGGCGCGTGTGGACATCGAAGCAGATCTCGATCTCCTCGCCCACGGCCGCCCGTACCGCCTCGAACTCCTTCAAAGCGCGGCGCACCGCCCGGCCCGGTTCCAGCACATCGGCCTGGTCGGCGATGCCCCAGCGCACGAACTTCCAGCCTTCGGCCACGGTGCGCTGGCAGCTTTCCACCAGTTCCTCCGTGGTGCGCCCGCCGTTGTGCGGGTAGCAGACGACGCGATCCCGCACGAGTCCGCCCAGCAGTTCGTACACCGGCACGCCGAAGCGCTTGCCCTGGATATCCCAGAGCGCGATATCGATAGCCGAGAGCGCGCTGCCGACGATCTTGCCGGCCGGAAAGAAGCCGCCGCGCGAGAGCAGTTGCCAGATATGCTCGATGCGGCCGGGGTCCTGCCCGATCAAGAGCGGCTTGAAGTGCTCGATGGCGCCGACCACCGCCAGCTCCCGCGAAGTCAGCCCCGCCTCGCCCACCCCGGAGATGCCTTCGTCGGTATCCACCACCACAAAGAGAAAGTTACGCCCCCCGCCCCAGACGGGGAAGGTCTGGATGTCGGTGATTTTCATGGGGTGTTGGTCCTTTCATAGGTAGGGGGTAATGATACATGATGGGAATGATCGTCTCGCCGGCTGCTCACCGGACGATTCTTGCCTTTGTTGGCGAACTCCGTCGAGCGGCAGAACCCGAACACGGGCGTATGCAATACGCCCCTACGGGCTCGGTTGGGGGCCTACGTCGGCGCACGCGGCGATCTCACCACGCACTCGGGGGCGAGGAGGCCTTCGGCGTTGGCCCGACCGGCGGCGTGGCGAAAGCGACCTCGTGGCCCGCCGCGCGGGCTGCCATGGCATAGGTCAGCAGCGGATGAAGATGGCCCGTCGTTCCGATGGACGTAAAGAGGAGTTTCACTTCAACATGCCCACGGGAAATTCCTGCACTTCCAACGTCCTGAGATTCAGCTTTGCGGATGCATGATCAATATCGATACCTACGACATTCCCCTCGTCATCGAAGTCCAGCACGACTCCCTCTGCCACTTCACGCGAGTCAGCACCGATGCGTTCGCTGAGGTCGATGTATAGCGAGTCGGTCTCCGGGTAATAGTGAAGTTTCACACTCGCTCCCGCCAGTATGCCAGACGGGCCAGACGATATAGCTGCCCAGTCAACAACCCACACCACATTACCCGACAAGCCCGTCCGAGCACACGATGCGGATGACCTCGACTGCCGGAGACGCGTCGTCGGCCTCCTCCTGCGCCGGTTGGAGGCGGTGCCGCTCGCGCAGGGCTTCCAACCGCCGGATCAGGTCATCGCCGCGCAAATCAACGCGCCGCACGTCTTCCAGATCGGCCACGACTGTGGACGGCAGGTAATCGGTAAAGACCTGCTGCAAGATGCCGACCCGTCGTGTCCCGGCGCATCGCCTTGTAGGCGGTCATCACCCGCGCATTGGTGGCGGCCGGCAGCGGCACCGCCAAGACCGCGTCCATCGTTACCACTGCGGCAGCTGACACCGTTCCCTGCATGAGCTGAGGCTGTGGCACAAGCCCTTCTACGAGCATGTTCAGAATTGGAATAGTGCAGTCTCTCGTTAAGAATCCTGCGACCTAAGCACGTAACCAGAACAAAGGCATGCTTTTGCAGCCGATCCCCTCTGGAGCGACCCATGCCAAAGTTATGGCCACATGCTTAGTTGCGGGTTCTTCCGCTCTGCGGTCAGACCCTTGCCATATATCGTCGCATCAGGTCCGCCCGACACGTACGAGCAAGTACCACTAGCTTGATTCTGAACATGCTCTCACACCCTCATTCGTCCATCCGCCGATCAGGTCCTCTAGGATGGTTTGCTCGCCGGCCACGCTCCGAATGGTAATGTGCGTCTCCCCCAACTCGATCAGGACGCCGCGGGTTATTGAAGCATCAGCCAACTGAACTGAGATAGTGCTCCCAATCGGAACTTTTTTCTGTACAAGGCGAATCTTTTCCCCGGTCATTCCACTACTCTAGCATTCCGTTGACGGTAACCATCCTCACACCATCGTCCAATCGGGCGCGACCTCTCCGGCACGTGTCGGCAAACAATTCATGCTTGGCAACAGCAACTGCCGAGCACGCAATTATACATTTCACCCTTTGTGTCAATGCCATTTGTACTACAGCCTCGGATTAGGGAGGGAGCGGTGAGGAGAGGGCGCGGCGCTGGCGGCGGCTGTAGTGACAAGGCATGGCGCGGGCCTGGTGGCGGCGTCGCCAGAGCGACCACCGGAGCGCGCCGGTGGCGGCCCGAAAGTCCAGCCGCTCCACGAAGACCGCGCGCCAGCGCGGCAGCGCCGCCTCAAAGGCAGGCGCCGCCAGCGCGCGCTCGACAAGCCCAGCCACCTCACTCGCCTCGAGCCGGTCAACCTGTGGCATCGCCCCACCGCTTGCACACGCACGTCAAGTCATTGGGGAAGAGTATATACGGTGCAACGGTGGACATCGAACGAGCGCGGGGAAAGGAGGCCAACGGCGAAGACCAGCAGCGTGTGCCTTCAGAGTCTCTCGTTTACCCAATTGCTATCCAGACATCGCGAGCAAATTGGCGCACCTGTGGCAGCAGACTGCCCGCAAACGGTGTTGAATAAACCTGTGCCGGGAGGCGGTCGTTTGCGGTGTCATAGTACAGCGCGTTGTTGCGGAAATCGACAGTCATGAACCGACTGAGCACCGCGAAAGTGGCGGCATATGGCTGTGTCAGATCTTGCAGTTGACCGAAGAGCACCATCCGAAGGCGATGGGCAGATGGTTCGACAATTGCCCCGTTTGGACCGGGGTACAGGCGGACCTGGCGTCCTGTGCTTGGCGAGGGTCCGGTCACCAGGCCGTTGGGGGGTACCTCGTAACCGTTCGCCGCGACAAGGCTGCTCAAGGCACATTCGTAAGCGTGATAGGCGTGGAATACCGAACCATCGGCGAAGCCTGCCTTGAGCAAAGTATCTGCCATTCGAAGGTGGCGCAGGGTCAGATGGAACCACCGACGCTTGCGGTAGCTACGATGCTGAGAAGCGGCAGGGATCATTGCCTCGTCAGCAGCGGTACGCCGAGCGTCTCCTCGGTACCATCCGCTTGTGTACGCGATACAGCGCGCTGCCATTCAGGAAGCGAGTACAGGTGGAACTGCGCCAGGATACGCTCGTCGCGCAGGTCGGTAAACACCTGCTGTGCAATCTCCATGTAGCGGTCGAAAGGCCGTTCCGCGGTGCGGAGCACTATGCCAAAAGTGACTTCTTCGTAGGGGAGATTGCGCAGATCGACCCCTTCGCGCGCCCAGTTGCCTGTCGCTACGACGCGCTCAACTTGGCCTTCAAAGCCACTCCGCAGTCGAGTCAAGACTATCTGGAGCAGTTCTAGTACTGCCGAGAATTGCGAGTCGAAGTGCCGGTTCGTCGTGTTCGCCTGCTTCAGGCGAGCGCTGACTAAATTCAATCCTTCAAGGTCGACCCGGAGCGGTCGATCCTGGCGCTGAACATGTCGCCGCTCCATCCGATCGCGGAGATCATCTGCCAGCGATGGCTGGAAGAGCAAACGAAGCTGGCGGTACTCTGTCGCCCGCTCAGGCGCGAACGCCCAGCGGCGGGGCTCGATTTCGGTTCCGGCCGAACGCAACAGTGCGCTCACATCGTATCGAAGGTCAGCGTCGCCGCCTTCCTGTGAAAATCGGGTGAGCAGATGCCGGGTCACTTCACCTTCGGTGGCTGTGTCGTGCGTCCTCAGCCAGGAAAACACGTAGTATCGCGCTCGATCGATGGCATCGATCGAGGGATCGACCTGAGCTTGCGGCGATATTGCCCACAGAACCTGTCCCGCAGGTGCGCGCCAGGTGACAAACCGGGGTTCTTTGAGCACGTGCTGCAGATCAACAGGAACGAGCTCCGGATGCTCGTGATAATCGCGAAAGACGCCGCTATCAAGCGTTAGACGAATGACGTTGGAGGTGATAAACCCGATGTCGGCATCGAGATAAGCAACGATGATACGCTCGACTTCGCTCGCCAGGTAGTTCGCCGGTGTAGGGACTGCTTGCACAGGCGCGCGACCATAAATGGCAAAGAAGCGATCCGGAGCCATCTTCCGGAAGTTGAGGTACATGTCGCCCTGGGGACTGATGTTAGGATTTTCGATCTGGCGGGTGGAGCGGATCCCAACGGTCTGCCAGACGGCGCTGACGTAGCGCAGACCATTGCTCTCGCAGGCATCGACAATACTTTGCCAGAGACCCAGGTTGCGGTCTTTGTACACCAGCGTGAACCATCGATCATTCTTGAGCGCGATCGCTATAGACCGCATGGAATCCGCAAACTCGCGCCGGAACTGCTCGGGGGCTTTTGCTCTTGCGCCGCCAATGAGTAACTCAGCATCACGCGCCTCCTCGGTGATTTCCAGACCCAGCCAGGCGGCCCAGAGCACCGACAGATCAAGGAACTTGATTTGGTTCGAGTACGGGGGATCAGTGAAGCAGTAGTCTACTGCGTCTGCTCCAGTGACCTCATGGATGCATGACGCGGGCACGCTCGCCAGCGAGAAGGTGGCCGGGCTGTAGTATTGGCCGATAAGGAGGTTTGTCTCCGCTTTAGCTTTGCGCACGGATGCAAAAGTTCGCTCGAAAGTCGGCCAGACCGAATGCTCATGGAAGATCTTCTCTGAGGCGAGTGAAAAACTGAAGCGGCGCAGAAAGTTCGCATTGCCACGGTACGGCGATCCCTCGGCGGCTCCTCGACCGGCGTATGTCCGGTTGGCGTAGCGAACCGTGTTGCCGAAAGCGACCATCAGTAGATCACGAAGATCGTGATCATCCGTCTGCCTGATCGCATCGCGCAATAGGGTAAGCCCCGCCAACTGGCGCACCGTGTGGAGTCGATCCACCGTCTCGGCGCCTGCCCGTCGCACCCCTCTAGGAATTGGGGTCCGCGGGTAATCGAGATGAGACAGCAAACGGAGCACCTCGTCGTCGGACATAGCGGTCAGTTCTTCGACGTGCGCCTGTGCGACGGCACTAACCCGTTCGAAGGCGACCTGAAGGCGCGGGATGTCGATCGGTGCAACAGCGGTCATTCGTGTGATGAAGCGGGCGACCGGATTGATGTCACTCGCCACGGCTCGCCGACCGAGTACCAGGGCCTCGACAGGGGTCACGCCGCTCCCTGAGAACGGGTCACACACGAGGTCGCCGGGGCGAGAGTAGTGCTTGATATATTCCTGCACGACTTGCCAGGGCTTCTTGGCAGGGTATGGGAAGAAACCGAAGTGCCGCGCAGCCCCGGCTTCACGCGGTCGGTACGGGACACTAACGTCGATTGGGGTGTCCGGGATGTCCGCGAATTCTCTCCGGTAGGGGAACTGTTCAGACGCGGCCGCGCTGACCATCGTCAGGCTACCTCCCTCAGCGTCGCAATCTGGCCGTGGACTGGCATAAGCAGCAGCATCTGACATACATCATAGCGAGTCAGCGCCACGAGCAAGGCTCCGGTCTTTCGTCGCCTGTTCGGTGAGCAGTGTCGGTATGTCCAGAATCACCGATGCCAAGCCTTTGCGGATGTGAACGACATCGAAGCGCCTGCTCGTCGGCGACCTCCCCCAACAACGCCGCCACCGTCATTCCACGGTCGGCGGTAATCTGGCGCAGCGACCGGATGAGGTCGTCGGGGAACAGAACGGTGGTGCGTTGCATGTCCTAATGCTACCAGGCGTGGTTGCGTGAAGGCAGTCGGCATCTATGCTCGGGAACCATCGGTCGTGCCGCAGGGCGCCAAGGCCGTCAAGGTGCCGTCCTGGCGCTGCTTGCGCCACATCGCTAGCTGCGAGGAGTACAGTCCCTCCCGTCGCAGCAGCGCTCCTACCTCGCCTTGCTTGCAGCCACGGGTGCCCTCTGGGCGTTCGCACAAGATGCGCAACTTATAGGAGGCCGACAGCTTGCGCCGCCGCGCCTGGGCAGGCGCTTCGGGGTTGGGCGCCGCGTAGGATCCGTTGCGGGATGCCAGCGCCGATGTCGTCACGATGCTATTTCCTTCCCCGCCCTCTTCATTTCTACACTATTTTTCGTGGTCTCCGTGTCTCACCCTATATTGACAGATAGGGCTCTGCCGATACCGCCTTGCGCCTGGCGCGCCTCTTGAACACTTCGCCGGAGTTCTGGATGAATCTGCAGCTGGCGAGCGCCCTGTATCAAGCATCGCGGGTGCTCGAACAAACAGGCATATGAAATGGCCGAAGGAGAACAGCCCTCCTGCTATGATCTCCTCTACTGGAGGATCACATGGCGAACCGACTCCGTGCCGTGGTCATCGGCGCCGGCTGGGCCGGCGAGGGACACACGAAAGCGCTGCAGTGGTGCGGCGTAGAGGTGATCGCCATCTGCGGACGCCAGCCGGAGGTGGTGCAGGAGGTCGCTGAACGGCTCGGCGTGCCCGAGGCGGCGACCGACTGGCGCGCCGTGATCGAGCGTCTGCGACCGGACATCGTCACGCTGGCCACGCCGGCTCCCCTGCGGCGGGAGGTCGTTGAGGTCGCCGGAACGGTGGGCAGCCACCTGCTCTGCGAGAAGCCGCTTGCCTTCACTGCCCTGGATGCCGAAGCGATGTACCGCCGTGTAGAGACAGCAGGAGTCAAGCATGCCTATGCGGCCACCCAGCGCTACGGGCCGGAGGTCGCCTGGCTGGCGGAACTGGTGCGCGACGGCGCCATCGGGGAGCTGATCGAGGTGGTCGGTGCCTTCCGCTCGCCACCTGGAACGGCCTCTACTGTGCGACCCTGGACCTGGATGGCGGATGTGCGGGCCGGCGGCGGGCGCCTCTTCAACGGCTTCACCCACGATCTCGCCATCCTTGCCACCATCCTGGCCGGCCCGCCGCTGCGCGTGATGGGCCGAGTGCAGACGAGCTGGTACGAGGCGTCGGTCGTGCCGGGCATCCACGACATCCGCCAGGCCGGCGCCGTGCTCAAGACGGTGACGCCGGAACTGGCTGGCACACTACCCCAGCGCAGCGTGATGGCGGAAGAGGGCTTCTCGGCCATCCTGGAATTCGCCGGACAGTCCGGTGCCATCCCGGTGACGATGACGATGGGGCAGGGTTTTGCCCTGCCTGGGGAAGTCGACGGCTGGCGGCTCTATGGGCGGACGGGAACTTTGCTGGCGCAGCGGGAGGGCGGACGGTTCTCTTACACCGTATCGCGCCTCGGTCGGGGCGATCAGGTCGCGGAGCCGTTGCCGCCGCCGGAGCGGCTGCGCGCGGCCCTGCCCCAGGTAGGCGACGATGAGCAGAACAAGTGGTGTGCGCTGTTGCAGGACTTCGTTGCCGATATTCGGGGTGAGGCGCATCAGCCGTATCTCACCTTCCGCGACGGCTGGCGGGCGCTGGTCGCCATCGACGCCATCCGGGCGGGTAGCGGCTGGACTGCTCTACCGGCCTGACGTCTGGAACGTCACCGGGAGATGCTTCACGCCGTAGACGATCGTGCCGGCCATCGGCGCTAACGGTTCGTCATCAACTCTGCATCAATATTCAGCCTTCCGCCGTTGCTGTCTCTCGCGCATCCATGTCCGCTTGGGGCCGAAATAGCCCGCACGCCGCCGCAGTCAGTTCGTAGGATCGTCGCCGGTCGGCAAAAGCGAAGCAGTTCGTGGCGATAAAGAGGTCGTTGGTTCCGTAACGTTCGGCGGCCGCCAGCAAGGCCGCGTGGACTATCTCAGGATCGCCCTCGATATAGTGCTTCGTGAAGCGCTCCACCATGGCGCGATCCTCCGGGTTGGTCAACTGGGCAGCAGCATCCTCCGGGGAAAGGAGCGGCTGGCGGGGATAACCGCTGCGGATGCGGGCGACCAGTAGCCGCATGCTGCCGGCAATGTATTGCGCGCGTTCCGCCGTCTCGGCGCAGACCACGTGGACGGCCACGCTGCACCGGGGTTCCGGCAGATCGACCGAAGGTTGGAACTGGCGCCGGTACAGGTCGGTAATCTGCGGTCCGTAGTCTCCGGCCGTGCCGAAGAAGTCGGCGAAGGCGAAAGGCAGCCCCATGCTGGCGGCCAGCCGGGCGCTGTAGTCGCTCGATCCCAGCAACCAGACCTCCGGCAGACCCCCTGTTACCGTCCCTGGTTGGGCCTCAATGCCCAAGAACTGGTGCTCCTGGGGCAGTTGGTCATGCAGGAAGCCGACGAGGTCGGCCACCTGACGGGGAAACTGTTGGATATCCGCTACCGGCCTGGGATGAGCGAGGGCGACGGCAGTACGGGGGTCACTGCCGGGAGCCCGCCCGATGCCGAGGTCGATGCGTCCCGGGTAAAAGGCCGCCAGCAGCCGGAAGGTCTCAGCGACCTTAAGCGCGGAATAGTGGGAGAGCATCACGCCGCCACTGCCGACGTGGATGCTGGATGTATGGGCGGCAATCTGACCAATGAGAATCTCAGGGGCAGTGCCGGCAAACATTGCGGAATTATGGTGCTCCGCCACCCAGTACCGGCGGTAGCCAAAGCCCTCCGCCGCCTGGGCCAGCGTCACCGTCTCCGCCAGCGCTTGCGCCGCAGTCCCGCCATGGCGAACCGGTGACTGGTCCAGCACGCTGAGCGTCAGATTCGGCATCTGCCGGCGTCCGCTATCGCCCTCACCGGCGCTGCCTCACCATCCGTCACGTCGCGAGCCTCCCGAGTTGCCAGTACGTACCACCATTGCAGTATATCGGCCACGACGTGCGTGAGCCGGCGGGTGCGTCGCGGAGTACAGGGCCGCGATTGCGATCGGCGGCCAAGCGACGAGGGCGACTGCTGTCGCTTCGCCTCGCCGTCGACGGTTTACAATGCGACCGCAGTCGCCCCCCGTCCTTGGCCGCCGATCGCAATCGCGGCCTTGTAACCCGCGGCGCATCGCAAGCGAGCCAGCCGCACCGTGCTATCCTCTCGCCTGTTATCGAACGCAGCGCAGCGCAGAAGGATGCGGTACCCCAATGCAAATCACCGATATCAAGACCTTCCTGGTCGACGCCACACCCAAGGGCGGCTGGGGTGGCGGCGGGCGGAACTGGCTCTTCGTCAAGATCGAGACCGACGAGGGCATCTCCGGCATCGGTGAGGCCAGCGGCTGGCCGCGGGTGATCCAGACGGCCATCACCGACCTCACCACCATCCTGATCGGCGAAGACCCCTGCCGCATCGAACGCCTCTGGCAGAAGATGCTGCTGGGCATGATGGGCCACGGCATGACCGGCGTCGTCGGCGCCGGCGCGATGACCGGCATCGAGATCGCCTGCTGGGACATCCTGGGCAAGAAGCTGGGCGTACCGATCTGCGACCTGCTTGGCGGCCGCGTGCGCGACAGCGTGCGTGTCTACGGCCACGCCGGCACGGCAGAGCGGGCACAGGAGCTTGTCGCGCGCGGCTACACGGCGCTCAAATGCGGCGGTCCCCACAACCCGGTGCCGGCGGTGCGCAGGGTACGCCGGGCGGTGGGCGACGATATCGACGTCTGCGTGGATGTGCATGGCCCGCCCTGGTTCACGGTACCCGACGCCATCCGCGTCGGCCAGGAACTGGAGGAGTACGACATCCTCTTCTACGAGGACCCGGTAGCGCCGGAGAACGAAGAAGCGCTGGCCCGCGTTGCGGCGGCGGTACACGTGCCGGTGTCGGCGGGCGAGCGCCACGCCACCATCTACGGTTTCCGCAACCTGATCGAGCGCGACATCGTCGACGTGATTCATCCCGACACGGGCCGCGCCGGCGGCCTCATGCAGATGAAGAAGATCGCTGCCCAGGCCGAGGCGCACTTCATCCAGGTTGCCCCGCACGACGGCTCCAACGGTCCGGTGGCGGAGGCGGCCGCCGTCCACCTCTGCGCCGCCATCCCCAACTTCTTGATACTGGAGCACCTGGCCGACGACGTGCCGCAGCGCTACGAGGTGGCGACCGAACTCAAGGTCATCGATAGCCACATCGCCGTGCCCACCGCCCCCGGCCTCGGCATCGAACTGAACGAAGAGGCCTGCCGCGCCTACCCCGGCGGCCAGAACGTCAGCCTGGTCAGCGCCGAACGCCTGGACGCCGGCTACGTGCAATCGCGAGCACGGCGCCGGCGGCTGATGGGACGCGAAGGGTAACTTCGCGCCGGTACGAGCACGCCGCACCAGACCCACGGCCAGCCCACGCGCGCGCGGGACGCACCGGTCAGGTCGCCGCGGGCTGTGCCAGGATGCCGTTTACAACTGTTGCCGTCTTCTGGGCGGTATCTCTGGCGCTGGCCTTGCCGGTCCAGAGGTCGGCCAGGGCTCCGTTCGCTGCTTTCATCACGTCGAAGTAGCGTTCGTTCTTCGGGAAGTACAACGGGCCGGGTGTGTTGTTGAATATCTTCGTCAGCAGACCGTAGATATGGTTGAAGCCGGTCAATCGGGGATCGGCCCACACGTCGGGGCGGGCGCCGGGACTGCCGGCGCCGCCCTGTACTTGCAGGACGCCGTTCTCTTTGTTGGTGATGAACTTCACCCATTCCCAGGCAGCATCAGTATGCTTGGCCCCAGTAGCGATTCCCTGGCCCGCTCCGGAATCCTGAGTGCCGTACTTGCCGCTCGGTCCCTTCGGCATCACCGTGTCGGTCCACTGAAACTTCACCCGCACCTGACCGGGCTTGGCGTATTCGGCGGCGAGGCCAGGGGTCGATTGCAGAATCGCCAGCTTGCCGGCTTCAAAGAGATTGCCGGGACCGCCACTGCGCCGAAGGTCATTGATCGTCTTGTATTTGAACTGGGCGTCGGCCATGTATTGCAGGGCATCTGTGGCCGCGCTGCTGTCGATGACCGTCTTGCTGCCATCTGGACTAAAGAAGTCCCCACCAAACGCCCGCAACCAGGCAGTGCCGCACTCTTCGAGGCCCAACGCGGGCCACCACCCCCAGGTATCCTGGGCGGAGTTCGTGAGTTGCTGCGCAGCCGTGATCAACGCAGTGGTATCCCAGTCCGCGGTGTCCACGGGAATCTGCACCTGGGCCTTCTGCACCAAGTCCTGGTTGATGTAGAGGATGTTGCAGCCGTAGTGGGCGAGCACGGGGATGCCGTACTGCTTGCCGTTCCACTGGAACATCGCCATGGACGCCGGGAAATAGGCGGCCTTGTCGAACTTGTCCCTGGCAATAAGGTCGTCCATCACCCGATAGAGGCCCTGCACCATGGGGCCACGGCCGCCATCGCTGATCACGCCGAACCAGACAGCATCCGGCGGCGACCCGCCGGCCTCCAACACCGTGAACTTCTCGGCGACGGAGACGGATCCGCTGGGAGCAATAAAGTTCATCTTCCAGCCCGGATGCAGCGCCTCAAACTTGGGCGACACATCAATGTACCAGCCGGTGTGGCCGGTGGGACCGGGTCGTCCCAGGAAGTCGATCGTCGTCGCCGCACCCGACGGCGCGTTGGCGGCAGCAGCAGAGGTGGCCGAAGCAGTCACCGCCGAGGCGGCCGTGGCAGACTTCGTGCTGGCGGCGGCGACGGCCGTCGTAGCAACGCTCGCTGCGGTGGACTCACTGGCAACCGATGAGGCCGTTGACGCCGCTGCGCTCGTTGTGCCGGCGGCCGGCGCCGTTGTTCCCCCACAGGCTGCGGCCAGGAACACGACCGCGGCGCCGGTTGTCAAGGTTCCGGCGTGGATAAGAGCTGCTCGGCGACTCAGACGGTAGCTTGACTGGTAGCGCATGATCCCTCCACTCTGGCTGCACGGTACGCCCCCTGCCCGGCCGCGTCTCAGGTCTTCTGTCCTACGGGGACGGAACTGTCGATACGGTGTGCAGGCGGTACCAACGAGTATATACCAGTCAAAAGCCACGGCGCCGGCTGCGACGCAGGCCGGGCAACGCGGTTTTGCTGCGCGTTCGGAAGCCGTGGTGGCCGGGGAAGGAGTGCCCCCGCCAGAACGTGGCGCGGCGGGGCATCAAAGGGCAATCGAAGGCGCCATCTCCTCCTATTCCGTCACGGTACCTACCAGCCGGACGCCAAAACCCCTATAATGGAACGCAAGTTCTTGGTTTGTTGGCGCCGGTGGCGAAGGCCGGCTGATGGTCCATGCCTACATGGACAGAGGAAGGGTACGGGATGAGCGGGGTACGGGTACTGGTCGGCACGCGCAAGGGTGCGTTCATTCTGACCTCGGACGGCAAGCGGGAGTGCTGGGACGTGCAGGGACCCCACTTCGCCGGCTGGGAAATCTTCCACCTCAAGGGGTCGCCCGCCGACCCGAATCGACTGTACGTGTCCCAGACCAGCGGCTGGTTCGGCCAGCAGATTCAGCGGTCCGAGGACGGGGGCACGACGTGGGCCCCGGTGGGCAATCAGTTCCAGTACGACGGCGCCACGGGTACGCACCAGTGGTACGACGGCACCCAGCACCCCTGGGAGTTCAAGCGCGTCTGGCACCTCGAACCGTCGCTGACTGACCCGGACACGGTCTACGCCGGGGTGGAAGACGCCGCCCTCTTCCGTACCGTTGATGGCGGCCAGACGTGGCAGGAACTCTCCGGGCTGCGCCAGCACACCTCGGGGCCAGGCTGGATGCCGGGCGCCGGCGGGATGGGCCTGCACACGATCCTGCTCGACCCGAGCCACCCCCAGCGCATCTTCATCGCCATCTCGGCGGCAGGCGTATTCCGGTCCGACGACGCCGGCGAGACCTGGCGGCCGATCAACCGTGGCCTGCGATCGGAGTTTCTTCCCGTCCCGGATGTGGAAGTCGGCCACTGCGTCCACCGCATCGCCATGCACCCATCGCGCCCTGACGTGCTGTTCATGCAGAAGCACTGGGACGTGATGCGCAGCGACGACGCCGGCGAGCAGTGGCACGAGATCAGTGGAAACTTGCCGACCGACTTCGGGTTCGTGGTCGACGTGCACGCGCACGAACCCAACACCGTCTACGTCGTTCCGATCAAGAGCGACTCTGAACATTTCCCGCCCGATGGGAAGCTGCGCGTCTACCGCAGCCGGACGGGCGGCGACGAGTGGGAAGCGCTCACCAACGGTCTGCCGCAACGCGACTGCTACGTCAACGTACTCCGTGATGCGATGGCTGTTGATTCCCTCGATTCCTGCGGCGTGTACTTCGGCACCACCGGCGGCCAGGTGTATGCCTCGGCCAACAGCGGCGACACCTGGGCGCCAATCGTCCGCGACCTGCCGGCGGTGCTCTCCGTCGAAGTCCAGACGCTGCCATGATCCGCGTCATCCTCCCGGCCCACCTGCGCACCCTGGCGTGCCTCAACGGCGCGGCGGAGCTGGAGATCGAGGGTTCGGTCACGCAGGCGTCCATCCTGGACGCCCTGGAGGCAAGATACCCGGCGCTGCGCGGGACGGTGCGCGACCACGTGACGCAGCGCCGCCGACCACTGGTGCGCTTCTTCGCCTGCGCGCAGGACCTCTCGCACGAGTCGCCCGACGCCCCCCTGCCCGACGCCATCGCGTCGGGCAGGGAGCCCTTTATGATCATCGGGGCGATCGCCGGGGGCTAAGGCGCTGGCAGATTTGGACTGCCAGCGCTTCAAACAGGGGATTATGTGCTCCAGGTAACCCGGTCGGCCTCGTCCGGTTCCAACAACAAGACACGCTGGGTGCGCTCTTCCATGAACAAGGCGAACCGGGACAGGATATCCCGCCCGAGAACCGAAGGCATCGAGAATGCTCCGACTGCAGGAGCGAAGATCGTCAATGCGAGCGTGGATGTGTACGTGCCCATGGTGATCTCAACGTCGGCGTTCCGTGTGGCAGTTATTCCCCCGACGCCGCGCAATATCGGGCCGGGAGGAAAGGCGGCTAACAGAGGTTCGATGGCCAAAGCGTCCCTCGGTGACAGGACCGTGCGATCGGCGCCAGTGTCAATGAGGAGCCGGACATCAAGGCGGTGCCCCGGATATGCCGGAAACACGAACGTCGCGTCAACAAACGGACGCCGCATGCCTCGGGCTTGGTTGAAATAGCCCCGAATCACGGATCAAATAATCCAGACGACTTCTTCATGCGTCAGAAACTCCGTAACCGTATGCTCCGGTGGAACCCCCTGTATTCGGAGCCGCTTTACCAATAACTCCAGATCGGCGTGAACGCCGACAACGGTCTCACCATAGACGGCTACCCATTGTTCTGGATACTGGTCCATCAACTCGTCGTAGTGATCCTGCACGTACATGACGTCTCGATGGTAGTGCGCTTGGTCGACCTGGATTTCAGCAATTTCCTTCTGGCTAATTGTCACGACACCCCCAATCGGCCTCTTGTCAAGAACCTTTCCCGTCGCTTATCATCTGCTCATCGTAAGCATTGAACAGCGTACAGTTAAATTCCCCCGCCCAGGCGTTGCGCAGTGGCCTGGGGCGAAACGTGCTGGTCGCGACGCTGAAGTATCATTGATCAACTTCCACCACTGCAGCTTTGACGTGCGCCAGCGAGGATTTGGAATGTCTATCTGCCTCCCCCCCGCTCCTGCCGCGCTAACTGCCCGCAGGCCGCGGCGATATCCTGCCCCCGATCCACGCGTATCGTGCAGGGGATGTGCCGGTCGCGCACGATGGCGGCGAAGCGGGTGATCGCTTCCTGGCGAGGCGCGGCGAACTGGCCGCTCGGCTCCGGGTTGAGCGGGATGAGGTTGACGTGACAGAGCAGACCGCGCAGCAACATCGCCAGTTCTTCCGCTTGCTCCGGTCCGTCGTTGACGCCGGCCAGCAGCACGTACTCGAAGCTAACACGGCGATTGGTCTGGGCGATGTAACGGCGCACCGCTTCCAGCAGCCGGGCCAGCGGGTAGATGCGATTGATCGGCACCATGCGGTCGCGTAGTTCGTCGTTGGCCGCGTGCAGCGAGACTGCCAGGTTGATCTGGTACGGCTCCTGCGCCAGGCGCTCGATCTGCGGCGCCAGGCCGGAGGTGGATACGGTGATGTGGCGAGCGCCGATGCCGAAACCGTCGGGATGGTTGAGTACGGCGATGGAACGGAAGGTAGCTGCATAGTTGCCCAGCGGTTCCCCCATGCCCATGTACACCACGTTGTCCAGCGCCG
This sequence comes from Chloroflexota bacterium, assembly GCA_036734945.1. Lineage (GTDB taxonomy): Bacteria > Chloroflexota > UBA4733 > UBA4733 > UBA4733 > UBA4733. The sequence goes on from DAIMXP010000056.1 coordinate 38,960, forward strand.
CGCCTTCGACCAGCAGGACGCGCTGCCAGTGCGCCACCTGGGCGATAATCTCGCCGGAGGAAAGGTTACGCATCCAGCCGGCCTGGCCAGTGGCGCAGAAGGGACAGCCGATAGCGCAACCGACCTGCGTGGAGAGGCAGACGGTGTTGCGCACGCCGTCGCGGGTGGGCTGCCGCATGAGCACCGTCTCGATGGCGGCGCCACCAGCCAGGCGCAGCAGCACCTTCTCCGTGCCGCCATCGGATGAACGCAGCGTGTCGACGATCTCCGGCGTCGCCAGGGGCAGGCACTCCGCTAACTGCCGGCGCAAGGCTGCCGGCAGATCGCTCATCTCGTTGTAGGAGCGCACCGCCCGTGCGAACAACCAGCCGGCCAGTTGGCGGCCGCGATAGGCGGGCTGGGCCAGCCCGGCCAACAGCGCGGGTAGTTCGTCCGGCGTGGTGTCCAGTGCGCGCAGTGGACGTGCCGAGGCGGCAGAACGAACGGGCAGCGCGGTCAAGGGAGGTCCTTAGTTTTGTTCGCGGCTTGACGCGCCGAGCAACCGGAAGACGAAGTACAGTAACGTCGCCATGGACTGCGCCAGCGCCGCCACGTAGGTCAGGGCCGCTGCCGTCAGCACTTTCTCGGCCCCGCGCATCTCGTTGCCGGCCAGGAAGCCGCCCTGGCGCAGCATCTTCAAGGCCCGACTGGAGGCGTCCAGTTCCACCGGCAAGGTCACCAGCGTGAACAGCGTGGCCAGCCCAAAGAGGGCAACGCCGACCCAGGAGAGCGCCAGCAGATGAATCGGAAAGCCGATGATGAAGACCCAGACGCCGACGTTGGAGCCGAAGTTCGCCGCCGGCGCCAGCGCCGAACGGACCCGCAAGGGACCATAGCCAAGCTTATCCTGTATGGCGTGGCCGCACTCGTGTGCCACGACGCCCAGCGCCGCCACCGAAGGCTGAGCGAAGCTGCTATCGGACAGGCGCAGCACCTTGGCCCGGGGATCGTAGTGGTCGGTCAACTCGCCAGGGATGCGTTCGATACCCACCCCGGAAAGCCCGTTCTGACGCAGCAGCAGTTGGGCAACCTCCGCGCCGGAGATCCCATGTGGACTGGGCATCTGAGCATACCGGGCGTAGGTCGACTTGACCTTCCATTGCGCGTACAACACGAAGGCCAGCGCCGGCAGCGTAAAGAGGAAGTACACGGGATCGAAGAACATGCCAACCGCCCTCTCTCGCCTCGCCCGAACACCGGAGGCGTCCGGTGTTGTAGCGATCAGCGCCGAAGCGTGTCACAAAAGTTGCGCGGCCTTACGGTCGCACTTACTCGTCAGTTTACCACTGTGTTCACCGCGCTCGGTATCGGACCTCGCGGCGTGCCGCTATGCCTTGCGCGTGTAGATGACCGTGCGGTTTATGGAAGCATCTGCTGTGCCGGGATCAAAGAGAGGGAATCGGCGCCTCCTCATGCTCTTCCAAGGTCTGCGCCGTAGAGTGCAGAACAGGCAAAGAACAAGGGGAAGCGCTGCAGCGGGTCGGCGCCCGAGGCCGAGGAGGATCACATGGCAGAACGCATCTCACGACGGTTGGTACTGATGAGTTCAGCGGCGATCGGCGCCGTATACCTGGCAGGTTACCTGGACACGCGCTCCGCCGATGCTGGCCTGGCGAGCGCCAATACCACCAGCCTGGGCGCCGTGCCGGCCGGCGGCATGGCCAGCACAACGACAGATACTGCACCCGTCGCCCAGGCCCAGGTCGCGGCGGCGACCACGGCAAACACGGCGCCAACGACGGCCCCCTCAACGGCTGCGCCACCCTCCGCCACACCGAAACCGGCGTCGACGGCGCTGCCGCAGCAAGCCGCCGCACCCGTCCGGCAAGCCGCAGCGGCCCCGCCAACGGCCACGGTACCCGTCCAACGGGCTGTGCCGCCAACGCCGCGAACGCCGACAGCGGTTCCGCCCACGGCAACGGCAAAACCCGCGCCCACCGCGATACCGCGGCCGACCGCCACTGCGGTTCCCACCGGCCTGCGCGACGGCACCTATACCGGCGTAGGTAATAGCCGCCGTGGCGCCATTCAAGCAGCACTCACCGTCAAGGACGGGCGCATCACCAACGTCGCCATCACCGGCGCTTCTACGCAATACCCGGTCTCCTGGATCTCGCAGCTTCCTCCAGAGGTCGTCGCAGCCCAGAGTTCCCAGGTGGATCTCGTTTCGGGCGCCACGTATAGCTCGCTGGCCTTCCAGGGTGCGGTGCGCCAGGCGATCGCCCAGGCCCAAGCCTGACCACCACCACAAACACGAGGAGAGATTTCATCATGCCCAACAGCCAGCCCGTCATACCGGCTACGAGCCGCCCACGCATCAGCATGCTTCTCGCCCAGGACCTTGGCTCGGCAGGTCAGCAAAGCGACGCGGGAGCAACCCGCCCGGCGCCGAAGCCGCGACCGCGTCAGAACCGCTTCCAGCGCTTCTTGCGCAGTCCGAAAGGTACCCTCACGCTCGTCTTCCTACCGCTGCTGTACCTCGCCGGCCTCTCCACCGGCTGGTCGCGCAGTAGGGTCTGCTGGAGTTCCGCCAGCCGGTCGCCACAGAGAGCAGCCGGCGTCAGGCCGTATTGCGCACAGAGCGCCGCTGCCGTGCCGGCGGCCTGGCCGCCCCGGCCCCGGCCACCAGCACATCGGCGCTCAATCGGCGTTCGGTCAGTTCCACAATAGGTCCATCATTTGCTCCGACGCCGGCATCCGCACCCATGGCACACGTTTGCGAATCCTAACACCAGAGTGAGCCGCTATCAATCGGGCGCAATCTTATGCGAACGCTCTCGGCAATTTTGTGCGTTTCTGCATCGACGGCTGTATGCTGCCGCACTGACGACCAGTGTGGTACAAAGCAGTTGAGAACGGAGCGCTCTGATGAAAATCACCAACGTCGAAACCTTTGTCATGTGGGCCGACTGGTGCAACTGGCTGTTCGTGCGAGTGGACACTGATGAGGGTCTCTACGGCTGGGGCGAAGGCTCCTTGCACGGCAGCATCAAAGCGGTCGAGACGGCCATCCACGAACTTGGCGCTTACCTGATCGGCCGTGACCCAGCCGGCGTGGAGCGCCACTGGCAGGGCATGTATCACGCCTGGCGCTGGCGCGGCGGCGCCATCCTGATGACCGCGTTGGCGGCGCTGGACATCGCGCTCTGGGATCTGGAAGGCAAGCGCCTGGGCGTCCCGGTCTACCGCCTGCTTGGCGGCCCCTATCGTGACCGCGTGCGCGCCTACGCCAGCCACTGGTTGCAAGGCGTCGATGACCCGGAAGTCGCCGCCGAAGGCGCACGCGAGGCCCGGCGACGCGGCTTCAATGCCTTCAAGTTCAGCGCCATTGATCGCGCGCTGCTGCACGAGAACGAGAGCGCCGCCCTCAGCCGGGCCGAGCGGCTCATGGCCGGCGCCCGCGCCGGAGCCGGGGACGACTGCGACATCATGATCGAACTGGCCGAACTGCTCTCGCCGCGCACCGTCCTGCAACTGGCGGAACGCCTGGCACCCTACCGCCCCTACTGGTTCGAAGAGCCCATCCCCTTCGAGAACGCCCAGGCGATGGCCACGCTACAGCGCGACCTGCGCGTACCGATCGCCACCGGCGAACGGCTGCTCTCGCGTTGGGAGTTCCGCGAGTTGCTGGAGCGCCAGGGTTGCCGCATCGTCCAGCCCGACCTCATGCATGCCGGCGGCATCAGCGAGGTCAAGCGCATCGCCGCCCTGGCCGATACGCATTATGTCGCTGTGGCGCCCCACAACTCCGGCGGCCCCATCGTCACCCTGGCCGCCATTCACCTCGCCGTGTCCATCCCCAACCTGCTGATCCTGGAGCAGATGGAGAAAGAGCAGGCGCTGCGCGCCGCCGTCTGCGACACGCCGCCCTTGATCGAGAACGGCCACTTCCTGTTGCCCGACCGCCCCGGCCTCGGCGCCGACATCAACGTCGAAGCCCTGCGCGCCCACCCCTACCGTGGCCAGCCGGTGCGCGGCGACACTGAGTCACTCTGGCGGTAGGGTGCGGAGAGACCCCTTCCGGCTCGCACCGCTCGCCAGGTTTCCCCCTGACGGGAGAAACCTTGGGTGCAGATCAAGTAACGGCCGCCTTCGGGACAGCGCGGTTGCACGGGAACGTCGTGGGAGCGATGTGCTGCCGAAAACCGCCCATCGGGGTGCATGGTGAGAGGCCAACACGGTACCTTACGCATGGCCAAAGGCGGAGGCTAGCAGCCGTCCCCTGATTTGGAAGGAAGGTTTCTCCCGTCAGGGGGAAACCTGGCGAGCGGTGCGAGCAGGAAGGGGTCTCTCCGCACTCGACTACCTGGCGTACTATTCAGTCACGACACCGACAAGAAGGGAGTTCCGCACACCATGGTGATCGCCCAGCGTCGCTACACCGTCGATGAGTGGATGGGCTCGCCGCAGAACACCACGCTCTCCGAGCTGGTAGACGGGATTCCGGTAGCACGAATGCCGACAAGCGGAGACCACGCCGAGGTCGCCAACGTCATGTGGCGCTGGCTCGACCAGGCGCACCTGGCCGGTTATGGCCGTATGTACGCCGGTCCTGCCGGCGTCCTGCTGGACCCAGACGGGGCACGCAACAACGTGCGCGAACCGGACTTCTGCTTCTTCCGCCAGGGCCGCAACCCGAAGCGGGCGAGCAAGGGCATCGAGGGAGTGCCCGATTTCGTCGTTGAGATCCTCTCGCCCGGAAACTGGAAGGACGATCTCGCAGGCGGCTCCGTCTGGAACAGCTACGAGCGTTTCGGCGTGCCCCTTTACTGGATCGTCGACCCGGAGGCGCGGACCGTCACACAGTACGAGCACCGGCGGGGAGGTTTCGTCGAGCTTGCTCGGCTGCACGCGACCGATGTCTTGACCTGTCCCCTCTTCCCCGACCTGACGCTACCAGTCGCCAATCTGTTCGTGAGGCTCGACACCTGATGGGGGCACAGGCGGGAGCAGAACCGCGGCCGCCAAAAGGCCCGCCACCACCGGCCCCCTTGCGCCCGCGGTCTTGCTCTCCCGCGCCGATCCGCCCTATGTGCTCTGGAACGGCCAGTGCAGGCCGGCGAAGGGGTTGTCACCGCCGCCATAGGCGATGTCGAGGTTGAGGCGGGCACTCAGGTCCTGCAAGCCGGAGGCGATCGGCACTTTGCCGTTGTAGATGTTCAGCACTTGAGTGTTGTAATCGCTCTGATTCTTGGCGGCGTTGTAGTGCGACCAGATCACGCCATGATAGCGCTTCGGCACGTTGGCGAAGACCTGGGGATGCTGGTTGGGATACTGAGACGGCGGCTTGAAGAAGGTGGGCTGAATGCTCAACTTGGCCGGCACGAGGTACTGGTGCTGGGCGAGGAAGGTCTGGAACTCGTCGCCCATGATCCAGCGCATGAAGGCCCAGGCCTCGTCTGTGTGACGTGACTTGGCCCAGGCGTTCATCGGGTGGCCGGCCATCCAGGAACCGCCGGGCTTGCCCTGTATGCTGGGCACGGGCAGGATGTCCCACTCGAAGGCGTTCTTGATCAGCGGCCACATGCGCGGCCAGTCGTTGACAGAACGCCAGTGGATACCGATGTGCCCGGTGGAAAAGAGATTGATGCCGCCGGTGCCGGAGATGCCGGGCTTGCCAGCCTGCAGCTTCTTCGCGGAGGCCTGCGCCTGGGGCGTCGGCGCGCTCACGTTGATCGCCTGCTTGGTCATCCAATCGAGCGCCATCTGGTGGGCCTGGACGCTCTCTGGTATCGCCAGTTGGGTGATGATGTTTGGGTCGTATTGCAGGTGAGAGGCGCCGAGCGCCCAGATCAGCGTGCCAATGCCGTTGAAGTCGTAGAAGCCCCAGTCCAGTCCCCAAACATCGTTGGCCGGGTCGCTGAGCTTCTGGGCAGCGCTCAGCATGTCGTTGATCGTCCAGTCGCCCGGGTTCTGCGCAGCTTCCCAGGGATCGGGGATGCCTTTCGCTTTGAAGAGCGTCTTGTTGTAGTAGACGCTGAACGGCTCCGACCAGTAGGGAATGCCGTAGGTCTTCTGGCGCCAGCGCTCGACTTCGGTCAACGCGTAATCCTGCACCATGTTGATCTTGTCCTGCGCCAGGTACGTGTCCAATTGGAGCACCTGACCGGAAGCGTAGGTCTTGGGCAACGTGTCCGTCCGGCCATCCCACAGGTCGGGCGCCGTCCCCGCCGCCAACTGCGTGTCCAGCTTCGTCTGCGCGTAGTCACCGGACTTGTCGACCTCAAGAGTGATCTTGTTCTTCTGCTGGTACTGCGCCCAGATCGGCGCAAACTGGTCCATGGCTGCCGGCCGCCAGCTCAAGAAGCGCAGTGTGACGGTTGACCCGGCCGGGGCCGCGGCGGAGGACGCGACAGCACTTGCCGCCGCACTGGAGGAGGCCTGCGGGGTCGCTGCCGTAGTGGCGGCAGCCGTAGTAGCGGCAGCCGTGCTGGCAGCAGCCGTGCTGGCAGTTGCGGCACTGGTCGCCGCGGCACTGGCAGCCGGTGCGCTGGCCGAGGACGCCACTGCGGTCGTGGCCGTCACCGCTGTGGTGGTCCCCCCGCAGGCGGCCAGCAGCGGGAGGGCGAGGGTGGCGGCGCCCCCTCGTCCGAGCAACAGGAGAAAGCGGCGCCGGGATTGTCTACGAGCCTCCACAGTCTGAACTCCTTCCTGAACGTACCAACGACGAACCCGTCCACTACTGCGCCTGACCGTCATGCTCCAAGGAGGATCGGCAGACGAGGACGCCCAACGGGCCTCGGCATCCTCTGGGCCGAACCAACAGGAAACGAGGGAAGGTCAGGAACCGAATGGCTGTTTGATGGTACTACACCAGGGCACGTTTCGAAAGGGTGGCCGGCACGCCGCCACGCCAAGTGCGCCACAAAGTTTCGCAGTGCCCGCTTGCCTTCCTCAGAGGAATGGGGCGAACGCACGGTGTCGCACTGGATCTCCCCCCTGGAGAGCGACCGAGGGGCGCGAAAACTTGTGGCGCACCTCGCCACGCCCGTCGAACCGCAAGCAGACGCGCTGCTATGCTACACAGGGCTGGCCCCATTGAAAACCGGTCGGCGCGAGGGGAAGGAGTACCGCACACCATGGTGATCGCCCGGCGTCGCTATACCGTCGATGAGTGGATGGACTCGCCGCAAAACACCAAGCTCGCCGAGCTGGTAGACGGGATACCGGTAGAACGCATGACTGCCAGTGGAGATCACGGCGAAGTTGCCGGCGTCCTGTGGGATTGGCTGCGACTGGCGCAACGAGCCGGTCGTGGTCGGGCCTATGCCGGACCTACCGGCGTCCTGCTCGACCCCGATGGGACTCGCAGCAATGTGCGCGAACCCGACCTGTATTTTTACCGGGAGGGTCGTAACCCGAAGCGCGTGAGCAAGGGCATTGAGGGTGTGCCTGACTTCGTCGTTGAGATCCTCTCGCCCGGCAACTGGAAAGACGATCTCCCCGGCGGCCAAGTCTGGGACAGTTACGAACGCTTCGGCGTGCCTCTCTACTGGATCGTCGACCCGGAAGCGCGTACCGTGACGCAGTACGAGCACCGACGGGGTACTTTCGTTGAGGTTGCGCGTCAGCGCACCGGCGATATCCTGACGTGTTCGCTCTTTCCCGACCTACCCCTGCCAGTAGCCGATCTGTTTGCGGAGCTTGATTAGTCGGGGGACGCCGCATTCAGCTCTGGCATGAAGCGCTAGCTGCCGCGGGTCCGTTCGTCGGCGCCTCAGTCGAACGTCAGCACATACTCTCGCCCGGCCTCTACAGCCGCAATTACTGAGCCGTCGCCGTTGTCCGTCATCGGGACAGTGCCTCCTCCTGGGGCCGTGACACTGGCGATGCGCTGGCCGTGCTGAGCCCGCAGACGGCAGTCGCCCGGCACACCAACTCGCATAATCGCCTGCTCCGCGCGTCCGTCACGCCATCGCAGGTCAACCTCCAGCCCGCCGCGAGCGCGGAGACCGTGGAAGGCGCCACTCGGCCAGGCTCGGGGCAACGCCGGCAAGAGATGTACTTCGCCGGCGTGGCTCTGCAGCAGCATTTCAGCAATGGCCGCCGCCGCGCCGAAGTTGCCGTCGATCTGGAAAGGCGGATGGGTATCGAACAGGTTGGGCAGCGTCGAGCGTTGGAAGAGGGCCAGCAGGTTGTCGTGGGCGATGTCCCCCTCTTCCAGCCGGGCCCAGAAGTTGATCAACCAGGCGCGACTCCAACCGGTGTGGCCGCCGCCGTGCGCCAACCGCCGCTCAAGGGAGGTGCGCGCTGCGTGGGCCAACTCCGGCGTGCCTCGCGGCGTGATCTGGTGACCAGGATGCAGCCCGAACAGGTGCGACATGTGGCGATGCCCCGGCTCCGGCTCCTCGAAGTCTTCGCTCCACCCCTGTAACTGGCCATGCTGGCCAATCTGCAATGGCCGGAGGCGCGACCGTGCCGCCGTCAGCCGCTCCCGGAACTCCTGGTCAGTCGCCAGCAGCTCGCCGGCTTCGAGGCAGTGCGTGAACAGGTCCCAGATGATCTCCAGGTCCATGCTGGCGCCCGCGCTGACGCTTGCTGTCTGCCCGTCGGTCGTGCGAAAGCGATTCTCCGGCGACGTTGATGGGCAGGTAACGAGGAAGCCGTCTCTGTCCAGAATAAGCCAGTCCAGGCAGAACTCGGCAGCGCCACGCATGAGCGGATAGGCACGATCACGCAGGAATGCGCGGTCGCCGCTGAAGGCGTAGTGCTCCCAGAGGTGCTGGCAGAGCCAGGGCCCGGCCAGCGCCCAGTTGGCCCAGACGGGATTGCCACTGCCCGCGCCGACGGGCGACGACTGTCGCCAGAGATCGCTGTTGTGGTGCGCCACCCAGCCGGCGCAGCCGTAGTTCGTCGCCGCCGTTCGCCGCCCGTTGACGCTGAGCCCGGCGATGAAATCAAAGAGCGGTTCGTGGCACTCCGCCAGGTTGGCCACTTCTGCCGGCCAGTAGTTCATCTGCGTGTTGATGTTGATAGTCCAGTTGCTACTCCAGGGCGGCCGCACCTGCGCATTCCAGATGCCTTGCAGGTTGGCCGGCTGCGTGCCGGGGCGGGAACTGGCAATCAGGAGGTAACGGGCGAACTGGAAGTAGAGGACGGCAAGGTGAGGATCGGGACGTTCCGCGACCTGACCGAGCCGCTCGTCCGTCGGCAGGCCACCGAAGACCATCGCGCCGAGCCGCCCGTTCCCCAGAGGCAGCGCTTCGGTCCACTGCGTTGCCGGTTGCCGATACCACAGTACGAGTGCCGGCTGCGCTGATACCTCCGGCGGGCCAGAACTCTCCATGTGCCTCCTGTGCGCTACCTTCCGCCCGGCGCGCGACCGATACCGAGATCATAGCGCATCATCTACCGCCGAAGCGTCAGAACGTCAGGCCAGCGCGAGCAGAACTGCGTGATACGATTACCCCGGCAGGATCTGGAGCAATGCGTCATCGCCTTTGGCAAACAGTGGGAACGGGTGATGGCTACAGGCATTCCTCGGCCCCGCCAGCAGGAGACAGCGGCGCACAATGGTCGGCTGTCTCCCCCTGCTATCACCGGCGGAGCGGGGGTTGAACTCGCCTACCCAGGTAAGCAACCAGAAGCCCAAATTCTGAAGTCTGCCCGAGCAGCGCTGGTACCTCTGCACCGAAGAACGGTGACGCCGTTAGCGTTAATGGGTATCCGTCGGCTTTACTATGCGGACAATCTTGGTGTGCTGGCCGCACTGCTTGCTGACAAATCGGTACAAGGACACGTCAAGCTTGTCTACATTGATCCGCCTTTTGCCACGAGAAGCACCTTTCAGTCTCGCGCGCAGAAGGATGCCTACGACGACCTGTTGGCAGGCTCACACTACCTGGAGTTCCTCCGCCAACGGCTCATTCTCCTTCGGGAGATCCTGGCGGAAGACGGCTCGATTTATGTGCATCTGGTACCTGATCACGGCCCCTGTTGTACGTGAGCGCGTGCTGACTTGACAGGAGCGGTCAAGG
>DAIMXP010000057.1:0-47373 GCA_036734945.1 Chloroflexota bacterium
GGTGACGCCGGGACTTGCCGGATGCCGTGTCCAGCGCGACGCTGAAACGCGACTCGAAGAACGCCCGCGGCAAGAGTTCCGGCTCAGCGGGGAAGGCGTGCGTGCCGACACAGACCCGGCCAGAAGGGAAAACGTTGTAGGCCGGACAGTGCAGCAACCGGTCCTCACTGCTGGTTGGGCGTGCCCGGGCGGCAAACACGTAGGGCGCCCGGTTGGAGAGGTGGACGAAGACCAGCGGCGGGAAGGGCAGGCGCAGTTCCCGGGCCTGCTCGCCGTACATGGTCGCCAGCCGCACTGTCTGGACCTGGGCGGGGACGTAGAGGCCGCTGTTGACGGCGGTGGCCGTCTTGGCCCACCAGAGGCAGCCCGCCGGCAGGAGCGGCGTCGCCATCGCCAGTTCACGGGCCAGGGTGCGGGCGATATCCAGCGGCGCTACCAGACGGGTCTGGATGCAGTTGCCCGCGCCCTGGTAGTCGGTGAGGACGCAGCACTCCTGATGGAAGTCAAGGCGTAGCATCAGAGGATCGGCGTCGCGTTCATCCCTGGGCAGCGCCCAGCGGTAGGGACCGCTGGCCGGGATGGGGCTGGTGGACCGGTCGTTCATCGAGGTCGCCGGGGTTGTCAGAGTCGTCGTGGTCATCGCTGTGGTCCTTTCCGTAGAGGGCCTGGATCGTCCGGGCAAAGCGCCGGGCCGGATCGAATTCCAGCCAGGCGGCGAAGTCTGCCACCTGCTGGCGCAGGGTCAGCGACCGTCGGTACGCCTGGTGCAGGTGGCGTATGCTGTCCGCATGCCACGACCACCCGCCGAAGTACTGCTCGGGTGGGTCGAGGAAGGGGTTGTTGGTTGAGCCATCAACCCAGTGCAGGAAGCTGACGACGGCCTGGCAACGAGTGCCGCGCAACCGGACCTGCCAGGCATCGACATCGGCCGGCGGTCGGCGCGGGACTTCCCGCCAGACCGCCGCCGGCAGCAGGTCCCGCACGCTGGCGCGCAGTAGCCCCGGGCCGATACGGTCAGCGATAAAGGGAGCAATGGCGGCGAAGAGCAGCCGCTCCCCCGGCGGTCGATTGGCGAGGGCGTGCAAATCCTCACCCTCGATGGTCATGCGCTGGATGGGGATCTGCGCCTTGAACCCGGCGAAGCCGGCCTGGCGCTGCCAGACGGGCTCCAGCGGGAAGACATCGCGGCTGAAGCGCTCGCCGAAGGCCCGCAGGCGGGCGGCGGCGAAAGACTCCTGGCCGGCGGGCTGGGCCGAGAGGATCTCGTCGGCCTGCTCCGGGTAATGAGTGCGCACCAGCACGGCAAACGCCGCCGCGCCGTCACGGTCGCGCAGCCGCTCCAGCAGCGCCGAGGGGCGGACCGGCCAGGGCGTGATCGCCCCGGCCAGCCGCGTGAGCCTGATGATGGGAACGCCAGAAGCAGTTGCCGCGTCTCCACGTTGGGATCTGGCGGCGCTCATCGCGCCGGCAGCCGGCGCAGGGCTTCGCGGACGCGGGCAGTCTGACTGCTGTAGCCCTGGACCTGCAGGCAGGCGAGCGTGAAGTCGGCTTGCTCGGGGATGGCGACGAGCTGGCCATTGGCGTCGAGGCACTGTTCGGCCAGCTCGCAGAGGCGCAGGCGCAGGGCGGGGACCTGGCGCAAGGTGCCGGTCAGGTCCTGCCGGCCTTTGGTACCGATGCGCCGGGAGAAGGTGATGACCTGGGTGTCGCCCCGCAACTCGGAGCGCTGGTCGGCGTTGGTGAGCTCGCTGAAGAACTCGACCATCTGCTGGCGCACCTCGTCGATGCTGAGCGCCGGATCGGGGTCGGGGAACTCCCGATTGTCGTAGACGAAGAGCCGCCGGGCGGCCTTCGCCGTGGTCGTGGTGTCGGCGGTGGGTGCAGTGGATGCAGTCATGGTCGTGTTGTGCTCCTTTGGTGCGGTTAGAACAGGGTGAGCTTCTCGACGCCGGCAGCCGGCGCCGGGTCGTTAGCAGGGACGGGTGGTGGCGCGCTGGCAGCGGCGGTGGTCGCCGGCGGGGGAGCCGCGTTGCTCTTGCCGACCGGCTTGCTCTTTCCGGCGCTTCCACCGGTCTTCGCCGACGGACTCGGCGGCGCGCTGGCCGTCGTGACCGGCCCGGGAGTGGTGGGCGCCGCCGGGCGGGGGTTGCGGGGCTGCTCGGCCCACCTAGCTTGCGCAGCGGCATGCACGCCCAGGACGCTGTCCAGCGCCTCCTGCCAGTCGTCCACGTCGCTGCCTTCCCAGCAGGGGTCGCAGCCATCCCGACCGATGCCGATGGTGGCGTGCCAACGCTTACCTGCGACCGGCTTGAGGCGCAAGACGACCTTGAAGGGCTGGCGATCGTCCACGGTGGGCGGCACGGCAGACGATGGGCTGGCGGCTGCGGTGTCCGGCGACGCAGCCGGCGCAGCGGGTATCGCTGCCGGCGCGACGGCGCCCGGCGGCGCAGCTTCCGCAGCAGGCATTGCCTCTGCCGGAGGGGAATCGGCATGGATAGACTGTTGTGCTGCCGCCAGTTGCTGGGCGAGTTCGTCGGCCGTCGGGGCCGCCTCGGCCTGTAGGCGGGCCAGCAGTTCGGCGGGCGGGGCCACGATGCTGATGGTCTCGCCGTCCTCGCCTGGCAACTCGACGACCGGTCGTGGTGGCAGCGGCGCGTCGTCTGGCGGGGATGCCGGCAGCGGGACTGTTGCTGCCGGTGTTGTTGTCCCCTGGGTAACGCTGGGGATCTTCATATGCTCTCCTTCTCTCCGAACGCTGGGAGCGTCGGCCCGAGTGTCGTGTTCGGCCTGCTGCTCGCCGGACCCAGGCTCGACACGAGCCTCGCCTCGCCCGTCAAGGACGGCGGAGCAGCGTACTCCGGGTGGGTGAGTTCGCGTGGCGGCACGGCTTGCGGCCTACGCTCCGAGCGGCTCAAACTGGCCCCGCAATTCCGTCTCGATGTAGCGTTCGGCCGTGTGCAAGGCGTGCTGCACCTCCATCGCCTCGGCGTCCGCCTGCACCCACCGGGGGCTGGCTGTGGAGCGATCCAGGTCTGCCGGAAGGAAGCGCACGGCCCGCACCACCAGGACCGGGGCGTCCAGGTTGCACGGCGCTCCCGGCCCCAACCGGAGCAACCAGAACGCCGTGGGCGCGGTTGGAGCGCACTCCTGCTCGCTGTACCAGGACAGCACCGCCGTCCAGCGGTAGCCTGCGACGCCGAAAACACGAAGGTAGCGGCGATTGCCGGTGACCTGCCAGCACGGCATCGCCGGCACTCGGGCGTTGTTTTGCTGACGCATGCTCATCGCGCGCTCCCGACCGACGCGAGCGCGCCGTTTGCCACGTTGCCAGAGGCATGCGCCAGTGTAGTCGTAGTGACGTGGGGTGAGCTGACGGCGTGGTTGCACTGCCAGCGGATGGCGACAGTCTCCACGATGGCCCGAAAGTCGGCCCGCGCCTCTGGCGACAGGCGATCGTTGGTCAAGAGGCGCGTCACTGCGGCGATGGTGGAGTCGGCCGGACCGAGCTTCTGCAAGCTGGGCGGCACGTGGCCGGCCGAGAAGAGGAGGCGGTCCACCTCCTCGGCGGAGAGGCGCAGGGCCTGGGCGAGCGCCTGGGCAACGTCCCGCGTCGGGGCCTCGCGCTCGCCGTTCTCCAGGCGGTTGATGTAGCTGGCGTTGATGCCGACGATCTTGGCCAGGGCGTTCTGGGAGACCCCGGCGCGCAGGCGGAACCGGCGCAAGGTGCTCGCGAAGTCTTCTGTCATCATCGCTATCCTTTCCTTTTCTTGGCGACACAGCTGCGTGGGAAGCCGCGCCGCGTCTTGCGGTTGCCTCCCGGTACCGTGACCGACCGTGACTGCAACTCCAGACCGGGAACGATCAGCGCCCGGTCTGTTGGTCGGCTGCGAACTGGTCGAGGCCGCTCCACCAGCAAGCGACACGGAGGGCGGCGGCGGCCGTCGCTGTGCCATGGCAGCGCCAGCATGCAGGCTTCTGCTGGACCCCGTGCTATCCCGGAGTGATGGGGGACCGGAGAGTCGGGGAGAAGAGGCCGCGTTCGCGGAGACTGACGTGCCGGCCCGCGTGGCCGACGATCACGTGATCCAGTACATCGACCCCCAGGAGGGCGCCGACCCGAGCGGCGTCCACCGTCAAGGCAACATCCTCTGGTGAGGGTGTCGGGTCGCCGGACGGGTGGTTATGGGCCAGGACGATGGCCGCCGCACCGGCGCGCACCGCCTCCCGAAAACAGTCGGCGATGCGGATGCTGACGGCATTGATGCCGCCCTGGTACACCAGGCAGCAGCCGATGATCTGGTGCTTGGTGTCCAGCAAGACCACCCGCAGTTGCTCCTGCGCCAGGTCGGCCAGTTCCGGCGCCAGGTACTCCGCCACGTCGAGCGGCTTGCCGATGGTGCGGCTGCTCACCGGCGGTCCCAGCCGCGCCACCTCATAATGGGCGGCCAGGTCGGTGAGCAGCCGCAGGTTCTGCCGGACCAGGTGCAGCAACTCAGCCGCATCCGGTGCAAAGGGCAGCATCGGTTGTGTCTTGCTTTCGCTGCTCATCCGGCATCCTCCTCTCGCAAGGGTCCCGTCTCCCAGGCCACCGCTGGACGGAACCGCTCACGCAACTGCCGGTCGAGCCGGTGCCGGAAGCAACTCGCGGACACATCGCTATCCACGGCGTAGAGGGCGTACACCTCCCGGGCGACCGCATCAAAGGGTGCGCGGTCGTAGAACTGCCCGGCGTAACTGGCGAACGTCTGGGCGACGTGCGCCGGGCCTTTCGTGCGCACGGCCAGCGCCAGTTGCTGCTGCCGGGGCAGGAGATCGAACAGCGTGGCCATCGTGTTGGCGACGGGTTCAGGCTGCGCGAGGCGCATCGCCGGGCGGCAGGAGGATCTGCCGCCGGTACAACCGCAAGCGCCTGAGGAAGGGCGCGCGGGGACTGGCGATGAAGGCCAGGGCGCAGGCGCGGTCGTTGTCGGCCGCCGCTGTGGGGGGGCGCAGCAGGCAGATGAGCTGCCCGCGCAGCGCTCGCAGCCGCACGGTGGGCAGGCGGGAGGTAATTTCAGAACGGCAGATCATTGCCGCTCACCACCTGTCCGTCAACGGCGTCGGCGGCTTCGCCGCTCGGGCGGCGGTCCAACAGCACCACGTCGCTGGCGACGATCTCGGTGCTGTGGCGCTGCTGGCCGTCCTGGCCGGTCCAGCTGCGATAGGAAAGGCGCCCTGAAATATAGAGCAGGCGCCCTTTGGCCAGGTAGGCGTTACAGAACTCCGCGAGCGTCCCGAAAGCCACGATCCGGTGCCAGTCTGGGCCGGCATCCTCGTCGTGTTTGCCGGTCCGACGGTCCGTAGCGAGAGAGAATGTCGTCACCGGTTGACCACCGGCGGTGTACCGCATGGCTGGTTCGGCTCCGGTGCGGCCGATTAGGGCGACTTGGTTCAGCGACTTTGCCACGATGAGGCTCCTTTGTTGGTCGTAAACGGTGCCGACGGGATAGTCCCGTCGGTGGAAACTGGATGGGTGGTATTCAGGCTCTCAGGCAGCCGCGAGGCTCGTCGCGGCCGCACGTGCCTGGAGGAAGGCGTCGTAACCGTCTGGTCGCAGCGCCAACTCCGCCAGGTCCTTGACGCCCGGCAGGATCAGCGCCTGCGCCCTCGAGCCGAGCGCCTGTTGCAGCGCTGCGCTGGCGGCGCGGCCAGCATTATCGGCGTCCAAAGCGAGGTGCAGACGCGGGATACGTCGCAGCGCTTCAAGGATGGTGGGTGCCGCATGGGTGCCCGCCAGTGCCAGCGCCGGTTCGCCCCATTGCCGCAGCACGAGCAGGTCAAATACGCCCTCCACCAACGTCACCTGCGGCGCAGTACTTGCCGTTTCCCAACCGAGGAGCGGCTTGGGGCCAGGCAATCCGAGATATTTCGGGGCGGCAGCGTTTGGGGCGATGAGGCGACCGAGCAGCCAGATGGGCTGGCCGGCGCGCACTTCTGGATAAACGAGACGCCCCGTGAATCGCTCGCGGCCGTCCCTTTGGAGTAGGCCGACGCGCCGAGCGGCCGTCACGGGGAGTCCTCGGTCACGCAGATAGGGAGTAAGCGTGGCGCCACAGGCGTAGCCAAGCTGACAGCGCTTCAGTGTCGACCGCTCCAATCCTCGCTTACCGCAATAGGTGAGCGCGGCCGGCTCGGCGAACAACTGGTGACGGTACAGTTCCACCGCGGCTGCCAGGACGGCACGCTCGGTGAAACTCCGTGCTGACGGTGCAGACTGCCGGTAGCGCCGCCGGCTAGCTGGCAGCGTGGAGCGAGCCACACTGATCGTCGGTGCATTGCCGACGATATGCCGCGCCGCCGCCCGGAAATCAAGACCTTCCATCCGCTGGACGAAGTTCAACACGTCGCCGTAGGCTCTGCACCCGAAACAGAAGTAGTGCTGGTCGGACGGATCAACCAGGAAGCTCGGCGTTCGGTCGTCGTGGAAGGGACAATGACCCATCAGGACCCGGCCTTGCTGGCGCAGTTCCACGCCGTAGTTGGCAAGCAGGTCGGTGAGGGGATAGGCGCGCTTGAGCGCGCTTGTGTCAACGCGCGGCACGCTGAGCGCCCGTCAGGCCGCTGCGGCAATGTCCGGCGGTAGCGCCGGAAGGAAGCGGGAGGGTTGCACGGCTACTCGACGATTCCCCGACTGGCGGGACCGGCAACAGGTGAGATACAACCGACTCTGCGGCCGCGTTACGGCGACGTAGGCGATACAGCGTTCCTCTTGCAAACCGCCTACCCCATCGCGTACGGCACGCGCGTGCGGCAGCAAGCCTTCCTCCCAGCCGACGACGAACACCACCGGCCACTCGCTGCCTTTTGCTGCATGCACAGTGAGCAGGTGGACGTGCTGCGCTGCGTCCTGATCCGGCAACTCGCCAAGTTCAAGTTCAGCCAGCCAGGTCGCCAGGTCCCCCGGTGTGTGCCCCGCCAGCGAACGCAGGGCCAGGACGTGACGCAGGCGCACTGCACCGTCCGGTTGGCGAACGAGCCAGGTTCGGTAGCCGCTACGCTCCAGCACCATATCGACGAGTGCCGTCGGCGTCGCGACCGTCGCTTGATCGCGGAGTTGATGCAGTAGCGCCACCAGCCGCTCCAGGCGCGATGCCGGCACATTCAGGCGCCTGGCAACATCGCCCAAGGCAGCGACCGGCAGCGGGTGCGCACGCAAGATCGTGGCAAGTGAGGCCAGTCCACGCGGCGGCACGTCGACAATGCGGGCCAAGGCGTGGCCGTCCGTAGGATCGCAGGCCAGGCGCAGATAGGCCAGGACGTCGCCCACCTCGCGCCGATGTTGCAGATCGTCGGTGCCGCGCTGCCCGCAAGGAATCTGGCGAGACCGCAGGGCCAGGACGAGCGAATGGGCCTGCTCGTTCGTCCGAAACAGGACAGCAATCTCGCCGAAGTTGCGAACCAATCCTTCCGCGTACAGGCGTGTAATCTCATCGGCCACGAAGTAGACTTCGGCGTGTTCGTCGTTTGCGACATGCAACACGGGCGTCGGGCCCAACGGGTTGCTCGTCCAGAGGTTCATGCGTCCTTGCAGGCCCGCGCCCACGGCATTCGCCACCTCCACAATCCGGGCGGTGGAGCGGAAGTTCTGGCGGAGAGCCACGATCCGTGTCTCCGGGAAGTCGCTGGGAAAGCTGCGCAACGCACGACCATCCGCACCGCGCCAGCCGTAGAGGCTCTGGGCCGGATCGCCGACGAGCACGAGGTGGTGATGCCGGGCCGCCAGCAAGCGGGCCAGGACATACTGGGCGGGACACACGTCCTGGCTTTCGTCGATCAGAATGGCGTGGTAGGCCACCTGGTAGCACGCTGCCATATCCGGACGCTGCACCAGCAGCCGGAGCGGCAAGAGTAGCATCGCCGGGTAGTCAAGGGCGCCGCGCTCGATGAGTCGCGCCTCGTAGGCGGTGGTGAGCGCAGTCACGATTGGCGGCGCGGTCTCTCCGGTCAAGCGATACCGCTCCACCGCCTGTGCCAGTTTGGGTAACGGCCAGCGGTCCGGGCCGATGCTCAGCGTGGTTGCAACCTCGCTCAGCAGCGCCCGAGCCGTCGCCTCGCCGTATATCGTCAGAGGCCCCGGGCGATAGCCGATGTCGGCCTGCCACTGACGGACCAAGCGGAGGCCAAAAGCATGGAATGTGCGTACTTCCACGGCGGCCATCGCCGCGTCTGGGGAGGCGTCCAGCCGGCAGCGGAGTTCCCGCGCCGCCTTGGCGCCGAAGGCAAGTGCCAGAATACTGGCAGCGCCAACAGCGCGTTCCTGGACGAGGTAGGCGATGCGTGCTGCCAACACCGCCGTCTTGCCCGCGCCTGGCCCGGCCACAATGAGCATTGGCCCTTCAGGTGCGCGCACGGCCAGCCGCTGTTCAGCGGTCAGTTCGAATGCTGCCACGCCGGTCAAATCGGCAGGTCCGTGATCTCGGCCCAACGCACGTGCCGAGCGGCGGCGCAGAGCTGTTCGATGAGCGCCTCCGAAGCCTCCGGCGCCAGACTGCGAACCAGTTCGCCATCGGCTGTACGGCTGAGATCGTGCCAGGCCGTAAGGTCGAGCACAGTGTGGTGCACCCGTAATCCCACGAGAACGGCATGCATCGCCGCCTGGGTACATGGACGCTGATGCCCAGCGAAAGCGAGGTATTGGGCAGTCCAGTACCCCACAAGATCCTCCACAGGCGATTCTCGTAGCACGGACCCGCTCCTTTCCGACAGCATCGTCTCGCAGCAACTCCAAGCTGCGCCACGCGAACAGTCCCCGGAGCCATATCCGGCTCCGGGGACTGATGACCACGCGACCGGCCACGCTAACGGCCGGTGGAGCGGAGAGGACGGGCCCGCTGGACAAAGGACTCGGCGACGATGCTGCCGACCTGGAAGTGGGGGGCACCGAGCGCACTGATGACCCGGTAGGCGCCTTCCGCCTCGTGCGCGACAACGACGCCGTAGGCCGGGAGGGGCAGGTAGCGCAGGAAACCAGTTACCTGCCGCTCCTTGCAGAGGCGGGCACACGCCGCCGCCCACACCCCTTTGAGTTGCTGGAGGAGGTGCTCAGGCAACCCTGCCAAATCCAGGCCCTCAAGTTGGGCGATGGCCTCACTCGCCGAGTGGCGATAGCTGCGCCGAGCAGCGTGCAATGCCTCTTCGGCAACGGCGACCTTGACAGCGTCGCGGCGATGCCGGATGCTGTCCTGGACGGAAGTTACGTCAGCGCTGTTGGGGTAGTCTTTGGCAAGGGTTCCCAGCATCGCCTCCGCTTCCTCAATCTTCCCCGCCGCCAGCGTTGCCTGCGCAGCGGCGAGACCTTCCTGGAGCCGCCGGGTGCCTTCCGCCTCGGCGGCTTCGGCTTGTCGGCGTTCCTCTTCCCGCTGTTGCTCCTCCAGCATGAGCGCCAGGGCCGGCTCTGCTGCCGCCGTTTCGTAGGCCATGCGACGCTGTACCAGCAACTGCGCCGCCACGCCTTCCGCCTGCTCGGCGATCGTCACGACCGCAGCGGCTGCCCGGCGCGCGGTTGCCACGAAGGCTCTGCCTGCCAGGGTCTCGGCTTGCACACGCACCTGTTGCGCCTGCCGGGTAACCTGCACCGCTTCCTGATACGCAGCCTTCAGCGCTTCGTAGCGCTCCAGCAGACCCTGCGCAGCCTGCCGGGCCGCCTGGTCCTGCTGTGCCAGATCGGTCAGTGTCGCGCTGGCCGCCGCCAGTTGCGCCAGGAGCGCGTCGAGGTTGAGCGGCAAGTCTGCCGCATCTTCAGCGTCCATCACCATCGTAATGGGCGCGGATGGTTGCGGAGTTTCTTCCTCTGGAGGCTGGTCTGGCAAGTCAACGATAGGGAAATACGAGCCCAGATCGGTGAGACTGCGCAGGATGACGTTGGACTTTGGCATGAACTGCTCCTCTCGGTGAGCATTGTGCAAGGGCAAGTGACATAAACGCTGGCAGCACCCTGCCCCGGCGCTGCCAGCGTGGAAGAACTGGGACGTTCTTAGCCGCCGCGAACCGAACCGTTGCGAGCGTTGCCCAGGTCGGCCAACAGGGTCGCGACCTGACGAGCAGCGTCGGCGCTGGTCACGGTTGCCGGCGCCGTCCGGGACTTGGAAGGTACGGTGACGGCGAGGTACTGCTCGGCCAGGACGGCGAGTACCTCGTCGGGAGCGAGCCGGCGCTCCGGCACGCTGAGCGCCAAACGGACCAGTTGGACCGTTCGGCCGTCTCCCCGTCGGCGCAAGAGGGAGAGCGCCGCCCGCTGCCCGTCCGGCAAGGAATCGACGACCAGCAGCGCCAGTGCTGGGGCCGTCGGAGCACCGGTGAGGCGCTGGAGACGACGGACGCCGTTGCCAAGCAAGTGTTGCCAGCGCCGGCGGCAGGCCCGGTCGCCGGAGACAACCTCGATGGGTATGGGGGGCGGGCGCAGGGTTATCCCCAGCCAGCAACCGGCGGCCGCGAGGCTGGCAACGAGCGACGCCACCAGCGGGATCAAGAGATGGGTCATACCGACCCTCCTTTCAGCAACGCCGGGGCAGGAAGCTTCCGACTTCCCACCCCGGCACAACGACAGAACGGCCGGTCAGGCAATTCGACCGGCGGGGCAGCAGGCGACGGAACGCCGACGCTTGAGTCGTAACAAGCGCGAGTGTTCGTCAGCCGCGGGAAATAAATGAGGCCGAGCGCACAAAACGCTCGGCCTCGAATGTAGACAATGGGGAAAGGATTAGCCGGAGACAGGAGTGACCGGCAGGGCGATCAGGCGGCGATGAAGCTGTAGGCGGCGTCCAGTACCGCGTTGGAATTCCGAGTGAATGTGAATGCGCGCACCGACGAACCATGCCTGAATGGTGTCAAGCCGATACCAGGCGCGCAGTGTCTGGACGATTTCATGGGCGGCGCATAGAAACTGTTCCTGAGCAGCGTTCGGGGAAGATAGTGCTTGTGCCCAGCTTTCCGATTAGGACCAGGCGAGGTGCTGGCAGTCGATCCGCAGTGACTACTCGCCGACAACTTCGGGCAAGGCATCATCCTCACGAGCCGGAAGAGTGGACTCGCGGGTCAGCACAACCATCGCGCGCTCTTTCGTCTCATCCAGCCGGAACACCGTTGCGGCATCCAGGACTACAATCAAGGATCGGATGAAGCAGCGTCGACGTTCAGGCAAGGTCGGTATCTCCCACGCAAATTGGAGCGTGAGATGGCTTCAGGGCGCGCGACTGCTCAAGCCCGAAGGGTACTTGGCAGAGCCGACTGATCCGAAGAATCAGATGCTCTCTATCGTTTCCTCCCGTACAACGCGTTTCCCATAACGCCGATCCTCGGTGGTTACTGGTCCTGCATGAGGGCCGCCTTACCTCCCAGATGATCGCGTCGCCGGCCGCGCTTTGGAACGAATCCCAGGTGGCGCGACAGTCCCTGTCCGACTTTTGGGGGTAGAAAGTCGGCAAAACCACGTACAACGAGGTGATCTTACCCGGTCCGCCGTTATATGGCCGTTATACGGCAGAGCAGATTCGGATTTAATGCACAGCCTTGTAAGGCGGCAAAGGTCACGGTCGCTGTTGTACGCCAGTGGCACAGCCTATAGCGGGCTGACCATACCCCTCCGGGGTATAGTGTCAGGGTTTAGGATTTTTGGCTCTGATTCGGGAGGTGGGAAGACTGATCGAGCGCATGGAGGCACCGCGCAGGGCCTGTTTGCTCCACTGGCCAGGACACCTCATGCGTCCAGCGTCCACACTCCCAGAATCAAAGACTATGTCCAAGTTCCAAGCACAAAAGGAAAAGCCATGCAGGGAGTATTCCTAGCTGATCGTCAGCACATCGTCGTTGATGATGGCGTGCCGACGCCCGACTGCCCGCCGGACGGCGTGCTCGTCCGCATGCAGACGTGCGGCGTATGCGGTGGTGACATGAAGCAGTATCGCTATTTCGTGGGTCCCTATCCGCGCTTCATGGGTGGACATGAATACGCTGGCGATGTGATCGAAGTCGGGGCGAACGTCCAAACGTTCCGTCGGGGCGACCGGGTTGCTAACTGCTTTGGCAACTTCTGCGGTCAGTGTGCGAACTGTCTGCTCGGCAGCCCGAACTTCTGCACCGGCGCACCCCGTCTGCGCAACGCTGGCGGCGGCTTCACCGATCTGATCGCCCGGCTCACGCCCGCCCAGGGTTGCGGACTCTTCCCGCTGCCGATCGGCCTCTCCTTCGAGCATGCCGCAGTCTGCGAGCCTGCCGATTGCGCGATTGGCGCTGCGCTGCGCGGACAACCGGAGGCTGGCCAGTGGGCGGCGGTTGTCGGGCTAGGGGCGATGGGCCACTTCGTCAGTCAGACCCTGTATGGGATGGGCGTGCGGGTGATCGGTATCGACGTCAGCCCGAACCGGCTGCAGGCCGCCCGCCCCTTCTGTGCCGAGGTCGTCAATTCGGCGACGCACGATCCGGTTGCTGTCGTACGCGAGATCACGCGGGGCATCGGCGTCGACCGCGCCTACGAGGTGGTTGGCATCGAGCCGACCTTCGCCGCAGCGCTGCAGATGACGAGGATGGGCGGCATCACTATCCTGGTCGGCGTGTTTCGGGCGCCGATGACTGGCTTCGACCCGGAATGGCTATTCCGGCGCGACCTTACGGTCATCGCCGCGAAGGGGCCGCGACCGCTCCTCACGGCGCAAGGCGAGGCAACGGTACTCGACTTCATCGCCCGGAAGATCATCCGACCCGAGACCGTCGTGACGACCTTCCCGCGATCCCAAGCTGCCGCGGCCTTCGCCGCCCAGGCGTCGTCCGAGTGCCTGAAAGCCGTGCTCGTGCCCGACTAAGCATGTAACCAGAACAAAGGCATGCTTTTGCAGCCGATCCCCTCTGGAGCGACCCATGCCAAAGTTATGGCCACATGCTTAGCGCAATTGCCTACGGCGCCACCAGAGGCAGCGGCACCCCTATTCACTGTCCGGCAATATCCTTGTCGACGATAGGCTCCATCTGAGCCAGCGCGTCGCTAACCGTAATTTGCCCCTTTTGTACCTTCGTCCAGATGGGAGCGGTGTCGGTGCTGACTTTGGTGAAGGCGATCCAGGGGAATTGCTTCGTTTCCGGCACCAGCGTCTCGACGCCGTCGACTGCCGGTTGCGCTTTCACCACGGCCGCCCATGCCGCGCTCTGGTAGACAGCCTTGCGTGCCGATGGGCGATTCTGTACCTGTGCGAAGTACTTCTCCTGGGCTGGCTCCGAGTTGACCTGGCTCACCCACTCCCAGGCCGCCGCCTTCTGCTTCCCGCCCTGGGACATGGCATACATGTTCGTGAAAGCCATTGATCCGGTGCTCTTCGCCAATGGCCCCTGCGGCAGCGGCGCGAAGCGGAAGTTTAGCTTTGGGTTGGCGTCGAGGATGTAGCCGGCAGTGTAGGTGCCTGTGTACGTCATCGAGTAGACGCCCGCTTCAAAGCCTCCAAGACCGTGGTCGCCCGCTTTGGCGCTGGTGTCGCCCGGTACCTGAAAGGGGTAACGCGTCCACAGGTCTTGCCCCACCTGCAAGGCATTCTGGCCCTGCTGGCTATTGAACAAGACCTTGCTGTAGTCCTGGTTGTAGAAGTCGCCGCCGTTGGCGTAGAGCCAACCCGAATAGGGCCGTGGCGAGAGGCCGAAAGGCTGCATACCGCCGCGCACCGTCTTGCCGCCCTGCGTGCGGTTGAGCTTGTTGGCGGCATCCAGGAACTGCTCGGTGGTCCATTTCCAGGTGAAATTCTTGGAGGGATCGAGCCCTGCTTCCTGGAAGTGGTCGGTGTTGTACGCGATGCAGAGGACCTGCGGCCCGTCGAAGGGGATGCCGTAGGTGTGACCGCCTTGCTGGTTGTAGTAGAGGCCCGAAGCGACGAAGTTCGACATGGCCATGTCCGGCGATTTGGCGATATAGGTGTCCAGCGGCTCAACCAGTGACGCCTGCATCAGATCGCGGATGAATGTCACATCGATCTGCGAGGTGTCCGGCGGCACGCCACCTGCTGTTGAGACAATCCATTTCTGCCGCACCTCATCGACGCTGGCGGCGAAGAGGTAATTGACCTTGACGTTGGGGTTCTTCTGCTCGAAATCGGCCTTATTGCCGTTGAAGAATGTCACCAGCACCGGCGTGTTCGGAGACCACCAATCGAGATGGTTGATCGTGACCACCCCGGCGGCCGGCGCTGACGCCGCGGCGGCTGTTGTCGCCTGGCTACTAACCGTGCTGGCAGCTAAGGTCGCGCTGGACGCCACGGCGCTGGAAGAAGTCGCTGCGGACGCAGAAGTCGCCGTCGCCGACCTTGCCTGTGCGGTTGTTGCCACTGTCACACCGGTCTGCGCGGCGCTGGTCGTCTGCGTACTACTGACGGATGGCGTGGCAGCCGTGGCGACAGTCGAGCCGCCGCACGCCGCCAGCGCGACGCTGCCCGCGAGTCCGGTCAACATTCCGAGCACCGCACGCCGCGATGCGCCCAGGTTGTGCCTGCTGAATTCTTGCACCATATACCCCGGTCAGTTCCCGTCATGACGGTGCAGGCGGCGGTCGAGGGCTTTCCAGCCAGGGTCGGCGCCGTCCGCACCTCCTCTTCGGCACGCGCCGATGACGTAGTGTAGCACGGTGCCGGTCGCGGCTCCAGGCGCGCGGCAGCGAGAGGACGCCCGCGCTGACCCGTTTCCGTGGACTCGCAGAATAACAGGAATAACAGGCCGAGCCGGAGGCGATCCGCTTGCGCTAGACTGCTGGGAGATGCTGCGCCGGATCTTGCCGAAATTGCGATGATGCCTCTTGAGGCCGGAGATGAGCAGCCGGGAAGATCTTCGGGCGAACTCCGAATGGTACAGGGGAAAAGAAACGTTGTTACCGCCAGATTCGATCACTTCGCCGGGAGACGACTCCCATTTTTCGACGGAACAGTTCTTGAAAGCCCGGTGGCGCCAGATTACGCCGAAGTTGGCGTTCGGGGCGCGAACGCATGCCGAATGGCTCGCCTGGCATGCGGCACTCAGCGCGAAGACCAGAGAGTTGTTGCGGCTGCCGGTGGAAGATCCTGTACCCCTGCGCGCGCGAACGCTGGAAATCGTGCAGGACGACGGCTTCCGGCGCGAGAAAGTGGTGTTCGATACCATGGCCGACTTTTCCGTGCCGGCCTGGCTCTTGATCCCCGACGACGCGGCGCATGAGCGGCGACCAGCGATCCTGGCGTTGCACGGGCACCCCTTCGGCAAACTGGCAGTTGTCGGCCTGCCCGAGACACTTGATCAACGGATGCGTGGCCGTGCCTACAACGACGACTACGCCCGGCAGTTCGCGAAGCGCGGCTACGTCGTACTGGCGCCAGATGCCCGCGGCTTCGGTGAACTCGGTGGCGGCAAAAATACCTGCCAGTGGCTTGCCCGCAACGCCTTCTTGCTTGGGTATACCCTGAAGGGGTTGCGGGTCCACGATGCCTTCCGGGCATTGGACTACCTGCAATCCCGCTCGGACGTTGATCCAGAACGCATCGGCTGCGTGGGCCTGTCCTGGGGCGGCGCCCACACCGCCTACACGGCGGCACTCGACCCGCGGGTCAAAGCGGCAATCGTGAGCGGCATGTTCTCGACCTATGGGGACATGTTCCTGCAACGCGACAACTGCATCTGTCATTACGTGCCGGACATGCT
Source organism: Chloroflexota bacterium (assembly GCA_036734945.1). Classification (GTDB taxonomy): domain Bacteria; phylum Chloroflexota; class UBA4733; order UBA4733; family UBA4733; genus UBA4733. The sequence continues at coordinate 15,679 of DAIMXP010000057.1, forward strand.
CCAATGGAGCGAATATACCGACGTTGTCGGTCTCATTGCACCGCGCCTTCTCCTGCTGGAAGTCGGCGACCGTGATCCGCTATTAACTCCCGAGGTGGTCGACGCCGAGTACGCCCGCTTGCAGGAAGTCTATCGCTTGACCGGGGCGCCGGACAACGTAGCGCTCGACCGCTTCCATGGACACCATCAATGGCATGGCGAATTGGCCTATTCCTGGATGGACCGCGCACTCGCTGGAGCAGGGGCTTCCATCGCTTCGTGAAGCACCGCATCGGCGACCCTACATGTGATCAGGCGACCGCCAGTTGCGCACAGTAAGTTCATTTGGAAGGCCTACTCTTCCTGGAATGCACTATCCCAAGCCAGACTCGGCGGATAATACACCGCCGAGCTCGTCCCGCAGTAGTATTGCTCTGCCGTCCCAAATAACCCAGGACCTGTTCCAAGACAGCCAGAGCAGGTCCTGTCGCGACCTTCCAGGCACAAGTTTCCCTCGCCAGTATTGGTTTACGACTATTACCTCGGATTTGGCAGAGCCCAAGATATTCCGCTGGGCGCGAATCGTCCATATCCCAACGGCCATGACAAAGGCCTGCGTACAGAAGAAAACGAGCATAAACACGACGCGCCGCGCGAACTCACCACGCTACATCAGGTCACGCATTGGCAGTGTCACGGACGCGTTCGAAACGATGGGCTACTCCCTACGATGATCGAACAGGATTATCGCAAAAGAGTGAATACCGCGGCTGCCGTCATCGCCCCGATAATACCGCCGCCGACCACCTGTGCTGGCGTGTGATCGCCGAGTTCCACGCGTGCCCAGCCGACGATTGCCGCCAGCACCTCAAAGGCTAGGACCGCTGGACCGAAGATGAGCGCGAGGATGACGATGCTGCCGGCGACGGTGCCGGTGTGGACGGAGATCTTCCAAACCAGGGTGATGAGCAGCGAAACGACCAGGCCAACGGCCATGGCGGCGACGACGATCAGGAGTTGTCGAGGGGCGCCGAGGACGAAGAGGAGGGCCAGTCCGACAAGCACTGAGCACAGGGCGACGGTGATCGGCAACAGACGCTGCTCCCGCACTCGCACGTGGTGATCGCTCAGTCGGCGGCGGCGGACGCCCCGAATGATGTACAAGAAGGGGAATGCGCAGCCGAACAGGATCGCCACCAAAGCCCAGCGCAGTGCTGCTGCCGGAGAGGCAGCGCTATGGAGCGCCACGATGAGCAGGAGGGCAGAGGCCATAGGCGCCGGCGCCAGGAGTTCCGTGATTAGCCTGGCGAGAGAACGGCGTGCCGTCCGGTTGGGTGCCACGGCTGGTCGATCAGCAACGTTGTCACGGGGCACTAACGTTGTCTCACCGTCAGTGGGGTATTCGTCCTGTCGGCCTCGACACGCGCAACGACCGCCTGCACCAGCGACGAGCGACGGTAGCAACGGGTCACCAGTTCCAGAGCGGCAGTCTCACTCTCTAAAGTGGTACCACTCGGCGCATACGGCATTGGCGTCACGCTGCCCATAGCTTGTCCGGCGGCGTGCATGCGCAAGGCGACGGCCAGGTCTGACGCTTCTAACACGACAGCCGCTTGCTCTTCCGCGAGACCGGCATCGGCGCAGAGGTCCCGTGCGTACTCCACGGCCGCTGGATCTCGATAAGGGCGCAGCATCAGTTCGCCATCGCGGATCTCGATGACGCGGCGATGCAAACGGAAGCGAAGGTGTCGCCAAGCCAAGATGTCGGAGAGTAAGGACGCGGGCGGGAACAGGGCGATCTGCGGACTTGCCTGGTATAGCGCGAGCCACAGGGGAAAGAGGCGGCGCAGGGAACGATAGGCTTTCAGCCAGCCGACGAGCGTCGGTATTCCGACGTAGGGTCCCCAGGCCGGCATCGTCGTGCCGATCAAGCCGGTTGTCATGAATCCAGCGATCAAGAACTGGGAGAGGCGGGCTGCCGGTAGTGGGTCGCTGACGTTCACGTAGGTTGTACCGCTGCGGAGTGCTTCATTGACGACGTAGCCAAGGCCCAAGACGCCGCCAACGGCCACCAAACGAAAGCCGACGCGGAGAGAAGGTCGCTGCGACACATGCGCGTAACGCCAGGACAGCCGCGTGAAGTTGACCATGGCCAGACCAAGCCAGGCGAGGAAGACCAGCCGATAGGCGAGGATCGTCGGCAGGTGCGTGTAGTGCCCCGTGAAGGTACGGTCTTCCGGCTGCGCAGGCGCTAACGCAAAGCAAGCCGCCATCAGCACCAGCACGAGCACCAGCGCCCAACTGAGCTTCCGGGCACGAGGACGCGCTGCGGTGACTGGATAGTTGGCGTAGAGCAGTAAGGACTGTCCAGCCCAGGCGGCTACCACGCCCAGACCATCGCCTAACAGGCGCGACAGGTTCGGCACGCTGGTGACGCGGTCAACCCACAGGTATACCTGCGGCAACAGGACGGTGAGGGCCGCAGCCATCGCAAAGAGGGAGAGCCAGTAGGAACGCTTGGCCAGGTCTTTCGGGCTGCGGAGCAGCGAAGGCAGCTTGTAGGCGACAACCGCCCACGCAAGCACCGTCACAGCATCGACAAGCCACTGCGTTGTCACGCTACCGGTCGATCCCCTCTTCCAGCACACCTTCCAAACGGGCGATCGTTTCCCCCGTCCGCACCAGCGCCGGTGGGGCTGTTGTCCGGTGGCGCTTGGCGTGCTCTGCTATCAGCGATGCCAGCATCTCTGCTTCCTGTTCTTCATCATCGGAATAGGAGAGTGTCCGCCCCCGCGCTCCCAGGACGATCTCTCGTGACATGTCCGGCAATAGCAGTTCCGAGAACCCTGGCTCGGCGATAACCTGCGCATGGTGGCCACAGAGGAGATGGCTGAGCTCATGCAAGATAATGTGTTCCTGGTGCAATGGACTGGTCTCAGCGTCGTAGAAAATGACATCGAGCGAGGCGCCGGCCATCCACAGTCCAGCCGGACTCCCCAGTTCGGCCGGACTATCCATTTCCGGGGTGGCCTCGAGCAGGATCGGCCGGCCACGCTGCTCCGATAGCGCGGCGCAGAAGTCGTCAAGGTCAAACGGATCGGGGATGGGCAGCGTCCTCAGGCGCGCTTCACAACGCTGTCGTATCGTCCAGAGATCCACTGTGCGTTCCACGATGGTTCACACTATACCCCCGCACCGACATAGGCACAGACACTTCCCCGACGGGTGTGGCGAACGCGCCGGCACCGCTTTGTGTGCGCAAGGCTCGTGCCGACGCCGAAAAAGTTGCCTCCTCTCGCCATATAACGCCCGTTCTGTCAAATAACGGCCATATAACGGTCATATAACGGCTTGAGCGGTAGGGTGACGGGCTTGCCGCGCCGGGGCGAGGCGGGTGATCGCATCCCACCGGGGCAAGCGAGATCGAAGGATGGGAGGGACAGCGTGGGCGACCGAGCGACTAACGGGAGCAACGGGGATCTACGGCTCCTCTTCCGTGCGCTCAGTCTCCGGCGGAGGAGCGGCCTCGCGTGGCGGCCGGCCCCGGCGTCGAACCGGGACGTGGCCTTGATCGGGCACCCCTTCCAGTTCGCGGACGCGCTCCACCATATCGGCGATCATCCGCAGACTCTGTGGCGAAAGGCCGAAGGCGCGCATGGCGATCTGGCGCACCGGAGCATCACGGAGCGCCATCACAATATCGAGTTCGGCGTCAATCCGCGCCGTGGCGGACTCATCGAAGAAGTAGGCAGGGGAGACACCGAAAAAGTCCGCCAATGCCTCCAGATGATGCTTGGTCGGATTATCTCTGAGTCCTTTGCGCAACTGCCAGAGGTAGGTGGCCGAAATCGTCGGCCCACCTTTCGCCTGAATGGCTTCCGCCACTTCTTCGAAGCTGTATTCGCCCCGTCCACGCGGATAGATAGTACGGAAGAGGCGATCTATCTTGCGGGCCAGCGATTGGCTGCCCTCTTGGTCCGCTTCAGCCACAGCGCCCCCAACAGGCATGTACGGCGATCCACTTCTCCGCCATCGGGGAGATACGGCGACTATACCACGCTGCCAACTCCGACTACTGGCATGCGAGCGAATCACCCCACGCCTGTTGACATCCATTCCAGCGTAATGTTACATGACACATTCTGAAGTGTGGGATTATCAACTAGCGTCAAGTGACCGAGCGCTATTGGGAGGCGTCCATGGCCGTAACAACCCTGCTGACTCCTAGCCGCGCCATCCGACGGCCCCGCCGTCTCGACGTCCGGGCACTCCTCGGGCTGTTTGTGATGCTGGCCACGCTTGGCGGCTCCATCATTGTTTGGAGCAGTGCGACATCCGGTCAGGATGTGCTGGTGGCGGCCAGGGACCTTCCGGCAGGGTCCACCCTCACCGCCACAGACCTCCTGGCAGTATCCGTGCGAGTTGATCCGCAGGAATTCGACGGTCTCGTCCCGGCGACGCAACAGCAAGCGATCGTGGGGCGCACGCTCCGCGAGCCGCTCGCCCGCCATGCCTTCCTCTCTCCGGCGGCCATAGCTGTGCAGCCGGCACTCGGGCCCGACGAGATGGAACTCACCATCCCGGTGACACCGCAGAGTGCGCTCGATGGTCACCTCCAACCCGGCGACACCGTGGCTATTCTCTGGACCTCGGCCAAGGGAACGCCCCAGTCGCAAACCACGGTCCTCATCGACCAGGCCCGCGTGCGTGAGGTCGGCTACGACCCGTCCACTGCGAGCGTCAGCACGAGCGCGACCGACGTGAACTCGCCCGGGGCCATCCGTTCGGTGACGTTGCTCCTCACCCGGCAGCAGGCTGTCGAAGTGGCCCGTGCCAAGTGGAATGGCGAGTTGGACGTGGCCCTCGTCGCTCCTGCGCAGACGGGGCGGTAGTTGTGGTCAATATTACTGCCGGTAGCCTGCGACTCGCTCTTGCTATCGCCGACCCGGCGCTGGAAGGCGCACTGGTGGTGGCACTGCAGCAAACCGGCGCGACTGTCGATCGGTACCTCGCCGGGGATACGCTCCTGGCGGCGCTGCGTTCGAAGCCTGTCGACGCAGTGCTCCTGGACACGGGCCTCAACCGTGTCACCCCAGCCGTGGTGCGTCAGGTAGCTGGTAGCGGCGTTCCGTTGCTGATATTGGCTAAGAACAGCCAAGATGAAACTTGGGCAGAGAGCGCGACTGCCGTCTTCGATTATGCGACGGATAACGCCACACTTGCTCAGGCATTTTTGAGCGCAGCACGGCAGCGCAAACCGGCAGGATACGTCACAGCATCCGCCCGTCGGTCGGCCGGCGAGGCGAGTATTGGCTCGAATCGGACCGCGTCATTCGATGCGTCAGCAGTTCAGTCGTCAGGGCCTACTGGAGAGCAAGCCCAGGTCGAGAAAAAGCACGATCAGGGTTCGCGGGTGGTCGCAGTGGCGGCTGCCAGTGGGGGGGTGGGATGCACAACCGTCGCAATCAACCTGTGTATCGCCCTCGGGGCGGTACGGCGATCAGTGCTCGTTGATCTGGACCTGGCTCATCCCTGCATCGCTGCCTACGTCGCTGCAGACATCTTGCGCAATCTGGCCATGCTGACGCGCAACGAACCGGGCTCGCCGGAGCATTGGCGGCAGGCGTTAGACGGCGAACTGCAGGCACTGGATGGCCGCTGCCCGCAGGCACAGCTCCTGCTTGCCATTCCCGATTCAAGTCGCGGAGCGGCAATCTCGGCGCCGTTTTTCGAGCGAGCACTGCCAGCACTGCAAGAGGGGGCAGGCGATGGGCACATCTTCATCGACCTGGGCGGTGACCTCCTGCGACCTGACGCGGCAACGCAGCGGGCCGCCCTCCTGGCAGCCGATCAAATCCTCCTGGTGGCGCGCGCCGATAGCGTGAGCCTGTGGCAGGCGCGCGAAGCCGCAGCGGCGTGGCAACAACAAATCGGCGTCTCGAAAGAGCGCCTGGCGCTGGTAGTGACCCACTACGACGGGCACATTCACCAGTCGCCGGCGCACATCGGCTGGAACGTCGGCGTGCCGGTCGCAGCCCTCGTGCCGAATGACCGCCGGTATGTCGAGCGCGCCGTGGCGGCGCAGCGGGCGCTGCTCTTTGAGCGACGTAGCCAGGCTGGCCGCGCGCTGCTCGAACTGGCTGACCGGTTGTACAGCGGCAACATCATCCTGCCGGCTGAGGTTGCTGCTACGACCCGGTGGTGGCGGCTGCCATGGGGACGTCCGGCGACACGCCACGAAAAAGCGGAAGGGGTGGCTGGTGAGCCAGGCGTTGTCGTCGGTTAACGGGTCAGTACGAATCGATGCTGGCCAGTCGGCAGTGGCGGATCGAGCAGCCGAGCGCGCGCTGCGTGAAGAAGTGAGCGCCGCGGCGAGCCGGCTGCTCGATGAACGGCAACTGGTTGCACCTGGGCCGGAGGAGGAAGCACAGATTCGCGCGCTGATCAGCGAGGCGGTTGCCCGCTGGCAGCGCCGCGCCGCCACCCTCAACACGCCGCCCCTGGTGGACCCGGATGCCGTGGCCAAACGGCTGTTCGACAGCCTCCTTCGTCTCGGTCGTCTGCAGCCATTCCTGGAAGCGCCCGACGTCGAAGAAATTATGGTGAACGGTCCCAATCGTGTCTGGATCATGCTGGACGGGCACATGCGGCTGGTACCGGACGTGGTGTTCGACAACGACGACGAAGTGCTGGGTCTTGTCAAGCGCATCCTGGGTCCGGCCGGCCGGCGCCTCGATGAGGCCTCACCCTGGGTCGACGTGATCCTGCCCGATGGCAGCCGCCTCAACGCCGTGATCCCACCCGCGACGACCATCGGCACCTGCATCACAATTCGCAAGTTCACTTTGCGTGCGCAATCAATGGACCAGCTCGTCCTGCTTGGTAGCCTCACCGAGGAGGCGGCGCGCTTTCTGGACGCCTGTGTGCAGGCCGGTATCAACCTGGTGATTAGCGGGCAGACGGGCGCCGGCAAGACGACCGTCCTGAATTGCCTGGGCGCCGCTATCCCTTCGGAGGATGAGCGCATCGTCACCATTGAGGATGATCCGGAACTGCAACTCTATCGCCAGATCCCGCATTGCATCCCGTTGGTGACGCGCAAGGGCAACGCCGAGGGGGCGGGAAAGATCACCACGCGAGAGTTGGTGCGCAACGCCCTGCGTATGCGACCAACCCGCCTTATCGTCGGTGAGTGTCGTGGGGCGGAATCGCTTGATATGCTGCTCGCCATGTCGAGCGGCCATAGCGGCAGCATGACAACCATCCACGCCGACCGTCCACGCGACGCCCTCACTCGCTTGATTACCTACGCCATGATGGCTGAGGAACGCGTCCCACGCGACGCCTTGCAGGACATGGTTGCCTCGACCATCGAACTGGTGATCCAGTTGCGCTACGAGGCCCGGACCGGCCGCCGGCAGGTGTCCAGCATCTACGAAGTGGCCGGCGTCGACGCCAATCACGGCACGCCCACGCTCACCGGTAATGAACTCTGGACGCTCGACGCACGCCGTGACCGTCTGATCTGGACGGGCATCCGGCCACGCTGCCTGGCAAAACTGGCGAGCAAGGGCGTGGCCTACGCCCTGCCACTGCCTGGTCGGGATATGGAGGCATAATTCGTGCTGCCCGCGCTCCTGTCGCTCAGTCTCGCGCTGGGCGCCTATCTCTTCTACGACGGCCTCACCCGGCCACGCCCACTGTTGCCCTCTCGCTGGCGCCTTGCCCGGCTGGAACCGTGGCTGCGGCAGACCGGGGCGCCCTGGCTGACGCCGCGCGTTTTCTTGATGCTCTCTGCTGGCGTCGCTCTTTCCGTGGGAGTCGTCCTGCAATTGCGGTTGGGCTGGCTCGTGCTGACGCTGAGCTGCGCGGGCCTGGGCGCTCTGGCGCCGACGATCTGGGTGCAAGCTGCGCAGGAGCGGCGGGAAGCCGCACTTGAAGGCGCGCTCGTTGAAGCGATTACCCAACTCCGCGATGCCATCCGTACCGGGATGGGGGTCGAGGAAGCCATTGCGGGCCTGGCGCGCGGCGGACCCGTCCTGTTGCGCCAGGAGTTTGCCACAGTGACGCGGGAAGCACGCTTCAATGGGTTGGCCCGAGCGCTGATCGGGCTGGAGCATCGCCTGGCGACGCCGCTGGCGAGAACCGTCGTGCGCACGCTCGTGCTCGACGACCGCATGGGCAGCCGGCAGGTCAGTCGGGTACTTGACAGGCTGGCCCACGCGATGGGCGAACAACGGCGGGTGCGGGCGGAACTGCGCGCGGTGCAGGCCCGGCAGGTACTGGCAGCACGGATCGTGACGTTGGTTCCGCCGACGCTTCTACTGCTCATGCGCCTCCTCTCCCCGGCCTATGTCGCCTACTTCGGCACCGTCGCCGGCGAGACCTGGCTGGCGGGATGCGTCGCGTTGATCGGCGCCGGCTACTGGCTGATGCGGCGGATGGCGAGGTTGCCGCAATGATGCTGCCGGTGTCCCACCTTGAACTCCGCGTTCCGCCTCTGGGCCTGCTTTTCTGGCTACTGCTTTTCGGCGTCAGCGCCTACGTCCTGCTGACTCATCAACCGCTGGGTCGCCCGAAACCGGACCTGGAAGAACGCTTCCGCCGGCTCGACGTGGAGGCTCGCCTGCGCGACGACGCGGCACGCCCCCGTCGGCGTCTTGCCGGTCCGGGAGGCCGCGAGACCTGGACGGCTTCCCTCCTGGCCGACCTCGGCGGGGCGGCGCAGCGCGCCCTGAACGGCCTTGGCATCGCCGGCGGCGAAGCACTGGAACAGCGCCTGGCACTGGCGCGGCCGAATATCGACTTCGGTCAGTGGTACGGCGAGAAAGTGGCGCTCGGTGTGGTATGGGTCCTGTTCGTGATCGGCGCGGGTCTCCTTGGCGTGCGACCGTTCGGATCACTGCCGGTCGGGCTCTGGCTACTGGCCTTCCTCGGCGGCTACTTCCTCCCCGATATCCTCTTACATCGAACCGTGCAGGCTCGCCGCACGCAGGTGCTCATGGAGCTGTCTCCCTTGCTCGATAGGCTGGCCCTGGCAGTCTCGGCCGGGCTCGGCCTAGAGCAGGCACTGCTGGAGGTTGTGGAGGACGAGCCAGGGCTGGTGGCCGAACAACTGCGCCAGGTCACCAGGGACGTCCGACTTGGCCGGCACACGTTGGTGGAAGCACTCGATGTCGTTGCCGAGCACACGGTCATTCCAGAGTTGGGCCATCTGGCCGGACACCTCCGCACCGCCCACGCCCAGGGCTTGTCGGTGAGTGAGACGCTCGCTGCCCAGGCGGATGCAGTGCGGGAGCAGAAGCGGTTGTGGATCGTCGAGACCGGAGGAAAGGCGACCGTCACCATGTTGCTGCCGGTCGCTGCCTGCATCCTTCCGGTGCTGTTCATCATCGTCCTGGTGCCGGCCGGCGTCGAGCTATTGCACCTTGGTAGCTAGGTCGCATCTTGCCCAGGCGAGGTGGTCCCGCCGGGTCAAAGCGAAGAGGACGCGCTCTGTGCGCGTAGTGAAGGAGGTCGACCATGGGGTCGCAGTTGGAAAAGGCCGCAGTGGCATTGCAGGTGGAGGTGATGCTGCTGTCCCGCCGTCTGCCGGCGCGGACAGACGCCATTCGCTCGCCGGGGTCATCGCAAAGGGGTCAGGGTCTGGTCGAGTACACGGTGATCGTCGCCCTCATTGTACTGGCGTCGATTGCCGCGGTGACGCAGTTCAGCCAGGGCATCGCCGCGACGTTTCAGAAGATCCTCGGCCACGTGACGGCGATTCCGGGCCTCTAGCGATGCCGACACCTGCTTGCCTGTGCCGGCAGTTCGACCTTGCCGGCGACGAGGGCGGACACAGGACCCAGCATGGGCAAGGTCTCGTCGAGTTTGCCGTGACGCTACCGGTGCTGCTGCTGGTAGCGCTGGCGATTCTGGAGTTCGCTCTGTTCGTCCACGCGCAGGACGTCGTGACAACGGCCTGCGCTGAAGGTGCTCTTGTGGCGGCCGCGGCGGACGGCAACGTGGCCGAGGGCGTCACGACCGCGCAAGGCCTCCTGGACGCCGGACTGGGTTCGAGCGCCCAGGCTGTGACGGTGCAAGGCGTGGATGGAGGGGCAACGGTGACCGTGGCTGTACAGGGCCATCTGCCTCTCCTCTTGCCCGGTCTCGGTGGCGTGCTGCCGCTCTCCGCGCGGTCGGTGATGGTCAAGGAGGGCTTTCGTGGAAACTAGGCGACAGGGCGGGCAGGCCATCGTCGAACTCGCCATTGTCGTGCCGATCTTGCTGTTGCTGGCCTTCAGCGTGCTGGCGATCGGACGCGTCATCCAGGCGGACATGGCCATCCGTGCTGTCGCCTGGGAAGCGGCGCGGGCCGGCGCGCTGGCAAACTCGGCGACGCAAGCCGCGCGACAGGGCCTGGCGACGGGGCTGGCGGTGGCCGATGACTACCATCTCCGCCAGTCGGCAGTGCAGCTCACCGTCGATGCCAGCGGCTACCGTCGCGGTGGACAGGTAGTGGCGAAAGCCCGCTACGTCGTGTCGCTCAGCGACCTGCCGCTCCTCGGTTGGGCCAGCGCACCGGTCGAGAGCGTGCATATGGAACCGGTAGATCCGTATCGGGCAGGTGTACCGGTTGGAGCGCAACCATGAACAAGCGACACGGGGAGCGCGGTCAGGCCTTGGTCTGGGTGGTGGTCTTCATGCCGGTCTTCCTGGCCATCATCGGTCTGGCGTTGGACGCCGGCATCGTGTTTGATCGAGAACAGGGGCTCTGGCGCCTCGCCCGTAGCGCCGCCCGAATGGGCGCTGAACAGATCGACGTAGCGGCCTACCGCGCCGGCAGCGGCGAACCGGTTCTCGATCCAGTCGCTGCGCGTGCAGCGGCGCTCGCCTACGTCACTCGCCAAGGAGGCGGCGTGTCGGCGAACGTCACGGCCAACCGCCAGGCAGTCGTGGTACACCTCCATGAGGACGTTCCGCTGGACTTCCTGCGGATCGTGCATCTCGACAGCGCACCCATTGCTGCGACCGGAGTGGCGCGGATTGCGGCAGGCGTAGCCACAGGCGCGCCGTAGCCTGCCGACGTGGACACAGTACATTTTGCAACGGGGAGGCAACGAACTTGCGGGAGCCGCCAATCGACCAGCGAGAATGGCCGAAGCACAACGCACCGCATCTGCCGGTGCCGCCTCGGCTGACGGACCCACGGTACAGAGGAGAGACTATGGAACACAGGACCAGGCTGCATAGAGCCACGAGGTCGATCAAGAACCCGCGCCACGCTGCGTTTCTCTGCCTCGCCTCTATCGTGACACTCCTAACCGCTGGGTGCGGGGGACATGTCACCAGCGCCGGCAACTCACAGACGCTGCCTGTGGTCAGCCAAACGCCGGCCGCAACAACGGTGGCGCCGGTGGCTGCCACGCGCGACGCACAAGCCACCGCCAACGCCCAGATCGATGCCACAGTCAGTCCAGCGTTGACGGCGACCGCGGCTGCGGCACGGCAGGCTGGGCTGGCGGCGGGAACAGCAACGGCTAAGGCGCTCGCTGTCGCCAAGCCAAGCCCGGCGCCAAGCGCATCGCCGCCAGCGGTGGGTGCCACGGATACTCCCGCCGCGACGACGGTGCAGGGCGGGACCGCGACAGCAGTCGCCACGCCCGACATCGGCAATTTCGCAACGTGGCACACGGGAGCAATCGCTGGCCCGTATCCCGTCAGTCTGAGTTTCGACCCGACGACCGGTCAGTACCGCATCGCCCTGACCGACGCGAGCCAGTTCTACGACTACCAGGTCTACGCACCGGGTAGTCTGTACTTCGCCAACTTCACGCTCTCCGTAGACCTGAGCCGGGTCGCGGGGCCGCCCGGCGGCTACTACGGGGTGATGGTGCGGGCGCAACCGCGCGCTCCGCAGGACAAAGCCAACGCCCACTTCAACGTGCTGATCGTCCCCGACATGCAGCAGTTCAGCGTGGTGTGGACAAGCGCTGCCAATACGGCAACCGTGATTGCGCCGAAGGCCGTTTCCCAGGCCATCCACAAAGACAACACCGGCAACCATCTGGTCGTGACGTGCCAGGCCGACAAGCTGAGCGTCGCCATCAATGGAACCACGCTGGGAACGTATCCAGCGACCTTCGCCAGCACGGGCACGATTGGCCTGGAAGTGATCAACCCGTTGCACCCGTCCGGTCCAGTCGGCATGGAGGCAGCATTTAGCAACCTGCGTGTGACGGCGGTCCCCTGAGGCTATCGAGAAGGAACCTGACTATGCGCTTATCTCAATCGTGGAGCTGCCGGGTGGTCATCGCCGTCCTGGCGGCGCTGACACCGTTACTCGTCCTGACCCTGGCACTCGCCCCTGCGGCTGCTGCCGCCACCAACTGCACCTGGAAGGGTCCAACCGGGCAGACCTACATCTTCCCAAACCAGTCCAACCCGAAAGGCTTTGTCGATACTGGGGGCGGCGGCTGCGGGGTAACCGGCGACTGCCAGCCGGCCAACGGTGCGGCCGCCTCGACACCCCCAACCGCCAACGCCGGTTCGGCAGATTACATAGCCTTCGCCGGCTCGGCGCCCGGTCGCGGGCCAGGCAGTCTGCTGATGCTGGCGTTCGAGCCTCGCACGTACCAGGCGACGTGCCAGCCAGCCACAGGGAATCCCGGTGGAGGGAATCCGCCTGTTGATCCGACCCCTCCCTGTCCGCCGGCGCCGCCTGCGCCCCCCCTGCCGAACCTGCGGGTGGTGGCAGCAGGTCTGGCTCTCCCCTGGCCGAATATGCAAATCGGCATCAATCCCTGGCCGTGGGGCCTGGATGGCTTGCCCTCCTGGTTCTGGGTTGCGGGGTACGGTGGTACGCCGCTGACCGCGACGACCCACATGCACCTTGACGGCCTGCCCAACGCGCAAGCCGGCTGTCCCGGCGGCCCCGCCGCCGATGCCGGCGTCGCTGTGCAAGCGGTGGCCAGCAGCTACGTCTGGAATTTTGGCGATGGGCGACCAGACAGCCATTTCACGACGGCATCGCTCGGTCGCGCCTACCCGGCTCAGTCCGACATCCAGCACACCTACCAGTTCACCGACAAGGCCGGTTTCACGGTGACGCTGACAGCGCACTTTCGCCTGGCATATCAGGTCAACGGCGGCGCCTGGCAGCCACTTTCGAATGTTGACCGCAGCGCGACGGCCGCCTACCGGGTCCAGCAGGCAATGCCGGTCGTCGTCAACCATTCGTAGGCCGCCGATCAATCGGCCTATCAGTAGGAAAGGAGATAGCCATGGTGACGAATAGGCACGTCACAGTCGCCCCCGAGAGAGCGCCCGAGCAGACTCGGCCGCAGCGCCGCGAGTTGGCGGGGTTCGTCGTGGCGCTGGCGACCGGCAGCGCGCTCCTCTTCCGCATCGCCGGAGGGCCTCATTTGCCCACGGCACTGCCCGATGGGACGGCAATTTGGGACACGCTCAGTGGGACACAGATCCCCTATGCGGCGATCGCCTACCTCTGCACCAGCGCCGCCTGGGCGATCTGGCTCTGGTTAGCCGCGACGCTAGCGTTGCAAGTCCTGCTCGTCATCGCCGACGTTGCCACCCGAGGGGCACGCTGGGTGCGCTCGCTGCGCGGGATCGTGGACCGGTTCACGCTGCCGGCAGTGCGTCGCCTGGCGCACGGAGCGGCTGTAGCCGTCACGGTCGTCCAACTTGCCTCGCGCACGGTGCCGTCGGTATCCGCCGCTCCAGCGCCCGTCGTGGCGACGCTCGTCGCCACAGTCCCGACCACCTCCAGTGGCACGTCGGTATCGCCCGCCCACCCTGACCGAGCAGGCACGCTGACCTACACCGTCCGGCATAACGACAATCTCTGGAGGATCGCCGAGCAGTTCTACGGCAACGGTGATCAATGGCCGGAGATTGTCGCGGCGAACGTCGGACGCCCCATGCCGAATGGCGAGGTATTCCCGCGCAACCCGGTTTTGCAAGAGGGCTGGGTGCTCCTGATCCCGAACGCTTCCGGCTCGCCGGCAGCGGCAGAACAGACAGTGACTTACATCGTGCAGGGCGGCGACACGCTGCGCAGCATTGCCCAGCGCTATTACCACGATGAACTCGCCTGGCCGCGCATCTTTGGCGCAAGTCGGGGGACGCACCTGCCGGATGGACGAATGCTGGAGAATCCCGACCTTATCTGGCCGGGCCTCAAGCTGACGGTACCAGACGTAGCCGTCCCGCCGACAACCGTTCACGTCGCGGCGCCCGCGCCAACATCGCCACCCGTCGCTCCGATACGACCGAGCCATCGGATAGTGACACTCCAGCCAACCGTGACGCCGGCTCCTCTGCCGACACCTATCCCACCAGCTCAGCCACCTGTTCTTCGTCGAGAGCAGTCGCCCCAGATCGCTGCAACTCAGCCAGCGCCTGTGGTGACAGCAGCGGCTCCGGCATCCAATGGCCTCGCCACCCCAGCTCTGCAGCCGCATCCGGCCCCGCCGCCTTCGCACTTGCCACCGCCCGTTGGCGAGATCGGCGCTGCTGGCCTGGCGGCAGCTATCTCCGGAGGCGCGGTTCTGCTCGCGCGCCGGCGTTACCGCACCAGCATCGATGAGCCGCCTGTACCATCCGACCGCGACGCCGGCGCGTTAGTCCGGCAAGGATATGCCGATGCCGCCTATGCCCGCACCTTCGCGCACCGTCTCGACGGCGGAGTCGAACCGGCGCTGCTGGTCACCGAGCAGGTGTTGGCAAGTTTCGCAAAGGACCCGGATCTGTGCCACGTTGCAGTGGTGAGCGTATTAGAAGGCCGTCACACCATGCAATTGGTGCTGCAAGCGGGACTGATCGCTCAAGAGCGACTCCTCACCGATGCTCGGGATCTTGCGCGGCGGCTCGGCTCTGACGGAGTTGCCGTGCGCACGCTCGACCACGACATAGTGTTGCAGCTCACCAACCTGGTGACGCTGCGGCTGGCGACCCGGCCCTGCAGCGGAGCGTTTCCGGCGCTCCCCTTGTTGGCGCTCGGCGTCGCCCCGAGCGGCGAGGCACTGCACATAAACTGGAGTCAGATCGAACACATCCTGGTGGCGGGTGTCCCAGGCAGCGGTGCCGATGTCGTGTTAACCAGCGTACTCACGGCCGTGTTGGCTCGCTGTCACCCGGACAAGTTGCAGATGTGGACCATCGCGCCGCCCACCAGTTTTCCGCAGCCGCTGCTCACCGTGCCCCACCAGGCCGGGCCGAGCGTCGACCCTACCGATGAATCAGGCGTCCAGGCCGTCCTCGCTGAAGTGCGAGCCGAACTGGAGCGCCGGATGCTGGCCATGGACGGTCACACTCAGGAGCAGGATGAACCCAACATCGTGCTTGTGCTCCACGAACTGACCGACGTTAGCGACCAGGAGCTGCTGGAGTTGATCGGTCGGGAGGGTGGGATGTACGGCATTCACCTCATCGCGGCGACCACGCGCCAGGAGGTAATCTCTGACGCGCTGTTGGAGACCATGGCCACGCGGCTGGTGCTGCGGATGCCGGACGAAGCGCAGAGCGTGCGACTATTAGGCCGGCCGGATGCGGTGCATCTGGGTGGCGGCGGCGACCTTTGGGCCCGCATCGAAGGCCGCACACCGGTGCGAGTGCGAGGCTACCGCGTGGAGCTGGAGCACCTGGAACGCCTCGTCGATCTTATGCACGCCGCCTATGCTAGCCAGTCGCCGGACCCACCCAGTGACGATGACGATCCGGGACCAGCCGGCGATGGTTCAAGTCCACCACCATCGGACGAAACCGACCGCGTAGTGCAAAACGACGCGGAACCCGTGGATGACAATAACGCCGTGGTTGATGGTGAGCCAGCAAACGGCAGCATCGGAGCCGGAGAGGTCGCCAGCCCGGTGCCGCTAGCGGATGCGGAACCAGAAGCACAGCATCCGCATACAAATGGTGTCGTGAAGAGCGCGTATTTAGAATCCGACCTGCACTTGAATGCGGACGGTGAGACACCTCTGCTTCCCACGACGGGAGCACCTACCGGAGTCATTGAGTCTGAGGCTACACAGCCGGCTACAAACAGCAGCGTCGCAACCGTTGAGACGGTAGCGCCTGCTGTAACCGATCTTCCCGGCGCCCCGTCGGCGACCACACGCGTGCGGCTGCGCCTATTTGGTACCTTACACGTGGTCGGCGAAGATGCCACCGTCACGCCGCGCTGGCAGGAGCAACCATGGGAAATCCTGACCTACCTGGCCGTCCATACGGCGAACGGCGTACCGAAGGCGGACCTGCTCGCCACCTTCTGGCCGGACCTTGATAACGAGCAGGGTGGCACGAACCTTCGCCAAGGGATCTGGCGGCTGCGCACCTCGCTGACCGACCAGGTGCCCGGGCTATCGAAGGAAGTCGTTGGACTCGAGCACGGCTACTGCCGCCTCGACTCAGGCCTTGTTTGGTCGGATGCTCAGCAGTTCCTCGCGCTGTGCGAGGCGGTCCGGCAAGGCGTACACCTGGAGCAGCGTATGGCTATGCTGGAAGCTGCACGTGCACTCTGCCGGCGCGGCCTGTTCACTGAACCCGCCTACGAGTGGCTGGACCGCCGCCAAGGAGGAACATCGATTCGGCAAGACTTTCATAAACAATTCGCCTGGGTAATCGTGCAGTTGGCCGACTGCTATGTCGAGGCAGGTGAGACGGAGCGCGCCGTACCGCTCTACCGGCAGGTGCTCCGCGCCGAGCCGACGCTGCAGGATGTCGCTCGCAAGCTCTATCACTGCTACGCGGCACTTGGCGACCAACCGGCGCTCATGGAAGAGCATCAACGACTTGAGGAGGCACTGGCGCGGCGGCGCAGCCAAGCAGAGCGGGAGCGGAAACCGGCTGATAGTTACCGTATTGAGGCAAAAACGGAGGTTACCTACAGGAATGCAACTACCGTACTTCAGGATGGAGCATCTGCGGCGAGCGGAGCCCGGGGCTGAATATCAATGCGGCTGTCCTTTCGGGAATGGGCGATTTGCAGGCGATGCGATTTGCGCACGCGTACTGCGTTAAACGATATGCTTTTCAAACGTCCATTCATCCTTCCCCACCGGCTGTCCCTGGCACTTCCATGGTCATAAGGATGGGTATACGTCATCGGCAGTACCGTGATCCGCAAAAGGCCGTGCCGCTCGGCGGAACTTCAGAAATGAAGGACGTCTTCACTAGGCCAGCGCAAGACTCTGTCAGCTCCATCGTTGCGAGGTTCATTGAGGGTCCTGCCACCTGTCCGCGGAATCGAAGATTGAAGGCGCGGTGCACTCATCGGCAAGGTAGGGCGACGACCACCGCCTATCGCAACTGGAGGATGCACTATAACATCCAGACTGTTGCTTTAACTACGAGCGCCGCCGCTTCGTCCTTCGTTTACGATCTCGTCTTCGATCAGCGCCCGGTGTAAAGGCAGACGCTATACCGACTTGCTGCTCATTAGCGATTGAGTGAAAATGAAGTGTATCGTTGAACGTCCGGCACTTACCACATCGCACGACGACACCACCTAGGGAGGTAACGTTCACTCCAACCAGCAGATCATTTCCACAGGACCCACACTGGTAGGCAAAGTGAGTAGCATCGCCAAGAAATCTACTGTCTGCGCCAACGAAGTCGAATATAGCACGATAATTTGGATATGGCTCCGAAATAATAGTAAGCTTGAATCTTCTATCGACCTTGATTCTCTCGTATTTTATGGTCAAATATTCGTGGCATTCACCATATGGCTTTTCGGAACCACATGGGCAGGGCTCTTCAAGTTCGATCTTCGCCATATCTCTACGACTCTCGATGAACGGTGGGTAGCCAAGTTTTGTCGAAGTACTGTCCTATGTCGGGATGACTCAGTTTCATCTGTTCTAACATAACCAGAGTATACACATATAGTCTTCCTATGGTTCTTGACCCAGTTCGTTCCAGGACCGTTCTGTACATCATCCCATCATCCGGAGTTCCACGAGCACGTAGGGACTCAAGCCGAATACAAAGTTCAACAAACTCATCCGTATCAAGCAGAGGATATTTCTCTCCTTGACGAAAGTCAATCTTTTCCGCGTGGATTAGCCCTTGACCCAATACGGCCGTCAAGTTTACCATGTAATCACCGAGGGTCGTCTCGCGCGCAAGCTCGGTATTGTTCTGATAAAGCGAATCTAGGGAGTTTTCCCCTACTTGATACCCTACAATTATCCCGAATGGTCGTGATGGACGCTCCACCGTCACGTACTCTCTCGTCTTTACCACAGAAAGGTCGAGTGGGGCGAGGGACTTGAATGACTTTATCTTGTGCGCAGCATCACTAAACTCCGATTTTGTCAGTGTAGATTTAACTTCGATGATGCCGTACACACTCTCGTATGGTAAGACTGCTGTGTGGTTCGCGTATAGTACCGCGCAGTTGAGGGCGTCATAGATGATGATGTCCGCTGAATGACTATGCTTTCCGCCCTTTGTGACTATCTCTCCTTTGATTACCCCGTAGCGCCTCGGTAGCCGTTCGGCTAAGAATTGACGTAGTATCTCCTCTCGGTTCTCTCCCTTGTCCCCGGCATGCCCTACAAACGCCGCCTCTTGAAAGTCAGCGAGTATGCCAGTCTCCACTTGCTGAAACAGGGCGGTGAGGTCCATTGTCTCTTCCTCTCGTACATCACGGCAACACTGTCCTGCGATCAAGGGATTCGACTCAAGCAGCGCGTAACCGGTCACCTTAGGTCGATAAGTAGTATACCCGTTCTAATACCACGGGATCACTGTCGATGTGCTCATCTTGAGACCACCAACGACGAAAGCTGCCCGGCGATGTTCTTGCGTATGGAACTGCTGAGCGCCGTTTCGACAGTAAGACTGCAGTACTTGAAGGCGGCCTTTTCGTCTCCATCCCTCCCGACTGGAGGACGACACGGGGTCGAAGGAACGAGAGGCGCCCTGCAAAATGTCCTGCGACAATGAGCGGGAAAGGCCGGCCGCTTGCGCATTGGCGGTATCCGCCTTTAATGCTCGCCTGTTATTGGAGCATGACGACCACTAGCCTTTCATGGCATCGTCGCTATACTTCCCCGAACAGTAGTGCAACGACACCAACAACGGGAAAGCCTGCCCACGAGCACTCAGGCGACGCTTTACGAGCAGACGGAGTACCCCATGGCGCGTTTGGAAGACCTCGGCCCGGGTGCTGCCGTCAAAGGCGTGCTTCCGGACGGCCTGGTCACCGTAGTAGACCTGCACTGGCACGGTTCCAACGTTGCCGAACTGACGTATAAGGATGCCTCCGGGCGGCTGGGCAGCGAGCTGCTCTACCGTTACCGGGAGCCGGCGCTGGAAGTGGTGACCGCCGGCCGGCCCTGGAGCTTCGATGGCGACGGGGCCTTGCTGCGGCTGGTCTCCGAGGCCTATCGCATCCACCTGGCCTACCTCTTCGATCCAATCCTGGCGGTCCACACCTCGCTGGTCGATCCCTTGCCGCACCAGATCACCGCAGTCTACGGCGACATGCTGCCCCGGCAGCCGTTGCGCTTCTTGCTGGCCGACGACCCCGGCGCCGGCAAGACGATCATGGCGGGGCTGCTGATCAAGGAGTTGCTGATCCGGGGCGACGTGCGTCGCTGTTTGATCGTCTGCCCCGGCAACCTGGTGGAGCAGTGGCAGGACGAGCTGGAGCGGCGTTTCCAGTTGCCCTTCGAGATCATGACCAACGACAAGCTGGAAGCAGCGCGCAGCGGCAACTGGTTTGCCGAGACGCCGCTGGCGATCGGGGGGCTGGACAAGCTGAGCCGGGACGAGCGCGTCCAGGCCATGCTGGAGCAGACCGACTGGGACCTGGTGATCTGCGACGAGGCCCACAAGCTCTCGGCCAGCTTCTTCGGCGGCGAGGTCAAGTACACCAAGCGCTACCGCCTGGGCCAACTGCTCGGCCGGCGCGCACGGCACTTCCTGCTGATGACGGCGACGCCGCACAACGGCAAGGAGGAGGACTTCCAGCTCTTCATGGCCCTGCTGGATGCCGACCGCTTCGAGGGACGCTTCCGCGACGGTGTCCACAGCAGCGACACCTCCGACCTCATGCACCGCATGGTCAAGGAACAGTTGCTCACCTTCGAGGGCAAGCCGCTCTTCCCGGAACGCATCGCCAGTACGGTCAACTACACCCTCTCGCCGGCGGAAGCCACGCTGTACCGGGAAGTCACGGAGTACGTGCGGGAGGAGTTCAACCGCGCCGATGCTCTCAACCACCACGGGCGTCGCGGCACGGTCGGCTTCGCCCTGACCATCCTGCAGCGCCGCCTGGCCTCCTCGCCGGAAGCGATCTACCAGTCGCTGCGCCGACGCCGCGAACGGCTGGAGAGCCGGGTGCGCGAAGAGCAACTGCTCCAACGCGGCGCCGCAACGAGCATGGAGTTCCTGGGCAACCTGGCCCGCCTGAGCAGCGAAGACTGGGACGACCTGGAAGATGCGCCGGAAGCAGAGCTGTTGGAGCAGGAAGAGCAGGTGGTGGACCAGGCCTCGGCTGCTCGCACGATTACCGAACTGCAGTTGGAGATCCGGCGCTTGCAGCAACTGGAGGGGCTGGCCCGGCAGGTCGTGCTGAGCGGCGCCGACCGCAAGTGGGAAGAGCTGCGCGATCTGCTGCAAGCCAACCCGGCCATGTTTGACGCTGATGGGCAACGGCGCAAGCTGATCATCTTCAGCGAGCACCGCGACACCCTCAACTACCTGGCCCAGCGGCTGCGCGACCTGCTCGGGCAGGCGGAAGCGGTGGTCACGATCCACGGCGGCATGCTGCGGGAGGAGCGACGCACCGCCCAGGCCCGCTTCACCCAGGACAAGGATGTCCAGATCCTGGTCGCCACGGACGCTGCCGGGGAAGGGGTCAACCTGCAGCGGGCCCACCTGATGGTCAACTACGACCTGCCCTGGAATCCCAACCGGTTGGAGCAGCGCTTCGGCCGCATCCACCGCATCGGCCAGACGGAGGTCTGTCACCTCTGGAACCTCGTTGCCGCCGAGACACGGGAGGGCGACGTCTACAGCCGCCTCTTGACCAAGCTGGAGGAGGAACGGGCGGCGCTGGGTGGGCGCGTCTTCGACGTGCTGGGCAAGGTCACCTTCGAGAACCGGCCGCTGCGCGAGTTGCTGGTGGAGGCGATCCGCTACGGCGACCAGCCGGCGGTGCGGGCCCGCCTCTATCAGGTCGTTGACACGGCGCTGGACACGGCGCATTTGCGCGAGTTGCTGGAAGAGCACGCGCTGGCGCGAGACAGCATGGACGCCGCCACAGTGCAGACCATCCGTGAGGACATGGAGCGGGCGGAGGCGCGGCGGCTGCAGCCGCACTTCATCGCTACCTTTTTCCAGGAAGCCTTTCGCCTGCTGGGTGGCCGCATGCACCAGCGGGATGCGGGCCGCTACGAGATCACGAACGTGCCGGCGCCCATCCGCCAGCGTGACCGCCAGATCGGCACGGGCGAGCCGGTGCTGCACCAGTACGAGCGGGTCACCTTCGACAAGGCGCTGATCAGCGTGCCGGGCAAGCCGCTGGCCGCCTTCCTCTGTCCAGGGCACCCGCTGCTGGATACCTGCATCGACCTGCTGCTGGAAAAGTACCGCGCCCTCTTACGGCGCGGCGCGCTGCTGCTGGACAGCAGTGACCCCGGCAGCGATATGCGCGCCCTCTTCTACCTGGAGCACGCCATCCAGGACGCCCGTATCGACGCAACCGGCAACCGCCGCGTCGTCTCGCGGGAACTGCAGTTCGTGGAGATCGATCAGCAGGGCGCAGCCGCGTCCGCTGGCCCCGCCCCCTACCTGGACTACCGGCCCCTGACGGAGGAGGAGCAACGCCTGGTCACGCCTTTACTCGATGCACCCTGGCTGCAGCGGGGTCTGGAAGACCGCGCCTTGAGCTACGCCATTGAGGCGCTGGTGCCCCGGCACTTCGAGGCGGTGCGCCAGCGCAGCGAGGCTTTGATCGACAAGACGAAGGCAGCCGTCCACGAGCGCCTGACCAAGGAGATCGTCTACTGGGACCATCGTTCGGTCCAACTGGCCCGCCAGGAGCAAACCGGCAGGACAGCCTCCCTCAACTCCCTCCAGGCCCGGCGGCGCTGCGACGAGCTGGAAGCGCGCTTGCAGCAGCGGCTGGCCGAACTGGAGCAGGAGCGGCGGCTGGCCCCATTACCGCCCGTCGCCATTGGCGGCGCGCTGATCGTGCCGAACGGGCTGCTGGCGCGCCTGCTGGGCGAGGACCCGCGCCAGACGGACGCCACCGCTCGCCAGCGCCAGCGCATCGAGCAACTGGCGATGCAGGCGGTCATGACGGAGGAACGCCGGCTGGGCTACTTACCCCGCGACGTCAGCGACCTGAAGTGCGGCTACGATGTCGAGTCCCGTCTGGCGAACAGCGGCCGCCTGCGCTTCATTGAGGTGAAGGGCCGCACGGCCGACGCCGACACGGTGACGGTGACCAAGAACGAGATCCTGACGGCGCTGAACAAGCCAGAGGACTGGTGGCTGGCAGTGGTGCTGGTGGATGGCGAGCAGGTGACGGCGCCGGCCTACGTCAGCCAGCCGTTTCAGCGCGAGCCGGACTTCGCGGCGACGAGCGTGAACTACGAGCTCGGCAAGCTCTTGTCGAAGACGATGTAGGCTCCCGGCGTCGGGCAGTAATGGTGCGTCGCCTCTCCAGTTGCAGCGACGGACGAGATGTCCTCTCTGGTACAGGCGACGTCGCAGTTGCGGCGCGTCAAGGAAGCCA
This sequence comes from Chloroflexota bacterium, assembly GCA_036734945.1. Classification (GTDB taxonomy): domain Bacteria; phylum Chloroflexota; class UBA4733; order UBA4733; family UBA4733; genus UBA4733. Next base: position 38,414 of record DAIMXP010000057.1, read on the forward strand.
GCCTCTGGCGTGTATCATGCAGGTGTGTCGCAGCATCCCTCGTGCGATGCAGACAGGGAGACCACGGTGCTCACGAGATTGAAGGTCTCCGGCTTCAAGAACCTCGTCGATATCGACGTGGCCTTCGGGCCGTTCACCTGCATTGCCGGTCCCAATGGCGTCGGAAAGTCGAACCTGCTCGATGCTCTTCGTTTTCTCAGTTTGCTGGCCGATAGGACGCTGATCGACGCGGCGTTGCATGTGCGGGGCGAGAGCGAGCGCCTGGAGGACGCCGAGAGCCTGTTCAACCAGGTGGGCGCCGGGCGTACAGACCGCATGACGTTCGAAGCGGAGATGCTCATCCCACTGGAAGGGTTGGACGACCTGGGTCAGTCGGCAAAGGCCAGCGCGACGTTCTTGCGGTATCGCCTTGATCTCGGCCTGCGGCACAAGGCGGAAGTCGCGGTCGGTCCGTTCGAGTTGCTGCGGGAAGAACTGGTGTCAGTCCCCCTGAAGGAAGCTACAGCGAGTCTGCGCTTCCCCGGGATTGTGCCGAGATGGCGCACGTCCGTCCTGCGAGCCAAGGAGCGTTCCCGCGTCTTCATCGCGACGGCGGGTGCGGGGGCAAGCCGGGCGGTGGAACTGCACCCGGAGGGGAACGTCAACGCGCCGCCCGTTAGCCGCATCGCCACGAACCTGCCGCGAACCGTCATCTCCGTCACCGATGCGACCACCAGCCCAACCGCGTTCCTTGCCCGAAGTGAGATGCGTTCCTGGCAAGTTCTCCACCTGGAACCGGCGGCGCTGCGGCGACCCGATGAGACAGCGCCGACGCGCGTTCTCGGCACGGACGGGTCGCATCTCCCCACTGCCCTGTACCGCCTCGTCCAGTTCCAGACCAGGGACGCGCCGAACGAACATGGCCGGCGCGCTCTGGAGGCCCAGGTCTACGCTGAGGTTGCCAACCGTCTCGCGGCGCTCGTCGACGACATCCGCAGCGTGTCGGTCGTGCGTGACGAGGAGCGACGCCTGCTCACGCTCTACGTCACTGATCGAACTGGCGCGTCCTTTCCCGCACGAGCGCTGTCGGACGGGAGTTTGCGCTTTCTCGCAATGGTGATCCTCAGTTTGGCTCCGGACGGCAATCGTGTCCTCTGCCTGGAGGAACCGGAAAACGGCATTGCCCCGGAGCGCATACCGGCCCTCCTCCGGCTCTTGCGCGCCACTGCAGTGGACACAACGCAGCGCGCAGACTCCGATAACCCGATGCGTCAGGTCATCGTCACGACCCATTCGCCTTCGGTCGTCGCCTTGACGCCGGACGATAGTCTGCTCATCGCTGAACGGCGATTCATGCTGACCGAAAACGGGCGCAGCCAGGGGGTGAGTTTCTGCGCCCTGCCGGGGACCTGGCGTCAGCACACCGGCAGCGAGGGGAGTACCGCTCCACTCGGATCGCTCATACCGTACCTGAGCGCTGCTGGAAGCCAACCCGACGACGAGGAGAACGGCGCCGGAGACCACGCTATTGGCCCAATCAAAACAGGCGCAGCGCGCGTCGTTGACCGAGAGGACGTGCGCCGGCTCAGGCTGGTAGCACTGAGCCGGGAGTGAGGTCGCTCCGTTATACGCTCCTGACCGACGGCAGCTCTGACCGGGCGCTGGAGCAGATACTCACCTGGTTGCTGCTCCAACACGCTGTCGGCGCAGCAATCACGCCCAGCTGGGCCGACGACCGCAAGCCAGAGCAGCCACCAAAGGGCCTGTTTGCCCGGATTCAGTTTGCCCTCAATGCCTTCGACTGTGATCTCCTGTTTGTGCATCGAGATGCTGAAGGGGTGAGCCGTGCCGAGCGTGCCCAGGAGATACGCCGCGCGGTGGCCGAGGTAGCGCTCACACGCTCGTCGCTTCCCCCTCCCATCGTGTGCGTCGTGCCGGTCCGCATGACAGAAGCCTGGCTCCTTTTCGACGAGGTAGCGATACGCACGGCGGCAGGCAACCCACTGGGCGACCAGCCCCTTGCCTTGCCGGCACGGCGCACGCTGGAGCGGCTTGCTGACCCAAAACGCAAACTCCATACCCTGCTGCAGCAGGCCAGGGGTAGACGTCGGACTCACGGTCGCCAATTCGATGTCGATGAGGCCGTTCAGCGCTTGGCGACACTTATCGATGACTTCGCGCCACTTCGCGCTTTGCCAGCTTTTGCGGCGCTGGAGCTGAACCTCGCGACCCTGATTCAAGAGCAAGGTTGGAATGCTGACTCTTGATCCGGCGACAGTTCCAGGATAAGGGTCGACTTCACATAAACGAACACGCGTACGGATCGGGAATGACGATGGCGCGCTCTAAAACCGCGATGAAGCCCATATCGCGGAGCATCCGCTCAGGAGTGGTCTCAACATCCTCTCCCACGCGAGCAAGATGCAATAGCCAATGGCCGATGGCGATCTGGAGCTCTTGTTGCCGCAGACAGCGCAGCGGCGAGAAAGGCAGCATAGGACGTGAGGTCGCGAAAGAGGCGAACGGCGTCTTCGCGCGACAAGTCCTCCTGGTTCTTCACTTCAACAACGACGATTGCCCGCATGTCGGCGTCGGCCACCAGGATATCGACCGGTGGAGCGCCGGCCCTCGCGACGTTGACGCTCATCATGCACTATCCCTCCCGTTCCTCATCCTTGGCACGGGCGATACGGCCAACTGCCGCTGCCTGGCATCCACTCATAGTATATGCCATCGTACGCACAGCCCGCCCGGCGCTTGAGCGCCGGGCGGGCTGATCGCTGTGGGCGGCCTACAGGGGAAATACAGTAGGATGCCAAGGTAGCGGGCGGTCTCTCCCTGCATTTCTGCCCGCCGGACTGCCCCAATCGTGCGATGTTTCGCACTTTCTGCCGTCAGTTGGAATAATGGAAGGAGGGTACCCGTTCAGGGCCCCTGCATTCGGTGAGCGGGCCGAATAGCGCTCATGGTCAGCAGGGAATAACGCTGGAGTATCGGGGCAGTGGCTACAGAAAGCATCGCCATGAAGCCAGAGTAACGAGGGCGCGACCCTATGACGTCTGAACGCCTGTACTATCATTGGCACGGGGTGCCGGGTCGCACCGGCTGGTGCCGCCTCATGCCGAGCATTGAAGGACCTGGAGCACATGTGATGTACGACGATAAAGTCGCGGTTTTCTTGAGCTGCTCCCACACGTTCAAGGAGAAAGTTGCGTACAGGTTTCGTGAGGTCCTGGAGGCGCCAGGAATAGACATGATCGGCATCATTGTCGAGGACATTCCTAAACTTGGTGCTGCTTGGACGGCGGATGACAAGGTCGAAGGCTGGCTTGACGTATCGGATGCCTTCGTTGCTCTTATGACCCCGGACGATGTTCATCAAGACGGGACCGTGACAACTCGGCAGAATATCGTCGACGAAATGGCCAGAGCGCGATATAAAGGGAACATCGGTGGCCGAGTGATGATTATTCGTGATGAGAGAGTGCAGATCCCTAGCAATATTGCACCTATTTGGTGTAGTCTGGACGTTGCCAATCCGAATAAAGCCATTTCAGATCTCCTGAAGCAGCTAAGGACATGGGGGTATACCATGAGTGATCATCTCGTCTTGGGAACGGCTAATGAGCCAGTCAGCCAACCTCCATCCGTCTTGGCCGATGTCAAGCCAGGAGACGACTACGTGAAAACCAAGGTGAAGGTACTCCGCTGGATGGCTGATAATAGTAAGGAAAACCAGCATTCCGCGATCTTGCACCTTCTTCAAGAAATGGATAGCGAAGATTGGAATGTTAGCGCTGCAGCAAGTAGTATTGTTGAATACCTTGTCGAGGCAGATCCGACTCTTATATCGCAGACAGAGCTTTATCGCCTGGCAACCAGCCGTAAGACAAGCATTCGTATGTCGGCAGCAGTAATTCTCTGGGGCTGGTCGATGAACATTCCAGGATATGTCCCTATTGATCTGCTTATGAGGCTGATTAGAAGCGACGAGGACTGGTATGTTTTTACCCCGGCCCGGAGCGCGATGAAGCAACTGGCGCTCTCCAGGGTAGACGCGATGGCAGTGATTCGCCAAATGGCGCTGGACGACGACCATTATGACCAGGAGTTTGCGCTAGACGCACTGGAGCAGATCTCGTCTGAACGACCAGACTTAGTCCCTGCTGATGCGGTGGTCCACTTCACGTCTTCCGAGGATGAATCCATTATGGAACGCGCCAAGGCAATACTATATAAGCTTCCGCGCGAGAGGACAGGCGAGGATTGGCGGTTCAAATATGCGAAATTCTCGTCTTTCTGATCCAATGGAAGAGGGACAACAAGCGGCAGGAGAGGCGGAGTACTCTACGTGACCGAAGCCTATCGCAAGAAACTCATCGAGGTCGCCCTGCCCCTGGCGGAGATCAACGCCGCCTCGGCACGAGAGAAAAGCATCCGCCACGGCCACCCTTCCACGTTGCACCTATGGTGGGCACGGCGTCCCCTGGCCGCCTGCCGTGCCGTGCTGTTCGGCCAACTGGTCGACGACCCCTCCGCTGTACCGGAAGAGTTCCCGACCGAAGCGGACCAGGTACGGGAGCGGGACCGACTGTTCGAGATCATCAAGCAACTGGTGCTGTGGGAGAACTCCAACAATCAGACGGTGCTCGACGCCGCGAAGCAGGAGATCGCCCGCTCCGTCGCCCGCGACAAGGGCGTTCCGGCGCCAACCTCTCCGCAGGCCGTGCAGCAATTCCTGATCGAGCATGCCCCGCCCGTCCTTGATCCTTTCTGCGGTGGCGGATCCATCCCACTGGAAGCGCAACGGCTGGGGTTACGCGCCTACGGCAGTGACCTGAACCCGGTCGCGGTGCTGATCACCAAGGCGTTGATCGAGATCCCTCCCAAGTTCGCCGGGCAGCCACCGGTGAACCCGGAGGATCGCACCAAGATGGGCAGCAGCGTTGCCTGGCCCGGCGCCACAGGGCTGGCGGCGGACGTGCGCTACTACGGCCGCTGGATGCGCGACGAAGCGCAACGCCGCATCGGCCACCTCTATCCCAAGGTACAGTTGCCGGGCGGGCAGGGGGAGGCGACCGTGATCGCCTGGCTCTGGGCACGCACCGTGCGCTGCCCCAACCCTGCCTGCGGCACCCAGATGCCGCTGGTACGCTCTTTCGCCCTCTCCACGAAACCGGGCAAGGCCGCCTGGGTCGAGCCGCAGGTGGACCCGGCGGCGAAGACAGTGCGGTTTCAAGTGCGGACAGGAAGTGGGAAGGTGCCCGAGGGCACGGTGAACCGGCGCGGCGCTCGCTGCCTGGTCTGCAACACGCCGGTCGCCCTAGAATGGATACGAGCCGAGGGCAGGGCCGCACGAATTAGCCAGCAACTCATGGCAGTCGTGGCCGAAGGAGCGCGCGGGCGTATATACCTGGCGCCGACACCCGAGCAAGTGGCCGTCGCAGACGAGGCGAAGCCGGAGTGGGCGCCGGAAACAACGCTGCCAAAGCAGGCTCTCGGCTTTCGCGTCCAACTATATGGTATGACGCGTCATCGCGACCTCTTCACACCCCGCCAACTCGTCGCGCTGACTACCTTCAGCGATCTGGTGGGCGAGGTTCGGACGCGCGTGCTGGCGGACGCGATGGGTGTGCATGCCTATGCGGACGCGGTGGCGACATATTTGGCACTCGGTACTAGCCGTCTGACAGATATCTGTAATAGTTTATGCATGTGGGAGAACACAAAGACGCAAGTCCGCCACCTTTTCACAAGGCAAGCCATCCCGATGCTTTGGGACTTCGCTGAAGCGAACGTATTCGCAGAGGGCGCAGGAGACTATTCTATCAGCCTCGGGAACCTCTTGAAGGCACTCGAGATGACTCCCGCGTCAACGCCAGGTCATGTGCAACAAGTTGATGCGACCACGATGACTAGCAGCGTCTCTTTCCCGCTTATCTCGACTGATCCTCCCTACTACGACAATATTGGCTACGCAGACCTTTCCGACTTCTTCTATACTTGGCTGCGACGCTCTTTACGTGATGTCTATCCCGACCTGTTCGGTACACTGCTCACACCAAAGGATCGCGAACTAATCGCGGCACCGTATCGCTTCGACAGCAGCAAAGAGCGTGCGGAGCAGTTCTTCGAGGAAGGGCTCCGTGCTGCCTTTTCGCGTTTGCACGCCGCACAAGCACCGGGATATCCGCTTACGGTGTACTACGCCTTCAAGCAAGCTGAAGAGGACACCCACGAGGGAGGCACTGAGGCGGATGTGGCAATCGCCTCAACTGGTTGGGCGACGATGCTAGAAGGACTATTACAGGCTGGCTTTGCCATCAACGGCACGTGGCCAATGCGCAGTGAATTGAGCAACCGCCCAAGATCAATGGACAGCAACGCCCTCGCTTCCTCCATCGTGCTAGTCTGCCGCCCACGCCCGGCCGACGCGCCGATCGCTACCCGGCGTGAGTTCATCTCGGCACTCAAACAGGAGTTGCCCAAAGCGCTACGCACCCTCCAGCAGGGCAACATCGCGCCGGTGGATCTCCAGCAGGCGGCCATCGGTCCCGGCATGGCCGTCTTCTCGCGTTACCGCCAGGTGGTCGATCCGAGTGGCAAGCCGCTACCGGTGCGCGCGGCGCTCGGTCTTATCAATCAGGCCCTTGACGAAGTGCTGAGCGAGCAAGAAGGCGACTTCGACGGCGATACCCGCTGGGCGATCACATGGTTTGAGCAGTATGGGCTTGGCGAGGGCGAGTACGGCAGCGCCGAGACGCTCTCCAAGGCCAAGGACACGTCGGTCGCCGCCTTACAGGCAGCCGGTATCTTGCAGTCGCGAGCCGGCAAGGTGCGCCTGCTGCGGCGGGAGGAGTTGCCGACAACCGGGCAGCAGCACCAGCGCAGTGCCTGGGCGGTGACGCAGCACCTCATCAAGGCGCTGCAGGAAGGAGGCGAAGGTCAGGCCGCGGCGCGGCTGGCCAGCATTGGTCCGGCGGCTGAGACGGCGCGGGAACTCGCCTATCGGCTCTACCTCACCTGCGAGCGTAAGGGCGGCTTGCAGGAAGAAGCGGGCGCCTACAATGGATTGGTCGTCGCCTGGCCGGAGATTGCCCGCCTGGCGGAGCAACAAGCCACAGCGCCACGCCAGGAGACGTTAGTATGAGCGGGAGGTGGACTGGTGCGGGTTGTCACCGCGCGCGATGCCGACGCGGCACAGCGGCGACGCTATCGAAAGGAATGACCATGCCACGAGCGCAGCACACGGCAACACAAACCCTGCACGACCTGGACCATATCCCCACCTTCGCGAACGAGGCGGAAGAGGCGGCGTTCTGGGACGAGCACGAACTTGGCGATGAGGTCCTGGAGCGGATGGGGCCGTTGCCCGCCGACATCCTCCCGCCGGCGCGACCCCGCACCGCATCCATCGATCTGCACCTCGATGCCGGGACCCTGCAACGTCTGCGCTCCCTTGCCGCCCGCCGCCACGTCGGCTACCGCACGCTCATCCAACGCTTCGTGACGGACCGCCTGTCCGAAGAGGAGCAACGCGACGGATCGGCGGAGGACCAGCATGGCCGCAACCAATAACGAGCGCGTCGGCACGGCGCTGGACTTGCTCAAGGCCGGGCTGCACCCCTTCGTCGAGCGCGAACTGCGCGCTGTCTTCAAAGAGCGCTGGGGCGAGCAAGCCCTCGCCTGCCTGCGCGACCCCCGCAACGCCGGCAGCGCCGACGCCCCCCGCTTCGATATCGCCGCCCTGCTGACGATCATCTGGGAACAGTGGCGTCCCGTGTTTGAGCGCGTCTTCGGCCAGTACGAGCGCACGCTGGTCAGCGAGTTGCGCGAGATCCGCAACCGCTGGGCGCACCAGACGCCCTTCAGCACCGACGACACCTACCGGGCGCTCGATAGCATTGCCCGCCTGCTCACCGCCGTCTCCGCACCGGAAGCGGCCGAGGCGGAACGCGAGAAGCAGGAGCTGCTGCGCCGCCGCTACGACGAGCAGGTGCGCTACGAGAACCGCAAGGCGGCCGTGGCGCCGGTGGAAGGGAAGCCCCAGGCGGGGTTGCGCCCCTGGCGGGAGGTCGTGACGCCCCACCGCGATGTCGCCTCCGGTCGCTACCAGCAGGCGGAGTTCGCCGCCGATCTGGGCCAGGTCCATAATGGCGAAGGTGGCAGCGAGTACCGCGACCCGGCCGAGTTCTTCCGGCGCACTTTTCTCACCGACGGCCTGACCCACCTGCTCACCAACGCCCTGCAGCGCCTCTCCAGCGCCGGCGGCGATCCCGTCGTCGAGTTGCAAACCAACTTCGGCGGCGGCAAGACGCACTCCATGCTGGCGCTCTACCACCTCTTCTCCGGCACCCCCGCCACCGACCTGGCAGGCATCGAGCCGGTGCTGCAGCAGGCCGGCGTGACCCAGCCGCCCACCGCCCACCGCGCCGTCCTGGTCGGCACCGCCCTCTCCCCCGGTCAGCCCCACCGGGCAGCGGACGGCACGGTGATCCACACGCTGTGGGGGGAACTGGCCTGGCAACTGGGCGGCAAGGATGGCTATGACCTGCTGGCCGAGGCCGACCGCAGCGGCGTCAGCCCCGGCTCCGACGTGCTGCGCGACCTCTTCGCCTTCTTCTCCCCCTGCCTGATCCTGATCGACGAGTGGGTGGCCTTCGTGCGCCAGTTGTACGGCGTGGACGGCCTGCCCGCCGGCTCCTTCGACGCCAACCTTTCCTTTGCCCAGGCCCTCACCGACGCCGCCCGCCAGACCACGGGGACGCTGGTGGTGGCCAGCATCCCGGCCTCCGACATCGAAGTGGGCGGCGAAGGCGGCAAGGCGGCGCTGGAGCGGATCAAGAACACCTTCGGGCGCATGGAGTCGGCCTGGCGGCCGGCCAGCGCCGACGAAGGCTTCGAGATCGTGCGTCGCCGGCTGTTTGAGCCGATCACGGACCCCAAGGACTTTGTCAGCCGCGACGCCGTCAGTCGCGCCT
>DAIMXP010000058.1:0-46933 GCA_036734945.1 Chloroflexota bacterium
AAACCTCCTCCCATTTTACCCCCACAAGGGATTATCTGAAAGCCCTCTTAGCTGGCTGTTCGATTCCTACTTCTGGGACAGTGCTACCTACCCGAGCAAAGCCGTGATGGATGATGCGAACGGCCAGGCGGGATTCCAGTTCATCCAGGACCTTGTCTACAAGTACAAGGTTGCGCCGACGCTGTCGGCGAACATGGGCGGCTCCGACGCCATGTTCGCGACCGGCAAGGTCGGCATGGTCTGGGGCGGCTACAAGAGTGCAGCAGTCGTCGACAAGCCGATCAAAGCCTTCGAGTGGGCCATCTCCACGATCCCCACGGGCAAGAAGCGCGTCTCCAACCTCAGCCCCAACGGCTTTCAGGTTATCTCCAAGACGAAGGCGCCGGCGGACGCCTGGAAGCTGCTCCAATACCTCACCGCCGGGGAGGGTGAGGCAACGCTCAGCGCCGCCACTTCCATGCCGGCGAACAGTGGGGTCGACTTCAGTAAGGTCTCGCCCCTGCAACCCTGGCAAAACACCCTGCTCCAGACCGCCCTGAAGGGAGGGTTGTCAGACGATCCGCACCCTAACATCAAGCCGCAGTTCTTCAAGATTATGACCAGCGAGATTGACGCGCTGATGGCGAATTCAGAATCGGGCGCGCAGGCCGCCAAGAATATGGCTTCCAAGATCAACGCCATCTTCCAGCCCTACGTGGTGGCGAAATAGAGCGCGGCCGGAAGGGCCCACTGCGAGAGGATGGTGACCGTGGCGAACATCTCAGTTCCCGCCTTACGCCAAGGGAGCAGCGGGCAGCCACGCAGTCGGCGCGGCCTGGGCAGGCTCGCCCGCCGCGAGGCGTTGTTGTTTTACGTGCTGATCGCCCCCTGGCTGGTCAACCTCGTGGTGTTCGTCATCGGTCCCGTCCTCAGTTCCCTGTACTTGAGCTTCACCCAGTACAACATCGTCAATCCGGCGGTCTGGGTGGGCCTTGCCAATTACCAGCGACTCTTTTCCGCCGACCCGCTCTTCTATCAATCGCTGCGCGTGACGACGATCTGGGTGGTGGCCGGCGTGCCGTTGCGCCTGGCTGCCGCCCTCTTCTTTGCCATGCTGCTCAACCAGAAGGTGCCGGCCGTCGGCTTCTTCCGAACTGTCTACTACCTGCCCTCCGTCGTTTCCGGCGTGGCGGTGTCGCTCCTCTGGGTCTGGATGCTCCAACCGCAGTTCGGCCTCTTGAACTACGGGCTGCACATGGTCGGCTTGCCCGGCCCGCAGTGGCTCTCCAGTCCGAGCTGGGCCTTACCTGGTTTGATCGTGATGAGCCTGTGGACGGTAGGCTCGACCATGATCATCTTCCTGGCCGGGTTGCAGGGCATCCCCGCCGAACTCTACGAGTCGGCCAAGATTGATGGCGCCAGTACCCTTCGGCAGTTCTTCGCCGTGACGATCCCCTTGATCACGCCCGTCATCCTCTTCAACCTGGTCATCGGCATCATCGCCTCCTTCCAGGTCTTCACCCAGGCTTACGTCATGACGAACGGCGGTCCCAACAACGCGACGCTGTTTTACGTGCTCTACCTGTATCAGGTCGCCTTCCAGTTCAGCGAGATGGGGTATGCCTCCGCCCTGGCCTGGATCCTCTTCATCATTGTGCTGGTGCTGACGCTGCTGGTGTTCCGCTCCTCCGGACGCTGGGTGTACTACGAGGGTGGGGTGAAAGGCCGATGAGCAGCGTTTCTACCAGAGCGTCTCTGGCGCCGTCGCGAGTGCGGCGCGCGTCACGCTGGCGAACCCATCGCGCGTCCATGATCGTGCGCACTATCTCTTTCCTCATTTTGATCCTGGGCGCGATCACCATGCTGATCCCGTTCTATTGGATGGTCGCCACATCACTGCGCGACGCGGGCAGCATTTTTCTCTACCCGCCGCGCTGGATTCCGTCACCTATCCGTTGGGCCAACTATCGCGAAGCGTTGACCGCCCTGCCGTTCGGCCAGTGGTATCTCAACACGACCATCGTGACAGTCAGCAGCACCCTGGGGCAGGTGCTGACCGCCTCGATCGTCGGCTACGCCTTCGCCCGGCTGCGCGCGCCGGGTCGCGACGGGCTCTTCCTCCTCCTGGTGAGCACCATGCTCTTGCCGGAGCAGGTGACGTTGGTTCCGGTCTTCCTCATTTTCCGGCACCTCGGCTGGATCGACACCTGGCTGCCGCTGATCGTGCCCTCCTGGCTGGGTGGCGGCGCCTTCTACATCTTCCTCTGCCGGCAGTTCTTCCTGAGCCTGCCCCTGGAGTTGGACGACGCTGCCAAGATCGACGGCTGCAGCACGATGGGGATCTTCTTCCGAATCGTGCTGCCCCTCTCCAAACCGGTACTCGCCGCGGTGATCGTCTTCTCCATGGTCGGCAAATGGAACGAGTTCCTCTATCCCGTGATCTACCTCAACAGCCAGTCCAAGTACGTGCTGTCGATCGGGCTGCGCCTGTTTCAGGATGTGGACACGACCTCCTGGAACTGGCTCATGGCCGCCTCCGTCGTGACCGTCCTCCCCTGCCTGATCGTCTTCTTCTTTGCCCAGAAGCTGTTCGTACAGGGCATCGCCACGACAGGGATCAAGGGGTGACAAAAAAGGCGACTGTTCGGCAAGAGAGCGGCACGGCGCAGAACTGCCGGACCACGAGCTCCACCGGCAAGCGCTGCTGGACCGATGCAATCGCCTGGCCTCGTATCTGGGCAATACACAGCGGTCGACCAGCTTGGTGCAGCTTGGATGGGAGCAAGCCATGGCGATGACGCCAGGAATCCAGCAGCAGGTTATCCTGGCGCGTCCGGCTGGGAACACGCGGCGCGGACCAACGCTCAAAGAGCGGCTGCTGCGCGAACGCTGGATGTATCTCTTCATCGTCCCCGGGGCACTCTACTTCTTGATCTTCCAGTATGTACCGTTGCTCGGCAACATCATCGCCTTCCAGAACTTTTCGCCGTTCCTGGGCATCCGCGGCAGTCCGTTCGTCGGCCTTGATAACTTCCGCCAGCTCTTCACGGACCCGGATTTCCGGCTGGCCCTCGTCAACACCCTGGAGATTGAATTCCTGCAGTTGGTGTTCGCCTTCCCTACGCCTCTGATCCTGGCGCTCGTCCTCAACAGCATCCTCAGCAACCGGGTGAAGCGCAGCATGCAAAGCGTGGTCTACTTGCCGCACTTCCTCTCCTGGGTGATCGTGATCGCCCTCTTCCAGCAGATCTTCGGCGGCGCCGGCTTCATCAATCAGATGTTCCGCAACCAGGGCCTCGCCACCATCAATATCATGAATAACCCGGCCATCTTCAAACCGCTGGTCGTTCTGCAGAGCATCTGGAAAGAGACGGGCTGGGGCACAATTATCTTCCTGGCTGCACTCACGAAGATTGACGCCGATCAGTACGAGGCGGCGGTCATGGATGGCGCGAGCGCCTGGCGGCGGCTCTGGCACGTCACGCTGCCCGGTATCCGCTCGATCATCGTGCTACTGCTGATCCTCCGCCTCGGCGCGGCGCTCTCCCTCGGCTTTGAGCAGTACTACCTGCAACGCGGCGCCGTGGGACCGGGGGCCGCCGAGGTCCTCGACACCTTCGTCTACTTCCGAGGCATTCAGGACGGTGACTGGGGATTTGCCGCCGCCGTCGGCCTGGTGCGTGGCGTCGTCGGCACCCTGCTCATTGTTTCGGCGAACTGGGTGGTCAAGCGCTTCGGTGAGGCCGGCATCTATTGAAAGCGGGTAACAACCCGCCCCAACGAAGGGGACGACGATGGCGTTGACCGATACGGCGCCCGGGGCCGGCGCGCCGCCTGCACCTTTGCGCGTTGCAACGGAGCCGGTTGCGCGCGGTCGCACTCGCCGCCGGGCCGCCGGCCGGCCGGTATGGATGGAGGCGCCAAGCCTGCCGATGCAACTGGCCAAGGCCGTCCTGCTCGCTGCCGTCATGGTTGCCGTGCTCTTCCCCTTCGTGTATGTGCTCGCCGTCAGCTTTTCGTCCGAGCGGGACATCCTTGGCGGCGGCCTCATCCTGTTTCCGCAGCACCCCACCCTGGAGGCCTATCAGGCGCTACTGCGCGGCGGCGTGGTGGTCCGTTCGCTGGAGGTCAGCGTTGGCCTGGTCACGATCGGCACCACCGTCAAGATGCTCTTCACGATCGCGCTGGCCTATGGCCTCAGCAAATCCGGCGTGCCCGGCGCGAAGCCCGTCCTCCTCATGGTGCTCGGCACCCTGCTCTTTTCGCCCGGCCTTATCCCCAGCTACCTTTTGGTCAAAGGTCTGGGCATGATTGATACCTACCAATCCCTCATCTTGCCGGGGCTGATCAGTGCCTTCAACCTGATTGTTCTGCGCAACTTCTTCATGAACATTCCCCAGGAACTCCTGGAGGCTGCCCGTCTGGACGGGGCCAGCGATTGGCAGGTGCTCTGGCGGCTGGTCCTGCCACTATCGGCCGCCGCCCTGGCGGTGGTCGCACTCTTCTACGGCGTTGGCATCTGGGACGCCTTTTTCAACGCCATCCTCTACCTCAACGACGCCAGCAAGTGGCCGATTCAGGTTGTCCTGCAGCAATACGTGCTGCAGGGCAGCGCGCTCGCTTCGGCGGCGCAGTTGGACCCCAACCAGCCGCCGCCACCGACGGAAACCATCCAGATGGCGATCATCGTGCTCGCCACCGTACCGATTCTGCTGGTCTACCCCTTCTTGCAGCGGTACTTCACCAAGGGCGTGCTGACCGGCGCCATCAAGGGGTAACAGCTCCGAAAGAAGAAAGGCCGCAATGGACTGATAATGACGCGCGCCGCGATTGATGTGGGCAACCAACTGTGGTAGCCCGCGATCACGAGCAGACAGTGTTGAGGAAGGACGAACCCGTGGACGAACACGAGAACCCGGCCACCAATCGAGGTTCCGACCAGGGAGGTCGGCACCCCCGCCGCGCATTGCTCACCGCCGCGGTGGGATTGCTCGGCGCCGTGGGCCTGGCCGCCTGCGGCACGGCCACAGTCACCAGCGGGACGACCAGCTCGGCGTCGGCCGCCACCACCAGTAGCACTGCGGCGGCGACCAGCAGCGCCGCCGCACCGACCAGCAGCGCCGCCAGCGCCACCAGCAGCGTTGCCAGCCCGGCCACATCAAGCAGCGTCAGCGCGGCGGCTGCCTCCACAGCAACGACGGCTCCCGCAGCGACAAGCAGCGCCGTCACCGCTACAACTTCCAGTGCCGTCACCGGCACATCCCTGGCCACATCAGCGAGCCAGGCGGCCTCGACGGGGAGCGCGGTAGGAGCAGACAAGATTCCCTCGACGGCGCCGGGTGTGCCGGATGCCTACAATAAACTTCCGGCGCCATTCCAGTCGTACAGTGGAACGCCGGGCCAGGGCGGTACGGTTACTGCCTTCACGATCGCCTACCAGTCGCCGCCGACGCCGATGGGCCAGAATCAGTACTGGCAGGAGCTCAACAAGCGTCTCGGCGTGACCTGGCAGCCGATCATTACGCCGCAACCCAGCTACGGTCAGAAGTCCGCCGCCCTCATTGCCGGCGGTGGTCTGCCGGACCTGTTCTATCTCAATCCCGGCCAGAACGCCGCCCCACAGTACCAGGCAATGGGGCAGGGAGCGTTCCTCGACCTGACGCCCTACGTCACCGGCAACGCGGTTCAGCAATACAAGAATCTCGCTAAGATCCCCGCTGCTACCTGGAATAACGTGAAATTCAAAGGCAAGGTCTACGGCGTACCGAAGCCAATCCAGAGCAGTGGCAACATTCCATTCTACCGCGCGGATTGGGCGAAGAAAGTGGGCAAGGAGACTTTTACCAGTCCTACCGATGTCCATGACCTGCTGGTTGCCTTCGCCAAGAATGACCCGGACGGAAACGGCAAGGCCGACACCTGGGGTATGGGGCGCTACGGCACGAGTTGGACCGGCTGGGACAATACCATCGCCTTCAACATGTTCGGCACACCCTTCAACTGGCGAAAGAACGCCGACGGCACGCTCACGAATCAGATCGAAACTCCCGAATTTCTTCAGGGGCTCACCTTCTTGCGGCAGGTCTATGCCGACGGTGGGTATGACCCCGACGCAGCGTCGATGACCTTCGCCCAGGCCCAGAACGCCTATCTGGGCGGCAAAACAGGCCTGCACAGCGAGGGGTTCGGTAACTTCGTCGATCCAAAACTGGCGGGCACTGTGTACTATAAGATCAAGCAGGCCAACCCCAACGCGGTGTTGACCGGTCTCATGCCGTCGGCGCCGGGTGGCAGTAAAGCCATGACGTATAACACGCCGGGGTCATTCGGCTTCACGGCCATTCCAGCCACCGTCGGTAAGAGCCAGACACGCGTCGCGGAGCTCTTGCGCATCCTCGACTACCTCGCCTCGCCCTTCGGCAGCGACGAGTGGCAATTCCTGAGCTACGGCGTCAAAGACGTTGACTACAAGCTGGATGCCAACGGCGTACCGGCCCTCACCAACCAGGGGATCAGCGAAAAAGGTGACCTGGTCTACATAATGGGGCCGTTGCCCGTCTTCTTCTACCCGCAATCACCGGGAGCAGCGGAATATGGCCAGAAGCTAGCTACCGAGATTATCAAGATCGGTCAAAACGACCCGTCTTGGCCGCTTTACTCAGCAACGAACGTGGCCAAAGCCTCTGAGTTAAACCAGTTCGGCTTCGACAGCATGACGGCCATCATCACCGGCCGCCAGCCGTTGAGTGCGCTGGACGCCGCTATCGCGGGCTGGAAGAGCCGCGGCGGGGAGCAGATACGGCAGGAGTTCCAGCAGTCGGCCAAGGGGTAACGGCGGGGAGGCCCCCCACTCTGGCTACGCTGGAGTGGGGGCCTGTTCCGTGTCTACCGCTTCCAGGACAACGAGTGCTGAGCAACCCGCGGGGCGTTCTAGCCCGCATTGCCGCGTTAGTCGCCACCGCCGAGCAGCGGCTAGACCTAACCCGATCCTAGTGCCCCGACGGACGTAACGCCACCACCCGCAACGACAACAGCAAGCGCTCCCGACACTCTTTCCAGGTCACCCGCCCCCGCAGGAACTGCTTCAACCAGAAGATCATCTGGTAAAGCATCCCGGCGCGTGTTATGCCCTCAAGTAGCAAGCGTTGCAACAGCGAATACCACTTGCTGTACAGGCGAAACCGGCTACGCTGCAGCAGCAGGAAGCTACGTGCCGGCGCGAGTCTGGCGCTCTGGCCGCTGTGGTGGAGCACCTGCGCCTCGGGACTGTACCAGAGGTCCCAACCCGATTGGCGGAGGCGGATGCACCAGTCCACTTCTTCGCAGTACAGGGCGAAGCGCTCGTCGAGCCAGCCGACCTGCTCGGCAGCCTGGCGCCGCACCATGAGGCATGCGCCGAGGAGGCCTTCGACTGGGCGTTCGCGCGCGTAGTCGGCCTCGGCGTAGCGTCCGGCGCGAGGGTCGTTGGGCCGGCGCCCGTCGCGCAGGAAGTACTCCCAGGCCAGCGTGGCGGCGTTGGGGAGCCAGTAGGTAGAATACTGCAACGTGCCGTCGGTGTTGAGCAATCGCGCCCCGACTGCGCCGGCCGTCGGCCGCCGGTCCAACAGGTCGATCAAGGCATCCAGGGCGCCCTCCTGAACCTCCGTGTCCGGGTTGAGCAATAGCAGGTAGCGGCCAATGGCGCGCCGCAACGCCAGGTTGTTGGCGGCGGCGAAACCGAGGTTGCGCCCCGGCTCCAGCACGGATACCCACGGGAAGTCGCGCGTAACCATCGCCACGGTGTCGTCAGTCGAGGCGTTATCCACCAGCAGGCATTCAAAGGAGCAGTGCGTGTTCCATTGCAAGGCGTCCAGGCAGAGGCCCACGAACGCTGCCGAGTTCCAGGTGACGATGACCACCGATACGTCAACGGTGCTCATCCCGCTTCGGCCACCGGCGCAACCCGACGGGCGAAGAGCGCCGCCAGTTGCCGGCGCTCCTCCGCCGGCAAGCCGCCCAGGAGCAACAGCAGGACGGGGTAGGTTGCCAACGCCGACGGCAGTGCCAGCAATAGCGGCGCGTGGTGCAGCGCCAGCGCCACGGCGCCGGCGCCGAGCGCCGCCAGGCCCGGCCGCGCTGTCAGTTGCGCCAGCGGCAGTGGCCAGAGCAGTGGCCACATGCCGGAGAGGAAAGGCACGAGGAGCACCACTTCGGAGAGCACAGTCACCGCTGCCGCCGCTTCGATGCCGAAGTGCGGGATGAAGATCAGGTTCGCTACCACGTTGAAGGCCACGCCGGCGACGAACGCCTTCGTGATGCGCTGCTGCTTGCCAACCGCGATCAAAGCGTACTGCGTCACGCCGTTGACGTAACTGAAGGCCAGAAAAAGGATAAGGATGCGCAGGGCGGGAATGGACTCTGGGAACTGCGGATAGAACAGGATGATGATGCGATCGGCCAGCACCACCATCACCGCCATGATCGGCAAGGCAATGGCGATCAGCAAGCGCATGGCGAAGAGATAGAGATTGCGCAACTCCACCAGCGACTCGCGCGCCAGTCGCGCCATCAGCGGGAAGATGGCGCCGGTGAGGTAAGCCGAGACGAAGCCGACGCCATCGATGAACTTATAGGCGATGCTGTAGTAGCCCACAGCGCTGGCATTCGTCAGGAAGCTCAGCAGGATGACGTCGACGCGGAAGAAGACCAGGTTCAGCATGTTGTTGAGCATCAACGTGAAGGACTCGCGCACCAGATAGCGGCAGAAGGCGCCGTCCATCCGCGCCGTGCGCCACAGGGCCGCCGCGTCCACGTTCAAGGTAAAGGCGACGGCCGTGAAGACGTTGACGATGAGGGACGTGAGCGCCAGGCCGACAATGTTCCAGCCGAGCAGTAGGGTCAGCGTGCCGAGCAAGATGCGCAGCAGGTTGCCGGCGACCTCCAGGAAGGCCCCGGTTTCGAATTGCTCGATGGCCCGCAACTGCGTGCTGGCCGCCGATGCCAGGGAACCGGGGAAGAAACCGGCCACCAGCAGCGCCAGGGCCGCCAGGGTCGGCGCATCGTAGGCGTGGAGCAGCCAACCGATCGCCGCCACCAGCCCGGCCAGGGGCAGCACCAGCAGCGCCAGTAGCCAGCGCACGACCAGCGTGTTCTTGAAGTAGCGAGCGGCCAGCGTCCGGTTGGCAGCCACGTCGCGTACGGTGATCGTACCCAGACCAAAGTCCTGCAAGGTCCCCAGGATGCCGTAAATGGAAACCGCCTCGGTGTAGCGGCCGATGCCGGAAGGACCGATCAGCGCGGCAGTAAAGATATTGAAGGCGAAGTCGAGCAGCTTATTGCTGAAGTTGCTCAACATCGGGCTGGCGATGTTCTTGGCCACTCGCCGCGCCGCCGTGCCCTGCCAGTCTAGCCGGCGTCCCAGCGTGCCCCAGCCGGCGGCGGCCAGCAGCAGCAACAGCACGCCGCCGGCCAGCGAGGAGATGACCAGGCCGGCGCGGAAGGAGAGCGGCTGATAGGCGAAGCGGATCGTCCAATGTCCGGGGGCGAGACGGATCGCCCGGAAGGTCTCATCCGCCGGCAGCACCGGCGTCGACTGCCATTCGGCGTTCGCCTGGCCGGCCGGGCGTACCTGCGCAGTCCAGCCGGGGAAGTAGGTATCGGTCAGTACCAGGTAGCCGGCGCCACTGGTGGTCACGTCGAGGGTCACGCTATCCGCCGCGTGGTCGGTGATGCGCGTGTTCGCGTTGGTCGCCGCCGAGGCCAAACTCGCGGTTGCCGGACCTTCCACGATCACCTGCTGCGCCGGATCGAAGCCGGGTTGCTGCAGCGCGACCAGCGCCGCCGCCTTGTCTTGCACCACCTGCGCCGTGCCGACCACAAACGCGCGCGGCAGGGCCGCCGGCACTGCATAGACGTTGATCGGCCCGGACTGTACCAGTTGCACGTCGTTGCCGACTATCGGGCTGGTGCTCAGCACGTAGTACACGCCGAGCAATCGAAAGAGCGGGGAATGTAACGTGGCCGGGTTGGTGAAGGTCTTGGTCGTCTGACTGTAGAGGCTGAGGTTGCCCGCCTGCGGCTCAATAAGGTTCAAGAAGTCGGCGTAGCGCTTTAGCACGATCGTGTCGTAGCCGCGCACATCCTGCAAGCCGTAGAGCATCGCCGTGTTCGGTGGCAGCACGTCCTCGGGACCAAAAGAGGCGATGCGAAACGGCAGGTCTCGCTGCGCCAGCGCCTGCAACGTCGCTATGCTGGGCGGGATCGTCGTCGCCGGTTGACCGTGCGTCGGAGTGGCAACCATGGCGAGCAGGTGCGGATCGGCCATCGTGTTGAAGGAGCCGTTCACGACAAACATGTCCAGCGCCACCAGCGCCGGGAAGGCGTAGGCCAGGGCGCGCCGCAGCGCCGGCCGCCGCACTGCCAGCGCCGCTACCAGCAACAGCGCCCCGAGTAGCAACATCAGCGCTGCCCAGGCGCCGTGTGCCCAGACCAGCGACAGCCATTCCTGCCCATCGTGCAACTGCGCCGCCAGGAACCAGGGTTTGGGCCGGGCGGCGTCAGCCGCTATGTGTCCCTGGAGGATCTGGGCCAGCCGGCTCTTCAGCACGAGCGCCGCCAGCGCCGCCGCGACCGCGGCCAGGCCGGCCACCAGCGCCAGGCCGGCATACACGCGTTCTCCCAGCCCCAGCCGGGGCTGCGCGGCACGCTCCAGCAGCCAGTTGGTACCCATGGCCGCCAGCACCGCCACCGCGAAGCCATAGACATAGACCCAGCGGAAGGCCGTGTGAATCTGGCTAAAACCGGGCGCCACTCGGAACAGCACGCCATAGAGGGGCGTGCCGAAGGCCAGCAGCAGCGCCACCACCGCCGCTCCGGCGAAGAAGCCCGCCCAGCGATTGCGCCGACCGAACAGCCCGAGCGGCGCCAGCAGCAACGGCAGGATACCGACGTAGCTGGCCGCTTCGACATAATTCTTGATGCCCCAGAAGGCGGTCTCTGGCGGTGAAGTCGGCGACCCGTCAGCCGCCGGCCCCACCGGCGCCACCTGTCCGCTGAAGATGTTCAGGTACTGGTGCTGCGTCGGGTTGCCGAAGAAGTCGGGGACGACGAAAGTGACGAGTTGGCGCAACGGCAGTGCCCAGCCCCGCACATCGGCCAGCGTCGCTGACCCTTCCCTGAAGTTCCGGCTGATCGCCTCGGCGAAAGGCAACAACTGCGCGCCGGCCAGACCGATACCGAGCAACCCCATCATCAAAAGCAGTGCAGTCTGCCCTAAGCCGGCCCGCCAGGTGTACCGCCGAGCGAACAGCGGCGCCAACCGCCACACAGCGTAGGCCGCCGTGGTGAACAGCACGTAGAAGCTAATCTCCAGGTGCCCCGCCAGGATCTGCAGCGCAATGGCAACCGCGCCGGCGACGACGGCGATGAGGGGGCGGGGGGATGAGGAGAGGGAACCTGGATTCCCCTCACCCCCAACGCTCCTCATCCCCCCGCTCCGTGCCACGAGCTCAACGCACGCGAGTACCGCCGGCAGCCAGACCATGCCGCCGACCATCTGGGGCCACACGACGCTCGTCACCAAACTGCCGCAGAAGGCGAAGGTGACGGCGCCGACCATCGCTCCCGGCCGGCGCTCCCCGATGAGGCGCAGGTACGCAAAAGTGAACACGCCGGCCAGGCCCAGGTGCAACGCCGTGTAGGGACCGTAGGCCCAGGCCGCCGGCAGCATCAGGAAGAAAGCGCCCAACGGATAGAGCGCCTGGTACTGACCCGCCGCCAGGAACGGCGCCCCTCCCAGCAGCAGCGGATTCCAGAGCGGCAGATGGCCGTGCCGAAGCTGATCAGCCAGGAAACGCTTCCAGCCCAGATTCTGCACGATCATGTCGCCGATCAGGGCGTTGTGCGGCGTGGTAAAGCCAGGATCAATACCCGGCAAGAGCGACCGCCAGGGCTGCATCAGCAGCAAGTTGTCTAGCGGCAGCAACACCGCCCGCCCAATCAGCGCCGGCCAGAAGAACAGACAGGGCAGCACGAGCAGGACGAGCACACAGAGCAAGTCCGACCGCTGGAACCGGCGTGCATTCCGGGGCAACGGCGCGACCGGCGCGGCAGCAACCTGCTCCGGCGGCGAGACAACCTGGCTCAGCAGAGCCTCCTAACGGCGTTGAGCAGAGCGCGAGAGCTACCGTAGAGTATACGGAGCAGGGACCGATGCGTATCGGATCCGCCGCAGCCGGTCACCCGCCCTTAAAAGGGCGGGCTACGATCACCAAGCACCCTGAAGGGCGCTACGAGGCGGTGGCATGTCCGACATTACCGCTCAGGTTCTTCTCACCTTGTAGGCAGAGCCGGGGCAGCGGACAATGGAATGCCGGACGATCGGCCCGGCCTCAGTGGAATCGCCGTTAGCCACCATTACGGAAATGCTCGACGATGCGAAGGCGTTCCGTGCGGAGGCGTTCGATCTCTCCGCTCCCCCGCCCGGAGGGAAAGGCCGACGAGCCCCGAGGCCCCACCCAGCACCCCTAACGTTCATGTTTGCAGTACACGATCTTCCCCGTAGCGCCCTTCAGGGTGCTTTGTGATCGTAGCCCGCCCTTTTAAGGGCGGGTGAACTACGAACGCAGCCCCGTCATCCGCCGCGCGAGGAGCGCTTTCAACGCGCCTCGCTGCTCCTCATACGCCTCCTCCTCTAGATCCCCACGCTCGTGCGCCTCATCCAGAGCCGCGATTTCGTCGAGAAGACCCTCCTCCGACTGTTCCGGAAACGGCTCTCGCAAACGGCGACGGCGGAGCAGATAGATCACCGGCGCCAGCGCCGCCAGTGCAGCGATACTCAACGCTGCCACCGGCACGACCTTGCCGTTGGGCAACGCCGCCTGGAGCGTCTGCATAGGCGTCCGTTCCGGCAAGGTGCTCAGCACGATCGGTATGATCGTATTCGCGCCGACAGCGCCAGTGCTCAAGACCCGGAAATTGTGCCCTTGCAGGGCCAGGTCGGGCGCACCGCTGAGACTGCCGGCAGTCAGCGGCGGACCGCCCGTTGGCTCCAGCACATGGACCGAGGCCGACGGGTAAATGACATTCCAGGCAAAGGAAAAGTCGGAGCTGTGGTAGGGCACGGCGAAGGAGAAAGAAATGGTGTGCAGCCCCGGCGCGATCGGGGCGACGCTGGCCAGCCCGCCATCGACATCAATCAGTTGACTGGAATCCAGGCCGTTCTGAACGCCGATATCGTCAACCCCGGCGGGTAAGGAGAAACGCAGCAGGCCGGTTGCCATGCCCTGCGTCGGCGCCGCTGGTACATACGTGCGATCAGAGGGGTTATTGAGGGTCAATAATTCCAAGAAGCTGAGGTGTTGCGCCGCTTGCTCAACGCTGCCCAGCACCAGCGTGGCGTTCTCGTAACGCAGGCCAGGGTCCTGGGCCGTCGTCTCAAACACCGCAATGTCGTCCTGAGCGGCGTCGCTCTTGGCATCCGCCAGCCGAACGGCAGCGCCAGTGTACGTCACACCCTGGTATTGCAACACAGGGAGATATTGGTAGGCAGGGTTGGTTGACAGGCCATTGAACTGGTAGTGGCCAGTCCGGTCTGTCTCGCCCTGCAGCGTCGTCTGGAGTTGCTCGTTCCGGTAAACGCGCAGCGTCACCACCATCCTGCCCACCGCGTCCGCGCCACGGGTATGGTTAGCCACCATCCCGGCCACGCTTGTCGGCACGGTCTGGGCTGAGCCGACGGCCAGTGCGGTCGTAGGGGAGGACAATAAGGTGAGAAGGAGGAAGATCGCACCCAAACAGGGCCGCGACTGCGGTCTGCGGCCAAGTTCGCCGGGCGACTGCTGTCGCTCGCATCTGGAGGCACCGCAGTGCCCCCGCCGCTTGGCCGGGGGCGCCCACTTGTGGGCCCGCAGTCGCGGCCCTGTTCCCACCGCGCTCCGCCTCACCGACCCCGCGACTCCACCGGAGGCACGACTGGCTCCTCGTGTACCTCGACAGTTCGCTCCTGCTGGGCGGCGCGCAACTCGCTCAACTCGGCGCGCAAGCCGCGCAGGGCGCCGCTCATCCAGAACAGATAGCCGAACATTCCCAACCAGAGAATGAGGTAGGCAGCGACCAGGTAGCCCATAGCGTTATCCTTCCGCTTCTTCTAGCAGTTGACGCAGCATCCGCGCTTCGTCGCGCATGCTCTCGATCCGGTAGCGCTGGACAAAGAGCGCCAGGCCCAGCAAGGTAAACGACGCCAATGAGATGAACATACCGGCAAGCATCGAACCGGCCAGGTGGCCAGGGGCCAGTATGTCCGACTGCGGATGCAGCGTCCGCCACCAGGTGACGGAGAACTGCACGATGGGCACGTCCACAAAGGCGACGATGCCCAACACAGCGGCGTAGCGCGGCGCCTGACCGCCTTCCTGGGAATAGGAACGTAGGAGCAGGTAGGCCAGATACATGAACCAGAGCACCAGTGTCGTCGTCAGGCGGGCATCCCAGGTCCACCAGACCCCCCACACGGGCCTGCCCCAGATGGAGCCGGTGATCAGCACGAGGGTGGTGAACAGCAGCCCAATCTCCGCGCTGACCCGCGCTATCCGGTCCCAGACCTGCTCCCGCCGCCAGAGGTAGAGGACGCTAGCGACGAACACCACAAAGAAGGCTACATACATGTTCCAGGCGAGCGGCACATGGACGTAGAAGATGCGGAAGACATCACCTTCCACCGCCTCCTTCGGTGTCAGCCAGAGCGCAGCCACCAGCGAGATCATCACGCCGACGAACGTCGCGCCATTCAGCAGCCAGACCCAGAGTGCCGTCGCCGGGGTCGAACTGCGCCGCGATAGTGTCACCTGTGCCATTGCACCTTCCTTTCCGTTACCTATTCATCCAACACATGTTCAAACAGCAGCATACTCATGATAAAGAACAACACAGCGTAGCCGAAAGTCAGGCGCGTCCAGGGGAAGGCAGCAAGCAGCGTAGGTCCCGACAGCACTGCCGCTGTCTGCTCGACGGACGCGATCACGATCGGCACGCTCACCGGCAAGAGCAAGACGGGGAGCAGCACGTCGCGTGCCCGGCTGTTGGCGGCGATGACGGCGAAGAGGGTGCCGACCACGGCAAAGGCCAGCGAGCCCAGCAGCACCGCCAGCAGCAGCGCCGGCCGCCACACCGGCAGGTTGAACAGGACGGCGGTGGCCGGCAGGATCACGGCCTCCATGACGAGCATCAGCAGCAGGTTGTCGACCAGCCGGGCCAGGTAAATGGCGGAGCGGTCGACCGGCGCCAGCAGCAGCCCATCCAGCGTCCCCCGCTCGCGTTCAGCGGCAAAGCCACGACCCAGACCGAGCATGCCGGAAAAGAGGATGGCTGACCAGAGGACGCCGCTCAACACGTCGGGCGGCGTTCCGGGACGCAAGTCGAAGGCAAAGCTGAAGATCAGCAGCACCAGCAAGGCGAAGACGACCATCGCCACCGGCGTTTCCCGCGTCCGCAGTTCCGCCAGCGTCGCGGCGCGGACCATGACGCCCACTTGACGGAGATACTGGCCGCGCTGCGGCGCCTCCAGTGACTGCGCCAGGAGGCGCGCGGCATCGTTAGCGACCATCGGCGCGCGCTCCGTACAGCATTCCTACCCGTTGCGGGTCTAAAGCAGACGATGGTCCGTCGTAGACGACACGTCCGGCCACCATAATCAGCACCCGCTGGGCCAGCGTCAGGGCACGATCAATCTGATGGGTGGTGAAGATTACCGTTGTGGCGCCGCCCACCACACGGAGCGTATCCGTCCCGGCCAGCACGCGGGGCAAGAGATCCAGCGCGCGCACGTCCAGGCCGGCGTCGGGCTCGTCCAGCAGGAGTAGCTCCGGTTGGTGCAGCAGCGCGCGCGCCAGGGCCAACCGCTGTTGCATGCCGCGCGAAAAGGCGCGCACCCGGTCGTTGGCCCGTGCCGTCAGGTCCACAGTGCGGAGAGCGGTGGCGATGCGCTCCCCCGCACCGGCCAGTCCATACAGGCCGGCGTAGTACCGCAGGTTTTCGGCGGCCGTCAGCTCCGGGTGCAACAGCGACTGGTGAGCGACCACACCGATGCGTACACGGATCGCCAGGCCGTCGCGTTGCGGCTCGAGTCCAAAGAGACGCAACCGCCCGGAACTGGGGCGCAACAGCGTCGAGACCAGCCGCAGGAGGGTGGTCTTGCCGGCGCCGTTTGGCCCTAACAGCGCAATGCGCTCGCCGGCCGCGACGCGTAAGGTCAACGGGCGCAGCACCAGTCCCGACTCGTAGCGGCGGCTCATCCGCTCCGCCTCCACCACCGGTGCTACCGTCCCCACGTCGCCCCCGCGTCCTGGCTGCGGAAGAGTTGCCCCTGGACATCCATAGCAAGCAAGACGGACGGGTTCTGCGGGTCAACGGCCAGCGCCGCCAGGTCACCCCCTAACGACCGCGCCAGCCAACTCTGGCCGCCGTCGGCGCTGGCGTAGAGACCTCGGTCGGTCGCCACGAACAGCAGCCCATGAAAGGTGCTCCCCTGCGGTCCGGTGAACTGGTCAGCGGTGGGCGCATACACAACATCGCGGTCGTCCTTCGTCGGCAGGAGCCCGTTCACAAAGCCGTTGGCGACCGACCAGGTCCGGCCGTTGTCGCTGCTCACCTGCATGCCGTCAGCCGTCGCGACCATGAGCAGCGGCGGTGTACCGGGGACTTCGGCCACCGCCTGCGTTCCAGCCGGCAGGGTCGGCGCCGCTGATGCCGTCGTCCACGTCTGCCCGCCGTCGCTCGATTGCTGCAGGCTGCCGTCAGGCGTCACCGCCAGCAAACCCTGGCCATCCAGTGCAGGTTCCAGGCTGACAACCCCGTTCGCCAGTCCAGTCGTCGTCACCAGGGACCAGGTCTTGCCGCCATCGGCGCTGGCAGCAGTCCCGTCGGCGCCGCCTGCCAGCAACCGCCCTGCGGCGGATGAGTCAAAAGCCAGCGCACGCGGCGTCTGCAAGGGGACCCTGCCAACAACCGCCGGCTGGCTGTTGCCATGACTGACCGTCGAAGCCAGTAACACGACGGCCGCCACCAGCGCCAGCATGCCGCCACCCGTCGCCAGGAGCCAGGGCCGAGCGGAGCGCTCAGGCGGTGTACCAGTAGCCGCACCACCCGACCGCGTTCGTGCCGGCGCCAGCGTCGCAGCACTACGCCCACCGGCTCGCCGCGCCGCTATCGCCTTTTCCAACGCGCTCTCCCGTGCTGCGTCGCGCTGGTCGAGCAGCTTCAGCAACACCATGGCCTGCCGAGCATAACGCTCGCGCAACGGGAAGTACTCCACGTCGGTCAGCTTGCCAATTTGCCGTTCATAGTCCAGTTCGCGCAAGGCGTCCATCGCCGCCTGCTGCCGTTCGCGCAACACATCAACGTCCGGATCATCCTCCGCCACCACCGCAACCCGCCCAACCAATGGCCATGCCACGTAGGTGACGGCGCCAACGGCGAGCAGGAGGGTGATGAAGAGCGCGGTCATCAACGCCTCACCTTAAGAAGGGCGCCTGCGGGCGCACCCCACCCGCGCGCTTCGCTTGCGGGTGCCCTCTGGGCGCCTCCCCCTGACGGGAGAGGGCCTCGGTGGTGCTGATTGGCCGGTTGCGATGGGGCATTTCGGTGCTGCGATGGCGGTGCGGTGGAACCAGGTGGCCGAGCGACCAGCACCTGGTGCGCTGTGCCACGCAGGGCGTTGCGTTGGCGCGCGGACCAGGCCTGGACGACGCGCCGCGTTTCCGATGCCCGCGCCATGCCAACACCTCCAGTGTTCACGACCGCAATGCCCGATGCAACGAGGCCCTCTCCTTTTAAGGGGAGGGCCGGCAAGCGGAGCGCGCGGGTGGGGTGCGCCCGCAGGCGCCATCCCCTCATCCCCACCCGCACCCTCAATCCCCCCTCGCCCATCATCCGACCCCCTGCCCCACTCCCGCCTGATCGTCCGCAACCGGTAACTCGGCGGCCACCCGTTCACCATACTGCCGCTCTTCTTCGGGCGAGAGCTCCGGCAACATGGCGCCGGGCGACGGCTGGCGTGACCAGCGGTACGCTGCTGCGCCGATACCGAGCGCGCTGACCAGGAGGAACAAGACCGGCCCCCACCAGGCCAGCAAGGTGAAGCCCTGTTTCGGCGGCGTGAGTAGGATGGCGGGACCGTAGCGGGCGACGAAATACTGCTCAATCTGCGCGTCGCTCTGGCCGGCGGCGATCTGGTCGGCGATGACGGCGCGCATCTGCTGCGCCAGCGCCGAGGGCGAATCAGCCACGGACAGACCTGCACAGATGGGGCAGGCCAGTCGCTCGCCGATGGCGTGCGCGCGCGCCTCGGCTGTGGCGTCCGGCGCCGCGGTATTGAAGACCAGTTGCGCCCCCGCCACGATGACCAGCAGCAAGACGACCGCTGCCACGGCAACGACCAACCGGCCGCCGCTCATAAAGCGACCATTCGCCGACTCAAGCTTCACTGGCAATCGCCTTTCCGGCAGTGACCGAGCGGAAGGCTGGCCGCGAGCGCCGTTGCGGCACGAAGAGCAGCAAGGCGCTCAGGAAGAAGAGGCCGCCGCCGGCCCAGATCAGCGACACCAGGGGATTCAGGTAGACCCGGAACGTCGCCGTGCCCTGGGCGTTGAGGTCGGTGAAGAGCACGTACACGTCGTCAAGCCAGGGCCGCGTCGTCAGGATCGAGACGCCGGTCACCGGCTCGCTCTCCCAGTGCAGGTAGACGCGCCGCTCCGGACGTAAAGCGCCGATGGAACTGCCGCCGCTCGTCACGGCGAGCACCGCGTAGATGCCCGCATAATCGGGCTGTTGGTACGTCTGTTTACCTTCGTAGCGCAGCGTGTAGCGCCCTACGGTGACCGTCTGGTTGGGCTGCAAGGCGAATTCGCGCGAGGTCTGGAAGGTCGAACCGATGACGCCAACGGCGAGGAGGACAATAGCGAGGTGGACGAGATAGCCGGCGTAGCGGCGGCGGTCGCGCTGGATCAGTGTCTTCACCGCCACCCAGAAGCGCTCACCGCTGCGTCGCCGGGCCTGGATGCCGCGACCATACTCCACCACGATAGCGACCGTCGTCAAGGCGCAGGCGGCAAAGGCCAGCGCCGCCAGCCCCTGGCGCATGCCGAGCAAGACCAGCAGTGCCCAGACCGCCGCGCCCGTCAGGAGCGGCGCAGCGAGGTTGCGCAGCAAGCCCGGCAGCGCCGTGCGCCGCCAGGCCAGGAGTGGTCCGACCCCCATGAGCACCAGCAGGGCGATCAAGATCGGCGTGTTCACCTGCTGATAGAAGGCCGGTCCGACGCCGATCTTGATGCCGCGCAGCGTCTCCGAAATCATCGGGAAGATCGTGCCCCAGAAGGTCGCTGCCACCACGGCCACCAGTAGCAGGTTGTTGAGCAGGAAGGCGCCCTCCCGCGAGGCCAGGGCGTCGAACTGCCCTTCCGACTTCAGTAGCGGCAAGCGATAGGCGATCAGCGCCACCAACCCCAGCAGCAGCACCGCCAGGAAGCCGAAGAAGAGCGGCCCGGTGGCCGACGCGGCAAAGGCGTGGACCGATGTCACGACACCACTGGTGACGAGGAACATGCCGAAAATAGCCAGGGAGAAGGCTCCCGCCACCAGGCAGACGTTCCAGACGCGCAGCATGCCGCGCCGCTCCTGCACCATCAGCGAGTGCAACAGTGCGGTCGCCGTGACCCAGGGCAGCAAGGCGACATTCTCTACAGGGTCCCAGCCCCAGTAGCCGCCCCAACCGAGCACATGGTAGGCCCACCAGGCGCCGGCCAGCAGGCCGCAGCCCTGGATCGTCCAGGCCACCAGCATCCAGCGCCGGATTGCGCGCAGCCAGCCGATGCCCATCTGGCCGGAAATGAGCCCCGCCACCACCACGGCGAACGGTACCGTGAAGGCGATGTAGCCGGTCAGCAGCAGAGGAGGGTGGAAACTCATCGCCTCGTCCTGTAGCAGCGGGTTGAGTCCCTGGCCGTCCGCCGGCGCCGGCAGTTGCACGCCAAACGGGTTGGCGCTGACCAGCAGCACCAGCAAGAAGAAGACCTCCACCACGGCCAGCATCGCCACCATGAGGGTGAGCAAGTTGCGCTCGCGGCGGCGTTGGACCAGTACGGCGGCGGCGGTGAACAGCGTGAGCATCCAGGTGCGGAAGAGCAACGAGCCGGGCTGCCCTCCCCAGAAGGCGCTGAGCAAGGCCCGCGTCGCCATCTCTCGGCTGGACACTTCCGCCACGAAGGCGACGCTGAACTGATGGGTCAACAGCAGCCCGAAGAGCACCAGGGAGGCGTAGGTCACCAGGGCGGCGATGGCCAGCGCCGCGCGCTCGGCGCTCAGGCGCAACTCCGGCACACCGCGAAACTGGCCGGTCAGGGCGGCAGTTGCCCCATACGCGCCAACGACGATGGCGATAGCCAGCGCAACGTAGCCGCTCTCGGCGAAACTCATGGCGCCGGGTGCCCCGTGGTCGTTCCAGCCTGGGCAGTGGCCGCAGCATCGGCCGCGGCGAAGGTGGCGTCGTGCTTCACGATGATCTGCGTGGCGTAGAACGTGCCGTCGGGGTGCAGGGTCCCTTCAATAACGGCATCCTGGTAATGACCATCCTTCGCATAGCCAAACATGTCGGGCACAACGCCCGTGTAGACGGCGGGCATTGCGCCGGTGCTGTCGGTCAGCGTGAAACGCAACGTCTGCGTGGCGGCATCGTAATGCAGCGAGCCATCGGCAGCGCGCCCACCCACGCGGACCGGCGTGTTGTAGGCGACGGGGCCTTTGGCGTGCAACTCACTGACGGTCAGATAATAGACGGCGCCGGCGCCCATGGCGGTTGACACCAGGTAAGCGAAGGTGATCAATACAGCCACTGCTGCGACCATGAACTTCACCGGCGGCAAGCGGCGCGGGGCGACCCCGACCGTAGCAGTGGTTGCAACCGGCGCCACGGGTTGTCTCACATCCAATAGTCAGCGCCTCTCTGCGACATCCCAGCACCTGGCCGGGAACGGCCGCGGTAATTAGTAAGCATCTGGTCCAGCCTGCGTCTCCCCTTCATTATATTATCGTACCAGCGTGCGTGTCCCGGCATCGTCACGACGGC
Source organism: Chloroflexota bacterium (assembly GCA_036734945.1). Classification (GTDB taxonomy): domain Bacteria; phylum Chloroflexota; class UBA4733; order UBA4733; family UBA4733; genus UBA4733. The sequence goes on from DAIMXP010000058.1 coordinate 21,074, forward strand.
GCGCCATAGCTCATATCGAACAGCACCTGCAGCACGAGGGCGAGCAGGTAGACGAGCAAGCCGAGGGCCAGAATCAGGTACGGCACGGAGAGCCACGCTGGTCGTGCCTTCACCAGCCGGCGCTGCCCCAGCCCCCCGGCCAACGCGACCATGACCAAGGAAAGCACGATCTTCACTGCCAGGACGACCGCATAGGATTGCACAACGTGAGGCTGGGAGAGCCGGTCGAACGTCAACACGACACCGGTCGAGAGGACGACGGCGATCGCTGCCTGCGTCAACTCCTTGAACTGCTGGGCCAGGCCGGAAACGAAGGCGCCGCGCTGCGAGCCGGCGTCCAGGTGCTTCAGCGCCGGTGTGAGCACCGCGACATAAAAGAGCATCCCGCCGACCCAGGCCGCCGCCGCCACCGCGTGGAACCAGCGGATCAGCACGAGCAGCGTCATGTCTCCGCACCGTTATGGTTGGGTCAGCGTATGGAGCAGGGAGTCCAGCGTCGCCTGATCCAACGGACCGACGAAGTGGCGCATGATCTGGCCGCTGCGGTCGATGAAAAAGGTCTCCGGCACGCCGGTCAGGCCGTAGTCGATGGCGATGTGGCCGGCCGGATCGGGGCCGTTCGGATAGGTTGCCCCGTAGCGCTGCAGGAACTGCTTGGCGTCGCTATCGGTGTCCCAGACATCGACGCCGATGAAGGCCACATCCGCTTGATGGCGCTGCCAGCCCTGCTGGAGTACTGGAACTTCCTGGCGACAGGGGGGACACCAGGAGGCCCAGAAGTTCACCAGCACCGGCTTGCCGCGCTGGTCACTGAGTGTCCAGGCGGCGCCGGAGAAGAGGGTCAACGAGAACGGCGCCGCGGCGTGCGGCTTGCCGTCGACCAGTTCCCCACTGCCGAAGATCTTGCCGGCGCCGGCGCTACCCGCCGTGACGGAACCGGCGGTGAAGCCATTCTGGCGCGCCAGCGCGTAACCCGCCACACCAAGGAAGGCCAGCACAGCAACCAGCGCAACCGTCACTATTGCCAGGCGCACGCGCCCTCCACCGCCAGTTTCACAGTACCGTGTCAATCATCATACGACCCGCGCTACCCGGGCGCGCTCATGTCCAGGCTACACATCCAGCGCCAGGAGCAGGCTACATGCGACATCGCGTAGTATCATCAAGCCTCAATTGGCGAGATGTCGGTTTGCGTGAGGGAAGAACGAGCGGCATGGAGCAATCGACCGACGATGGTGTGTACGGTGAGGAACCGCATCACGCGCCGCCGCCTGATGCCGTCGAACCCATCTCAAGAGAGCCCGACCCACCCGTTGTAGCCACCGATGATCGTGCTGCGGAAGCCGTCCCGGCACTGCCGGCAGCTGTCGATCGAGCCGCCACCGGAGAGGCCCTCGGCGACGAACTGCCGGCGGAGGCGCTACCCCCGCTGGACGTTCCGGCAGAGCCCATCCTGCCGGCGGTTGCAACAAGGACCGCCCGGCGCGGCTTTCGTCCCGCCACCGCCGTCATGCTGGCCATGCTGCTGCTCTCCTTCTTTCTGCGCGTGCTGTGGCTGGACCAGCCGCCCGGTTCCATGATCTTTGATGAGAAGTACTACGTCTCGGCGGCCCGCACGATCCTCGATCTGCCGCAGCCGGCAGACGCCCCCTATGCCCATAGCACCCCCGGCAAGGATGCGAACCAGGAGCACCCCCCGCTGGCGAAGCTGATCATGGCCTACGACATGCGCTTGCTCGGTGACAATGGCTGGGGCTGGCGCTGGGGCAGCGTCGTGGCCGGAACGCTCGCCATTGCCTTTATGTATCAGGTCGGACGGCACCTGGGCCTCGGCCCGTGGACCGGGCTGCTGGCCGCCTTTCTCTTCTCTTACGACAATCTGGTCTTCGTGACGAGCCGCATCGGCATCCTCGATATCTTCATGGTACTCGGCATGGTCGCCGGCGCTGCCTGGTTCCTGCAGCGCCGGCCCATCCTGGCCGGCCTGGCCTTCGCCTTCGGCACGCTCTGTAAGGAGTACGGCCTGTATGGCCCGGCCATCATGCTGGTGTACGCGGTCGCCCTCACCCTATACCAGCGCCCGGCATGGAAGCTCGTCCGGCAACGCGCCCTGCGCACCGTAGTCATGGGCGTCGTCTACTTAGCCAGCTTCCTGGTAGCCCTCTGGCTGCTCGACCTGCGCTGGAGCACCTACACCAACCCCATCACGCACCTGCTCAGCATCTGGTCCTACGGCACCAAACTCACGCATTCCCACGGACCGACCGGCATCGAGAGCTGGCCCTGGGAGTGGCTGATCAACGAGGTCCAGATTCCGTACCTGCGCGTCACCGTGACTATCTGCGGCGTCTCGCTAGGGGACGGCGTGCCCTGTCCCCAGGACAATGTGATCCGCCAGTTCGACTCGATCCTCTTCCGCGGCGCGCTCAACCCCTACCTGATCGCCGGCCTGCCGCTGGCGCTCGCCTACGCCCTGGCCCGTCTCCGTGGCAGCGACAACCGCAACGCCCTGCTGGCGCTCGTCTGGTTTGCGCTGGCCTACCTGCCCTTCCTCCCGGCGACCGTGCTGGACCACCGGATCGCCTACATCTACTACATGCTGCCGGCCGTGCCCGCCATCGCCCTCGCCAGCGCCGAGCTCTTTGCCGACCCACGCATCCCGCGCTCCGTCACTATCGGCTATATCGTCGCCATCCTCTACGGCTTCGCCGGCTACTTCCCCTTCGCCGGATTCAAGCTCTGACGGCGGCGTGCCTTACGGTAAGGGACCAGGGGATACCAGCCTTGCAGACACGGCGCGATGCTGCACAGGCGAGCAACCTTCACGCATCTTGAACGTCCGGCTGAAGTAGTTGGGATCGTCGAAGCCGGCGGCGCGGGCGACTGCGGCGATGTCCAGGTTCGTGGTCCGCAGCAGAGATTGCGCTTCGCGGTGGCGCATCTCGTTGACATAGGCAATGACGGTCCGACCGGTCTGGCGGTGAAAGAGGTTCGCCAGATACTTGGGCGATAGACCAACCGTTGCTGCCAGGGACTCCAGCGTCTGCTCCGGCCCGTGATGGGTCTGCACGTGCTGGAGCAGACGCTCCACGTGCAAGTTCGCGCGGGGCGGGGGCGCGCTTGCCTGTGCTTTCGGGCGCTCCGCCAGCCTGCGCAGGGTGCGCGCCGCGACCTCCAGCAAGGCGGTCCGGACGAAGAGTTCGTAGTGGGGCCGCCGTTCTGTCAGTTCCCGCAGCGCCGCTTCGAGCAGGGGCACGGCGGATGTTGCCAGCGGAACGAAGCCCTCCCTGGCGCGGTGGCGCCGGTCGGCAAAGATGTCGTAGTAAAACATCATGCCTTCAGGGGTGAATTGCCACCACACCGAGCGGAACGGCTCCAACTGCGGCGTCGGACGCAATTGATGCACTTCACCCGGCCGGACGATGCAGGCGTGGCCGGAATCCAGGGTCACCTCCTCGCCGCTGAACCACAGCACGCACCGGCCCTCCAGAAGCCAGCAGATCTCGTAGACCGGGTGGGCATGGCACGGGGCGTGCTCAAGTTCCGGTACCGTGCCCTCTCCGTCGACAGGCGTCGCGGCGCCGGTTTCAGACAATACGACCTGCAGGACGCCCGCAGCCAGCCGGGGCAGCAACGCAATGATGCAGCGCTCGTGCTCGTGCTTGAACGCCGGTGGCAGTGGCGACGACCCTCCCTCGCCTGGCGCCGCGGTCAGTTCAGCCATGCCACACGAACCTCCGTCGTCGCGGAAAGCAGTGCCGCCAGTGTACGACATGCGACGCCTGCCTGACTGAGGGAGCAAACCGCGAAACCGCGTCGGGCGTGGTGACCGGGTTGGGCGCCACGCTGCCACCCAAGCGTCCCCCAGCGGCGCCTCTGGCCGGCGCGCTACCATGCATTTGGTAACGATTTTGCTAAAATACGCACGTTTCTCCATTGCTCCCCACTGAGGGGCGCCGTAGATTCCAGGTGGCGTGTGCTGCCGGTTGCTGTGCGCCTGCAGCGCCACAGTCGTCAGAAAGGGGAGGTCCATGCGGGTTGTCCCAGGGCTAAGCCCAATATGGTTTAGTTTGGTGTCGCAACTGCGGGCCCAGAGGGCGCCCCCGACCCAAAGACAGGACTGCGGTCCTGGGGGCTTGTCGGCACTGGTGTTCAGGCATCTCTGAACCGTATTGGGGCCAGCGTGTGACGGAAAGGACTGAGGATGGCAATGGCGACGCTACAGTTTTCGCGACGGCGCGTTCTCGCCGCAGCCGGGGTGCTTCCCCTGATCGGGGCTGCTCTAGGCGCCTGCGCTGCTGCGCCGTCGGCCTCCACCACCGCCTCGCTCGCGAGTAGTGCGACCACCGCGACTCGGTCATCGGTTGCTGCGGCCACATCGCGTGCCGCGTCGTCCGCAATACCGTTACCAGCGACGGTGCCGCCGGCTGCCGGCGCCATTACGCTGACCTGGGGCGGTGAAGATACGCTTGCCAATATCAAGAGCCAGACGGCCGAGGTTGACGCCTTCAACAAGCAACAGTCCGCTATTCACGTCAACTATCTGCCTGTTACAAACATTCTGGGAGCGATCCCCACCAAGCTGCAAACGATGATCGCCGGCGGCGTTGCCCCCGACTTCTTCCAGTTGAGCAGTTCCTACTACGCCTCTGCGGTGGGGAAAGGTGTCTTTCTGGACCTGACCGCCTACGTCAATCAATCCACCAGCTTCCACACTGATGATTTCTTCCCGGTGGTCTGGAACGCCTACCTGTACCACAACCGGATCTTCGCCATCCCGCGCGAGGGTGCTCCCACCGCAACCTTCTACAACGCCGACATGTACCAGCAAGCCGGCATCGCGCCGCCGCCGGGTACGCTCAAGGATGCCGCGGCGTGGACGACGGACGCCTTCCTGGAGGCGGCAACCAGGCTGACCCGGACAGCGGGCGGCAGCACCAGCGTCTACGGCTACGCCGCGCCACAGGGAGCCTGGGCGCCGTTCCTCTTTTCCTTCGGTGGCGATGTCCTCGATAGCAGCCTCACCAAGTGTGTGCTGGATAGTCCGGCGGCCATCACCGCCTTCACCTGGCTGCAAGACACGCTCTACAAGCAACAGGTCGCGCCGCAGCCGGCCGAGGCGGCGAAGCTCGCGCCGGACAAGCGCTTTGAAGCGGCCGGACTGGCGATGGTGTTGGACAAGCGCTTCTCCGGCGGCGAGTTCGGCCAGACCATTCACAACTTTAGCTGGAAGTTGGCGCCGTTTCCGGCCGGTCCGGCGGGACGCATCTCCGATATGACCTCCAACGCCGTGGCCGTGTGGGCGCAAACCAAACACCCGGCCGAGGCCTTCCAGGCTGCCGATTTCATGGAGAGTACGGCCGGCCACCTCCTGCGCATGCAACTGGCGCCGCAAATCGGCGTACCGCAGCGCAAGTCTGTCGTGGAATCGTCGCAGTTCCTGAACGACGAGATGCCGCCGACAGAAAATCAACTGATCATCGACCAGATTGCGACATCACGCTTCTTCCCGCCCATGACGCCGGTCTGGCCCGATGTCTCCGCCGCCATCGGCAAGGCCATGACCACCCTCTGGCAGAACAAAGGCACCCCCCACGACGTGCTCACCGCCCTCGTACCGCAGGTCAACGCGCTGCTGGCGGGGCAGGGGAGCTAGGTGCAATGCCGTCCACCAGTGGACCTGCAACTGGAACTACCAGGCAGCGCAACCGTTTGCCCAGCCGAACATCGCCTGCGACGGCACATCTAACCAGACGCTGACCCAGATGCGGCGGCCGGATAGCTGGGAAATGGACTACGAGGTCAACCAGGCCCACGCCGACGGCCATCCCCACGCCGACGGCGACCAACACGCCGGTGGCGACCGCCGCCAGCACGCCCACTGCCACGCCAACCAATACGCCCACCCCGACGACGACTGCGACGCTCCACCCCCTGACCGCTGTATACGACATCAATGCCGGCGGCACCGCTGCCTCGCTCCACATCGCCGATAAGTTCCACAGCGGCGGCGTAACGGGCAGCATCACCCACGCCGACGGCCGGAGCCATCAAACAGCATGCCCTCTATGGGGCGCAGACGTTACTCGCCGTGGATGGCTGGCCCTATCGTATTGGCGCCCACACCACCACCTACAAGAACTTCAGTAGCGACTTCGTCCTGACACCGGTGGTCAAGGCCGGCGACAAACGGCGCAGTATGCTCAACGAGCACGTCTTGGGCATTACAACAGTGAGCAAGCACACCGATACCGCCTTCAACTTCCTCAGAACTGCCAGGCGGTGCTGGACAAGCGATCGGCATCATAGAAAGAGGATGCAACGCATGCCATGATACATTCCTCCTTACCCGTCGTGCTGACGGTGCCTGGGACCATCACGCAGAGAATCGCGGCCTATGTCACGAACGGAGACCGGCCACGCTGAACTAACGCGAGAAGGTGGAGGACGCTGGATTCGTGATACGTGTTGAGCGGCTGTCCGGGTAGTGTGCCGGGCCAGCGGGAATGGCAAGGTTAGCGTACCTGTACCGTCTGTCGTCACCGATGAGAGAACCACCACTGGAGAAAGGGACAAGCAATGACCGCTGGATCAATTCGAGCCTTGGTGTGGTCGGAACGAACGGAACCGGTCGCCATTTATCCAGACGGCATTAACGGGGCAGTGGCGGCGGGGCTGCGGGCTGCCGGAATCGATGCGGGCATCGCCCAACTGGAAGATGACGAGCAGGGTCTCGGCGAGGAAGCGCTCGCCCGGACCGACGTGCTGCTCTGGTGGGGCCACAAACGGCACAAGAATGTGAACGACGAGAGCGTGGCGCGAGTGCTACGGCACGTCACTGAGCGCGGCATGGGCTTGATCCCCCTGCACTCGGCCCACAAGTCCCGACCGTTCATGGCGCTTTTGGGCACCACGTGTAAGCTGGGCGGTTACCGCGAGGACGGCCTGGCAGAGCACATCTACGTGGTCGAAACGGACCACCCCATCGCGCGTGGGGTGCCGCTCCAGTTCATCATTCCGGCAGAGGAGATGTATCGCGAGCGCTTTGACGTGCCACCCCCTGACGAATTGATCTTCCTCTCGTCCTTTGCGCAGGGTGAAGTATTCCGCTCCGGTTGCTGCTGGACCCGCGGCAAGGGGCGAATCTTTTACTTCCAACCCGGCCACGAAACCTACGCCGTCTATTGCCAGGCGGAAGTCCAACAGATCCTGGTCAACGCCGTCACCTGGGCGGTTCACGGGGAATGAGGTGTGTCCCGGCGTTCGCACGAGCAACAGACACGCCTAATCGCTGCGGGGCGCAGTTCGGAAGAAGAAGGAGACGAGAAGAGCAATGACAGCATGACAGAGCGACTCCGGCTGGCTTTGATCGGTTGCGGCGGCATCGCGCGGCTGCATGTCCGTGGCTACGGTCTCCTCAAGGAGAAGGACCCACAACTCTTCGATCTGGTGGCGGTTTGTGACACCGATAACGCTCGCGCTGAGCAGGTCGCTGCCATTGCCATGCAATGGGGTCAAGAGCGTCCCCGAATCTACCGTGACGTGAGCGAGTTGCTCCGGGACGGCGGCATCGACGGCGCCGACATTTGTCTGCCCCACTTCCTGCACCACACCGTCGGCATCGCCTGCATGGAAGCCGGCGTCAACGTCCAGATTGAGAAGCCGGTCGGCATCACCATCAGGGCGACCAGGCAACTGATCGCCGCCAGCCGGCGGACCGGCGTCATCCTGGCGACCGCCGAGCAGGTCCGGCGCATGCCAGGTCCGCGCACTGCCCATTGGGCCATACATCAGCAGGGAATGCTGGGGACGCCCGAGGTGTTCTTCGTACAAGCGACCACTGATCGCACTTTCAACCCCAACCAGCCGTGGGTCTGGCGTTTCGACAAACTGCTGGGCGGCGGTGGCCCGGTGCTGGATGCCGGCGCCCACTTTTGCGACACGATGCGCTACCTGTGGGGCGAGTGCGACACCGTTTACGGCAGCGTCCGGCGCTTTGCCCAGGGAACGTTCCGCAAAGGAGAGGAACAGGTGGCGGACACGCGCGAGGATACCTTCACGGCGCTGCTCAACTTCCGCAACGGCGTCACCGGTACCTGGACAGTGATCAACCGGGCGATGCCGGCGCCGATGAATAACGTGATCTACTACGGGAGCGAGGGCGCCCTCAGCGACCGCGGCAATCCCTTCCACGGGCCACGGCTCTCCGCCACCCTCACTCGCCGCGACGGCCACGAGTACCGGCTCGCCGACCTTTACGAACAGTACCTGAACGCCCTGCCCCCCGATGAGCGGGAGCGTCTGTTCCCCTTCGGCCTCACGGACGGCTTTGCCCTCGAAGTTTGCGATTTCCTGTTCAGTATCCGCGACGGGCGACAGCCGGAAACAGATGGCGAGGCCGGCTTGCATGCGAAGGCCATCGCCTACGCGATCTACGAATCCGCCGCCGCTAACCAGGTCATGCGTGTAGCGGATATCGAAGATGGCAAACAGGCAGTCTACCAGCAGCCCATCGACGAGCGCTGGAACATTGGCGAAGCGCGAATCTAAACCTCGTCTGCGACCTCAACCCTCTGGCGGCCACCCTAAATCGCGCCTGTGGCCAAATGGTGCATCTACCAAGTCCGCTAGCGTTTTTCCATCACCGGCCGCTCGGTGGCTACGCTGGGAGCGCGAGCCTCTGGCCCGTCGCGTCGCCGCCGCCAGAGGAGCCGAAAGAGCCGGAGACTTGACAGACGCACCACTAAATCAATAGGGTGTGTTTCACCTTTGTTGGGGCAGTGCATTTGGTAACGATTTTGCTAAAACACGCACGTTTCTCCATTGCCCCCACCCGCCAGGCAGTGCTAATCTTCGGTCGAACCCTGTGGCGTGCTCCTGTTCCTTCGGTCGCGCCGTGCATGACAGTACCTGCGCCCGCCTGACGGTAGGCTCGCTACTCGGACCACATTCAGGAAGTAGTGACGTCATACTGAAACCGGCCACGCTGCACTGCCGCGACGTGGTCGAGGGTGCCGGGTTGGGGATACGTGTTGAGCCGCTGCGCCCGGTGGTGTGCCGGGCCGTCAGGGATTGCGAGTTTAGGAGTGGACGCCTCGTGTGGGGGAAGGAACGCGCCAGGCAGCACACGTTCCCGACACTCGCTCGAAGTGTCTGTCACGAAAGGGATCGGAAATGAGCACAGCACACAAGAGCTACGCGCGCCGCCAACTATTGCGTCTCGCTGGCGCAAGCGCAGCCAGTTTGGCGCTGCTGGCGGCCTGTGAGACCACGACCAGCCAGACTTCCACCAGCACCAGCGCGCCGACCACCGCGCGCACGGCGGCCGGGACAGTCGCGCAGACGACGTCGACCAGTACGCCCACCGGTCGCGAGGCAGCCACGAGCAGTGTCGCCACTGCCTCCAGTTCGGCCGCCGCGCCGACAGCCTCGAGCGGCGCCCAGAACAAGGCAGGAGTGACCGTATCGCTCCTGGCGATCATGAACCCGGAGCTGCAGGCCTGGTATCAGGAGCACGTCTTCACGCCCTACATGCAGCAGCACCCGGACATCAAGGTCGACCTGATCATCTATCTCTATGCGGATCGCTACACGAAGCCGGAGGTCATGATGGCGGCCGACACGCCGCCGGACGTGACCGCCTGGTATCAGCACGCCTTTGTCGACAAGGGCATGTTCACCGAGTTGACGCCGCTCGCTGCCGCCAGCAAGCTTGATCCAAAGAGCTTCTACGACCTGTCGATCGAGTACGTCACCGTCGATAACAAACTCTGGGGCATCCCCTACCGGGTCAATGACTACGTGATCTACTACAACAAGGACATCTTCCATGCGGCAGGCGTCGAGTTGCCGCCGTTGAAGTGGGACGATACCTCCTGGACCTGGACCAAGTTTCTTGACATCGCGCACCGGCTCACGCAACAAGAGGGCAGTGTCACCAAGGCCTTTGGCTTGGGCGGGCTGGCCGGCAACAACCAGTATCCATGGTACTACGGCGAACACTGGCTGACGCCGGACCGCACCAAGGTGGCGCTTGATCCGAATGGTCCCGGCATTGCCCTGTTGCAGCAAGCCGTCAACCAGTTCCTGCCGTCGGTTCACAGCGGACCGGTGGGCAAGGAAGCCGGCGGCGACGACGTGTTTGCCCAGGGACGAGCGGCAATGAAGGAAGCGGGGACGTGGGATCTGCAGAACTTCAAGCCGAAGCTGGCCTTCAACTGGGGCCTGGCGCCGCTACCCCGCGGCAACCGGTCGGCCAACACCTACTTCGCCGATGGCTACTCCATCTTCAAAGGCGCGAAGCACCTTGATCAGGGATGGACATTCATTCAGTATCTGGTGTCACCAGCGATGCAAAAGGGCATCAACGAGCGTTACGGCGCCTTCCCCAGCCTGACGTCACTCGAACAATGGTCGGCAACGCAACAGACCACGTTCCCGGAAGCCTACCGCGCCGTGCCCGTTGAAGGCTTGCCGTACGGGGTAAACCCCAGCTTCGAAAAGATCAAGGAGTCGGCGGCGGTGCAGAGCGCCGTCGACAAGGCCTTTGGCCCGGTCGCGTTGGGCCAGCAGTCGGCCAAAGCCGCCTTCGAGGCGATCATTCCGCAGATCAACGCGATCCTCGCCGGCAGTCAGTGACCGGACGGGCGAAGGCAAGGCCGTTTCACCATATGAACGTAACTACCCAGGTAGGCTCGGGCGGGTCCGGCTCGCCGCATTGAGATTCGGGTGATTGTTCCTATATCATGGCGGTGTAGACTACCCAAGGGAAAGAGGATTGGACGATGGATGCACACTCGGCGACCTTGACACGCGGTATCCGCTGCGCTGGTGATCGCCCCATCACCCGGCGCCAGGCGCTCGCTGCAGTCGCAGGGTTGGCGCTCACGGCTACCCTGGCGGCTTGCGGCGCGCCCAAGGCCAGCACGCCCGCTCCCGTCAGCGCTGTCACGAGCAGCAGCGCGGCTGCCGCTCGTGACGGCACGAGCGCCGCGTCGGCGGCGCGCTCCGGCACGTCTGCGGCCAGCAGCGTCGCCGCCAAAGCGCCGGCAAACGGCGGCGTGACTATCAACTTCCTGGCACGCGGCGACGACTACATCTTCAAGCTTTTCCGGTCTCAGGCCGACGAGTTCAACAAGACGGCCCCGAACATCACCCTGAGCTTCCAGGACGTGCCGGGAAGTTGGTACCAGAAGCTTCAGGCGGAAATCGCCGGTGGCACGCCACCGGACGCCGTCTTCGAGTGCGACTGTAGCCTCGGCACGTCCGTCCGTAACAAGACCATGGAGAGCCTGGACGCCTATCTCGCCAAGGAGAAGGACTTCCGAGAGGCCGACTTCGAGCCGAATAGCTGGTTTGCTATGACCTACGAGGGCAAGCGCTGGGGATTACCCTGGGATTCCGGCGCCTACGCCCTGTTTTTCAACCATGATCTGTTCCAGGCGGCCGGCGTCGCAGTGCCTGATCCGACCAGGCGCATGACCTGGGACGAGCTGATTCAATTAGCGCGTCAGTTGACGGTCGATCAGAACGGACGCACCGCCGTGCAGTCCGGCTTCGATCCCACCAAGGTTTCCCGCTATGGCTTCGAGACCAATAACGCCTGGGGCCAGGCCAACCTCATCTTCAGCTACGGCGGCGAACTGCTGAATAAGGATGGCACGGCGCCGCTGGACAGCAGCGCCGCCATCGACGCCATCCAGTTGCAAGCGGATATGGGGACTCGCTATCAAATCAAGGCCAGCCCGGCCTACCCGCAGAAAGGGCAAACCTTCGGCATCCAGCAGAAGAACGTCGCCATCGGCTACGAAGGCGTCTGGCTGCTGGGCCGGATGAACAGCGCCGGCATCCCCTGGAGCACGGCGCCAACGCCGAAGCACACGCAGGAGGTGGCCGGCGGCCACTATTCCCCCCTGGCGATGCTGGCAACGTCAAAGGTGAAAGATGCCACCTGGCAATGGCTCTACTGGGCGACGCTCTCGGATCCTGGACAGCGCATGCTGGTAGAAGCTGGGCAGATGCAGCCGATGCGCAAGTCGCTGCTGCCGCTCTTCGTCGGCCTGAGCAAGCCGCCGGACAAAGCCTCACGCCAGGTCCTCGTCGATGAGTTAGCTGCCCCCTTCTTGCGTGTACCGGGGGACCACTATGGCTCCTACTGGGGCAGCTACCACGACCTCTGGATTCAGGTGAGCAACAAGGTGTTGGACCCCGTCTACAAAGGCGCCAAGCGTGCCAGCGAGATCGCGCCCGAGTTGCGCCGGGAGATTGAGCTCTTGCTCAAGACCGGCGTCGCACCGGCCTGATCGCCCCGGACCGCACGGTCTCACGAAGTGTGGATCATCCTCGGTGAGGTCAGCGTAGCGAGTGTGGACGGCAATGCTGTGCCATCCGAGGCTGCGGACGGCGCTGGCAGGTATACTGATACTTTGCATCGTCTGGGAGGCCGCTGCTGTGGCAATCAATCCTTTCCGGCGTACTGCCCCGGTTGCGGCGCTGGCCGAACGCATTCCTCCCGGCCAGTCGCTGGCGCGCGACTTCCCCGTGTTGCACTACGGCCCGGTACCGCGCGTGGACCTCAAGACCTGGAATCTGCGGCTCTACGGTGAAGTAGAGACGCCGCTTGAGGTCAACTGGGAGCAGTTTCGCCAGTTGCCGCGTCAGCAGGTGACACTCGATATTCACTGTGTGACCCGCTGGAGCAAGCTGGACACGCCCTGGGAGGGCGCCGACATGCAGGCGCTCCTCGCTCAGATCAAGCCAACTGCGCGCGCGTATTTCGTGGTGGCCGAAAGCGAGTACGGGTTCACGACCAGCGTGCCATTGGAGGTGCTGGCCGACCCGCAAACTCTGATCGCCGATACCTATGAGGGCAAGCCGCTCACGGCGGAGCACGGCTACCCGGCTCGCCTGATTATCCCCGGCAAGTACTTCTGGAAGAGCGCCAAATGGTTGCGCGCCCTCAAGTTCGTGCAACGTGACGAACTGGGGTTCTGGGAACGCCACGGCTACCATAACGAGGCCAACCCCTGGAAGGAAGAGCGGTTCTCCAATGATTAGGGGCCGCGACACCGCACAGAGAACGAGGAGACGATAGGCAATGCTCGGATTCAGTCACGCACCGGAACTGCTCATTCTGTTCGTCATTGCCTTCATGGTCTTCGGACCGGAAAAGCTGCCGGAACTCGCTCGTGGCGCCGGGCGTGGGCTGCGCGAGTTCCGCCGCATGTCCAGTGAGTTGCAGTCGTCTCTCGGCTCGACCCTGCAGGAGCCGCTGGCCCAGATGCAGCAAGTCCGTGACGAAGTGCAACAGCAGGTGGCCGACGTCAGCCGCATCGCCAACGAAACGCTGACCCAATCCTGGACGACGCCGTCACCGGCCACACCAGCCTATCTGCCCCCCAGCGCCGACTTCACGCCCCCCCTTGCCACCATCAACCCGGCAGCGGCGGAGGCTCAGGACGACGTCACACACGTGGCCGGAGTGGCCGACGTGGCCGCGCCGCCGCCGTTACCCGCTGTTCGGAGACCCAGCATCGCGCTCAGCGCGGCCGCGCTCGCTGCCGGGGCCGGTGGCCGCCTGACACTTGAGAAGCCGGCAGCAGCAACCGTGAGCACGCCACCGGCCACCGCTCCCGCCGGCAACGCACCTGACGTTGCCGGCGCCGAAACAGCGGCGGCCGAGCGCTAACCATGCCAACGGTCCTCACGGCGCCCGTGGTGCAGTTGCCCGGCGTGCGCGCCGGCGTTTTCTTGCTGCGCGTACCACAGCCGGTCCTGATTGACTGTGGCATGCGCGGTCAGGCCGGCAACATCCGGCGGGCGTTGCGCGGCGTGGGTGTCGCTCCCCAGGACCTGGCGCTGATCGCCCTCACTCACTGGCATATCGATCACACCGGCGCCTTGAGCGCCATCCAACGTCAGAGTCCAGCAGTCGTCGCGGCACACCGCGCCGACGCGCCGATCATCCAGGGCGCCACGCCGCCGAACAAGCCGCGCCTCAGTGGTGAAGGAGGCAAGTTCGCGCGCTGGCTGCTGCTCAAGCTATACAAGCCGAGTAAGGTGACCCGGCTGTTGGACGATGGCGACGTGCTGCCGGAGGGCGGCGGCCTGCAGGTCTTGGCAACACCCGGGCACACGGCCGGTCACGTCTGCTATTACCTGCCGGACGCCGGCATCCTCTTCGTCGGCGATGCCCTGGTCAACCGGCGCGGGGAGCTGGCTGTATCGCCGGCGGGCTTCAGCGATGACCCGGCACAGGCGCGCGCCAGCCTTGAAGCGCTACGCCATCTGCGTTACGACCAGTGCTATTTCGGCCATGGCGAGCCCCTCCTAGAGCGCGCCGACGAACGCGTGCGCGCCTTTCTGGATCGCCTGGCGGAGAGCGAGGCTGCTGCACCGGAGGTCAAAGCGTGAGCAACACAACAACCAGCGCCGAGATGCCCGCCGCCGATCTGTCTGATCGTGACATCGTGATCTACGGGAAGCCGGGCTGTTGCCTCTGCGATGACGCCAAGCCGCTGGTCAGCGCGCTGGCAGCGGAGTTTGGCCTCCAGGTCAGCACCGCCAATATCCTTGACGACGCGCAACTTACCGCTGCCTACCGCTTCCGTATCCCCGTGGTGTGCTACCAGGGTGTCGTCCTCGACGAAGGCCGCATCACCGCAGCGACCCTGCGTGCGAGCTTGCAGCGCGTCATGGCACAGGGTACGCCGGATCGGTGCCATGCGCCGAGTCGCTGAGCGCGCTCGTCCTCTCGCACTCGGGCCGTTTGCGCTCCTGCTCCTGCTCATCCCATTCGGCGTCCCGTTCCTCAACGCCCTGCGCGTGCTCGATTCGGGCATCTGCGCCCAACTACCGACGCACATGCTGGCGCCGGGCGGCGTCACACTGCCGCTCTGCGCCCGCAACACCGGCATCTACAGCGGGGCAGCGCTGGCCTTCGGCATCCTTCGCGCCCGCGGGCGGCAACGGGCGATGCTGCCACCCCCACCATGGCTGATCGCCGTGCTGCTCGCGCTGATCGCCCTGATGGGCCTGGACGGTCTCAACTCGGTAGCGACTGACCTGGCCCTGCCTCACCCCTATGCACCCGCCAACGCCCTGCGTCTCGCCAGCGGTCTCGGCGCCGGCGTCGCCCTCGTCCTGCTCCTCTCGCCGGTCATCGCCCGCGCCCGCTTTGGCGCTGCTGATCGGCGGCCGCCGCTGGAGCGCCCGTCCGATTTGGTTCCTTTTCTCGGCGCCGCCCTGGCCGCCTACGTCGTCATCTGGTCGACCGCATCCTGGACGCTCTATCCCGTCGCCCTGCTGAGCAATGCCGGTCTCCTCGGTGTGCTGGTCGGTGTCAACCGCATCGCGCTGAGCGCTCTGGGAGGTTTGGCCGGAGTGGCGCACCGGCCGCTCGGCAACAACCGGGTGGCGCCCGCCCTTCTCGTGATGGTCGCGGTCAGCGAGCTGGCCCTGCTGGCGGGAATGCGATCGATGCTGCTTGGGCCGGCTGGTATAGGGGCGTAACGGTATCCGCAGTCCCGTGCCCTGGAAAATAGCGATGCTGCTGTCCGCCGCTTAACTACCAGCCGGTGTATCCCGTAGGGGCAGGCCCCCGTGCCTGCCCGGCTCGCCTTTCGACCATTGATCGATGTTTGCAACCGGAGAAAGGGCAGGCACGGGGGCCTGCCCCTACGGGGCTCGGTCGCTTATATGCCTTTGCGGCGGACTTGTGTCACGAGATCTTGGCGGAATTTGACACCTCCCCCCACTTCTGCTACATTCGCAACAGCGGCAATGCGCCGCACTATTTGGAGTCGTGGAACCGTGATACCGGCGGCGCGGTGCGTCGCTGCGACGTGGTGCTGGCGCTGGTTTAGCTACCGGCCGCACGTCGTGGCGATGGGAGTACAGGGCGGCTAACCGCCCCCAGCAGCCACTGCAATTGCGCTCGCCCATCTGGAAACGCACCTACCGGTCATCGCTGACCCGAGTCATGGCACCGGCCGCGCCGACCTCGTGCCCACCATGAGTTGTGCCGCCGTGAGCGCCGGCGCCGATGGGTTGATCCTGGAAGTCCATTCCGACCCATCGACAGCCCTCTGCGACGGCAAGCAAAGCCTGACGCCCAGGGAGTTCCAGGCCCTCTGCCGCCGGCTGCCACCCTACCTGACTTTAGAGGGAAAGCGGATGGGGGATGACGAACAGCCGTTTTGCATTGCAATGGAGCGGGTGGCACGGTAGGATGGCAGGACGTGGCATGTGGGCAAGGTAGAGGTGGCCCAAGATCAGTACAGTGCGGGCAGCAGACAGCGTGGTCGCCCCAGCACCTGCGGGCGACGTTAACGCGCTTTCCGAACAGGGGCTATTGCGTATCCTGCGGGGCGACCGCGAAGGCGCACTCCCCTTGCTGGAGCGCGCCGTGGAGTTGGGCGGCAAAGACCCGGCAATCCTGATCGAATTGGCACGCGCCTACCGGCTGCAAGGGCGGCCCAAGGACGCTATCCGCTTGCTGGCTCCCGTCGTCGATAAGGCCGACGAGTCAGCGGCATGGCAGGAACTGACGCGCGCCCACCTGGAGGCCGGAGACTACCAGACGGCGTTGGACCAGAGTAGCCGGCTGATCGAGTCGCTGGACCTCTCCGCCGTCACCCCGCACGAGCTCCCCATGCTGATGGACGTCTACGAAATCAGCGCCGAGGCAGCGCGGGGTACCGGCGACAGCATCCGCGCCTCGGTCCTGTACAGCGCGCTCAACAGTCTGCTGCTACGCTACAATCGGCGCGACCTCGCTGACCAGACCCGCCGCCTGGAGCAACGCCACACGCAGGAATTTGTTACCCGGCGAGCGGAAATCGAAGCGGCGGAAGAGGCTGAGGACGCCGTTCCCCTGCGGCCGTTCAGCGATTTGCTCTCCGAGGCCCGGCAATATCTGGCGCACGGCCTCGTGTTTGCCGCGCTCGATGCCTCCTACGATGCCCTGGCGCTCGACAGCATGAGCCTGCGGCCCTTCATCGACATCGCCGCCGGCTACGTCAGCGCGGACCAACCGGTGGCCGCGATCGCCTTGCTCCGGTCCATCGAAGCCGTCGCGCTCCTGCGCGAACCGTGCGCTGACCTGGCGCCGACCCGGCGACTGCTCGGCCGCATCGTCGGCGACTCGGCACTGCGCGAACAGGCTGTCGCTCGCTGGCTGGAAGACGGTGACACGACGGAAGCCGCCGCCGAGCTCCGCGACCTGGCGGCGGAGGCGGCGGCCACAGCACAGTGGAAGCGGGCCGAAGCGCTGTATCGCCGCCTGCTGGCGATCGACTCCGGTCGCTCCAGTACCGCCCTCGCGCTGGCCGGTGTGCTGCATCGGGCGGGGCAGCCCCAGGAGGCGCTGGCGGTGTTGCGCGCTGCCGACGCCCGGCTGCAAGCCGGTGGCCGGTCCGAGATGGCTCTGGCTTTCTGGGCCATGGCCGTTACCCAGATTCCCGAACTGGCCGATGGACGCGCCGCCTACGGCGAACACCTTCTTCGCCGGGGACGGCCCGCCGAGGGAGCCCAGGAACTCATCTGGGCAGCCGATATTGCCGTGCGCCAGGGACGAGAGCCGTCCGTCGAGTGGCTGCTCCGTGCCGCGCAAATCTACGACGAAATGGACGACCTATCGGCGGCCCTCCGCACCTACGACCGCTTGATGCGCCAGGCCCCCGGCAACGCGCAAGTGCAGGAGCACTTTGTCGGCTTCTGCTTACGCCACGGCCGGCCCGACCTTGCGGGCAGGACACTCCGCTCTCTGACCACGTACCTGCTCAGCCGGCAACAAGACAGTCCGGCAGCAGCCGTGGCGGCGTTGACGCAGCTCATGGTACTACAGCCCGATGACGCCTGGGCCTACGAACAGTTGGCGGCGATCCTGAGCCGGGAAGGTCGACAGCAGGAAGCGCTCATGGTGTACCGGCAACTGTCCGCACGCCGCCCGCAGGACAAGGCAGTGGCGGCGCGCCTGCGGCAATTGAGCAACAGTATGGAGGCAGCGACGCCGGGCCCTGCCGCCGGGGGCTAGCGCATGGCTGAACTCTCTCGCTTGCTCACACAGGTCACATGGGGCTCCATCGTCGACGTGATGTCCGTCACCCTGATCATTTACGGCCTGCTCATGCTGATTCAGGGCACGAGGGCCGACCAGATCCTCATCGGTATCGCCGTCCTGATCGGCCTCTTCGTGCTGGTCAAATTTCTGCGACTGGAGGTGTTGGGCTGGCTGCTGCAGTTGGCCCTGCCGGCGCTGCTGGTCGCCATCCCCATTATCTTCCAACCCGAACTGCGCAGGCTCCTGGAGCAACTGGGGCGCACCAGCACGATCATCCAGCGACCACTCACGGCGCTGGGCACCAGCCAGTCCCATTCGGCCACGCGCACGATCGACCAGGTCTGCGAGGCAACGGTGCGCCTCTCCGAACGCCGCTACGGCGGACTGATCGCCATCGAGCGGGAGACCGGGTTGAACGACATCATCGCCCGCGGCGAGCAGTTGGATGCCCAGGTCAACGCCAGCCTGCTGCTCAACATTTTCTTCACGAATGCTCCGCTGCACGACGGCGCGGTGATCATACGGGGCGATCGCATCGTCGCCGCCCACTGCCTCTTTCCGCTCTCCGATGAGGTATCGGAAGCCGAACAGTTCGGTACCCGCCACCGTGCTGCGCTGGGCATCAGCGAAGTCAGCGATGCCGTGGCCCTGGTCGTCTCCGAAGAGAGCGGCACGATTTCCGTCGCCATCAGCGGGCAACTCACCCGCAACCTGGACGAAGGCCGGCTCAGAATGATACTCACCGGTGCGCTGCTCAGCCATGGCAGCGCCGATGAACAGGGGACGGCCGCCGGTACCGACAGCATCGACAAGTCTGTCGAGCATGACCATGAAGGCAGATCACTGCGTCGCCTGGTCCACCTGCCTTGGCGCGGCCGTGTGAAGGAGAACCGGGCTGATCAAGGAGTTACCTAAGTCCCCAGACGCGCAGGGGTCGTCGTACTTTGTTGTCCACACGCTCGGCATGCGCTTCCTGTTTGCCTTCATCGCAGCGATTGGGCTGTGGGTCTGGCGAACGGAAGTGACGACGCCGGGTATCCACACCGTCCCCGTACCCAACCCGATTCCAGTCGAGGTCTCCGGCGTACCGAGCGGCCTGATCGAGATACCGCAGCCCAATCAGAACGGTGTGCCCCAGGTGGCAGTGCAGGCACAGGTGCCTACCGATAAGGAAGCCAGTGTCTCTTCAGTCTGGTTCCGGGCGACCATCGACCTGAGTGGTCAGAAGAGTCCCGGCACCATGCAGTATCCTGTTACCGTCGTCTCCCTGGAACCGGGAGTGACCCCCGCCGATTGGTTTCCGCGCTCCTTGCCCGTTACGCTGGATACCATTGCCACCCGCAGCTTACCGATTCAAATCCAGTATCAAGGCCTGCCACCGAACGGCTACGGCTACTCCACACCGGTGCTCGACAACAGCACCAACCAGGTGACGATCACCGGTCCGGAAACCACTTTGCAGCAGATCGCCACGGCCATCATCGTCGTGCGGTTGGACAACCGAAAAGGAAACTTTCACGATGTCGCCCCGGTGGTGCCCCAGAACGCCTCCGGTGGGGATGTCTCGACCCTGAATCTGCAGATCAGTCCCAAGACCGTCGGCTACACGGAGTCCATCCAGCAAACAACGACCATACGTAGCGTTGCCGTCGTACCGCCGGTGACCGGTCAGCCAGCAGAAGGGTACGTCATAGCAGGGATCACGGTTGCACCCGCTCAGGCAACGCTTGTCGGCAACCAGGGCGTCCTCGACAACACCCCGGCCTCCATCGGCACCGACGCTGTGGATGTGTCCAACGCGACCGGCGATGTGACCAGGACCGTGTCCGTGCAACCGCCTAAGGACACCTCCGTTGTCGGTGACGCCCACGTGAAGGTTACCGTGCAGATCAAGGCCATCCCATCGAGCGCCGTGTTGCAAATCGCCCCCAACGTGACCGGGGTGCGCTCCGGCAGCCAGGTGCAATTGAGCGTCAGCAGTATCAACGTCACCCTGCAGGGGTCCGCCGCGACGATGAAGAGCCTCCAACCCAAAGACATCGGCATGACCATCGACGTGACCGGTCTCGGCGCCGGCCAGCATACGGTGACGCCGACCATCAACCTACCGACAGGCGTCACGGTCCAGACGATCACGCCCGACACGGTGCTGGTCACGATCATTCCTCCCACACCCACGCCGACGCCGACCCCCACGGCAACGCCCACCCCAGTCCCAACTGCCACGCCAACTCCTGCTGCTTCCCCGTCGCCGACAGCGGTGGCGGCGACGACCTCAGCCCAGCCCACAACCGCCCGGCGTCCGTCCGACACGCCGACCGCAAAGCCGGTGGCCTAGTCAGGCCGCCGAGCGCGTACAATATGGGGACGCGCCTGCGCTGGCAGGGATGAGGAAGGGACTGCCGGGCGGTATGGCCAGAAACGAACAGATCGCCATCGTTGGCGCCGGCTTGATGGGTCACGCCCTGGCGCTAGATTTTGCCCTGCGCAGCCAGGAGGTCACGATCACCGACACCGAGCCGGGCCGGCTGGCAGACCTGGGAGCACGCCTGCGCACCGACCTGCAGCCCTTCTTGCAGGCCGGCATGCTGGATGCCGCAACAGCAGGGGAAGTCATTGAGCGGATTAGACCCGTCGAGGTAATGGCGCAAGCCGTCGGCGACGCCACCTACGTGGTAGAAGCGATTACCGAGAATCTGGCCGCCAAACAGGCGCTCTACAGCCGCCTGGAAACGCTGGCGCCGGCAGACGCCATCTTCGCCAGCAACACTTCCGGCTTGCGCGCCACCGACATGGCAGCCGGGCTGGAGCACCCGGAGCGCCTGATCGTCGCCCACTACTTCAACCCGCCCTACCTCCTGCCGCCGGTCGAGATCGTGCCGGGGGTGCGAACCTCGCCGGAAACGGTTGCCGCTACCTGCGCCTTGCTGGAAGGAATCGGCAAGAAGCCGGTCGTACTGCAACGCGAGATACCCGGCTTCATCGCCAACCGGCTCCAGGCCGCGCTCTTACGTGAGGCGATCCACCTGGTCAGTTCAGGCGTCTGCCGCGTAGAGGATATCGACGCCATCATGTCCGGCGCCGTCGGCCGGCGCTTGACGGTGATGGGGCCGTTCCAGGTTCTGGACTTCGCCGGCGTGGATGTGTGGTCCCAGATCGGCGAGTACCTCTTTGCCGACCTGGATCGCTCCGATGATGCGGCGGCGCACCTGCGCGACCTCGCCCAATCCGGCCGCACCGGCGTCAAAGCCGGCGCCGGGATCTATACCTGGTCGCCGGAGGCCATCGCCCAGATGACCGCGCGGCGCGACCGTGAACTGATGCACTGTTTACAACGCGATGCCGCGCCCGATGGGGCGGCGAAAGGAGCAGAGTGATGCTGATGGAGGGCGGAGACACCGCACCGCAGGGGCGCGAGCAGTCGCCCGACCCGCCGGGTCCGCCGGAGGGTCCGCCGCAGCCGACCAGCCAGGCCCTCAGCCCCATACCGGGTGGCGCCGAGTTAGTGTCGCCCGGCGGCATGCCGGGTCAACGCGAAGGGCGCCCCACCACCATTAGCGAGGCGGCGCTCCAGGTCACCTTGAAGTGGATGGACCACATGTCCGACGCGGCAGAGCTCGCCCTGGGCGACCCGGAACTAGCGGAAGCCCAGGCCCACTCCGTCGCCACGTTCTTCACGAACATCTTCCACGCCCTGCAACCGCACTTCCCGTTGACCACCGACAACGGCAAACCCCAAACCAGGCGTTGATCCCACAGGTTGCCCTGTTGGACCTATCTGGTATCATCATAGTGACCGGTCGCGCAGCGGGTCCGCCGCCGCCGCTCGGAGGAGTGTAGCTCAGTTGGTAGAGCAGCGGTCTCCAAAACCGCGGGTCGGGGGTTCGAGTCCCTTCGCTCCTGCAATTATTTCCCTCTGGTAGCAACCCAAAGTGTCAAGCTGAAAGGGCCGGAATGGGATTGGACACGCCGGAATTGTCCAATCTTGGTCCAATAGGAAGGGATATTATGGTACGGAACTCCACGACGAATCGCTAATCGGCGAACCAGGAATCAGGATACTCCAGCGGCACACCCTGACGCTCTTCAATTACTCTGCCGCGGACGAACTCTCGGGAACGTGCCATCGTCACAACTGGTACATAGGAATCGTCACAATCGGAGGGCGCGGTTTGCGTGGATCGCCCGAGAGGCGCCCACGAGACCAGACGCTGCAGCACTCCGGCGACGGTCACTCCGCGCGGACGTACCGCCGGCACAGGTAAATGCTCGGCGTACATGCTGCCACCTTTCTCTTGTCCATACCCACCGCTCCCCACGGGGGTATACCGTGGCGTCACGCTATATCCCTAGAGTACCGGAAGAATATGGCAGTACTGGCAATGATCGAACAGTCTCCCTGTGTCAATTCACGGCCTCGAATGTCGGTGCGCGCGCAACCGGTGACGCGGGCACGGCCAGCACGAACGTGCTACCGAGGCCGGGCGTGCTCTCTACCCACAGTTGGCCGCCGTGGAGCTCGACCATGCCCCGCGCGATGGGCAGCCCCAGTCCGCTGCCCTGGTTGAAGCCGGCAGTCGGGGCGCGATAGAAGCGGTCGAAAATACGCTCCTGTTCAGCCGGCGCAATGCCCGGGCCGTCGTCGGTCACGAGAAAGCGCCGCTCCCCGGCATGCCTCCGCAAGACGAGGCGGATCAGGCCGCCGTCCCGTCCGTACTTCTGGGCATTGCTCATTAAGTTGAGCAGTGCCCGCTCCAACCGTGCCCCATCCACCACTGCCCACAGTGCCCGTTTGGGCAACACGAGTTCGAGCCGCTGTCCGCGTGCCTCCGCCATCGGCTCGATGGTGCGCGCCGCACGCTGGGCCAACAGGCGCAGGTCGACCCGTTCCAGGCGTAACTGCACGCGGCTGGCCTGCAGGCGAGTCAACTCCAGCAGGTCGTCAACCAACTGGGCCATGCGCGCCGCCGCGCCATCGATGTTGACGAGCAGGCGATGCAGCCGGGGGGCCAGGTCGGGCGGCGCGTTGGCGAGCACCGCCCCGATGGAGGTGGTGATGGCGCCGAGCGGCGTACGCAGGTCATGGGACACGTTGGCCAGGAACTCGTCCTTCTGGCGTTCCAGTTCGTGTTGCGCCGTGACATCGCGCGTCACTTTGGCGAAGCCCCGCAGCTGTCTGTGCGGATCGCGCAACGCCGTGATGACGGTATTGGCCCAGAAGCGCGTGCCGTCGCGGCGCAGGCGTTCTCCCTCGTCCAGGCAGCGCCCTTCGCGCGCTGCCTCCCGCAACTCTTCCTCCGGTTTGCCCGCCGCCACGTCCTCCGCCAGATAGAAGCGGCGGAAGTGCTGACCCAGGATCTCCAGCTCAGGGTAGCCCAGCAGGCGCTCGGCCCCAGCGTTCCAACTGGCAACGGCTCCCTCGGGCGTGAGCAGAAAGATGGCGTAGTCCTTGACATCCTGCACCAGCAAGCGGAAGCGCTCCTCGCTCTCCCGTAACGCATCGCTCACCCGGCGCCGCTCGCTGATGTCGCGCACGACCGCGATGATCAATCTCTCACCGTCAGATTGCACGGGGCTGAGGCTGATCTCGGTAGGGAAAACCGTGCCGTCCTTGCGCTGCGCATAGAGATCGAGGCCGGCGCCCATGGGTCGCGTATGGGGATCGACGGCATACCGCTCGCGCTGCCGGACGTGCCCCTGGCGGTAGCGCAGTGGCACGAGCAGCTCGATCGGTTGGCCAAGCAGTTCCTCTCTCTGATAGCCGAAGGCGACCTCCGTCAGGCGGTTGACCAGGACGATCCGGCCGGTTCGGTCGGTGATGACGATAGCGTCCGGCGCCGACTCCAGGAGACTGCGGAAACGCGCTTCGGCAGCGTTCGCCCGCGCCAGGAGCACCGCCTGCAGTTCTGCTGCTTCCTGCCGTGTCGTGCTGTCCTGGAAGAGGATGACGGCGCCGATGACTCCGCCCTCTTCGCAAATTGGGGCGCAGACGTACTCGCATGGGAAGCTGCTGCCGTCGCGCCGCCAGAACACCTCCCCGCTGACCTGATGCACCGCACCGTCCTGCAGCACGGCCAGCACCGGGCTGGCCACGTCCGGATATGGCGTGCCGTCGGCGTAGGCATGGTGCAGTACGGCGTGGAAGGGCCGACCGACCAGATCGTCGTGCGCGTTGCCGGTAAGGCGAGACGCCGCCGGGTTGGCAAAGGTCATCATTCCGGCACAGTCAATGCTGATGATCCCCTCCGCCGCGGCGTCTAGAACCAGCGCCTGCTGGCGAACGAGCCGCTCCAGGGTCGATCTGTCCGGCGGGGTTGGCGCCGTATCCCGGCGTTGCTCACCATCCATCACAGGCACGTCGTCCTCCCCCACCTCTCGTTTGCAGTGCCTGGGCAGCACCCCCAATTGTTACCACGCCCGCTCCTCCCGGTGCCACCGTGCCTGCAGACGGCCCTCAGGCCACGTACACCGCCGGCTTCATCTCCGCTCCAGATGGGCGGACCAGCAGTTGGGGCACAACGCCCTGCTGCAAGACGTCCGCCGCAACGCTGCCGAGGAGCGTACCGTGACTGCCGCTCCCACCGTGCGTCGCCATAGTCACCAGCAACACGTTGTGTTCTGTGGCGGCGCGCACGATCTGTTCGCCCGGCGGCCCCTGCCCGACGGTGATCGTGACCGGAACGCCCGGCTCCAGGCGCCTGAGCCGGGCCTGCTGCGCCGCTAGATATGCCCCTCCTTCGGTCGCGCCGAGCGAAACGCCCCGGCCGCTAGCGCCTGACGGGCGGCCGGCGGGCGATGTCGCCACCGCCACCGGCGCCACGCAATAGAGCAGCAGCACGCCGACACTGAGTGCATGCGCCAGGCTGAGGCCGACCGGCAAGGCAGCTTCCGCGAAGATGGAGCCGTCGAGCGGGATGAGGATGCGGCGCGACTGGATCGGCAGCGGTGTCGGCATAGCGTCGCTCCTGACCGGCACGAACAGCGTCGGAACATCGGCGGCGGCCAGCACCGCCTGAGTGGTGACGCCTCTGAGGGCGCCCCATGCCGGACTGCGCGGATCAACCGCCATGGCGATCAGCCCGACCCGCCGCAGGCGCGCTTCGGCCAGAATGGCGGCCTCGGGTTGTCCAGCAAAGGTGACAGCTTCCACCGCCGTGCCCGTCATCAACCGGCCGGCGACGGCAGCCAGGTAGGCTTCGGCGCCGTGGAGCGCTGCGCGGTCGACTTCGCCGCCTTCCACAATACCCACGGCACGGACCAGCAGCAATCGCCGCCGCTGGGCTCGGGCCAACAACTGGGCGTAGGGCAGGGCCGCTTCCGCGGCAGCGGAACCGTCAAGCGCGACCAGGATACCCCCGCTCACCACCATCCTCCCTTCTCCGGCATCAGGTCCACTCGCTGTGTAGTGGTTAACGGTGTGGCGTTGAGCACGACAACGGCGACGCCGCGCTGCTCGGGTCGGTTAGCGCCGTGATCGGCGCTGACTGGCCCGAGGATCAGGATGCAGCACGGAGGTGAGGATGGAGGTAGCAGGAGGTCAATAGCAGGTAAATTCTGAACGAGAGGACCTCAGCGAGCCGGGCGACGAGGCGGGTCGCCGGCCAGGTGAGCGGCGCCGGTCGGTGACGAAGGAGCGATGACGACATGGGCTGGCAGATCCCTGTACGCTGGCGTATCAGCCAGCATCCTCCGCCGGTGACACCAGCCGAATGGCGGCCAAGATTGCGCTGGGGGACGCCCCTGCCCGGGCTTGCTGCCGGCGGGAGCGCCGGCCCCGGGCGATCAGCAGCCGTTTCGCC